>JBBRXN010000015.1:0-65946 GCA_038248385.1 Bacteroidales bacterium
GAAATCCATAATGGTACTCGAACCGAATAATCCAATGTATATCAATGAATTGTAAAATCTTGATCCGTTATATTGGAATTATCGAACCAAAAAAAATCCTTCAAAATCAGCGACTTTGAAGGATTTTTAGATTTTCAGTGATCCTACCGGGATTCGAACCCAGATCATAAGAACCGGAATCTTACATTCTATCCATTGAACTATAGGACCGATTTAATTCAGCGACGACAAAAATAGTAAAACTTGAATTTAATTGGCCTGTTTAAACAAAATAATTGTACTACTTTTGAAGCTCTTAAATTTGCTATATGATCACAGAGATAATGCTGAAAGATTGCCGCATTGAATTTGATGGATATTTCCAATCACTGACGATTGATTCGCCTGAGAACCAACATAAATTGGAAGATATACGGGCACATTCCCTGCGGGTTGTGAGCAATTCGCTTTTATTGGCGAACGTTGTTTTGCAGACGGAGGAAGAAAAAGGATTAGCCACGATTATTGCTCTTTTTCATGATATCGGCAAAGCTTCATTGATTACAAAAAACGCTGATGCTTTGGTTATTCAGCGTGATCATGCTACTGTTTCGACGAAGATTATTCAACAAATGGAATTTTTCCAAACCTTGGCGGCAGATATCCAGTTAGTTATTCTCAGATCGGTTGAAAATCACAACAAATTAAAATTGCCAAAACTTGACAATGAGCAACAGACTTTATTTGCCCGCTTGCTTCGTGATGCCGATAAATTGGATATTTATGATTCTTCGTATCGTTTTTTTAAGGAAAAATATGGTATTCAGCCGATTATTACTGTTGACCTGAATAGAAGTGCAGAAGTTTCGGAAAAAATAATAAAAAGCGTTCTGGCCGGGAAAACTGCAGCGGTTGAAGATATAAAAAGCATGAACGATTATAAATTATTGTTGTTATCAATGGCTTTCGACCTGAATTTCAAATACACCTTCAGGATCATGAGTGAAAAACAATATATCCAGAAAATTTATGAAACGCTGCCCAAGCGTGATCAGATTATTGATGTTTATCGCAGTATCAAATTGTTTGTTGAAAATAAGTTCGTTTCCTGAAAGACGAACTTTCAGCCAATTCAAATATGAGTAGAATTTTGGTTTGTGTCTGTAATATGGTTGCGGAAAACGAAATTTTGACGGCACTTAAAAAAGGTGCGCGTTCAACTCATGATATTCAACATGCAACAAAAGCTGGAACAAGCTGCGGAAAATGTCTAATGACCATCGACCGGATGGTGGAAATTTATTTTGAGCAACAGCCGGACGATCCTCAACAGCGAATCAATTTCGGGGATTAAGTAAGTTACGAATTCCATGGTTCAAATCCCAAAGTTAGACGTAAACATTTGGCCCGACTAAAACAAGCTCATATTCCTGAATATTGTTTTTGTGATCACCTGCAATCCGCTCAGCATCGACGGCATTGAAAATGAAATTTAATTCATATTCAGGATGAAAATGAATGGCATGAAGGTAACAAAGTCTTTTTAAATCAGAATTTTAAACATCCTGTTTAATTCTCTGTCAGTAAGTTAAAAAACTCTGTCAGCATATTGGACAATCCTTACGGCTCATA
The DNA here is from genome assembly GCA_038248385.1 of Bacteroidales bacterium. Taxonomy (GTDB): domain Bacteria; phylum Bacteroidota; class Bacteroidia; order Bacteroidales; family Prolixibacteraceae; genus Aquipluma. The sequence goes on from JBBRXN010000015.1 coordinate 1,612, forward strand.
TTTAATTTTACAATTTTCTTCCACTCAAAGTTGCCTATTCCAACCAAATTGGTCAGAACTTTTTTAAATAAAAAATGTTACTGATCTAATATTAATCCTTAAAAACGAAGATTTTTGAGAAATTTACATGTACTGTTCGCTGTAAGTATTGTCGGTATAGTGATTTTCGGTTGTTTGCAAAAGGATGACCTCAAATTGAATGATCAAAACCTGAAAAGTGCTTCAATTGCACCAGTCCACCAAAAAGATTTTGAAATAGTGCCTAATGAAGTGATTATTAAGTTTAAAGATGATGTGAGTGCTGAAGCTCAGAATGCAGCGCTTGTGAAGATCAATGGCAAGGTGAAAGAGAAAATTCATACCAATGCCATGAAAAGCAGTGGAGATAAACAAGGGGTTTTACTCCTTAGCACTTCTCTTCAGGCATTTGATGCCATTGCAAAAGCCAGGGGATTGACAGAAGTTTTGTATGCTGAGCCCAATTACGTGTATCAGCACACAGCTGTATCAAATGATACCTATTATACCAATGGGTCTTTGTGGGGTATGTATGGCGATGCTACTACTCCTGCCAATCAATTTGGTAGTCAGGCTGGGGAAGCCTGGGCCGCTGGGCATACCGGATCAAATACTGTATATATTGGGATCATCGACGAAGGCTACATGTTCACTCATGAGGATCTTGCTGCCAATGCCGGAACAAATCCCGGCGAAATTGCCGGAAATGGCATTGATGACGATGGTAACGGTTATGTTGATGATGTTTATGGCTGGGACTTCGATGGAAACAACAATACCGTATTTGACGGTGTAAATGATGACCACGGCACCCATGTGGCCGGAACAATCGGTGCTGTTGGCGGTAACGCTAAAGGTGTTGCCGGTGTTTGCTGGAATGTGAAATTACTGGATGCCAAGTTTCTGGGCACCAGAGGTGGGATCACAGCCAATGCCATCAAAGCGGTTGATTATTTTACAGGGCTAAAAACAAGAGGAGTCAATATAGTTGCCACCAATAATTCATGGGGCGGAGGTGGTTTTTCACAAGGATTACAGGATGCAATTGAAAGAGCAAATGCTGCAAATATTCTTTTCGTTGCTGCTGCAGGAAATGATGGCCTAAATACCGAAACTAGTACCAGTTATCCGTCGGGATATCCGAATGCCAATATTATAGCTGTTGCCTCTATAACATCCACCGGAGCTTTATCCAGTTTCTCTAATTATGCCGCTACCAAAGTCGATTTGGGTGCTCCAGGTTCGGGTATTTGGTCAACAGTTCCGAAAAAATCGGGTAATAAAATTGTTAGCAGTTATGCCAGCTATAGTGGAACTTCTATGGCTACCCCGCATGTTACAGGCGCTGTAGCTTTATATGCCGCCTCAAATACCGGGACATCTGCCGCCCAAATTAAAAATGCTATTTTGGGTAGTGTGATTGCGACTCCTTCTTTAACCGGAAAATGTGTTACCGGTGGCCGTTTGAATGTCAGTGGATTCTAACCAAAAAATAAGAAAAATAAAAAGCCGTCACGGAAACATGATGGCTTTTTATTTGAAATTTTTTTGAGAACCGACAAACTTTCTGTTAACTGTGACTTTAAACTGCGACTGTCAACTAATTCCTTTTTGCTACCCAATCAACAGCGCAACCGATGTGTTCTTTTACTTTCGGATCCTGAAAAGCTTCCGGTGTATGCCCGAAAACGGTGTAGAAGGAGCGTGTTTTGCCCATTTCCTGATACCAGATCAGCGGGTGGTCTCCCATCTTCCATTTTTCATCTTTCATCGTTTCTGCATCCAGTGAAGTTTCGTCCAGTCGGGCCAATACTGTAACTTTTGCCCTTGGGTTTTCTTTGAAAGTGTACCATTCATCGAAGGTACGGTAAGATTCCATTCCTTTAAATGGTAACATTGATGGGTGGTCGGTGTTTTCAAAGATCACGGTTCCGGTTTGGCCTTTCGGATGGGTTTTGAAAAATGCGCCATTCAGATTACCATACCATGCCCAATCGTATTCGCAGTCGGCCGAAGCATGAATACCGACAAATCCTTTGCCTGTGTTCATAAACGCTTCAAAATTCTTTTGCTGTTGGTCATTCAAAACTTCCAGTGTTGGATTCAGAAATACCACCACATCAAACGTTTTCAGAAATTCAGGAGTAAACAATTCCGCATTTTCTGTTGCAGTCAATACCCATTTTCTTTCCTGAGCCAGGTCACTCATCATTTTAAGTCCTGAAGAAATGGAATTGTGCCTGAATCCTGATGTTTTAGAGAATACAAGTACGTTGATTTTGTTGTCCTGTGCAATTCCTGAAAAGACCATCATCAGGAGCAGGCAAATTACTGAAGTAAGCTTTTGCATGATTTATTGTTTTAGTTAATAGGTTTACAAGGATACAAATTTTAAGTCAAACAAAACGGATTTATCGGCCTTCAATTTTTCTGAAAGCCAATAAACCCGGTGATTTTATAATCTATTATTATCGTGTAGGAGCGGGAGCAGGAGCTTGCTGATCAGTGGATTGCTTGTTGTTTGTCTGATCATATTTCTTTGTAAAAGTTTGTGGCTCCCAGCCCAAAACGAATAACAAAACAAAAAATCCGAGAATGTAAGCTACAATCACGTGCCAGCCCGATTTTATCCAGTTGAAAACTGATCTTGATTCGTGGAATTTACTTGAAATGGCAACTCCTGCTGATGATCCAAACCAGATCATCGATCCGCCGAAACCAACTGAATAGGCAAGCATTCCCCAATCGTAGCCGTTCTGCTCAAGAGCCAGTTTGGTAAGCGGAATGTTATCGAAAACAGCTGAAATAAATCCTAGTGAAAAGGTGGTATGCCACGATGCTAACGGTAGCTCTTCGACTGGCATAAGTGATGCACAACTTACCAGCGAAATCAGGAATATAGAACCACTGATAGCGTATTTTGCTTCTTTCCAGTCGGTTGGCCGGATGAAGGAACCAATCCCGATGGCAATCCAAACTCCGAGTGCCGGAAAGTCAAAAAATACGTTGGTGGCAATTGTCAGTAATAAGATCAGTGCAACAATTCCTAACCGTGTCCAGTCAATTACAACATCCGATTTTGCATCTTTCTGTATAGGCTGATATTTATGTTGCTGAATAGAAGCGAACACAGAGAAAAAAGCCAATGCTGAAAATGCCGCGATATAGGCATGAATAACATTGAATGGAGAAACGCCTTCGATCCACATTAAGGTAGTAGTGGTATCGCCGATAACGCTGCCCGAACCGCCGGCATTGCTCGCCGCAACAATGGCAGCAATGTAGCCCAGATGAACTTTGTGATTAAATACAACCATTGCGACAGTTCCGCCAATCAATGCAGCCGCAATATTGTCGAGGAATGACGAAAGTACGAAGACAGCAATTAAAAGAACGAGCGGACCTTTCCAATCGTTCGGAAGTAATTCAGGCAAGTACTCCGGAATTCTGGATTGTTCGAATTGCCTTGACAGAACAGCAAATCCAATCAACAGACCAAGGAGATTAAGAAGTGTACTCCATTCACCGATCCTCATTTCCTTGTGTAATATTTGATCAGTAAACGCGACATGACCAAATAAATGTTCACTAAGATTGAACGATGGAATAAAAATGAATTTAAATGCAAGTATAGTGGCTAGTCCAATGAGGGCGACGAATAGTGTGTAACGGTGGAACAGGGCGACTCCCAAAAGCGTAAGTGCAAAAAGAATAAATTCGGGCCGGATACCAAAAATTGAAGGTATAATTTGGTTAAGAATCATATCAGTGAATTTTAAGTTGAATTATTAAAAATTGTTAGTCCTGAAAAAATAATCAATGAATTATTTGTGATACTGAAGGAAATTTAAATGACGCCTTTCTATTCAAATCAGGAAAACTTTCAACCATGATTGCGAAAGGTTTGCCAGCGAAAACAAGCTGGTACTTTTAACAAAAGAACTGTAACCATTGTTTGACCAGTATTCCAACGACTTCGAATTAAATGAATTTCCGGCAATAATATGAACGCCAAATCGTTTTTTCAGTTGGGCCGGATGGTCGCATTGAAGTATCAGGGTGATGCAAATCGAATCCTCAATGGCTGATAATGGGGGATTTGAAGTACTTTCAAAATAACTGATTCCTTTGTCTTTATTTGTAGAGGAGGAAAACCCAGGATGGTCCCTGATAAGGGAAACAAGCAAAATCCCAATAAATAGGTTGAGACATAAAAGATACCTCATATTCGAAATTTTATTAACGGCGGAAGATAGAAAAAAGGTATTAAATTATCAGTTAAGAAAATGCTTTTTACGAGCAAGTTATGCCATGTAGAAGTATTAAACCTAAATTTGTAAATTGTTCGGGTGAAACTTGCCTGCAATTAATTATTGAATAGAACAAATTATTAAAAAGATATGCGATTTTACTTATTATTTTCGATCATGTTGTGGTTGTTTTCTGGTGCTGAAATTCAACCTGTTAATGGTAATAATTACCCTGAAAAAGGAACTTATGATGGTAAAATTGGAAACGATAAGATTGTCCTGGTTGTGGTGGATTCTAATTCAGGAATAACAAAAGGCTATTTTATACAGAACCGTGGAAAAGCAGTTGAAGAAAGCCATTCCTTTTCTTTGGGAAAAACAGGTTCACGTCTGATTTTTCAATCAGATTTGTATCTCGGGATCATGAAATCGCCCGGAATCAGCTCTGATAATTTTTCAGGAACACTTTTGCTCCTGAACAAGAAAAAGCGGTTCTTTTTCTGGCGGCAAAAGGCGGCCCTGAACTTCGTCCGTCGTCAGGAATTAGTTGTTAAACCTACTGATCGTTATAAGGAAGAAATATTCAACGGAGTGGAAGTCAAGAGCGATCTTTTATACGGAAAGGCCAAAGGATACTGGACACGTTCACCCTATTCCGACGATCCTTACATTACCACTTTAAGTAAGGGTTTGGTCAAGGCTTTCAATGATCCGGAATTGCTTGATTTGAAATTGGATATTTACTATCCTAAAACTGATCTTTTCAAAAACAGACCTTTGGTGATGCTTATTCACGGAGGTGCATTTTATATTGGAAGCAAGGAATCGGCTGCCGAACAAGCACTCGCAACCTCATTTGCCAAACGTGGCTATGTGGTGGCTTCAATTGATTACCGTCTGGGTTTTAAGTTGCTTCCAAGCGATATCGAATTGAGCGCTTACCGCGCTGTTCAGGATGCTCATGCAGCCCTTCGTTATCTTGCGCACAATGCAAAAGGACTGGGAATTGATCCCAATCAGGTATATGTTGGAGGAACCAGCGCTGGTGGTGTAGCTTCGCTGAGTGTGGCATTTATGGACAATGATGAACGGCCTGAACGTATTAAGCAAGCGAACAAGGAAGGCCGGTTGACTAAGATTGAAGAATCGGGAAACAAATACACCGAAAAGTTTACCATTAAGGCAGTTGCCAATTTATGGGGGGCAGTTGCCGATTTAGATATTATCGACAAGGATGAAAAAATTTCGGTTATATCGATTCACGGTACTGCCGACGAAATTGTACCTTACGAGACGGATTATCCGTTCCGGAATGCAATGATGATCAATAGGTTGATGGTAGATAAAATGTATGGTTCAAAATTGATTCACGATCGGTTGAAAATTCTCGGGATCCGTAATCAATTAGTTTCGCTTGCCGGACTTGGGCATGAACCTGAACTCGATAATTACAAAACCCTGAACCAATGGATGGATACTATAGTCGGCTATGGCGCGCGTTTTATGTATGAAGAAACTGCTCCTGAAGTGGTACTGCCTCCCAGTCAGCTTACCATTTCTGAAAATGCAGATTTGAAACCATTCTATTTTGAAGTCAACAATGGTTCACTGGTTCAGATTTCAGTAGCCGGAGGCGTCAAAACCAAAGCTGATCCAACCGATCCTTCGGTTATCTGGATCAAAAACGATGAAAGGAAACAACTCACTTTTCTGACCACCAATAAGTTTGAAGCCTGGAATAAGAAAATATTCAGGGTTTCCATCGGGAAATAAAAGAAACATGAACTCCCTGTTATACAAAGGGTTCATGTTTTTTTAGAACTGCAATTCCATATAAATAAAAATCTAACCGGGTTTTATTCTTGAAGTTGAATGTATCGATTTTTTCTAAGTAAATAACGGAATCAATGTTACATACAATCCAGTAATAATGGCAGTTGTAATAACTCCTGAAATGCTGGCACCCAAAGCATCCTGAAGTATGATCGCTTTCGGATTTACTTCTGATACAGCTCTTTGAGCTACTTTCGCCGTACTTGGAATACAACTTACCCCGGCAATTCCTATTACCGGATTAAATTTACCACCAGAGAACCAATAAATGATATAACCTCCCAATAATCCACCAACCCCTGAAATGAGTAATGCCAGAATACCAAGCAGAAGTAATGGAAGAATTTTAGGATTCATAATCAGATGTGCTTCGCAAAGTATTCCAAGTAAAAGTCCTAAAAAGAAGGTTGATCCGTAAAGTAACGGGCCTTTAATGAACTCAACTACAGGCTGAATATCAGCTTCTTTTACCGCTACTCCGAGAAACAACGAAAAGAAAAGTGGTGATGCTACAGGAAACAATAATGAAAGAACAACACACATTACGACAGCAAACAGCAGTTTCTGCGATGAACTGATTGCGTAAACCTTCTTTGGTGGTGGTGGTTGAATTCCCCTGATACGTCGCGGAACCAGTAGTTTAATCAGATAAGGATATGCCCCATAAGTAAATCCCAGATATAAGTAAGCAACAATTGTGATCGGCACAAAGAGTTCTTTCGAAAGAATCATGGACGTAAATAAAACCATTGGTCCGTCAGCACCGCCAACCATAGCAATAGAGGCGCTGTCGTTCATGCTCATGCCCATTGCTGAGGCTATCGGGACTACGGCAAATGTGCCCATTTCGGCAAACAAGGCCAGGAATATACTGAGAAAAGGACGTCGAAGCATTAATCCGACATCAAGCAAAACGCCGATTCCCATGAAAATACAACAGGCTATCAAACCATTTGAGAAAGTAAAGGTGTAAATCGGTTGCAGCCAGTTGATCTGAAGAACGTTAAAAAGCTCAGTTGGGTCGGTAACCATCGGATCGACAAACAAATTGCCTTGTTTGCCACCCGGAAGAATCAGAACTGCTGAATTAATTGTAGCCATTCCCAGCCCCATAGGAATCATCAGCAAAGGATCCAGGATTTTCTTTTTCCCGAGATATACCAGAAATAAACCAAGGGCAATTAATCCAACCCGGGTCATCAATAAGGCAGTTCCTCCGGAAAATAAAGTTCCTATTCCCTGAAATAAGGAACCTAAATCAATTTTGTCCATGATTAAACTTGTATAGTTCTTTATTTCCTAAATCTTCAATAACCGGTAATGGTATTTCGTTGGGGTTCAATCCGAAATTTTTCATGTTCGCTGCTGTGAAAATGTGCAGAAAGTGAATTGACTTAACTGAAGTGATAATATTTTCCTTTGGCATAAGAAACCATTTAAGGATCCAAATAATGGAGGCAACGAATAAACCTGTTGCAAAAGCTAATACTATTGCTGTTAAAACAAAATAACTTGCATTCATGATGTTGTGTTTTAAATTTAATTTAATTGTTTAATAAGTTTATGGTGTTGGGAAATGATTATACAATATTCGTCCGAATCTGTTCCGAATGATTAAATACCCTGTAAAAAATATTGGAGGTGTATCTTTTAACTAAAATTTCAGATGTATTTTTGCAGGATTGACCAAGGGAAAATAGGGGCAATCAGCTATTATAAATTTAGAGCAGAAATGCCTGCCAAAGGGAAAATGAAAAATGAAAAATAAGGAACAGATTAATTGGCAATTCAGGATTAAGCTGCGTAAGTGATTTCTGTTGGGATAACCATTCTTCTCTTTTGTGAATTTTAATCAATACCCTCATTATTACGTCACTTAATTACGATGCAAATTTACGAACACTTCAGACGATTTGTCCATTTGTTGAGGTGTTGTTAATGTACTGGTAACATTGAAAAGACCTGATAATATTGGTATTTTGATATCTGTTAATATAATTATCAAATAAAAATGGATAAGGCTTGAATGATTCCGGAATGATAGATGCATTTTAATTTTTCAAGCATGAACCGGGTAGAAAAACAAAAAGGTAGAACCTCAGTCCTACCTTTTCTCTCTTAAACTAACTAACCTAACTAAACCTAAACTTATGAAAAAAAATGTACCACAAAGATAAGCCGGGAAAATGAGTTTCACGCAAAATAATTCTTAAATGATGTTAAAGTAATTGGTTCATTTGTTAATAATTACAAAGAAGAGGTTGCCGAAACTATCGGCAACCTCTTCTTAAATTTTAGTATTGAAATTTTTTATGCAAGGAAACTTAGCAGGATACCGGCGGCAACAGCCGAACCGATTACTCCGGCAACGTTTGGTCCCATGGCATGCATCAGCAGGTGGTTCGTTTTATCATATTCCAAACCAACAACCTGCGAAACACGGGCACTGTCGGGCACAGCAGAAACCCCGGCATTTCCGATCAGCGGATTCATCTTGTTTCCTTCTTTCAGGAACAGGTTGATGATTTTAACAAACATAACACCACCAAAAGTTGCAATTACAAATGATGCAGCTCCAAGCATGAATATGCCTACTGATTTTAGTGTCAGGAAAGTTGTCGCTTGGGTGGAAGCTCCAACAGTCAAACCGATCAGAATGGTTACAATGTCGATCATCGGGCCTTTGGCTGTATCTGCCAAACGTTTCGTTACTCCACTTTCTTTCAATAGATTTCCGAAGAAAAGCATCCCCAAAAGAGGTAAGCCACTGGGTACAATAAATGTAGTGAGCAACATACCTGCAATAGCAAAGATCACTTTCTCCACTTTAGAAACCGAACGGGGAGGTTTCATACGGATTAAACGTTCCTTTTTGGAGGTCAACAACTTCATGACCGGAGGTTGAATCACGGGAACAAGCGCCATATATGAATAAGCAGCAATGGCAATAGCACCCATCAAATCGGGAGCAAGTTTCGACGAAAGGAAGATAGCCGTCGGACCATCGGCACCACCAATAATTCCAATCGCACCTGCCTCGGTTGGGCTAAAGCCCAATGCCAGAGCGCTGCAATAAGCTCCAAAAATACCTAATTGAGCGGCAGCGCCGATCAGAATCAGTTTTGGATTTGATATCAATGCCGAAAAGTCGGTCATTGCCCCAATTCCAAGGAAGATCAGAGGAGGGTAAATACCCTGAAGCACTCCAAAATACAGGTAATTCAGCACGCTGCCAGATTCGTAAACACCAATCTGATAACCGGGGGCGAATGCCACATTTCCAACCAATATACCGAAGCCAATTGGGATCAGCAACATGGGCTCAAACTCTTTTGCAATAGCCAGGTATATAAAGACCAATCCAATGCAGATCATAATAACATGACCAAAAGTCATGTTCGCAAAGGCAGTAAAATGAAGGAATTGCGAAAGATGTTCTATAATAAAATCAAAAAATGTACCCATGTCTTAATCTCCTATAATAATTAACACATCGCCTTCCATAACGCTGTCACCTTTATTTTTCAGGATTGATACCACTTTACCGGCTTTGTCGGCTTCAATGTTGTTTTCCATTTTCATGGCCTCCAACATCAGCAGTTTTTGCCCCATCTTTACGATATCTCCTTCTCTGACATACATTTCAAGGATAACACCGGGTAACGGTGATTTGATGCTTCCGGCACCTTTTGGTCCAGCGGGGCTACTCGTTTTTGCAACCGAAGGATGGCTGTCGGTTGAAGGAACTACCACCTGACGAACCAGTTTCGGAGTTTTTTCAGCCTTCAGGGTTTTGTCAACTTCAACTTTATACAAAGTTCCGTTTACTTCTACTTCGGCAACATTGTCTTCAACGTTGAGAATTTCGGTCTCGTATTGATTACCGTTTATGGTGAATTTGAATTTTTTCATTTCGCTTAATTATTAACGAGGTGATTTTCTAAGTGTATAAATTTTTGAACTCCACGGAGAATAGTTTCTGGATACTTTATGAATGGTTAAAACAGTATTTTCTTCATCATGTAATTCGCTTTGGTACAAGTATAAAGCCATCGCAATGGCAGCATTCACTTCTCCTGAAGTTTCTTCCTCTTTACCAGATTTTCCGGGTTTTGCTATCATCTTTTCTTTTTTAGGCAAAGCTCTTCTGATAAAGAACCGGCCCATGTTTTTGTAGATGATAAAAAGAATGGCCAATGCTGAAAACACTACGAACATGGCAATCATGGTCATCCCGATTCCGTAAGGATCAAGTTCAACAAAACTTTCGCCTGCCGATTTTTTCTTTGTGTAATCGTTATTCGCTCCAGGAGTCGATTTTTCGAGATAAACCCATTCCTGACTGTTTACATTAGGCTTTCCGTAAGTTACATCTGGCTTGTGCTCGGTCGGGATATCGACTTTATCAATCAATGTTTTCCCGCTATTATCGAACAAAGCAATGGTTTTGGCATTTTTCAGATTGAAATTCAGATGGAAAATACCACGGGTGGGTTCGTTATCGGCCCAAAAAACCATGTAATTTCTTGAAGGGATTTTGGTCGATGGGTCACCTGTCGGAATCCAGTATTTAGTCGGATTGCTAATATCGTCAGTCAGGTAACATCCACCTATGTTAACGGTGTTGTATGCCGTGTTGAATATTTCTATCCAGGCAGTATGCATCCCAAAATCGTCCACTGAGTTTGAATCGTTCAATACCAGAATTTCATTAAATCTCAGGTCACCTGTATTTTGTGCTTTCGCTAAATCGGTTCCAGCAACGACCAAAAGTAAAATGGCAATTCCGTATATGAAATGTTTAATTCTTCTTTGCATAATCAATGTTTATAATGGAAGGTTAGCATGTTTCTTGTCAGGCATACTGTCTTTCTTGGTTGCCAGTGCCTGAAGTGCGCGGATAATCCGGAAACGGGTGTTGCGCGGTTCAATAATATCGTCGATGTAACCGTATTCGGCAGCTTTGTATGGGTTGGCGAATTTCTCCTTGTATTCTTCTTCAGCCTGTGCCACATAAGCCAGGCGTTCTGCCTCATCTTCAATAGCAGCAATTTTTTTATGTCGAAGAACTTCGATGGCGCCTTTGGGTCCCATTACAGCAATTTCGCCGGTTGGCCATGAGTAGTTGATGTCTCCGCGAAGATGTTTCGAGCTCATTACACAATAGGCACCGCCATAGGCTTTCCGAAGAATAACTGTCACTTTTGGAACAGTAGCAGATCCGTAGGCAAACAACAATTTGGCCCCCTCAGCTATGATACCGCCATATTCCTGAGCTGTTCCCGGAAGAAATCCAGGTACGTCAACCAAAGTGACAATCGGAATGTTGAATGCATCGCAGAAGCGAACAAAACGGGCTGCTTTTCGCGATGATTTGATATCGAGTACTCCTGCCAGATAGTTTGGCTGGTTGGCAACTATACCGGTTGAAATACCATTGAAATGGGCGAAACCTACTACAATATTCTGTGCATAGTTGCGGTGAACTTCAAAAAATTCATTGTAGTCAACTATGGAGTGAATGACGTCTTTAACATCATAGGGTTTGTTCGGATTGTCAGGAATTACGCTGTTTAGTGAATCTTCCAAACGGTTGATCGGATCGTCGCAGAGAGCCAATGGCGCATCTTCCAGGTTGTTTTGCGGAAGATAGCTCAACAGTTTGCGGATCAAAGAAATACCTTCCTGTTCGTCTTCTGCAATGAAATGCGAAACACCTGATTTTGAACCATGAACAGAAGCACCACCCAGTTGTTCGTCGGTAACAACTTCACCTGTAACAGTTTTTACCACTTTAGGACCGGTTACAAACATGTAACTGGTATTTTTACTCATGATAATGAAGTCGGTCAATGCCGGTGAATAGACAGCACCTCCGGCACATGGCCCGAATATAGCTGAGATCTGCGGAACAACACCGGAAGCCATGATATTACGCTCGAATATTTCAGCATATCCGGCCAACGCGGTTACACCTTCCTGAATACGGGCGCCGCCTGAATCGTTGATACCGATCACCGGAGCTCCGACCTTCATGGCCATGTCCATCACTTTGCAGATTTTTAGTGCATAAGTTTCTGACAATGAACCGCCGAAAACAGTAAAATCCTGAGCATACAGATATACAACACGACCGTCGATGGTTCCCTGGCCGGTTACTACACCGTCGCCCAGGAATTTGGTTTTTTCCATCCCGAAGTTGTCACAACGATGTTTCATAAACATGTCGTATTCTTCAAAACTACCTTCATCGAGCAGTAGTTCGATTCGTTCCCGGGCTGTTAATTTTCCCTTTTCGTGCTGTGCTTCAATTCTCTTCTCTCCCCCTCCGAGTTTTGCTTCAACGCGCAGGTCAATAAGTTTCTTTATTTTGTCTTGATTATTCATATTGTATATAATTAGTTTTGTTTGATTATTTGTCGGAGCAAAGTTCAGTTAATACGCCTAAAGTCGATTTAGGGTGAAGAAACCCGATGGTCAGTCCTTCAGCGCCTTTACGGCCGGCTTTATCAATTGTCTGAACACCTTTGGCAGCCACATCTTCAAGGGCTTCGTTTACGTTTTCAACCGCAAATGCCAAATGATGTACGCCTGGTCCTTTTTTCTCGATGAATTTACCGATAGGCCCTTCCGGATCAGTTGATTCCAAAAGTTCAATTTTTGTTTGTCCAACTTTGAAGAAGGCAGTTTTCACTTTCTGGTCGGCCACTTCTTCAACAGCATAACATTTCAGTCCCAAAATATTTTCATAATACGGAATGGCTTCTTCAAGGCTGTTAACGGCAATTCCAATGTGTTCGATATGTGATATTTCCATTTTGAATAAGAGTTTAATTTGATAATGAAAAAAATATGATTTTAGTAGTTGCTTTTTCGCGCTGCAAAAGTACGCTTACAATAATGCTTTTCAAACCAATTGCTTAAATATTCGATTTCTTGAGCGTGTGTTTTGCAACAGTCAGTATCTTATCGAAAAAAGAAAGGCAGATTTTTAGCCTGCCTTTCTTTGTGAATATCTTATAATTTACTGCTGTCTTTTACAAAATGGAAATGTGATCCATAACGTTCAAAGGCAGCCTTTTCCAGTGCTTCCCTATGGGCAGGGTGGGCAATTGAGATGAGCAATTTGGCTCTGTCCTGTAAGGCTTTTCCATAAAGGTTAACTGCACCATACTCGGTCACTACCCAGTGAATGTTTGCCCGGGTACTAACCACGCCAGATCCTTCGATCAATGTCGGACAAATTTTTGAAACACCTTTTGCAGTTACTGATGGCAATGCGATGATTGGTTTTCCGCCTTTTGAATGACCTGCTCCGCGAATGAAGTCGATCTGACCACCTACTCCCGAATAGTGTTTCGTTCCGATTGAGTCTGCAGAAACCTGGCCGGTGATGTCGATGGCAAGCGCTGAGTTAATGGCGGTCACTTTGTCAAGTTTACGGATAACTGCCACATTATTGGTGTGGGCAACATCCATCATGGCCACACGCGGATTGTCATTCACAAAATCGTACAATTCCTGTGTTCCCATCAGGAACGATGCGACCATTCTGCCTCTGTCAATGTTTTTATACTTTCCGGTAACAACTCCTTTTTCAACCAAAGGAAGAATTCCATCGGAAAACATTTCGGTATGTACACCTAAATCTTTGTGGTTGCCAAGTTGTGCAAGTACTGCATTCGGTATTCCGCCGATACCCATTTGCAAACAGGCGCCATCTTCAATCAAAGAAGCCACATTGATTCCGATCTGAACTTCCTCCTGACTTAATGGGGCAAATCCGAAGGTGTATAATTTAATGTCATCTTCAACGAAAATGTCAATCTGGTCAACATGAATCATGGCATCCCCCCAACAACGTGGCACATTGGGATTCACTGCTGCGATTACAATATCGGCGCATTCAACTGCGGCTAAGGTTGCATCAACCGAAGTGCCTAGTGATACAAACCCAAACTTGTCGGGAATAGAACACATGATCATGGCGACATTTACATGCAGGTAACCTTCACGGATCAGTTTTTGAGTTTCACTCAGGAATACCGGAATATAATCGGCAAAACCGGCCTGAGTTTGTTTGCGCATATTTCCGGCAACAAAAAATTGTTCACCCTGAAATATTCCTTCAAATTCAGGATTGGCATAGTCCACCTGACCTTCAATGTGGATGTGCTGGATTTTTACATCATAAAGTTCACCGTTGCGGCCCCTTTCAACCAACGGTTTTATCAGCGTGTGCGGGGTAACTGCCACCGAGCTTAAATGAACCCTGTCGCCTGACTTAATAACTTTTACTGCTTCCTGAGGAGATACGTATTTGATTTGTTTCATCATGTGAGTTTGAGTAATTTGCCCTGAAATTTGGGCACAAAGGTAAATATTAATTTTCCAAACGACCTTGATGAAGACCTTTTTCAAGCGTATAATGGTAAATGTACGGTCATGTAAAGTTAGTGTTAAGAAATACTTATCTGTTGAAATACAGTTACATATATAGAATTATAGATGTGTTTGGCTTGTTGAATTTCATCAGGACGGGTTGGATTGCCGCAACGATTATTTGGCGTTTACCCAATTGTTAATACTGACTTGTTATTTACTTTTTTGGCAGGTTTAAGTCTGAAATATTTATCTTTGCCGCGTTCATTTTCCTGTTGTTTGCATTAAAATTTTTCAAATTAATATTCCAAAATGATTCTATTTTTTAAAACTCCGCAAAACACTTTTATTGCTGTAAATTCAATCGATCCATTTATCCCTGAAGATATTGAAAAGCTGATTTGGCTATTTGGCGAAGCTGAAATGGTTGACAATCAGGTTTTAAATGGTTGGTTTGTGGGGCCACGTAAAGAAATGCTCACTCCGTGGAGTACCAATGCAGTAGAAATTATCCAAAATATGGGGATTCATGGAATTTTAAGGATTGAGGAATATATTCAGGTTGCTGACCGGACTGCCGGTTATGACCCGATGCTGAAAGCGCTTTATCAAGACCTTGATCAAACCATATTTACAATTAATAAAAGACCTGATCCAATCCTTGAAATTAGTGATATTGTCGTTTATAACGAGCAGGAAGGTTTGGCGTTGAGTGAAGACGAAATAGGCTACCTGAATTCAGTTTCAGAGAAATTGGGCCGGAAATTAACCGATGGCGAAGTGTTTGGCTTTTCGCAGGTGAATTCTGAACATTGCCGCCACAAAATATTCAACGGTACTTTTATCATTGATGGCGTTGAACAGGAAATGTCGCTTTTCCAATTGATCAGGAAAACCTCAGAGCAAAATCCGAATTTAATCATTTCAGCCTATAAAGATAATTGTTCGTTTGTACAGGGGCCGGTCGCTGAACAGTTTGCTCCTAAAACACAAGACAAACCTGACTTTTTCGAGGTGACCGATCTGGAAATGGTGCTTTCTCTGAAAGCAGAAACACACAACTTTCCAACAACTGTTGAGCCATTCAATGGCGCTGCAACCGGAACCGGCGGTGAAATACGCGACCGTATTGCAGGAGGAAAAGGAAGTTTGCCCATTGCCGGAACTGCCGTTTACATGACTTCGTATCCACGAACCGAAGATGCACGTAGCTGGGAGCAATGCACCGAAGAACGTGACTGGCTTTACCAGACTCCGGAAGAAATTCTGATCAAAGCTTCCAATGGTGCCAGCGATTTTGGAAATAAATTTGGACAACCGATCATTACCGGTTCAGTTGTGACTTTTGAACATTTTGAAAATGACCGGAAATACGGTTTTGATAAAGTGATCATGCTGGCCGGTGGAATTGGTTTTGCCGCCAAGAAAGACAGTTTGAAAGACGAGCCGGTAAAAGGAGATAAAATAGTGCTTTTAGGAGGTGACAATTACCGCATCGGAATGGGTGGGGGAGCGGTTTCGTCGGTTGCAACGGGCGAATTCAAAAACCATATAGAGCTGAATGCTGTTCAGCGTGCCAATCCTGAAATGCAGAAACGTGTTTACAACGCGATTCGTGCCTTGAGCGAATCAGCAAATAATCCGATTATCACAGTACACGACCACGGAGCAGGTGGCCACTTAAATTGCCTTTCGGAATTGGTTGAAGCGACCGGAGGTAAAATTGATACCTCAAAATTACCGGTTGGCGACCCGACACTTTCGCAAAAGGAAATTATTGGCAATGAGTCGCAGGAACGTATGGGTTTAGTGATGCACGAAAAGGATGTGCCGCTTTTACAGCGGATTGCTGATCGTGAACGTGCCCCGATGTATGTAATTGGTGAAGCAACCGGCGACATGCAGTTTACCTTCGAAAACTCAAAAACAGGCGAAAAACCAATTGATTGGCAGCTTTCGTATATGTTTGGTAAACCGCCAAAAACAGTATTGATTGATACTACCCGAAATGAAAAATTTGCTGAACTGGAATACGATCAATCCAAAATAGAAGAATACCTCGAAGAGGTTTTGCAATTAGAAGCCGTTGCCTGCAAAGACTGGCTCACCAACAAGGTGGACCGCTCGGTAACCGGACGTATTGCCAAACAACAGTGCGCCGGTCAATTGCAGCTTCCGCTGAACAATGTGGGTGTAATCACGCTCGATTACCAGGGCGAAAAAGGATTGGCCACCACGATTGGGCACGCCCCTGTAGCTGCCATGGTTGACGCCGAAGCTGGTTCGGTTCTTTCAATTGCCGAATCGCTTACCAATTTGGTTTGGGCGCCGCTAACCGGTCAGCTGAAAGGTGTTTCGCTGAGTGCCAACTGGATGTGGCCCGCGAAAAATGAAGGTGAAAACGCGCGTATTTACAAAGCGGTAAAAGCTGCCAGCGATTTCGCCTGCGAATTGGGAATCAATATTCCGACCGGAAAAGATTCCATGTCGATGACACAGAAATACAAGGACGGCGTGGTTTATTCACCCGGAACTGTTATCGTTTCGGCTTCAGCAGAAGTGTCGGATGTGAAAAAAGTGGTGGAACCAGTGCTTGTTAATAATCCGGAAACCTCTATCTATTTTGTAGATTTCTCGAAAATGAACCGTTGTTTGGGTGGAAGCGCTTTCTCTCAGATCATCAATAAATTAGGAAACAAAGCGCCTTCAGTAGCTGATTCGAAATACTTCGCATCTGCCTTCAACGTCCTTCAGGATTGTATTGAAGACAAGCTGATTTTAGCAGGACACGATATTTCTTCCGGAGGTTTGATTACCACTTTGCTTGAAATGTGTTTTGCCGATAACTATTCAGGAATGACAATCGATTTGAGCGGAATTGGTGAAGCCGACAGCGTAAAAGCATTGTTCAGCGAAAATCCCGGAGTGGTGGTTCAGGTTGCCGATGCCACCGCTTTTGAAGCCAAACTGAATGCTGCGGGGATCGGTTTTGTTCTGATTGGAAAACCTTCAGGAACACGTGATTTTACAGTGAAAAACAATGCGGATGAATTTAATTTCGACCTGAATTCGTTGCGCGAATTGTGGTTCAAATCGTCGTATTTGCTCGACCGAAAACAATCAGGAGAAAACCTGGCTTTGGAACGCTATCGGAATTACAAGAAAAACGAACTGAAATACGATTTCAAAGGATTTACCGGAAAGGCTGCCGATTTGGATATCGACCTGAAACGCCGGCAGCCGAGCGGGATCAAGGCTGCCATCATTCGCGAAAAAGGGGTGAACGGCGACCGCGAAATGGCTTACATGATGTACCTGGCCGGCATGGATGTGAAAGACGTTCATATCACCGATCTGATTGCCGGACGCGAAACTTTGGAAGATATCAACATGATTGTTTTTGTAGGCGGTTTCTCCAATTCGGATGTGCTGGGTTCGGCCAAAGGTTGGGCAGGCGCTTTCAAATACAATGAAGCTGCAAAGTTGGCGCTCGATAATTTCTACAAACGCGAAGATACCCTGAGCCTGGGTGTTTGCAATGGTTGCCAGTTAATGGTTGAACTGGGATTGGTTTATGCTGATCGTGCCGAAAAACCCAAAATGCTGCACAACGAATCGCACAAATTCGAATCCGGCTTTGTAAATGTGGAAATTCAGCCCAACAATTCAGTAATGTTGCAATCGATGGAAGGAATGAAACTCGGTGTTTGGGTGGCGCACGGAGAAGGAAAATTCAGCTTACCGCAGGAAGAATCGGCTTACCGGATTCCGATGAAATATTCCAATGCGGCATATCCCGGAAACCCGAATGGTTCAGATTTTAATACAGCCGCATTGTGCTCTGAAGATGGCCGCCATTTGGTGATGATGCCGCATTTGGAAAGAGCTTTCAAACCCTGGCACTGGCCTTATTACCCGATTGACCGGAAATCCGATGAAGTTGCTCCCTGGATGGAAGCCTTCGTGAATGCAAGGAAATGGATTGAAGAAAAAATGAAATAAAAGAAGAAAATGCTCCTGAACTTCAGGAGCATTTTCTTCTTTTATTTCTTAAACAACAGATCGAAACTGGTAACTTCATTTTCTATGCTTGTTACCTTAATTTCGGCAGCGTGAAGAGCAATAATTTTCGCGACGATTGAAAGGCCAATTCCAAAACCGGCGATGTATTTGACGTTGGCTCCCCTTTTAAAGGGTTTGAAGATATTTTCTATTTCGTTTGGGGAAATTCCAATTCCGTAATCAATAACCTGAATGTTGATGGTTTTATCGGTAATCAGAGCTTTCAATTCAACTTCATCTGATGAAAATTTGCAGGCATTATCAATCAGGTTCTTTAATGCTATTTCAAGCAATCCGGCGTTGCCGGGTACCAACAGATCGTTTTCATTTTCGGAATATACAATTTTGGGCAGAATCTTCCTTCCCGGATATTTTATTTTTATTGCCTGTATTGAATTGAAAATCAACTCATCAATACGAACTGGTGTTAGTTCAATCTGGTTGTCGCGGTTAAGATTAGCCAATTCCAAAAGGCTATTCAGCAAAGCGTTGAGTTTTCGGAGGTCTTCAACCATTTCTGAAATATGTTTGATATATTCATCCGGTTGATGTTCCTTGCCAATAATGTAATCCGATTCAGCGATCATAATGGCCAAAGGTGTCCGCAATTCGTGTGAAGCATTCGAGACAAATTCATCCTGACTTTTAAATACCAGTTCAAGATCCGACAACATTTGGTTAAAAGTGATGGCCAATTGCTCAATTTCATCTCTTCGGCGACCTTCATTTAATCGGCTACTGAGCTTCGATGAATTAATGTCTTTTACCTGAGCAATGATATTCGATATTGGCCTTATTGCCAATTTTGAAAAGAAATAGGAGGCTGTAATTGAAAGCCAGACACTAACGAGAATACTCCAAAATAAAATAGTGCGCAATTCAATCAGATTTTCGGCCCTTGAATTATCGTAAGCCAAAACATAAACATGATAGACCTTATTGTTTATCGTATGATTGTAGCTTACCCCATCTTTTTCTCCGATTGAAAAATAGTTGGGACTTGAATTATAGGACTTTTCGATTAAAACTTTGGCTGTTAAATAGTGAGTATTGTTTATGTAGATAAGATTGTCAGTTGAATCTGTGACCGCAATTTCCTCTTCTATGAGCGAACTGGTGGTTTGATGGATTTTCTTTAGCAATGTTGAATCAATTCCTTCAACATTTATTAATAGTATGGCCGTATTTTGAGCCCGGTCCAAAAGATTTTCCCTGAATTTGGACCTTTGACTGGTATGCGAAAAGTAGTAGGCTAAAACTGAAAAAAACAGCAATATGCCAAATACTAATAAAGTAAACTGAATGGATAAGCGTGTCTTGATGTTCATATCATATTTCAGTTTCGCTACAATAGAAACCGAAACCAAATTTGGTATGAATTATCTTAGGTTCAAAATTCCTATCGACTTTTTTTCGTAAGTAATTCACATATACATCAATAATGTTTGTCCCGGTTTCAAACTCAAGGTCCCAGACTTTCTCGATAATAAATTCTCTTGAAAGCAGTTTCCCTTTGTTTTTCAAGAAGGTTTCCATCAATGCAAACTCTTTGGAGGTTAAATCAATCTTTTTGCCTGCACGGGTGGCGGTCTTCGATTCCAGATTCATTTCGAAATCAGCGATCTTTAATATTCTGGTTTGTGTTGGCGACTGGTTTGTACGCTTGAGGAAAACATTGATACGGGCCAGTAATTCCCTGAAATCGAATGGTTTTAATACGTAATCATCGGCTCCGGCTTCGAATCCGATCAGTTTATTGTCAGGTGTACCAAGGGCTGTCAGCATAATTATCGGGATCTTGCTGTTCGTTTTCCTGATTTCTTTGCACAATTCATATCCGTTCAGCAAAGGCAAATTGATGTCTAAAAGAACCAGGTCATATTCCGTTTGTTCCAACATTCTTTTCCCGACGTATCCGTCGTTAGCCAAATCAGCCAAAAAACCTGATTCCTGCAACTGCTTCTGAAGAATTTCTGCCAGTCGTTGCTCGTCTTCAACGATTAAAATACGTGTGTCCACCATATTTACTGATTATTTGATGCAAAACTAAGATACAATTTGGTGGAATCCATATTCTAATGAAATTCTAATAAATTTCTAACTGAACTCTAATTGACTGATTCAGAATACAATCATAGATTTGTAGCAGAAATTAGTTCAGTAATAATTACATTGAATGATTAAAGATTTAAAATGTCATAGGGAAAGCATTGACACTTTTATTATCTGACGATCAATTCAATTTTCTTATAAAGTTTTGGTTTTTTTTAGCTCAATTAATTGATTTTTTGGGGTTTCTCTAAATTACTGCATGTTTAGCTGCAGCTGTTAACTTAGGTTTTCAAGAATACCGTGATTCATACTCGCGGTATTTTTTTTATCCATTGGGTGCAGTCTTTTCCATTTAAAAATATTCTCGTATATTTCCAGTCTAAATCAGTTTCACGGTGAACCTATTTCTCATTAAAAAATAACTGCAATGTTTTATCTGATCATCCTAATCTTTGTTCTTGGCTATCTGGCTATTGCACTCGAACATCCATTAAAAATTGACAAAACAGCTTCAGCTTTAATCATTGGCGTTTTAACATGGATTGTTTACATCCTCAATGTTGATACTATTCTTGGTCTGGGTTTTAGTCCTTCGTGGGCAGAATTTGGAAATCAGGTAAAAAATATAATTGAACATATCAAGCCCAATCTTTCTGAAGCTCAATGGTTAAGCTCAGGCTGGGCTGAAAAAATAAGTGTTTTTAATGAACCTTATCATTTTGTCGTTGAAGAACTTGAACATCACCTGATAGAAATCTCACAAATATTGTTTTTTCTTCTCGGGGCTATGACCATTGTCGAAATCATTGATCAGCATGAAGGTTTTAAAGTCATTACAGATAAAATTACCACGTCCAATAAGATAAAATTATTGTGGATCATTGCATTCATTACTTTTTTCATGTCTGCAGTTCTTGATAATCTGACAACTACCATTGTTATGGTTGCTTTGTTGAAGAAATTGATCAATGATCAGAAAACCCGATGGTTTTTTGTTTCGATTGTTGTACTCGCAGCCAATTCAGGCGGTGCATGGTCACCTATTGGCGATGTCACTACCATCATGTTGTGGATCGGAGGTCAGATTACCGCTGTATCCATTATCGCTAAGGTTCTTCTTCCCAGTATTGTAAGCATTGTTGTTCCTTTAGCTGTCGTTTCTTTCAGTATGAAAGGTCAGGTCGAAAGGCCCCAGAAACTGAACGATGATTCATCATTTACTACCTACAAAGAAAGGATCATCATTCTCATCATCGGGGTTGGGGCATTGCTTTTCGTCCCTATTTTAAAAACCATTACCCATTTGCCTCCTTATATGGGTATGTTGTTTGGTCTGGGTGTGCTCTGGACTGCTACCGAAATTATGCACCGATCGAAAACACCTAAAATTACCGGTAAGCTAAGGGTTTATAATGTTATTCGTAAGGTTGATACGCCTACTGTGTTGTTTTTCCTTGGAATTTTAACAGCTGTAGCCTGTTTGCAATCTGCCGGACATTTGAATATTATGTCGGGTTGGCTTAACGACCATTTAGGAAATGTTTATACCATCAACATGGCAATCGGCTTTTTATCGTCAATAGTTGATAATGTGCCTTTGGTTGCCGGTGCAATGGGCATGTACGATGTTGCGCTTCCCGGTGCAACGGGCTACGCAGTAATGTTTGTTCAGGACGGTACCTTTTGGGAGTTACTGGCGTTTTGTGCCGGAACAGGTGGAAGTATTTTAATTATCGGTTCGGCTGCCGGTGTGGCTGCAATGGGTATCGAAAAAATTGATTTTATCTGGTATCTGAAGAAGATCAGTTTATTGGCAATTATTGGTTATCTGTCAGGGATTGGGACTTATTATCTGATGTTCAATTAGCTGCTTGCTGAAGATTGAATACCATGAAAAACAGCATCAACGCAAAAAACAACAGAATAAAAAGGCTTGCTTTCTGAAATCGAAGTTTGAATAATTTCAGCAAAAGCGTAACAATCGTTAGTGCTGAAAATAAAGCCACTCCTTTAAAATAGGCCAGCACTTTAAGTTGTTTGGGAATGATTCCATTTATGATTTCAGGAACAATGATCCGGTCGGTCAGCAGAATCCACACTGCCATTAGCCCAATGAGTAAAAATGCCAACTGACCTGCAAGGACAAATCTTTCCCGTTTTTCAATCGAGCCAAAAAGAATAAAGGCAATGCCTAAAAACAATCCCCATTGTGAAATACTGGTAAGACCAAGTAACGAATTTGAAATCATAAATGAATAAATTTTGTGCGCGGCAAAAATGTTAATTTTCGGCCAAACAAAAAACTTTAAAACTCATCTTCTGCATTAAATGGCTATTTTTGCCGCAAATCAGAAAAATAAACAATGACAAAAGCAGATTTAAAAGTTAATCCGAAAGCAAAAGCGTTGATTTTTGACCTGGACGGAACTCTGGCCGACACGATGCCGATTCATTATATAGCATGGAAAAATGCCGCAGCCAAATTCGGAATCGATTTTTCAATTGAGTTATTTAGCCAATTGGCCGGAATTCCTCTTTATCCGACGGTTGAAAAGCTGAATCAGCTATTTGGTAAAAATATAGATCCAAAGGAATTGGGCGATATCAAGGAAGCTGAATTTGAGAAAAACATGCATTTAACTCCTGAAATAAAAGTAGTGACCAACCTGGTACGCGAATATCACGGGAAATTGCCGATGGCTGTTGGAACAGGCGGTTCGCGGCGATTATCCCTGAAAACCCTTGGAATTATCGGATTACAGGATTATTTTGATATTCTGGTTACAAGCGATGATGTTTCAAATTTTAAACCACATCCCGATACGTTTGTTAAATGTGCCGGACTCATGGGAGTCGATCCTGCTGATTGCGAAGTTTTTGAAGATGGAGTTTTGGGATTTCAGGCTGCACGTGCGGCAGGAATGATGGTTGTAGATGTTACACAATATTACGAAGTTACGATAGGAAAATAAGTTATGAGAAAGATTATCTGGTTGTTGGTAGTGGTCGCGTGGATTTCAGGTTCATGTACTTCACAGAAAAAAATGCTCCGGAAGGAATACACGGTTCTTTCCTACAATGTCGAGAATTTATTTGATACGGTGGATGATCCGAAAATTCCGGACGAAGAATTTCTTCCACAGAGTGAAAAGAAGTGGGACAATGAAAAATATCAGAAGAAACTCGATGATTTGGCAAAGGTCATTTCAGAAGTAAATCCGCTGGAAACTCCTGAAATAGTTGGGTTGGTTGAAGTGGAGAACCGGGGTGTACTCGAAGATTTAATCAGAACAAATGCACTGAAAGACCACAAATATGCAATCATTCATGAAGAAAGTCCTGATTACCGAGGAATTGATGTGGCTGTAATTTACCGCAAGGACGCTTTTACTGAAATCATGCACGAAGTTTTGCCGGTTGTTTTTCCTGACGACCCCACTTTCAAAACCCGCGATATTTTGCACGTTGTTGGAAAGATCAGAAACCAGACGGTTCATGTTTTTGTGAATCACTGGCCATCACGAATTGGCGGAGACGAAAAAACCGAACCCAAACGGGTTTTAGCGGCTTCGGTGCTGAAAGCCAGAGTTGATTTACTATTGTCTCTGGATCCGAAAGCACGCATCATCATTATGGGCGACATGAACGATGAACCGGCCAACAAAAGTTTGCTGGAAACGCTGGGCGCAAAATCGCCAGATTCTGGAGCAAAATTGGTAAACCTGATGATGGCCGACGATACTGCCGGTCTGGGAACTTATTTTTACAGCGGAAACTGGAACATGCTCGACAACTTAGTTGTTTCAGGAGAAATGATTACCGGTAAAAGAATGAAAATCGAAAATCAAAAAGGAAATATTTACAGCAATGACTGGATGATTTTTACGAATAAAAACGGTGATAAAACGCCCAATCGCTCTTATGTGGGGAATAAATATGTGAGCGGTGTGAGTGATCATTTTCCGGTTTATTTTAAGATGATGGTGAAGTAGATGAACGCTTTTAAAATTGTTTCTGAATATCAGCCTACGGGCGATCAGCCTGAAGCCATCCGGCAGCTGACCGAAGGTTTCCGCAATGGCACCACGTTCCAGACCCTGCTCGGGGTTACCGGGTCGGGGAAAACTTTCACCATGGCCAACGTTATTGAACAGGTGCAGCGTCCGGCGCTGGTTTTAAGCCACAACAAAACGCTGGCAGCCCAGTTGTACAGCGAGATGAAACAGTTTTTTCCTGAAAATGCCGTCGAATATTTTGTTTCCTATTACGATTATTATCAGCCCGAAGCTTATCTACCTTCAACCAACACTTATATTGAAAAAGACCTTTCGATCAATAAGGACATTGAAAAGCTCCGGCTGAGCACAACTTCCTCATTGCTCTCCGGAAGGCGCGATGTGATTGTGGTTTCATCGGTTTCGTGTTTGTATGGAATCGGGAACCCGGAGGATTTCCATGCCAATGTGACCAAAGTTTCAAAGGGTGAAACCATTGGCCGCAATGTATTTCTCCGGAAATTGGTAGATGCCCTTTATTCGCGCAACGAAGTGGAATTTAACCGAGGAAATTTCAGGGTAAAAGGCGATTCTGTGGATGTTTTTCCGGCTTATGCTGATATTGCTTACCGCATTGTTTTCTGGGGCGACGATATTGAGGAAATTTATTCCTTCGACCCGGTTGGCGGGGGAACCATCGAGCATTTGGACCTGGTGAATATTTATCCGGCCAATATGTTTGTGACCACCAAAGAGCGTATGCAATTGGCCATTCGCCAGATTCAGGATGATCTGGTAAAACAGGTCGATTTTTTTAAGGAAATTGGCAAGCCGCTTGAAGCCAAACGAATTCTGGAACGGGTGGAATACGACCTCGAAATGATGCGTGAACTGGGTTATTGTCCGGGCGTTGAAAATTATTCGCGGTATTTCGACGGTAGGGTAGCGGGTTCCCGGCCTTTCTGTTTGCTCGATTATTTTCCTGAAGATTTTGTGACCATCATTGATGAAAGCCACGTGACATTGCCGCAAATAAAGGCGATGTTCGGCGGCGACCGTTCGCGAAAAATCAACCTGGTGGAATATGGCTGGCGGCTTCCTGCTGCTATTGACAACCGTCCTTTAACTTTCGATGAATTTGAAACGGTGGTTGACCAGACTGTTTTTGTAAGCGCCACACCAGCCGATTATGAACTGGCGAAATCGGAAGGAATCGTGGTGGAACAAGTCATCCGCCCAACCGGTTTGCTCGACCCGATTATTGATGTTCGCCCAAGCATCAACCAGATTGATAACCTGATGCACGAAATTCACCTGCGGATCGAACTCAATGAGCGGGTACTTGTAACTACGCTGACCAAACGAATGGCCGAAGAATTGAGCAGTTACCTGGCCAATATGGGTGTGAAAACCCGGTACATTCACTCTGATGTTGAAACGCTCGAACGTATTCAGATTCTGGAAGACTTGCGCAAGGGCGAATTCGATGTTTTGGTCGGTATCAATCTGCTGCGCGAAGGATTGGATTTGCCTGAAGTTTCGCTGGTTGCCATTCTGGATGCCGACAAGGAAGGATTCCTGCGTTCGGAGCGTTCGCTTACACAAACTGCAGGCCGCGCTGCCCGAAACCTGAACGGGATGGTGATTATGTATGCTGATAAAATAACCAACTCGATGCAGCGGACCATTGACTCCACCAATCGCCGCCGCGAGAAACAGTTGAAATACAATACTGAAAACGACATTACACCCACCCAAATCATTAAGGCTGCCCGCGAAATTGTTGGCTACGCCAGTGTTGGTATGAAAGTGAAAGTAAAGGGCTACAGCGGCGACGAACCAACCAATCTGGCTGCCGATCCGGTGGTTCAGTACATGAGCGCCACCGCTCTGGAAAAAGCGATAACCAAAATCAAAAAAGAAATGGAAGCAGCCGCCAAAGAACTCGACTTCTACGAAGCCGCCCGACTTCGTGACGAAATGTACCGGTACCAGGAGATTTTGAAGGGAAAAGGGAAATAATTTTATGGTTATGCTGTCAGCCTGAAACCCAAAACCCCAGTAACCATTGCTGATTTCCGGGGTTTCTGGAATTTGGAATCTATTACATTCTTTCAGGTACTTCAATTCCCAGTAATTTCATTCCGGTTTTAATGGTTTTGCCAACATTTTCGGCAAGGACGAGACGAAGGTTGCGTATTTCTATGTTTTCCTCGATCAGGATAGGGAATTCGTGATAGAATTGATTGAACTCCTTCACTAATTCATACACATAATTGGCAATCAGTGCCGGGCTGTAACTTTCGCCAGCTTCTTTCACTGCCACCGGGAATTGCGAAACCAATTTGATGATTTGAAGCTCTTTGGCGCCGGGTTCAGTATGCATTTCAACCGTGCGGTTCAATTCAATATTCCGGTCGGAGGCTTTGCGCATAATTGAGCGGATGCGGGCGTAGGTATATTGAATAAAAGGGCCGGTATTGCCGTTAAAATCGATGGATTCTTCTGGATTGAAGAGCATGTTTTTCTTTGGATCTACTTTCAGGATAAAATATTTTAGCGCTCCCAAAGCGATCATCCGGTAGGTTTCGGCAGCCTGTTCTGGTGTGTAACCTTCCAGTTTGCCCAATTCTTCGGAAGTTTTCCGCGAAACTTCTATCATTCCGGCTACCAGGTCGTCGGCATCAACCACGGTTCCTTCGCGTGATTTCATTTTTCCCTGCGGAAGTTCAACCATTCCGTAGGAGAAATGGTGCAGTCCTTTGCCAAATTCGAAACCTAATTTATCGAGCAGTATGGCCAATACCTGAAAATGGTAATTTTGCTCGTTTCCGACCACATAAATCATCTTGTCGATGGGATAGTCCTGATAACGTTCTCTGGCAGTTCCGATATCCTGGGTCATGTAAACCGAGGTGCCATCGCTGCGCAGCAGTATTTTCTGATCCAGGCCTTCTGCAGTCAGGTCGGCCCAAATGGATGAATCTTCCTTCTGATAAAAAACACCTTCGGCAAGTCCCCGCAAAACTTCATCTTTTCCGTACAGGTAGGTTTCCGATTCATAGTAAATTTTGTCAAAATCAACGCCCAGTTCTTTATAAGTGACATCGAATCCGGCGTAAACCCATTGGTTCATGGTTTCCCAAAGTTGGATGGTTTCCGGATCTTTGGCTTCCCATTTCAGCAACATTTCGCGGGCTCCCTGCATCGAATGGGTATTTTGTTCGGCGTTTTCTTTGGTTTCGCCTTGTTCAATCAAAGCGGCTATTTCTTTTTTGTATTCCTGATCAAATTTCACATAGTACTTACCAACTAAATGGTCACCTTTCATTCCTGAAGTTTCAGGTGTTTCACCGTTTCCCCACATTTTCCAGGCATACATCGACTTGCAGATATGGATGCCGCGGTCGTTCACGATGTTGGTTTTTACTACTTTGTTCCCGTTGGCTTTTAGTATTTCACTAAGTGAAAATCCGAGCAGGTTGTTGCGGATATGCCCCAGGTGCAAAGGTTTGTTTGTGTTGGGCGACGAATATTCAACCATTTCCAATTTTGAAGATTCGCCGGGTTCGGTTATTCCGTAATGGACTGTGGCGCTTGCTGAATTAAGAACTGAAATCCAGTATTCGGATGAAATGACTAAGTTCAGGAATCCTTTTACAACATTGTATGAACTGACTTCAGCTACATTTTGCTCAAGATAATCACCTATTTCAGCAGCTGTTTGTTCCGGAGATTTTCTCGACATCCGGACAAACGGAAATACCACCAGGGTGATATCGCCTTCAAACTCTTTCCGGGTATTCTGCAGTTGAACGAGGCCCGGATCTATTTGCTGCAGATAGCATTTCTGAATTGCCTGAACAATTTGATCACGTATTATCAGTTCGATGGTCATTATTTTTTGCTTTGAAATTTGAGCGACAAAGATATTTGATTTTCGGCATAAATAAAGTAAAAACCCTGCCTAATTGAATAGACAGGGCTTTAGATTCAGGCTGACCTGGAATTTTGAACCTGGAATTTGGAACTTTTCCCAACTCCTATTTCATCTTGAAAATTTCGAATTCAACTCTTCGGTTCTGCAAACGACCTTCCGCAGTCTTGTTGCTGGCAGCAGGTTTTGCTTCACCAAAGGCCTTTTGATGTATGATACGGTCTTCAGAAATCCCTTTTGATTCAAGATATTTAATGGTATTATCAATACGGTCCTGAGACAGTTTAATATTGTAGTTATCAGAACCCTGGCTGTCGGCATATCCATAGATATTGACCTTGTAGGCTTTGTCGCCGTTTAGTGTTTTAATCAATTTGTCAAGTATCCCTTTTGAATAGTCAGTCACATAGCTTTTATCCGACAAGAAATGTATGGGGGTAGTCTTGATTTTTTGAATATCAATTTGATCAAGAGTTATTTCTTTTTTTGTTTGAATTTCTTTGATAACAATCGGGCAACCTTTGTTCTCTTTTGGTCCGGCAACAGTAGGGCAATCATCTTCTTCATTAAACAGACCATCTTTATCATTATCGAACGGGCATCCTGAAGCATCTACTTTCCAGCCTTTTGGGGTGTTGGGGCATTTGTCATCCTTGTCGGCAACACCATCACCGTCGGTATCGGGGCAACCTTTCAAACTGGCCAATCCGAATACTTCAGGACAATCATCATCTTTGTCGGCAATGCCGTCTTTGTCTGAGTCAGGACAACCTTTCAATGAAGTTAATCCGGCCACAGTCGGGCAATCGTCGAGGTAATCAGCCACTCCATCTCCGTCGGTATCCACCGGACAGCCATTGGCATCAACTGCAACGCCGGCAGGAGTATCGGGGCATTTGTCTTTTTTATCCGAAACGCCATCCAAATCCGAATCTTTAACTTTTCCGAAGTCGAATTCCATACCCATCGTAGCTTTCCAGAAATTATCAGTGACCAGTTTTGTTCCGCGTTTTACTTCAGTACCATTGATATAACCGGCTTCCAGATAAAATGCATTGTTCTGGTTGAAGTGAAACTTACCGCCCAGGCCCAGGTCAAAGTTCAAGCCTGATTCATTGTTGTCGGCTAAAAAACCCGGTCCGCCATAAACGTAAGGACGGAATTTTACCGTTTCATTGGATAATTTCAACCGCAAATTAAGAAATGGGTTGGCCAAATCGAGATCATTTATCAAATCAGATCTAAAAAGTCCAAGATCAGCTTGAAGTGTAAGATCGAGTCTTGGGTTTAAATATCTGCTGAGATACAATTCGGGCATCAGGCCGATGTTGGACTTGTCCATGTTGAATGCACTGTAAGCGCCTAAGCCTGCGCCGAACCCCCATTTTTTATCAGAATTTTGAGCATTTACTGTGGCTGCAAAAGCCAGGATGAGCGAAAGTAGAATTAGTTTTTTCATCGTTGTTGATTTTTTGTTGCGTAAATAGGCACATAATTAATTTCCACAGAGAAATCATATTTGTAACAAAACTAAAATAATAATGTTGATACTTGGTATAAAAAAATGGATATTTATTTATGTCTATCGAAATGTCTTACATTGGCCTGCAGGTTGTTTTGATAGCATAAAAAAAGCCTTGTCTGTTGCAGACAAGGCTTTTAAAATAAATTGGATTGTAATATTATTTTGTTTTGATCACTTCAAATTCAACCCTGCGGTTCAGTGCACGACCTTCTTCAGTGTCGTTTGTGGCAGCAGGATTTGTTTCTCCAAGAGGTTTTTGATTTGAAATGCGAGTCTTTTTAACTCCGCCTGAAGTAATTGCTTTGACAGCTGAGTTAATACGTCTTTCAGATAATTTCATGTTGTATTCTTCAGTTCCCTTGCTGTCGGCATTTCCGCTCAGGTTAACCTGATAAGCATCGTTTGATTTCAATAATTTGACTAATTTATCAATTTTTGCCTGTTCAACTTTAAGGATATTCGACTTGTCATAGTCAAAATAAACCGGTTCGATTATCATATCAGGGGATACAGCTTCTTTGGCAGTTTTTTCAACTACAGGGCATCCTTTGTTTTCTTTTGGTCCGGGAACAGTGGGGCAATCGTCTTCTTCATTAAACAGACCATCTTTATCATTGTCATAAGGGCAACCTGTTGCGTCAACTTTCCAGCCTTTTGGGGTACCAGGACATTTATCGTCTTTGTCGGCAACACCGTCACCATCAGAATCCGGACATCCTTTCAGACTGGCCAATCCAAATACATCAGGACAAGCATCATCTTTGTCTGCAATACCGTCTTTGTCAGTGTCAGGACAACCTTTCAATGAAGTTAATCCGGCCACAGTCGGGCAATCGTCGATATAATCAGGTACACCGTCACCATCGGTATCCAAAGGACAGCCATTGGCGTCAACAGCAACACCTGCAGGAGTATCAGGGCATTTGTCTTTTTTATCCGAAACACCGTCCATGTCCGAATCTTTGACTTTTCCGAAGTCGAATTCAAGACCCATTGTAGCTTTCACAATATTATCGTGAATAACTCCTGAAGTTACTGGCACTTCAATGCCATGGATGTAACCTGCTTCAAAATAAAATGCAGTACTGGGATTGAAATAATATTTAGCACCCAATCCAAGGTCAAAATTCAAACCTGATTCACTATTATCAGCAAGAAAGCCTGGTCCGCCATAAAGGTAGGGGCGGAAATTTTTTGATTCGTTACCAAACTTAAAACGTAAATTAAGAAAGGGATTCACCAAATCAAGTTGGTTGATCAGATCAGATCTCCATAGTCCCATTTCACTTTGAAATGTCAGGTCAAATTTTGGACTTAAATATCTGCTTAGAAATAATTCGGGCATCAAACCAATGTTCCCATTGTCTCTGTTAACTGTGCCGTAAGCGCCTAAGCCTAAACCTAAACCCCATTTTTTATCGGATGTTTGAGCACTGACTGTTGCAGCAAAAGCCACAACGAGTAAAAGTAAAATTGTTTTTTTCATAATTTTTGTTTTTAAAAAATATAGGATAAATCTAAATATATATACGGGTATGAATTTATAGTACAAATCTATCAGTAATAACAGCGCGAAATATTACACAATTCCATTTAAAACTTACATAATTCACACTTTTTAACTTATAAGTACAAAAAAAGCCTTGTCTGATTCCAGACAAGGCTTTTCTGTTTGATTGATTGAAAATTATTTTGATTTGACAACTTCAAATTCGACCCTTCGGTTCAGTGCACGGCCTTCTTCAGTATCGTTGGTGGCAGCAGGATTGGCTTCACCCAGCGCTTTTTGCGACAAAATGCGGTTCTTTTTAACTCCGCCTGCGATAATTGCTTTTACAACTGAATCGATTCGTCTTTGGGATAGTTTCATGTTGTATTCGTCAGTTCCCTTATTGTCGGCATTTCCAGTCAGGTTGACCTGATAGGCATCGTTTGATTTCAATAATTTAACTAATTTATCAATTTTTGCTTTTTCGACTTTAAGGATATTGGACTTGTCATAGTTAAAATAGACTGGTTCGATTATCATTTCAGGCGCTATCGCAGTTTTTTCAACCACAGGGCAGCCTTTGTTTTCTTTTGGCCCGGCCACGGTGGGGCAATCATCTTCTTCATTGAACAGCCCGTCTTTATCATTGTCATAAGGGCAACCTGTTGCATCAACCTTCCATCCTTTTGGGGTATCGGGACATTTATCGTCTTTGTCGGCGACACCGTCACCATCTGAATCAGGACAACCTTTCAGGCTGGCCAATCCAAATACATCAGGACAAGCATCATCCTTGTCGGCAACGCCATCTTTATCCCTGTCAGGACATCCTTTTAACGAGACTAATCCGGCTTCAGTCGGGCAATCATCGATGTAATCAGCCACTCCATCGCCGTCGGAATCCAAAGGACAGCCATTGGCATCAACTGCAACGCCTGTAGGGGTATCGGGGCATTTGTCTTTTTTATCTGAAACGCCGTCCATGTCTGAATCTTTGACTTTTCCGAAGTCGAATTCAATACCCATAGTGGCTTTCCAAAAATTATCGTGAACTTTATTTATTCCTCTCATCACTTCAATGCCATTGATATAGCCGGCTTCAAGATAGAAGGCAGTACCGGAATTAACGTAATACTTGCCCCCCAAACCTGCATTAAAATTAAGTCCTGACTTGGAATTATCAGCTAAAAAGCCAGGGCCTGCATAAAGATATGGACGCAATTTATTTGTTTCATTGGAGAGTTTGAGTCGTAAATTAAGAAATGGATTGGCCATATCTACATCACTGATCAGATCAGATCTGAATACACCAAGATCGCCTTTAAGCATTAAATCCAGTCGTGGGCTGAGATATCTGCTAAAATACAATTCAGGCATCAAGCCAATATCACTGTATTCAAAAGTGCTATATGCACCAAGGCCTGCTCCGAAACCCCATTTTTTATCAGAGGTTTGCGCATTTGCAATGGCTGCAAGAGCCAGAATGATTGAAAGTAGAATTGTTTTTTTCATAATTATTCGATTTTTTTATAAATGGATGAAATGATGTTTCTTTTGAAATGTAAAAATGATTAATTTTTTTTAATCTTGAATTTAACACTAAAATTAATGAAAAAAATGTATTTATTGCAATGTAAGTTTGTAATAATTTGATACTTGTATAAACTTTATACTTTTACGTCCTAAATAATGCAACCCTTGTATTCAATTATTGACATAGAGACTACCGGAAATTCGAGTAAGTCGGGTAAAATAACCGAGATTGCCATTTATATCCATGACGGTTCTGAGATTGTTGATTCATTCAGCAGCCTCATCAATCCTGAATGTTATATTTCTGATTTTATAACCCGTTTGACAGGTATTGATAATGAAATGGTGAGGTCGGCACCTCGTTTTTATGAAATAGCCCGAAAAGTGGTGGAAATGACGAATGAGACCGTATTTGTGGCTCATAATGTAAGCTTTGATTATAAATTTATTCAGGAAGAATTTAAACGCCTGGGATACGATTACCAAAGAAAAACGATGTGTACGGTCAGGATGGGCCGAAAGTATCTGCCGGGACACCGGTCGTATTCGCTTGGTAACTTGTGCAGTGAGCTGGGGATTTCGATTAACGGCAGGCACCGGGCTGGAGGTGATGCCCTTGCAACAGTTCAACTGTTTAAATTGATTATGGATGAAAAGGCGCTGAAGGAAGCAAAACAAGACCATGGACAACTCAGATTGTTTTGAATATTTTCCGGTAAGCTATTCAAATTTTAGCCAGAACGAATAGGCAAAAAAAGAACCGCATTTTTTGGTGCGGTTCTTTCGTTTTATTGTTCAGATTCTTTTTCTTCTTTTTCTTCCTGTTTTTCTTCTTCCGGTTCCGGTTCAATCAGCAGGTTTTTTTCATTCAGCAAAAGATACCAATGAATGATCTTTTTCATATCGGATGCGTAAACCCGGCTTTTGTCGTACTCCGGAATTACTTCTTCGAAGATGGACTTGAATTCGTTTGAGGCAGCTTTTGTTGAGATGTCTGTGCCGCTTTCCTGAATTCTTTTAAACAATTCCCTGAGCTGTATTTCTCCGGTTTCAGTAAATACCGATATATCGGACAAAGCGCTTATCTTGGAAGTTGAATAGGCAGGAATGCGCTTGCCTGTAAGCAAGGACTCAACAATGATGCTGTTTTTTGCTTCGGTCACCATTTTGAATAATCCCGGCTGACCACTGATAGCTAATATTCCTTTTAACATACGTTCAAATTTATTATTTATTCAGTGGGCGAAGATAATACTTTCCCCCGAAGTAAAAAAAGCAACTTTTCTGCAATGAGAAGAGAAAATCTCAGTCTCAATGTTCACTCTCAGTATTTCAGTTTCAGTGTTCAGAAAGCAATACTGCCAAAAACCGTCAACATTTCTGCAAACTGTGACTGAGACTGTCAGCTGCCAGCTGCGACTTTTTAAAATTTCAACTGATGACTGATTCCCATACTTATCCAGCGACCCGGTTGTTCGACGGTTCCAAAATCATAATATTTTGTATCAAACAGATTGGCGGCCAGTAAATAGATTTCGGTTGACGGGGTTTTCCACATAATGCGTGTGTTAATAAGCCAGAAGGGTTGATACGATTCGGTTTTGGTGCGCATTCCGTTTCTGTCCTGATAACTTACCCGCCACGATCCTTTTAATTTATTCCATATTTTATGGTTGAGTTCGATATCGAGTTTTTGTTTCAGATTATCGAGCACATAATAGGAGAAAAGGTTATTATTGCCCTTATCGAGCTGGCTGTATGAGTAGTTGATTCCGAGTTTGGTAATAAAAATCGATTTTTTCCATATTTTTTCAGGAAAAAAATCGCTACTCAATTCAATCCCGGTTGAGTTGATGCTGGTCAGGTTTCTTGTTTGCCATTTGTCAGTTTCATTTTCACGAACCCAATCAATCAGGTCTTTGCCTCTTCGGTGATAAGCTCCCGCGCGGCCCGAAAATCCGATAAAGGTAATTTTCAATCCACCTTCGAGCGTGGTTGATTTTTCAGGTTTCAGATCAGGATTTCCAATGTTGTTCGCTCCTGAGTAAAAAAGATCGGTGAATGTGGGCATGCGGAGACTTGAGTTGGCTGATCCGAATAATTTTACATGATCGGTTATGGCAAGCGATGCATCCATCCCGGGATAAATATTCCAACCGAAACCCAGATCGGAAATCCAGTTGGTCATGGCTCCGGCAGAAACTGATAATCTGTTAAGAAAGATGGAATGTTCAGCAAAGTAAGAAATGGTTGTGCGTGAATACGATTTGGTGAAAAATTGACCCGATTCGCCGGGAACCGCAATCGGAGTAGTGAGCGCTTTACCTAAAACATTGCTCCATACGTTTTCTGTTCTTATTTCGGCTCCGAAAGCTGATTTGCCGAAAGCTGATTCAAACCATGCATTCAGGTTGCTGCCAAAAACATCGGTTAAATGGTAATTGTGCCCTTTATACCAACTGGCAGGATCACTTCTGAAAAGTTCGAAACGGTCCTGATGCCGGCGCCAGTAAACTGATGGTGTTAAATGGATTTTTGTACCTGTCTCGAATTTCAGTGAAGCAAAGGTGGTTTTTGTCGCTTCATATTGATTGGGATAGGTGGCAGTATAAAAACTATTTGCCCCGAATGCTTTGTTTGTACGTCCAATCTGAAAATCGAGTGTTCCGGGTTTTGTGTTCAGTTTGGTCTGGTAAAATGCATTCCATGTTTTAAAATCGGTGTTTTCAATGTATCCGTCAGATGACATGCGATTGAATGCCAGAAATTGGTTCCATCCTCCGGTTTTGATATTTCCCGAAACATTGACATCAGCCAATTTGTGCTGCCCTCCCGAGATGTCTGATTTTACACCCGAACTTTCATCAGAGTTGGTAATAATATTAATGGCTCCTGAAAAGGCATTGGGGCCAAATACTCTGGCGGCCGGGCCTTCCAGAATTTCGATTCGTTGAATGTTTTTATAGCTGACCGGCAGATCGAGGGAGTGATGGCCGGTTTGCGGATCGGAAATGTTGATGCCATTCAGTAGGATAAGGGTTTGATCGAAAGATCCTCCCCTAACCGAAATGTCGGCCTGAACTCCGTGAACTCCGCGCTGCCGGACATCAACACTCAGCGCATATTCAAGCAGTTCCTGGAGACTTTGGACGGGGGCCGCCTCAATTTCTTCTCTGGAAATTACGGATACTATCCGTGCCACCTGTGAGAAAGCAACAGGTGCTCTTTGAGCGCTAACCTCGACCTCGTCAAGATTGTATTCCATGCTTACTTTAGAACTGTCGGTTTGGGCAAAGAGCAATTCAGGTTCAGAAACAGAGGTATAAGCAACCATTAATACGCCAATGCGAACAGGTTGTTTAAGTACACTGAACAATGAATAAGCTTTTCGTCCCCAACGTTTGAAAGTAAATACTTCAGCCCGGTTGTGGATTTTAATTACTTTTTTCATTTATAATCTTAAAAATAAGAGGCGGCTAAAGTAATAATTAATTGAATTTTGGCAAGACTGAAGATCATTTTCACGTTTTGGCAAATTATTAAATAAACCGGTCATTTCCTAATTTATTCTTTCCGGAAATGTTTGTTTAAGAACATGTTGGAATTTGAAAACAAACTTATGTAACTGTTCGTATATCCCATCATTGTACCAGATGCCTCGTACATATAAATAATCTTTATAAGCTATCAAAAATATCGAAGAATAAAAGACTTGAAAATCTTTTTTTGCATAAAAGCAATCTCTATATTTGTCTCAGTATTAACAATCAAAAAAACGAACGCCATGACACAGCTTCAATTCAACACCGCACTTTTAGGATTACAGGACAAGTTGTTATACTATGCATTAAGTTTGACATCTGATCACGAAAAGGCTCAGGATTTGCTTCAGGAAACATTTCTTAAAGCTCTTGTATATAGAGATAAATTTACTCAAAACACAAACTTCAAGGCGTGGATTTATACTATCATGAAAAATACGTTTATTAATAGCTATCGCCGGAATGTAAAATCAAAAAGTACTTTCGACGGAGCCAACAATGAATTCCATTTAAAGTTTTCAAAAGATAAAAGTTATCCTTCACCGGAGTCAATCTACAGCTCGAAAGAGATCATCAAATGCATCAATGCGTTGGAAGATGAATACAAGGTTCCTTTCAATATGTTCCTTGACGGATATAAATACAAAGAAATTGCTGAAGATCTTAAACTTCCGCTTGGAACTGTAAAAAGCCGGATTTTCTTCACCAGAAAAAAACTGGAAAAATCGCTAAAAGACTATGCTTATTAAAACCTTGACAGGTTTTAATTTATTCACATCAGGAAATTTAAGAGATATAATGATCCGCAATTTGCGGATCATTTTTTTTGTTGGCTACGAGTTCTTATCTTGTGGCTTTTAATTGATTGATGTATATATTTGACGAATTACCGGAGCTGATCTGTAGTATTCTAAAATTTTTAATGTGTCAGGAAAATTTAACCAACATATGAAAACTGCGATAAAAAAATTGATTTTAGTTATTTCATGTATTTTGCTGTTATTGAATATGATGGGATGTGGTCAAAGAAATAAATCTAAAATTCTTGAGCAATATAAAAATGAAAGTAAAAGTGACACGAATGAACAAATCAAAAGGAAACTTGATTCCTGGGTTAAAGAAGGTGCAATTTGTTACGGGATCGTAATGGTTCGTGATGGAAATGGATTGCCAAAAAGATTAAGAGAGGTAAAAGCAAAAATAAGTAGCATCCAATCTGATAAGATTAAGATGGAAGCGCTTGAAGAAATTAATATGGCACAGATAAAAGGATGTATTAAAGTTAGCATAAAAGAGGGAGAGAACTGGGATGAAACAGATGGTGAACTTTTTAAGACCAGGGAACAAGCAATTCAATATATTGATGCCAATTTTCCCGGCTTGAGACTGAAGTATTAACCGAAAATGTGATGAAAATACTGTAAGTTTACGATTATGAAATGAGTATGATTGTAAAATCACTCAACGGTGATAATAAACCTCATGCGAATTCCATCTGTCAATTAAAAAACAAATTATATACGGATGAAGATTTTTACTTTTTTAGTGTTTGCATTACTTATTCCAATCATTTCCCTGCCTCAAATATCGACTCCGGTTTTTAAATGGAAAGTTAAGGAGATTAGTAAAGACAATAATCTTCAGGGGATGAGTATTCACGATGAAACCACCGGAGTTATTGCAGGATTTGGAAAAACATTCAAAATAACAACTGATAAAGGTCTTACTTGGAAAGATGTTGGTTTGTTAAGTCCCAAATATAATTTCAATGATATCAGCCTAAAGGATAACGTTGGTTATATTGTAGGAAGAAAATCGCTGTTAGTGAAAAATCCTACAGGGGGGGAGGAAGATGTTTATGTTAATGGAATTCTGCTCAAAACCATTGATAATGGTACAACATGGAAACTGCTTGATCTTTCAGCAATAGGAGAGGGAACAAACCCGGGGTTGAATCCAAATGCAAAGGGATGTTATTCTTTGGATCCATTTGCGGTTTTAAGCATCAGCAATACCAAAGCAATGGTTTTCGTTCATTGGTATGATATTTCTTCCGGAACAAGAAAATCCCATTCTGCTGTTTTTAAAACGGTTGATGGCGGTATGAAATGGATAGCGATTACCCCGGATTTGGCTGGAGCTTATATTAATACTATAAAAATGCTCGGATCTGATATTTACATCGGAGGAAATAAAATCTTACTGAAGGCATCAAGCGAAAACGATAATATTACAGACCTTTTTCCTGTTTTCTCTGTTGTGGCCGGAAGTACTGCTTTTACTAACGAAATTCGATTCTATACCAACGAAATATACATTCAGGCAGTAAACGGAACTTTTATTTCTAAGGATAGCGGCACTTCATTTTCAAAGATAGCTGCTCTTTCAGGAGGAAATGACATTTACAAACTTGACGACAAAGTTATCGTAAATCTGGGGGGAAGCACTAATTCAAAAGCAACTTTTGATGGTGGAACTACATGGGTGACTTGTTATCCGGGGAAAAGTTGTTGGGAAATACCGGGAGTTTTCAACGATTCACTTTATGCATTAGGTTCATCTGTTGTATATAAAATTGCAGTCGGTGATCTGAAGACCGGAAACTACAAGTGGATTTCCAAAAATCTTGGCGACGGGTCAGGCAACCTTCAGAAAATGCTCATTTTTGATACCGGCAAAGCATTGATGCTTGGCTATGGCCAGATTGCAAAAGTGACCTTGGATAAAGGTATTACATGGACAGATGAAAAATTACCAGAGCTTTTTATATATGGTGGAAAATATGATTTCAGGAGTGTGAGTTCATCAGGTAATGCAGGGTATGTCAGTACCCGCCGGTTATTGCTGATTGACTATCCCTCCGGAGAAGATCATTATCTCAATGGATTGGTTTATAAAACAACGGATGCATGGAAGACATGGACTGTTCTGAACAACAAAAACGTTGGCAAAGACACACCTGCCGATGTATCAAAATATCCTGTAATGACTGGTTGTTATGGGATGGACAATTATACAATCGAGTGTGTTGATGCAAAAACTGCCTATATGTATGTAGGCTGGTCCGATACAATCACTGTTCCGAAAACGGTTACAAAACATTCGCGGGTATTTAAAACGGCTGATGGCGGTGATTTATGGACTGCTGTAACCGAAGATTTTGGTAGTTCAATTGTGATGGCTATTAAATTTTCAGGGGAAACCGGTTATTTGGGAGGCAATAAAATACTACTCAAAACAATTGACGGAGGTAAAACTTTTGCTGATTTATATCCCAAATTGACAGTCGGAACTGACAGTAGCTTGGTTGTAAGCAGTGTAACTATGATTAATAAAGATGCTGTTTACTTACCAACTTCAAATAATAAAGGGATATTTTCGACGATAGATGGTGGTGCTTCGTTCGCTAAAATTACTGGCGTAGCCGGAGGTCTTGATTTTGTATCACTGGATAATAATTCCTACATGGCATTAGGAACTACTTCGCTAACCAAATTTACCAACGATGGAGGTACTGTCTGGAAAGACTGCAATCCAGGTGCGACAATTTATGCGGCAGGTAAAGTCTTTAATGATTCGCTTTATGTATTGGGTAAATCAAATGTTTACAAGGTTGCTGTTTCTGATCTCGACATAAAATCTTATGTAGCTGATCTGCCAACCCTAAATCCATTGAAGGTTTTGTATGGTAATTCTGCTTTGGAACTGGTTTCTTCCGTTAGAAATATTGATCGCTGTTTGGTGTATGGAATTAGCGGGCAATTGGTGGCCATTGCCGAACCGCATGCCCTGACCTGCAGGTTTGAATACAACTCTTTTACTCCCGGAATTTATATTATCGCAGCATTGATTGAGGGTAAAAAATTCACTCAAAAGGTAGTTTTTAAATAATTAGTTTGGAGAAGAGAATATTGGGACAGGTCATTCTCCTTTTCTGAAAACCAGATACTTTTTCTATGCTGAAAAGAATTATCATCTGTTTATGGTTACTTGCTTTATCTGCGGGAATTATAGCTCAGTCACCACAATTGGTCAAGGGGAAAGTAATAAATAAGAAAACAGGCGAACCTGTCAGCTTTGCCTCAATACATGTTAAAGAGTCTGATTCATGGACTTCAACAGACGAATTAGGATTCTTCTTTATCAAGCTGTTAAATGTGCCTTCCATCACCATCACAGTTCAGCACATTGGATTCGAAGCTTATTCAAATAGTTTTCAATCTGTACTTTTATCCGAATCAAATTTCGGGATAAAAATAGCCCCAATTACGTATGATATGGAAGAAATAAATGTTTTGGCTAAAAACGGCAGCGGGATAACGACATCCACAATCATCGGAAATGCGGCCATTGAACATATACAGCCAACAAGTCTGGCTGATATTATGCAATTGCTGCCGGGCAATATTTCCAGCAATCCTGATTTAAGTACGGCGCAAAGAATTGCTATCCGCGAAATTGGAGAAGACAATAACAGTGCAATGGGTACTTCCATTCTAGTTGACGGGGCGCCTGTTTCAAACGATGCCAACCTGCAAACTTTTTCATCTTCAAAATCAAGTGACAACTTTAGCACTGTGGTTCGTTCGGGCATTGATTTAAGACAAATTTCGACTGATAATATTGAGTCGGTTGAAATCATCAAAGGGATTCCATCGGTTGTATATGGCGATCTTACTTCAGGAGCTGTTCTGATTAAAACAAAATCAGGATATACTCCATTGGAGGTTAAACTTAAAACTGATCCCAAAATAAAACAATTTACTTTAGGCAAAGGATTTAGCCTGAAGTCCATACGCAGTGCTGTCAATTTTAATTTCGATTATTTACAGTCGTTCAGTGATTTGCGCAGTAAGTATGAAGGATTTAACCGTTTAACAGCTGAAGTCGGCTTTTCAAAAGTATTCGACCAACAGAAAATACCATTGACATTTAATTCAAAATTAAGCTGGTACGAAACCATTGATGACGCAAAAACCGATCCTGATGCCATGGTTGCCGGGGAAAAAATATTGTCGGAAGACAGGGGCTTCAGGTATAATATGAATGGTAAATGGTCGCCAAATCTGAAACTATTGACAAACCTTGATTATTCGTTTTCCTTTTCATATACCCATCAAATCAGCAGTGAGGATAAATATCGCTCTGCCAGTGGAATTCAAGTGATGTCAACCTCATTAACTGAAGGAGAAAATGTTGGGTTGTTTCTGCCATCTGAGCAGCTTACCGGTTATGTTATCGATGGTAAGCCGGTAAATGCGTTTGCTCAGATTACAGCAAATAAATTTATTAACTTTCATAAGGGAATTACCAATAAGATACTCTACGGATTTGATTACCGACTGAATGCCAATTATGGTGATGGCCAACTATATGACATCACCAATCCTCCTTTTGTAAGCAGCTATACCTCACGTCCGCGAAAATACAAAGACATTCCGGCGCTTCAGAATTATTCGCTTTATCTGGAAGATAAGCTGCTCCTGACTTTGGGGAAAACATTCCTTGATATACAGGCAGGTTTCAGATTAAATAATTATCAATCTGACGGATTGTTTAAAAGCGATGTTGGATTTTACACTGAACCACGTTTCAATGCTCAATACCGGTTCCTGTCAAACAAGAACAACAGAATTTTCGACAGGATGGCCATTCGTTTTGGAATAGGCAGGACCTTCAAGTCGCCATCATTGCTCTGGTTATATCCTGATAAAGCTTATTTCGATTTGAGCGCAATGAACTATTATGTTGGCAATCCGGCCTATAATTTTTCCATTATCAATACCCGCATTTATAAAACATTTAATCCTGATTTAAAACCTTCTGAAAACCTTAAAACTGAAGCAGGCCTTGATTTCAAAATCAAAAAAATGAATGGCTTTATTACTGTTTTTAAGGAGAACCTTACCAATGGGTTCGATTTTACAAGTAATTACAATTTTATCAATTACAACCGATACCTGACCGACAAAATTACTTTGGGAACAAAACCCGATCCGAATAAACTTACCGTTCAACCTTCGATTGCTGCGGTTAGCTATCAGATGCCGGTCAATAATCAGGAAACTCAAAAATCAGGAGTAGAATTCAGTTTCGACTTTGGAAAGATTAAATCCATTTATACTTCATTTTCTCTTGATGGGGCATGGTTGCGCACCAAACGGATCTACAGTACCATTCCATATCAGTTTCAACCATCGAGCGCGTCAGCCAATCCTTACCAGTATGTTGGCTTTTATCCGGCAGGCGAAAGTAAGATCAGTGAACGGCTGAATACCAATTTGCGGACAGTGACCCAATTAACAAAGTTGCGAATGATTTTATCAACCACAGTCCAGGTGATTTGGTACGATATGTATTACTATCCTGAATATAATGAAGTGCCTATGTACCTTGTTTACCCCGATGGAAATACTAAAATATTTACTCCTGAAATGAGAACAAACCCTGATTATGTCCGCTTTGTTGATGTTAGAAGTACAAATTATTATCTGAAGGAAGTGATGTCGCCACTGCTTCAGACAAATTTCAGGTTATCGAAAGAGTTGAGCGACAAGATGAAATTCAGCCTCTACGTAAACAATTCAGTTAATTACCGGCCTGAATATGAATTCAAGAGGTCTGGTTCGTTCACCCGGAGAAATCCTTCGGTTTACTTTGGCGCTGAAATCAAAATAATGCTGTAATCATGAAACAATTCCTGATAATCACCTCATTGTTGCTGTTGGTTTCCTGTCTAAAAGAGCCTGATTACCATAGCTTTAATGTTTACCTGACGGTTGACTTTGGCACCAGGATTCCCGTGGACAAAAAAGCCGGAGCAAAAGTGATTTTGTTCAATCAGCTAAAGAGTTACTCTGTTGAATTATACACCGATAAAGATGGAAAAATTCAGTTTACATCTGTTGAACCCGGATTTTATGGCGTTACGGTTTCACATTCATATAGCTCAGGAGGGTTAATATATTTTTTTAACGGATTGAAAATCATTCAGGTATTCAATGATGTTGAAGATACTATTAAGGCGAGCGGTGTGTTTCCCAGCGCTTTTGTAATTAAGGAAATCTATTACAGCGGGAGTACAACGCCTGCCGGAAAAGTATATTCATCTGACCAGTACCTTGAAATATTCAATAATACTCCTGAAATTCAATATGCTGACGGGATTTCGGTTTTGGAACATGAATCGTATGCCACGGGAGAAAATTTCTGGAAGTATAAAATGGATACGATCGTTGTGAAAATGATCTGGACCATTCCCGGAAACGGGCAGCAGTTTCCTGTCGGGCCAGGGAAAAGCCTTGTATTGGCCCGTAACGGAATCAATCATAGGGTTGATCCAAATGGCAATCCAAAAAGCCCGGTAAATTTGGGTAATGCCGATTTTGAATTTTTTGTTTTGTGGACAACAGACCAGGACATCGATTCACCAACCGTTCCGAATTTGATAGAGGATTTATTTGTGTTCCGTGGTTACGATGTGGCATTTCACACCAGGGGTGGA
The DNA here is from genome assembly GCA_038248385.1 of Bacteroidales bacterium. Classification (GTDB taxonomy): domain Bacteria; phylum Bacteroidota; class Bacteroidia; order Bacteroidales; family Prolixibacteraceae; genus Aquipluma. The sequence continues at coordinate 45,734 of JBBRXN010000015.1, forward strand.
AGCGCCCTTGCCATTGCAAAAATTCCTGGAAATACAAATGATGAACGTAAAGCTTACATCAATAAAAACCTGACCACTAAAAGTTCGGCATCAGGTTCGGACACCCGCTACTATGCAAAGATCGCCAACGAATATGTCATTGACGCAGTAGAAATAATCTGGGACGAAGCTCATGCCATTTACAAACGGTTCCCGCCGGAACTGGATGCTGGTTATACTTATGTTCCTTCGGGTTCAGGTTCAGGCAAATGTGTTCGGCGGAAAATAAAGGAAATTATAAATGGAAGGGTGATTTACCGGGATACCAATAATTCAACCGAAGACTTTTTAAAAGATGTTGATCCCAAACCATGGATTTATGCTGAATAGATTCATTACCATATCATTTCTTCTATTGGGACTGTTTGCAAGGGCAACAGATCCTGTCGAAACTATCCGGTATAATTTACTCACATTTAAACAAATTGAAGCAGGCAGTCCGTGGCTTCAGTCCGACAATGCAGCCGGATTATCGCAGATGCCGGAACTTTTCCCGGCTGAGATCAAACTTGGTTTTAACCTGAATAGCGGCGACTTTCACTCGGTTTTTAAAGGGCAATCAGATCATTCATATAATTTCAGTTCGCAGAGTTTCCGGAAAATTAATAGAACCTATCTGTACGGATCGTTTAATTACCGCAAAGGTTTTGAAAAAGGCCTGAATTTCAGCAATACCAATGATCCGGCATTGAATTATCCCTATTTACTGACCGATACAATTGGTAACGACACCTATGACAGGGAATTTTTCAAATTAAAGACGATTATTTCATCGCCAATAAGCGGCAAGCTTGATTGGGGTATGAGCTTTGATTACGAAGTAGGAGTTGCCGCACAAAACCGCGATCCACGGCCTGAAAACAAAGTATTACAAACGAATATTTCGCCTGGCTTGCTCTTTAAAGCCAATCATTACAAGATTGGAGCAAACCTGATTTATGGTTATTACAACGAAGATATTGATGTTTCGGTAGTCGAAGAAAATATGCAGTATGCTATGTTTCAGGTCCAAGGTCCGGGCATTTTCAATTATCATGTTTCAAGTTCCTTTTATCGGTTGTATCAGCAGCACCGGTTCGGAGGAGGAATGCAATTCGAATGGAAATCCGGCAGTGTTTCCAACTTATTACATTCCAACTATATTTATTCGGTCCAGACCATTGATGACGGACGGAAAGCCAGTACTGCAACCTGGTCAGTAGTTAAAAACGATGCTCAAATGGACGGAATTAATTGGGATCTGTCAGATGTTTTTTCTTTCACTGAAGGAAAAATAAATCACCAGTTGAAAGCGCAGATTCATATCATTAACCATCGCGGGACTGAGTTTATTCAACAATTGGAAAAAGTGGGTAAAACCGATCTGGAGCATTGGATCACTTATGGCAAAGAACAGAAATATTATTCACTTCGGACCAATGCTGAAGTATCCTGGCAGAAACTTGTAAAGGATGACGATAACCAGATGAACTCCTTGTTAACTGCCGGTCTGAAATATTCGTTATTCGATGAAAAATATTATTTGCCCCATTTTGATCAGCATTATACAAATTTATTGCTTCAGGCTTCGTACCTGAAAATGTTCGCGTTTGCAAGCACAAGTATTTCTACTGAATTGAAATTCAATTATCAGTTCAATCTTAATGGCAACCAAAATCTGATGACCTCAAATTTTTTGGTAGAAAAAATATTTGTGCCTGAATTCAATTATCTTACGGAGGAATTCGTTTCACCCGGAATTTCAATCGGTTATCAGCTACCTTTACGAAAAACATTCGATCAATATTTCATAAAAACTGATATCGACTGGTATCATTCAACCAATGGGCGCAACAGGACCATGCTCAGTTTCAGTACAGGAATAATTTTTTAACAGATCAGGCATGAACAATGTAATTGAGTGCAACAACCTGACACATTACTACGGCAGAAAAATAGTGTACGAAAACCTGAATTTTAATGTCAGGGAAGGAAGTATTCTGGGATTGCTGGGTAAAAATGGTACAGGCAAAACTACCACCATCAATATTTTGAATGGTTTTCTCCAGCCCCGCAGCGGTAAATGTCTCATTTTTGGTGAAAATACACAGCTCCTGAGTCCCAAAACAAAAGCGAGGATCGGATTTTTGATCGAGGGGCATATTCAGTATTCGTTTATGAATATCCACCAAATCGAGAAGTTTTATTCCGGGTTTTATCCGCAATGGAAACCTGCCCCATACTGGGATCTCATGTCGAAACTGAAAGTATCGCCAAAACAAAAAATCTCGGCCATGTCGTGCGGACAACGATCACAGGTAGCTTTGGGACTTATTCTGGCACAGGATGCTGATCTTTTAATCCTCGATGACTTTTCTATGGGGCTCGACCCGGGTTACCGCCGTCTGTTCATTGACTACCTTCGAGAATATGCCAAAGCCGAAAACAAAACCATTTTCACTACATCGCACATTATTCAGGACATGGAACGCCTGATTGACGATGTGCTGATCATGGACTTTAACAGAGTGCTGGCCCAGTCGCCGGTCAGTGAATTCATGAACAATTTCAAACGCTTTGATTTTGTGCTTGATAATGACAACACAGATCTGAAAAATGAATCGTTTGTGGCAAATCTTGAGAAAGTAAAAAACAAGGTCGAGCTATATACCTATTCATCAGAAGATTTTGTGAAGAAATTCTTTGATGACAACAATATCACTGTCAACAATTTTTGCCAGGTAAAAATGGGGCTTGAAGACGCGTTTATAGGTTTAACCGGAAAATATTAGGTGATGTGGAAATCAATTATTTATAAAGAATGGTTAAAAACCAGGTGGTTCCTGCTTGGATTTACTTTCCTCGGGATTCTGGGTATCGGATATCTGTTTCTCACAGTCAGGCATGATTTTACATTTTCGGGGGGGAAAAATAGCTGGTACAGTATTCTCTTCATGGGACATCAGTTTTTTAGTCCGTTAAAATATCTCCCTTTGACTGGTGGATTGGTCATCGCCATGGCCCAATATTTTCCTGAAACTGTCAATAAACGGATCAAGCTTACTTTTCACCTTCCTTTGAGGGAAAATAAGGCATTGTTGATGATGCATGCTTTCGGGGCTGGCAGTTTACTGCTTTCATTTTCAATTATTTCCGGATTGTTTACCGGTTTTAGCCTGGTTTATTTTCCAATTCAAATGTTGGCTGATAGTGTAACCTCAATTTTTCCATGGTTTCTTGCCGGTTTTACGGTCTATTTTCTGGTTGCTCTGGTTGTTTTGGAACCTGATTGGAAATTTCGGTTTTATTATTCATTGGCTGGCGTTTTTTTTCTGAGCATTCATTTGAATTCGGCGGATACAGCAGCTTATGGCCCGGCGAATTCAGGATTGTTTGTCCTGACTGTTTTTTTAAGTATAGCGCTCTTATTTTCAGCGTACAGGTTCAGAAAGGGGGAAATGTAAAATGGAAAAAATCAGCAGATATTTATTGGTGTTCATTGCCATACTCACGCTAACAATATTTCTTCCCAAATTGTACTGGATGGCCTTTGAGAAACCTGCCAGAAAACCGTTTATTCTGTATAGTTGCATGAATGACGATTTTATGATTCATCGCATTAGCGAAGGAATCAGGCAAGACACTAAAGGGAAACAGTATTCGCGTGAGGAATATGAACAAAAACTTCCTATGATGTTTTTTAAGCAGCTTATTGTTTCCGGGTCGATGCCTGATTCCATCAAAGGAATTGCGCTCGACATGCGTGCTATTGCAAAGGCAAAATCATTTTTCCGTTTGAAAGCCAACGAAATCGACGCTCCGGTTCCTGGACTATACCCATTGTTTGAATCCCGGTCGGGACGTGCAAAGCTTGATTTGCCTGAAGATTTCTTCAGGATTACATGGAGGATCGAATTTATTGACGCGGCCACCAATAAAATTCTGGAAGAAAAAAGCCAACTATTTTCGGCGGCCTTGTACCAGAAAAGATTTTCATTTCCGGCGAAACGGATTGCAGGATTGCCGACCACCCGAAAATCGTGCGACGAAGGTTATCTGATCGTTGACTCAAAAGATCAGCTTTTTCATCTGAAAATGATCAAAAGCGAACCATTCATTAAGAAGGTTGAAATTCCTGAAGGGTTGAAATTCAAATATATCAGTTGTGTTGATTTTAAAGACAAGAACTTTTATGCTTATCTTTTTTCGGATAAAAACGAAATTTTTATTCTTACTCAGGATGAATATAAATTGATAAAATGGCCAATTGAAGGTTTCGATGTCGATAACTTTGATCTGAAAATCTATGGAGATTTGTTTAATTACACTGTTATTATTGAAACAGAAGATCAAATTAAAGTAATTGCATTGAATCCTGAATTCCAGATCGTTGATACCTATTCCGAAAGATGGCCGGTAAAAGAAGACCGGAAGGAAGGCAAAATATTTGCTTCGATATTTCCGGTACAACTTTCGATGACCAGCGACAACAGTAAATTTATCCGATTTAACTTCACTTTTTCAAAAGGATTTAACTGGATTTTCTTTAATTTTCTCTTACTTACTTTGCACTTTATCTGGATTTTCAGGCAAAAAGTAAACCTGAAAAAACATCTTGCCGATTTAGGTTTGATTGCAATTTTCGGCATTTTCGGGTTTATTGCGGTCCGCTTTTTTCAAAATAAGTTCTTTGATTAGCGGCTTGTATGACTTATCTTTGAATAAAAATAGTTTGCCATGAAGAAAAAAATTGCTGTTCATTTGGCTGAAGGCTTTGAAGAGATCGAAGCCATCAGTATTATTGATGTTTTGCGCAGGGCTGATATTGAAGTTGTTGTGGTTTCTGTAACCGGTAAATTGGAAGTTGCAGGGGCTCATCAGTTAAAAGTATTGGCCGATAAAATGTTTGAAGAGGTGAATTACAACGATGTGTTTATGATCGTACTTCCTGGAGGAATGCCCGGGGCATCAAACCTGAATGCACATGCCGGTTTAACAGCACAGATCAGCCATTTTAATGCTGAAACCAAACCATTGGCAGCTATATGCGCGGCTCCGCTGGTATATGGCAATTTAGGTATTCTTAAAGGGAAACAGGCAGTGTGTTACCCAGGGTTCGAGAGCTATTTGAAAGGCGCTGAAATTCTTAATGTTCCGGTAGTTGAATCAGGAAATATAATTACCGGAAATGGGCCGGGCGCAGCCATTCAATTTGCCTTGAAAATTGTTGAGAAAACCGTTTCGTCCGAAAAAGCCAAATTAGTCGCCAAACAGTTGCTGGTAGAGTAAGTCGGAAGAAAAAGGGAAAAATTAAAGTTATGCTCTGGTGGCGGCCTGGACCGGAATGGTAAAACTAAAGGAGCTTCCTTTTCCGGGGGTGCTTTCAACCCAAATTGCGCCGTTGTGTTTATCAACAAATTCCCTGCACAGGATCAATCCAAGTCCCGAGCCATCTTCATTGTTGGTTCCGCGTCGTTTTACCTTTGAATCGATGCGAAACAGATTCGGAATATCTTCTTCAGAAATTCCCACACCTGTATCATTAACTTTAATTACAGCTTGATATTCAGTCTCTTCAGTAGTTATTTCTATCTGTCCGTTTTCAGGTGTAAATTTAATGGCGTTGTTGATGAGGTTTCGAAGCACTGTTTCAATCATAATCGGATCGGCAAAAACCTTCAAATCATTGGACGAATTGAAAGTCAATTGAATTTTTTTCTGTTCGGCCAAAGTATGTAAAACGCTGACCGAATTTTCGAGTATCCGTCTGAATTCGATTTCAAAAGGTGCAAACTCCAGTCTTCCGGTTTGTGATTTCGACCATTCAAGCAGGTTTTGGAGTAGGCGGAAAATATTGTTGGTTGATTGATGGATATCGCCGGCAAATTTACGGCGTTCGTTTTCGGTATATAAATCGTAATTTTTGCTTAGCAGCGACGAATAGCCCAATACAGCGTGTAACGGATTTTTTAAATCGTGGGCTATGATTGAAAAGAATTTATTCTTAGACGCATTCAGCAAGCGCAATTCCTGTTCACTTAATGCTATTAACTGGTTCTTTTCTCTTAATAGTTGATTCGATTTTAATTTGTCGAAATACTTCAGTGAGATAAAAAAGACAAGCAACAGCAAGAGAAAGGCAGTCGCCATCCCAAGTAGTTTTAGCTGTTTGTTTTTCTGAAGTTGGCTAAGTGTTAATTCTTGCCTTGCTTGCAAACGAACGATTTGATTTTCCTTTTTTTCAGTTTCGTACTGTTTCTCAAGATTTGCAATCCGATCGTATTTTTCTTTCTGCTCCAGACTGTCAGAATATTGGATAAATAATTTGTTGTATTTTAAGGCAGTCTGATAGTCTCCGATTTTTTCATAAACTTTTGATAAAAGACTGTAACTGGTTGTTTTTATTTTGAAGCCACGGTTAAATTTGTCATTCAATTCGATGCTATTCTTTAAGGCGTCAATTGCTTGTTTGAATTTGCCTTGTTTGTATAAAATAATACCAATTCCTTGCTTGAATTCAGCTTCATATTGTCTCCATCCCAGTTTTCTAAAGATTGTCCATGATTGATTTAAACAATCAATCGATTTTTTCATGCTATCGGGATAATTCAAAATAATACCGGCAATATTTGACAGCGTAATGGCCTGCTTATCTTTTGATCCAATTTCTTTAAATAAATTATTTGCCTTATAATAATATTTAAGGGCAGAATCCGGCCGGTTCGTGATTTTATAAATTTCACCAAGGCCATTATAATTTACGGCCATCCCCGAGAAGTTGTTAATTGAGGCGTTTAATGACAATGCTTTACGATAATTATAAAGGGCATTATTCATGTTGCGCATCCGGGTATGTGCTATCGCAATATTCGAAAGAAATTTTGCTGTATTTTTTTTATCGTTTTCACACCACTTCATTCCTTCAATAAATTGAGTAATCGCTTTTTCTCCCTCATCAATATAATAATAGCTTAACCCGATCGATTTATAGCAATTAACAACATTAACAGTGTCTTTAACTTTTATGTATGTTGAAAGGGCTTTTTTGAAATCTGTTATCGCATCATGGTAATCAGATGAATTGAATGAGGTTTCACCCAAATAGTACAAAGCTTTAGCCTGTTCCGTAATTTGGTTGTTTTTGACCGCAAGTTGATAAGCCATTCGGGAATAAGCATTGCTTTTTGCTGAATCAGCTCTCAGTTGAAGCGAAACTTCCAGATACAATCCTGATTTTTGTTTCTCTGTGGCTTTTTCGCACAGTTGTAACAGACTGTCAACCTGTGATGTTGCTGTTAAAGAGAAAAGAATTGTTACCAAAATAAAGACGAATTTTTTCATAGGCAAGTTTGTAGTCGTGTCCAAATTTTAAACAATCAGCATGTTTTCCATAGGAATGATGGGTTCGCCCTTGTACCTCAACATCAGGTTGGCCAGAGCAAGTGTGTCTTTTTCGCAATACCGGATGATCCGGTCAAGGTTTCCTTCCTCATAATAAACTTTGGCTACCTGGCTTCCGTCAATATCATCTTTTGGTGTCGGGATGTTAAAAACCGCGCACAGCAGGTCGAGTGAAGTATAGTTTTTATAGTCACCAAACTTCCACATTTGCAGGGTATCCAGCAGCCGCTCTTTAATTTCCCACGGTTTTGCTCCTGAAATATCAAGAATTCTTGGCATCCTGAGCCCGTTGATTAACGTACGTCGTGCTATATAAGGATAGTCGAATTCCTGACCGTTGTGAGCGCATAACCTTTTCCCCGGATTGGAAGTGAATTTTTCGAGCATATCATTAAATGACGAAAGTAATTTTTTCTCCTCCGTATCATGATAGGACTTTACCTTGTAGAACCGTTCACCGTTTTTCTGGATAATTCCACCGGCTGAGATGCAAATGATTTTTCCAAATTCAGCATAAATTCCGGCCCTTTCATAAACTTCAGCTGCAAGTTGGTTTTCGGTCCTGAAGTAACTCGATTTTTTGTCCCACAAATGCTGTAAATGCTCAGGAAGTTTTGCTAATTCTGGTTGTTGAGGTACTGTTTCGATGTCGATAAACAGAATGTCCTCAGAGGAGATGGTGTCAAACATTTTATTTCAGGTTTTGTTGTATAAAATTAGTTAAAATGCTGATTGCCACTAAATTGTTTCCTCCTTCCGGCACAATAATGTCGGCAAATTGTTTGGTTGGCTCAATAAACTGGATATGACTCGGGCGGACAGTCTTTGAATACCGATCCAATACTGCCTGTACATCGCGTCCCCGTTCAATGATATCGCGCTGAATAACACGCGATAACCTGACGTCAGAATCACAATCAACAAATACTTTTAATCCCATTTGTTCGCGCAGGATGGCAGGGAAAAGAACCAGAATCCCTTCGATGATAATTACAGATTTGGGGCTGATTTCGCGGGTTTCTTCTGATCGCACACAGGTCAGATATGAATAAATGGGTTCCTGAACTGTATGTCCCTCCTTTAGCTTTTTGATGTGTTCGACCAACAGTTCAAATTCAATCGAAGCAGGGTGGTCGAAATTGATTTTCTGCCTTTCTTCAAGAGGTAAATGACTGTTGTCTTTATAGTATGAATCTTGCGAAATCACTGCCACTTCGCCAGCCGGCAGGTTCTCGATAATTTTCTTTACAACGGTGGTTTTTCCTGAGCCGGTTCCGCCGGCAATACCGATTACAAGCATAGTATTTTTTTTATCAAAGATAATGAAGAGAGTGGTTATGCCACCACCAAAATGAACCATTGTGGAACTAGGTGTAGAAAACATTAACTTTACCGTCGAAAAATATATAAATGATCTTGTTATGATTAACCATGTTGTGCTGTTTAAACTGAAAAAATACGATTCTGAAAGCCAAAAACAAACAGAGATAAGTAATATTGAAGAAGCTTTGCTCAGTCTCTCGGGCCAAATAGATGAGCTGAAATACATTGAAGTGGGCGTTAATTACGATTTGGCAACTAAATCGCATGATATCTGTCTGATCACTCATTTTGAATCGCTTGATCAACTTGAGGCATACCGTATTCATCCTGAACACTTGAAAGTTGCTGAACTGATCGGACAACATGCCGTTGAAAGAGCTGTTGTTGATTTTGAATTTTAGCCTGTAAAGGTCTTTTTTCTACTGAAATTTTAAACTTAATTATTCCTTAACGCATGGAAGGATTGTATCCCCTGAAATTTACTCCCATTTACAAAGATAAAATCTGGGGAGGAAACAAATTACAAACTGTTCTGAACAAAGATTTCGGTGATTTGCCCAATTGCGGCGAAAGCTGGGAACTTTCGGGAGTTGAAGACAATGTTTCTGTAGTTTCAAACGGCTTTCTGGCCGGGAATACGCTCGAAGAACTGATCGAAGTTTATATGGGCGATCTGGTTGGTGATCCGGTGTTTGATAACTTCGGAATAGAATTCCCCCTGTTAATCAAGTTTATTGATGCCAACGATGATTTGTCCATTCAGGTTCATCCCGACGACGAGCTATCGAAAAAGCGTCACAATGCATTTGGGAAAACCGAAATGTGGTATGTGATGCAGGCTGATCAAGGTTCGAAACTACAATCAGGCTTTAATCAAGAGGTTGATGAGGATAAATATCTTTTAAAACTTGAACACAATGAGCTCACTGAACTCCTTAATTTTGAAGAAGTAGCCGCCGGCGACGTGTATTTTATTCCGGCAGGACGTGTTCATGCCATCGGAAAAGGGATTTTACTGGCAGAAATTCAGCAAACATCAGATATAACTTACCGGATTTACGACTACGATCGTCGCGACAATGAGGGTAATCCGCGCGAACTGCATACCGATCTGGCATTGGACGCCATCGATTTTACAGTTTATCCAGAATACAAAACCCAATACAAATCAAAGTTGAACGAATCGGTTGAACTGGTTAAATGCAACTATTTTACAACCAATTTGCTGGATTTAAATGAAGTTGTTGAGAAAGATTACAACCTGCTCGATTCGTTTGTTATTTATATTTGTTTGGATGGAGAAGTACAAATCGATACTGAATCGGGTTCCGAAATGGTTCAGAAAGGTGAAACGATTCTGATTCCTGCTTCCATTGAAAGCGTAATGTTGAAACCAGTATCAGCTTCTGTGAAATTACTTGAAGTTTACATCTGATAAATCGGTTGACTACCAATGCTGCCAATAACTACCAATGATATTGAATGACAACGAATAACCCTAAATTTCCACGATGATCAAACAAGCACGATTTTTAATTAGTAATACTGATGTGAAAAAATGTCCTCCTCCCGACCGGCCTGAATATGCTTTTATCGGAAGGTCGAATGTGGGCAAATCTTCGCTTATCAACATGCTTGTTGGACAGAAAAGTCTGGCCAAAGTTTCGGTCAGGCCCGGTAAAACACAATTGATCAATCATTTTATCATCGACGAAACCTGGTATTTGGTCGATTTGCCCGGCTACGGATATGCCAAGATTTCGCTTTCAGTAAAAGAAAAATTTCAGAAATTAATCAGCCAGTATATTCTGAACCGTGAGAACCTTTATTGTTTGTTTGTCCTGATCGATATACGCCATGAGGCGCAGAAAATCGATATTGAATTCATCACCTGGTTAGGCGAAAACCATATTGCCTTCGCAATTATTTTCACCAAAGCCGATAAAATAGGGAAGGTTACCGCAGCAAAAAATGTGGCTGCATACACATTGGAGCTAAATAAGATATGGGAAGAATTGCCGCCCATTATTGTTAGTTCATCAGTTGACGGAACAGGTCAGGACGAAATTATCACATTCATAGAGAATACAAATAAATCCTGATGAACAACCTTGTTTCTGTTTAAACGGCAAAGGGAGAGCCATTAACCAAAACAGAGATTCAAGAACGTGTGAAGGTAGCTTCCAAAAGAGTAAAATCGGGCGATTTTATTGCTCATGAAGAATTATTATAGCTGATATGTTTGACACCCACCAACATCCTTCAAAAATTAGTAAACGGATTAAGCCACCGAAGTCATAAACTCCCGGTTCTTCCGGATATGTTTTCAGAGTTGTGACGACTGGTGTTAGTTTGCCACGAATGTCCGGAGCAGCTATTCGCCGGAAATTTATTATAGTAACTTCTTTCAAATAAGGATAGATCGACAACTTGGAAATGATTTTCAGGGGATATGAGCAAGTTTTTTTTACCTTTGCACGCAATTTCAATACAGAAACTTTAAATAGGAAATAATGTCAAAAAACGCTCCACTAAAGATTTTTCCGTGTACAAAAAGTGTGGATTTAACCCACCGGATTTGTGACAGTTTAGGTGTTGAATTAGGTAAAACTTCTTGTGCAGTTTTCTCCGACGGGGAATTCGAGCCTTGTTATGAAGAAACTATTCGTGGTTCGCATGTTTTCATCATTCAGTCCACTCCTCCGCCATCGGACAATCTGATGGAATTGTTACTGATGATTGATGCCGCCAAGAGAGCTTCGGCATACAAAATTATCGCTGTTATTCCATATTTTGGATATGGACGTCAGGACAGAAAGGACAAACCCCGCGTTTCAATTGGTGCCAAACTGATTGCTGATCTGCTTTCGACTGCAGGAGCCAACCGCATTATTACAATGGATCTTCATGCCGACCAGATTCAGGGATTTTTCAATGTTCCGGTTGACCATTTATATGCTTCATCTATGTTTATCCCGTTTATCAGTCAAATGGGTCTGGAGAATCTGGTAATAGCTTCTCCAGATGTAGGAGGAACCAAACGGGCTAATACTTATTCAAAAATGCTCGGAACCGATTTGGTTATTTGCCATAAATCGCGCATAAAAGCAAATGTGGTTGGAAGCATGACTGTGATCGGTGATGTAAAAGGCAAGGATGTTATTTTGGTGGACGATTTAATCGATACTGCCGGAACCATTGCCAAAGCTGCTGATCTAATGATGGATAAGGGAGCGAATAGTGTCAGGGCTTTTGCTGCACACGGCGTTCTTTCAGGACCGGCTTACGAAAAGATTGAGAATTCGGCTTTGACTGAAGTCTATTTTACCGATTCAATTCCAGGGAAACAGGAATCATCCAAAATCAAGTATATTCCGATTGCCAAAGCTTTGGGCGAGGCGATCGAAAGAGTTTATAAAAATCAATCAATTAGTTCGTTGTATTACGGCTAAATGTATATATTTGCACCGCTTTTTCCACGAGCACATGTTATGCATGCTGTTTCCCTTTCATCGAAAAGGGAGGACTGAGTACCATAATTTAAATTTCAAATAAAATAAGTAAAATGAAATCGATTTCAATTAAATGCACAAAGAGAGAAGTTCTTGGTAAAAAGGAAACCAAAAAACTTCGTGCTGAAGGATTAGTTCCCGGAGTACTTTATGGAGGTGATGCACCTGTCCATTTTTATGCACCTGAAAAGGAATTTAAGTCTCTGATTTACACTCCAAACGTATATCTGGTGGATCTTGATATTGATGGAACTGTTAGTCAGTCAATTATTCAGGCCAAACAATTTCATCCGGTAAGAGAACAGTTGTTGCACGTTGACTTCCTTCGTACTTCAGATGACAAAACGGTAAAAGTTGAAATTCCAGTGAAAGTTGAAGGTTTTGCAAAAGGTATCCGTAACGGGGGTAAATTAAAATTGAACCTTCGCACACTGAAAGTAAAAGCGATGGTAAAATATCTTCCTGATACTATCAATATCAATGTAACTGATTTGGATATTGGCCAGAGTTATAAAGTTGCTTCTCTTGAAAGAGAAAATCTTGAATTTCTCAACGCGAAAGCTGTTCCGGTTGTAACTATCATGATTACAAGGGCTGCCAAAGCTGCAGCAGGAGCTGCCAAAGGATAATCTATAAAAATTTATTTATCTTGAAGTACCTGATTGCAGGTTTGGGAAATCCGGGGAAAGAATACGAAAATACCCGGCATAATATAGGATTTAAAGTATTGGACGCTCTTGCAGATGCGTCCAATATTGTTTTTAGCGATGAGCGATATGGCTGGGTAACCGAATATAAGTTCAAAGGCCGGACATTTATTTTGCTTAAACCTTCTACCTTCATGAATTTGAGTGGAAAGGCTGTGAATTACTGGTTACAGAAAGAAAATGTGGCTATTGAGAACCTGTTGGTGGTTGTTGATGATCTGGCTCTGCCTTTGGGCTCGTTGCGACTTCGGGCAAAAGGGAGCGATGCGGGCCACAACGGATTGAAAAATATCACAGAGGTAATTGGTAATCATGATTATGCTCGTCTTCGCATTGGAATTGGAGATAATTTCAGGCTGGGGAAACAGGTTGATTATGTGCTGGGTGAATGGGACAAACAGGAAAAGTTGGAGCTACCGGCCATGATTAATACTTCAATTGAAATTATCAGAAGTTTTGCTACCATTGGTGTACAGCAAACCATGACATTCTTTAATAAACGGAAATAACATGGCTGAAGGGATTCGCATCGACAAATGGCTTTGGGCTGTGCGTCTCTACAAAACGCGTAGTCTGGCTGCCGAGGAATGTAAAAAGGGGAAAGTGATGATCAACGGAATGAATGTAAAACCTTCTCGCGAAATAAAATTAGGAGAAACCATTCAGCTACGCAGGCCGCCGATTACACGTAGTTATAAAATTATTGCCCTGGCTGAAAACCGCATGTCTGCAAAATTAGTCCCTGAATTTCTGATCGAAACAACTCCGGCTTCGGAATTGGAAATTCTTGAAATTCAGAAAAACGACAACTTTTTCAATCGCGAACGTGGAACCGGAAGGCCCACAAAAAAAGACCGGCGCGACATGGACGATTTCTTCGATGTTTAGGACTTCCAGGAGATATGGATATTTTCGAAAAGGAAGGTTGGAAATTAGATAAGTAGAAACTGGGAAAGGGAGAACGAGGGAAAAAGATGCATGAAACTTGAATCCTTGAATTGTCCTTGAAATAGCAGAACTTGAAACTTTGAACCTGAAACTTGAAACTCTATATGTTAGTCGCACAGGAAAAACGAAATACGAATATTGCTGAATATATTTTATATATGTGGCAGGTTGAAGACCTTCTGCGTGCCTGTTTGTTTGATGCTGACTTGATTCAGGAAAAACTTGTCAGCCGGTTCAGTCCGGATGAGAAAACCGGGAAGGTGATTTCTGCCTGGTATAACAATCTGGCAAATGCGATGGAAAAGGAACACATCAGGGAGAGAGGTCATTTACAGGTTTTGGCAAATTTGGTTAACGATTTGAATGAATTTCATTTGAAGTTGATTGAAACACAAACTGATGGTGAATACCTGCGATTGTACCGGATAAACCGGGATGCCATCGGTGAATTTGTCCTGAAATCGGGTAAGTCGGTTGAAAATGAAGTGGAAGCCTGCCTGAATTCTCTCTATGGAATGATTTTGCTGAAGCTTAAAAATGCTGAAATCTCACCGCTGACTCAAAAAACTGTTGGAGAATTTGGAAGGATGATTGGCCACTTGTCAGCCCGGTACATTCAATTCGAAAACGACGATTTTGATTTTTAAATGAACCTTTCCAAATCTTCTGCAGAAGGCAAATAGCACGATTTACGCACGCCAAACCACCGGTAGCGGTTTCTTGCAATCCACAAATAAAACGAGTGCCGCCATTCCCGGGGAATTATTTTTGATAACGCAGCGATTCTGTAAATTCCGCCCAATTCTTTTCCAATTTTCAGGATAGCATCGAAATAACTGTAAGTTTTATGCCCGTCAGAAACGATTACGCTGTCACCTGGCTCTTTCGTCACTGAATTTTGTAATGTTTGGAACAGAAATTTTTTATGCCGGTCAGCTTTCATGATAAATCTGATAGTCTGACTGCATAAAATACACATTCCGTCGAACTGAACAAGTATTTTTCCTTCAGGAACTAACGGGTTCATTTGATGCTTTTTTTAAAGTCTTCAAGTAATCCGTCTCTGAGCCAGTTAGCAACGGCCTGTCGGTTATCAGAAAGTATGAACCTTTGCTGGTCGCGGGTGTGGTTTATGTTTCCCAATTCAATGAAAACGGCTGGCGGTAAAGAATTTTTTATGACATAAAGATTCCGTTCTGAAACCGAACCATTGTATCCCCTTGTGGGTTGATGCCTGGCATATCTTTGACCGAAGGTCTCTTTCAGCGTATTTGCGAGTCTTTTCCCGGTGTTACTTCCTTTATCATGGTAGAAAAAAACATCGATATTCTCTTTTTGACTTCTTGAATCAACATGAATGACTACCAACCGCTGGAATTTGCCTTTGTTTTCACCATGAAGCTTATTAACTGCCTTTGTGCTTTGATGCAGGCGGGCAATTTGGCTGAGCGAAATCGGATTATCCGGGAAACAAACTTCATCTCGGTCGGGATCCAGAAACTGATCATCACGGATACCATCGTTCAGGTCGCGGATGATCATATAAACAGTTGCTCCGCATTCAACAAGATTACGGGCTAAACGAAGAGTCACATCATAAGCATATTCGTCTTCACAGAGCAAATGTCCGTTTAACATGCCAATTGCTCCCGGGTCCGGCCCTCCGTGTCCACTCATTAAATAGAACACAACCTGATTTAAATCTCTGTTTTTGATGGTAACTTCTTTGTATTTATTTCCGAAAATCTCATAAACGATCTTTTCCGGAGGTGCTGCCTTAACAGGCGCTGAATCTGGAATTTCAGTAAGCTTTTCTTCATAAACAGGTAACCTGTATGTTTTGTTAATTATCAGTGCGTTGTCTTTTCCCAGAATGGATTTATTCAATTCAATGAACTGATTTAGGTATTTCGCAGGGGGGAGGTCATTCTGTTTCAGAACTGAATAGATTCCATCGCCTTTTTGAGCTTTTATTGTTTTATATTCCTGAGCAAAAGATGAACTGACGAATAGAAGCAGAAATGCAACAGAAACTGTTTTATATATTTTAAGTTCAATAAGTAAACGATTTATAAATGAAATCATGAGCAATTATATTTTATTCAATCAAACGATTTTAAGTCTGATTTGTTCTTATCTTTATGCGTAGTTCAGCAAATTTGCTATTCAGAATAACAGTTATAAATATACTTCAATGCGTCGTTTATTCCTCACTTTTATTGTCCTTTTATTTTTATTTTCCTGTAGTCAGCATCTGTTTGTACGCGAAGTCAATACAAAAAATATTTCAATTGATTCCAAGGTTGGATCACTCGATTCGTTAGCTGAATACATGGTAAAACCCTATCGCGACAGTATTGAACATGATATGTCAGCGTTGGTTGCCATTAGTTCATCCCCGCTTTTGAAGGGCAAACCTGAAAGTAAATTGACCAATCTGGTTTCAGATATTTTACTGGATTCAGGAATTGCCTATTGCCTGAAACAAAATTTGAGCCTCCGACCTGATGCAGCCTATGTAAATTATGGTGGGTTGCGCTCCTCCTTGCCGAAGGGTGAAATTACCGTTGAAAGGATTTTTGAACTGATGCCTTTCGAAAATGAAATTGTTCTGATTAAAATTTCAGGGGAATCGTTTCTTTTAATGGCTGAAAAAATTGCTGCAAGGGGAGGCGAGGGGGTTTCCGGAATGAAGCTTGGTATCAGAAACGGGAAAGTTTCAAGTTTGACAACCGGAGGAAAAACAATTGATCCGGCTGCTTTTTACTGGTTGGTAACCAACGATTATATTGCCAATGGCGGCGATCAGATGAGTATGTTCGCTAATCCGGCTGATAGAATTAATACCAGGCTGAAAATCAGGGATGTATTGATACAGGCTTTGGGCGATAGGTATAAAAAAGATGGAATAATTGATGTAAAAGAGGATGGGAGGATTTTCAATGAGCAATAGACGAAATTTTTTAAAACAAACTATATTGGGTGGAGGTGCATTAACTTTGGGATTAATCCCGAACGAATTATTTGCCTCCGGCGAATTGGTGAAGCTGACTGTGATGCACACCAATGATATACATTGTCACATTGATCCTTTTCCTGAATCAAATGCCGAATTCCCGGGTCGCGGCGGAATGGTGAGGTTGGCGTCGCTAATTTCTAAAACCCGGGCTGAAAATCCGAATATGTTATTACTCGACGCCGGTGACATGTTTCAGGGAACACCTTATTTTAATTATTTCAAGGGCGATCTGATACTGAAACTCATGAGCCAAATGGGATATGATGCCGGCACAATCGGAAATCACGAATTTGATAATGGATTGACCGATATTGCTTCAGCGTTTCAATTTGCCAAATTCCCCATCATCTCAAGCAATTACGATTTCTCTGATACCATTTTATCCGGGAGGGTGAAAAAATATCATATACTGAAAAAAGGAGGAATTAAAATCGGCATTTATGGGCTGGGAATAGAACTCGACGGATTGGTTGGTAAATTGAATTACGGAAATACGCGTTACCTTGATCCATTGGCAACTACGATTAATATGGAGCATTTGCTGAAAAAGGACCACAACTGTGATTTTGTTATTTGCCTTTCTCATCTTGGTATCCACTACGAGCACAATAAAATCAGCGATTCTTCATTGGCGCCTCAAACTAAATATACTGACTTGATTGTTGGAGGACACTCTCATACGTTCCTCGAAAAACCTTTGGAATTTAAAAATGCTGATGGACAATTGGTTATGGTCAATCAGGCTGGCTGGGCTGCTTTGGCTGCCGGAAAAATCGAATTTGTATTTGACCGGACGCGGAAAAAGAAAATATTTTCAGCTGATGTAAATAATCTTTAGATCAACTTCTTTGATGGTCAGGAAATCGCTCTTGCTCCTTTCTGTTTTATCGGGATTATTGCTGAGTTTGTCCTGGATATCCACTTCATTATCATGGACATTGTTCTTTGCCTTTGTTCCTTTGCTAATAGTCGAAGATCAAATTGTCAACAATAAACAAAGTCAACGCAGCATTGTACTGTTTTTATACGCGCTTATATCTTTTGTTGTCTGGAATGTATTGTCAACCTGGTGGATAGCATATATTTCTCTTTCAGGAATGTTACTTATTTCAGGTTTGAATGCGTTTCTGATGGCATGTGTTTGGTGGCTGATGCATTTGGTACGCCGAAAATTTACTACTCCAACCGGTTATTTTTCGTTTATCGTATTCTGGCTGACTTTCGAATTCCTGCATTTTCATTGGTCGATTCAATGGCCCTGGCTGACGATTGGAAACGGATTTGCCAATTCGGTCAGGTTGGTTCAATGGTACGAATTTACTGGTGTGTTGGGTGGTTCCCTTTGGATTTTACTCGTAAATATCCTGCTCTTTTCCGTTTATAAAAGCTTTCCAGAAAGAAGATTTTCCAAAATGTTCCAACTTTCAATTTGGGTATTATTTCTTATTATTTTGCCTGTTAGTTGGTCGCTTTACCGTTATTATTCGTATTCCGAAAGTGGTGAAGCGAAGGAAGTTGTAGTATTGCAACCAAATATAAATCCATATACTGAAAAGTTTTCAGGAATGAGTGATGAAGAGCAGAAGCAGCGGTTGGATTCATTAATTGAAGCAACTGTTTCTGACTCAACGGATATTATTCTCGCACCTGAAACTGTGTTGCCAACAATATGGGAAGATTCGGTGCTGATTAAAAATCCATCATTGGAATCAATTTTTGGAATTGTTCGGAGATATCCTGAAGTCAGTTTTATTGCCGGAATGATGACTCAAAGGAAATTTGTGAAAGGAGAAACCGTCTCACAAACTGCCAGACCATCTGCTGATAGCAGTTATTATTACGATATTTTCAATTCGGCACTGATGATTGAATACCCTTCCGAAGTACAAATCGGGCATAAAAGTATTTTGGTTAGCGGTGTTGAAAAGATGCCCTTTCAAAAATACTTTTCATTTCTCAGGAAATATGTGATTGATATTGGTGGAGTGAGCGGAAGTATCGGTTCTGCAAACCACTCAACTGTTTTCGAAGGAAAAAATAATGAAAAAATAGGAGTTGTATTCTGTTTTGAGTCAGCTTTTGGCGAATATGTCGCAAGTTCGGTAAAGAAAGGGGCAAATTTGATTTTTGTGATGACTAACGATGGTTGGTGGAAGGATTCGCCAGGGATTTGGCAGCATTTTTCTTATTCAAGGCTTAGAGCCATTGAAACGCGCCGAAGTGTAGCCCGAAGCGCCAATACAGGAATTTCAGGTTTTATTAATGAGCGAGGCGATGTGCTTCAAAAGACGAATGTAAATATTTGTACTGCAATCAGTGCAAAAATTGGAATGAACAATACAATTACTTTTTACGTGAAGTATGGCGATTATATAGGTCGGGTGAGTACGCTAATTTCCGGCCTGATTTTGATGTATCTGATGATTGTCCGTTATAAAAACCGGCTATGAAGAAGGTCTGAAATGTTGGATTTCAATTGCAGGATTGTTCGGATATGGCAAAAAAAATCCACATTAATTCGATTGTAAAAATCCCAGAGTAAAAGGATTTGAGTGCCTGACTGATCAAACTTCCTACGGTAGCAGATGCTACTCCCACTTTGCAGCGGTACTGGGCCTGTTTTAGCAGTCAAAAGCTTTCTCGGGTCAATTAAAAATGTTGAATTTTCCAAACGCCGAATTAATGCGGATAATATCTTTTGACATATATGTTAGAACGAATTGTTGCTTCAAATATAAGTGACTCTTTTCAGTTTTCCAATTAAAAAGAGTGATTTAATAACATGTTGTCAATATCTGCCTGATTACCAGAATGCTTACAAATCATATTTTTTTCAGATAGAACTTTTTATACTAATAATCGTACAACCACCGTTATTTTCTAAGGAAGCAGGAATATTACCTCTCATTATTTACCTCAAAAAAACTTCAAAATACCCCATATTTTTATTTCAATTCTTTTGCTTTAGATAAAAGTAGTTCTATCTTTGCACGCACATTCACAAAGGGGAATCGGGTGGTGAATTTTGAAAAGAATTGCTGCTGAAAATTGAAATTCTTCAATTAATTTAATTCTGTTACAATACCAGGGAGAGGTGGGTGAGTGGCTGAAACCACCGGTTTGCTAAACCGACGTACGGGTCATTCTGTACCGGGGGTTCGAATCCCCCCCTCTCCGCATTTAGTTATTGTAATTTATTATCGGGGTGTAGTACAGTTGGTAGTATGCCTGGTTTGGGACCAGGAGGTCGTCGGTTCGAGTCCGGCCACCCCGACAAAATGGGAA
>JBBRXN010000016.1:0-65796 GCA_038248385.1 Bacteroidales bacterium
AATCCGGTAACTCCACTTTCGAATTCCCTGATACTATTATCAGGTAAAGTAATTTTAATCATTGGTATTTATTGTGTAAAAAACAGGGTGCAAAGATAAATATTAATAGCTGATAATAAAATAAATTTATCTTGCACCAAAGCTAATGCCTGCATTATATGAAGTATATTCCGAATGATTAACAGAACCAAATAAACTGAAAAAAATAATTTTTAACCTGATACCGGCATCCATGCTAATATTTGAAGTTTCAAAGGGAACAGCCACCGGGTCGGTAAGTGTCTCTCTGTTTGTGAAATTCTGTCCACCTGCAGTAAAATTGGTTACAATTGTGTAATTACCGATCAAATCAACATTTGATTTACTTGTACTCTGCCCTATTCCGCCGTAAACAGTTAGTATGCTGATTTTCTTGGACACTATGAGCCCAAATTTGGTTGTTTTTGTATTTACTTTCAATAACTGGTTTCCATCATTTGCAAATTCAATAGTGGAACTTGCAAATGAATTCAACCCACTTTGGGCATTAACCTCCGAGTAACTTCCAAAGATGGATGCATCAAACGGAACAGCTTTCAAAAAAGGTATCCATTCCATAAAGTTATGCTTTACTCCAACACCCCAAAATCCAACTTTCATTTCATCACCATTGTTATCATACTTCATTTCAGGCACATAACGACCAATCACGTCAGTGTGTGGAAGCAGCCCAAAACCTAACTGTACCATCGGAACCGGAACCATGTCCAATCCTGTTCCGGGCGGGCTGTTGAATTCAATAATTTTATTTCTCTGACTATCGAACACGGGTATAGGCGGGCCATGTGTATCTTTCCCTGCAACCGTTGGAGCAATACTACTACCGCTTAACACTTCCATGTTTTTTAAACCCAACTTATTAATGTCAAATGTTTTCGATTCTTCAGGCATTTGAATTGCACTCACGCTTATGGTCAGATCAAAGCCAAAAAATTTATGAGTTGCGGCAGAGTTGTACCATCCATTGTTCAATCCATCGCCAAGAGCAAAAGCATAAGGTTCGAGATAGGCTTGAAACAGTTTATTTGCATCAGCTTTTCCTCCCTTTAAAAATTCAACAACATTGGTCTGTGAAAAAGCCATTAGGCTGAACAAACCTAAACACACAATTAAGAAACTCTTTTTCATATCAATCATCTTTAGTTAATGTTTCAAATTGCTGGTCGAATACGAGATAAAAACAAAGATACTACTTTCAGGTATCAAACAATCCGGATAAATGACACAACGGTTTTTTTATATCGAATATTTTTAGAAGTTTTGAAACCTGTTATAATAATTAACAATCAGAAACATGAACATCAGACAAATATTATTTTTAGTTTTTGTAAGTATCTCAATTACTGTATTTTCACAAAAACACATTGAATTAAAAGACGTTATTAACGATCAGCTTTTTAAGCAGAAAACTATTTCCGGTCTTCGTTCGATGAACGATGGAATGAATTATACCACATTGGAAGAGGGAAATAAAATAGTAAAATACAGTTACAAAACAGGTGAAAAAGTGGAAGTACTGTTTGATATATTCAAAATTGACGGAGCAGGATTCTCCAAATTCAGTGATTACACTTTCAGCAACGACGAATCCAGGATACTGTTTACGACTCAAAAACAATCAATTTACCGCCATTCGTTTTCAGCCGTCTATTACATCTGGAACCTGACAACCAAAGAAATGACACCTTTATCTGACAACGGAGCACAGCAGTTGGCTACTTTTTCACCTGACGGGGAACGTGTGGCCTTTGTCAGGAATAACAACCTTTTCATAAAAAGCCTGAAATTCGGCACTGAAAGTCAGGTGACCCGCGATGGTAAAACAAATGAAATTATTAACGGCGCCCCCGATTGGGTGTATGAAGAAGAATTCAGCTATAACAAGGCTTTTGAATGGTCGCCCGACAGCAAATTCCTGGCTTTTGTGAAGTTTAACGAAACCGATGTTCCGATGTTCAACATCCCGATGTATCAGGGACAAAAACCGGAATTAAAAGAATATCAACTCTATCCTGGAAATTACAGCTACAAATATCCAAAAGCCGGTGAAAAAAATTCGGTGGTGAGTGTCCTTATTTATGATTTAAAATCCAAAAGCAGCGTGACTGCCGAAATTGGTGATGATACTGAGCAGTACATACCAAGAATTAAATGGACTGCCGATGCATCAGACTTAGCAATCATGAAAGTGAACCGACTGCAAAACAAGCTGGATATCGTTTTGACCAATCCTTATACCGGCGATACCCGTGCTTTTTTTACTGAAAAAAACAAACGGTATATTTCTGAAGATTTTTATGATAATTTTATTTTCCTTCCCGACAATCAAAACATTGTACTGAACAGTGAAAGAAACGGGTACTCACATCTGTATCTATATAATCGTCAGGGCTTTCAAGTAAAACAACTGACAGAAGGCCAATTTGATGTGACCGAATTTTATGGTTTCGATCCGGTGAAAAAAGTATTTTATTATCAGGCAGCCAAAGAATCACCACTGCGCCGCGAAGTCTATTTTATCAGTCTTGATGGCAAAAAATCAGGTAAATTATCGACACAATCAGGCACCAATAAATCTGATTTCAGTACCGGATTTAAATACTACTTCAATTATTTCAATAACGCTTTAACGCCCAATCTGGTAACATTGCACGACCAGACCGGAAAACTCATCCGAACACTGGAAGACAACAGCGGATTAAAAAAGCTTTTAAAGGAATATTCCATCACTAAAAAAGAATTCTTTAGTTTTAAAACTCCGGAAGGTGTTGAATTAAATGGTTGGATGCTGAAACCTGCCAATTTCGATCAGGCGAAAAAATATCCTGTTTTAATGACCCAATACAGCGGACCAAATTCACAGCAAGTACTTGACAGATGGGGCATTAGTTGGAACGATTATCTGGCGCAGGAAGGTTTTTTGATTGTCTGTGTTGATCCGCGGGGAACAGGCGCCCGAGGCGAAGAGTTCAGAAAAATGACTTATCTGCAATTAGGGAAATATGAATCAGACGATCAGATTGAAGCAGCCCGTTATCTGGGCACTCTTCAGTATGTTGATAAAAACAACATTGGTATCTGGGGATGGAGTTACGGTGGGTTTATGACAGCTCTTTGTATGGAAAAAGGAGCAGATGTTTTCAAGGCCGGCATTTCGGTTGCTCCGGTTACCAACTGGCGTTTCTACGACAGTGTATATACCGAAAGGTATATGCGTACCCCAAAGGAAAATCCTGATGGATATGACGACAATTCGCCACTCTTCCATGCCGAAAAAATTAAAGGGAATTATCTGTTAATTCATGGTTCTGCTGATGACAATGTGCATTTCCAGAATACCAGGGAATTCACAGAACGGATGGTTCAGGCCGGGGTTCAGTTCGACATGGCAGTTTATACCAACCGAAACCATGGCATCAGTGGTGGAAATACAAGCATGCACCTTTATACCAAAATGACCAATTTTCTAAAAGAGAAACTAATGTAAATTTTCAAGCACATCAACCAGCAATTTCCAGAATTTATCGACCGTTTCGATGTTGATCCGTTCGTCGGGTGAATGGGCTCCACGAATAGTCGGGCCAAATGAAACCATATCGAGTTCGGGATATTTCTCCAGGAACAAACCACATTCGAGGCCGGCATGAATTGATTTTACAGCCGGATCGGTTCCGAAAAGTCGTTTGTATGAATCAACGGCGATTTTGGCGACTACTGAATCAGGATTGGGTGTCCATCCCGGGTATCCGTCGGAATGTTGAACCTTGGCTCCCGCTAATTTCATGACCGATTCAACCATTTCGGCAGCCATGTATTTGCGGCTCTCAATTTCGCTCCTTTGACTGGTAATCAACACAATTTCATTCTTGTCGGTAAATTTTACTGATGCCAGATTGGTTGAAGTCTCCACCATTCCAATCATCCGGCTACTCATTTCCAAAACTCCGTGCGGACAGGCTGCAATTAATTTCAGGAATCGGGCTTTGGTATCCGAATCAATTACAAATTGAGGCATATCAACCGATTTATGAAGTAGCGTGAGTTTTGGTTCAGAGCGTTCAAATTCAAATTCCATTTCCGAAGTAAAAACATTCCATTCGACAATGAGGTTTTCCTTTTGTGAATTTGGGACAACAATGACAGCAAATGCTTCACGGGCAATGGCATTCCGTAAATTTCCTCCGTTAAAACCGGCAAGATGTAAATCAAATTTTTTATCCGCATCGGTCAAAAACCGGTTCAGAATTTTATTGGCATTTCCACGATTTTTATTGATGTCGTCGCCCGAATGACCACCTACCAAACCTTTGACCTCCAATTTTATTGCGAACGAAGTAGGTGGCAATTCTTCAGGGTTATAAATTAACGTTCCAACGGTATCTATTCCTCCGGCGCAACCGATAAACAATTCGCCCTCGTCTTCCGAATCCAGATTGAGTAATGTGTGTCCGCTCAAAAATCCTGATTGCAAAGCAAACGCACCTGAAAGACCGGTTTCCTCATCAACAGTGAACAAACATTCGATGGGACCGTGTGACAAATCAGTTGCAGTAAGAATTGCCATTTGAGCTGCAATTCCAATACCATCGTCGGAACCAAGCGTTGTACCTTCTGCTTTCACCCATCCGTCAACAATAAACGGTCTGATCGCATCGGTTTCAAAATTGTGCTTCGTTTCGCTGTTCTTTTCGCAAACCATATCAATGTGCGACTGAAGAATCACTGTCTGATCATTTTCGCGTCCTGAACAGGCCGACTTCTTCATCAGGATGTTTCCAATTTCATCCTGACTGGCTTTCAATCCATTATTTTCAGCAAAATCGAGCAAAAACCGTATGATTTTTTCTTCTTTTTTTGATGGTCGCGGAACCTGACAAATTTCTTCGAAATAGTTCCATAAAGGTTGTGGGGATAGGTTTTTTAATTTTCTCATAGTATGTTGTTTTGTTTCTGAACGGTAAAACTAAAGATTTTATTCAGTTTAAAAGTACGTTAAAATCATAAATGACCATCAGGAATGAAACATATCGCCTTTAATGATGAAGCTTTCTAAAGTTGAGACATATATTCCCCAAATAAAAGAATGCGACTGGAATTATTTTTCGTGAACAGATGATGTTCAAAATCTTTTGACTTCTGTTTCAAATCAATTGTGGAGAGAACTTGTGCAATTGATGCTTTTAGCATTTGAAGGTTACTTATACCCCACTTTTCTGAAAGAAATGCGTAATCGGGCTTAGTTTGTCCAAGCAAATACATGACATCATAAAAGTCTCTTCCTTTTTGCTGTGAAATCAAAGCTGATATTTTCACGACACATAATAATTCCACCGTTGGGACTGGAAATGGAAAAAACATACCGCATCCTAGTGAGGTTACACTTGTTATCTGGATTACTGTTTCCGGAATCAGACCATAGAAAGCCATCGCTGTGTGCAAACTAATATAGGATGGGCGGTAAATACGGTTAGCTACAAAAAAAGCAAATCCTGGTATGTTCTTGTATTCAGGAAAAGTTTAATAGCTATTGCGTAATTTGACAAGCCATCCTTGTTTGACCCAACGACCCAGATTGTTCTTATCAAAGTCGGGCTTCCAGGCATAAGCCTGATTGGAATTAAAACATCCCAATTCAAAAAGTTTATTTCGAAACTCCTGATAATTCATTTTGTTTCTGTTTTTCCGTAAATTTACGGAAAAACAGAAACAAAACATCAAACACGATAGTAGTTTAAGAAAAATGGCAGAAGGGAAATCCCTCCTGCCATTCATATTTAAAGCAGTGTTAGACTATCAAATTCGACTATATAGTAACTTCTACCGAAATATCTTTATTCACATTCTTGCTTCCGACTAAAGCATAGAATAACAAGTATGCAAGACCAGCAACAATTACCCAATAACTAGGCATATAACCGGCAATATCAGCTATCCATCCCTGAAGAGCAGGAAGAATACCTCCACCGCAAACAAGAACCATGAAGATCCCTGAGGCTGCTGCCAGATATTTTCCTAAACCTTCTACAGCCAGGTTAAATATACCTCCCCACATAATCGAAGTACAAAGTCCGACCAATACAAGGAATGCTGCATTAATAGGCACATTTAACAAACCGAATGAAGTTACTCCGTCAACACTTTTCAATACAGGCAATGAAACCTGAATAGCGCTTGGAGTAAACATAGCCAACAGAACAAGTACCAGACCCAAAGAAGATGCAAAGGTTAGCATTATTTTGCTGGACACCTTACCTCCAATTGAAGCTCCAATCAGACGGCCTATCAGCATCAGGAACCAATAGGTACCTGCAACAAATCCGGCAGTAGTAGCATTCAAAGGATTAGGAGTATTCGGGTCAACAAGGAAATAATTTAAAATTCCCGGAGTACCAACTTCAACGCCTACATAGACAAATATACCGATAGCCCCAAGTATAAAATGACGGAACTTTAAAGCACCTGCCATCAATTGTCCCAGAGGTTCGGATGATCGCTGCGCATGAGGTTCCGGAATGTTTACAAAATAAAGAACAACAAATACAATGGCAAATACAGCCATTGCTGCATACATGAAGGGGAAAATATCAATAATCTTGGCTTTTGCTGCATCGCCAATTAAAATACCAACGATCATTGGTGTAGCTGTAGCCATTACAGAGTTGAAGGAACCTCCAACTTGAATCAACTGATTACCTTTATTTCCACCACCGCCTAAGGTGTTCAACATCGGGTTAACAACGGTATTCAACAAACACATTGAAAAACCTGCAACAAATGCACCCGAAAGATAGACTACAAAAGCAGAATCCTGCCCTACATAACCTGAAAAATATTGGATACCTACTCCAACAAAACCAACTGCAACAGCGATCAAGGCTGTTTTCTTGTATCCGATCTTTTGCAGAAGAATACCGCTGGGAATACCCATTACAGCATAAGCAATAAAGTTGGCTGCATTACCGAGTAGTCCTAAGAAATTAGAAACTCCAAACTGGTTTTTCAACACAATGCCCATTGGGGCGGCCAGGTTTGTTACGAATGAAATCATACCAAAAAGCATGATCATCATGATGATTGGCACCGTGTAATTTTTGTTTTGTGTCATAATTTGAGGCAATTTGATTTATTATTTATGTTAGTTAATTTTCGTATTCTGCAATTAAATTTAACTGTTCGAATTTGCGCAAAATATCTAAGTATTTACGCATGGAAAACAAAAAAAACGCTAAAATCTGATCTAAAAGGTTTTAACTTCCTTTTTAAATAAAACCAGCCCTTTTCCGTGTATTTATAGCTGATTAAAGATCAAGTTTGATGGATCCTTTTGCCCGGATAAACAATTTGTGGCAACTTCCTTTGCCATATACATGTTCGAGAGTTTGTACATATTTATCCAGCAAATCCTGCGGTACAAATGCCTGTATGGTTCCTCCGAATCCGCCGCCATGAACACGCCAGGCACCTTTTCCCTTCAATACCATTTCGCTCAAAGCCAAAGCCAGCGAAACTACCTGATCGTCTTTGTGAACGACATCAAAAATATTTTGATTGTACATGTACGAACTGTATCCCGATTCAACCACCATATTCAGGAATGCTTTAAAATCGCCGGCTTCGAGAGCAGCTACCTGGTCAACAACACGTTGATTATCGCCCTGAAAATGATATGCACGAAGAATTGCCCTATCGCCGGTAACTTTCCGGATTTCAGGAATTTTCTCTACAATTTGTTCCAAAGTCAATTCTCTCAACACTTTAGCGCCAAGCACAGCAGCTACCGCCTTCATTTCTGTTGGTAATGACGCGTATTCTTCCTGAGATGCAGCATCGTCGTGTCCGCCGCCAACATCAGTAATCACCAACGCGAATCCGGTAGAAACAAAGTCAAAGTCAACCTCCTTAACGATAGGTTTTGAAGGATCTTTAAAATCGATGGTAATTAATCCACCCACAGCGCAAGCGGTTTGATCCATTAAACCACAGGGTTTTCCGAAGTAATTATTTTCGGACCACTGACCGATTATCGCATTTTCGACACCGCTCATTTTACCGGCATTGAATAAATGGTTCTCAATAGCGCCAATCAACACTTCGAATGATGCTGAAGAACTCAAGCCTGAACCTTTTGGCACACGACCATCAATGCAGGCATCAAAACCACCAATTTCGTAGCCCAACTGTTTCATGCGGGCACAAATTCCCTTTACAATAGCTGATGAAGTATAAAATTGAGACTTGTCAATTTCCAAAGCGCTCAAATCAACCTGAAATTCAGGATAACCAGTTGATTTAATACGGATGGTCTGTGTTCCGTTCGTAGCAGCGACTGCTATCATGTCGAGGTTAACAGCGCCGGCCAATACCCGTCCGTAGTTGTGATCGGTGTGGTTTCCGCCAATTTCTGTACGTCCTGGAGAACTGAAAAGACTCACATCGTCGGTCCCGTATGATTGTTGAAATTCGCCCATTAAAGCGGAATAACGATCAGCTTGTTCTTTTAATACGGTTGAATTCACACCATATAATTCGTGAAATAATGGATTATTTCCGTCAACAATTTTTGCTGTTAATGAATTAATCTTAGCCATAGTTTTTTATTGATTTAAATTAATTATTGGTTTGTTTCTTGTAATGTATGTCAGATAGGTCGCGCAATCTTTGGGCTGCCTGTTCAGCAGTAATATCGCGCTGCGGTGTTGCCAGCATTTCATAGCCCACCATAAATTTTTTAACCGATGCCGAACGCAATAATGGCGGATAAAAATGCATGTGCAGATGCCATTCAGGATAATCTTTTCCATCGGTTGGAGCCTGATGCAAGCCAGCTGAATAGGCAAAAGACACTTCAAACAGATTGTCGTATTTGACTGTCAGTTTCTTGTAAATATCTGCAAGACTTGTTCTTTCATCGTCGCTTAATTGAAGGATGTTTTGAACCGGACTTTTGCTGATAATCATAGTTTCGAAAGGCCAAACGGCCCAGTATGGAACAAGTGCAACAAAATGCTCATTCTCAACCAATATGCGGTCTTTTTTCACCAATTCAGCCTTCAGATAATCTTCTAACAGCGTTGTTCCATGCTTTTCGAAATATTCCTTTTGTGTTTTCGATTCCTTTTCGGGTTCGCTTGGTACTGAGGATGAAGACCAGATTTGTCCGTGTGGATGCGGATTGGAACATCCCATGATCGCACCCTTATTTTCAAATATCTGGACATAATTGATCATCTCATTCTTTCCCAGTTCATCATATTCATCACACCATACGTCCACCACTTTTCTGATGTCCGCAACTTCCATTTCCGGAATTGTCAGACTATGATCGTGGCTGAAACAAATCACTTTGCATATACCGCTTTCGCTTTTAGCCTGAAATAAATGACCTTCATCAATAATTCCTTCCGGAGTGTCGGTTAACAAAGCGCTAAAATCGTTGGTGAACACGAAAGTTCCTTTGTAAGATGGATTATACTTCCCCCCTGCCCTTTCGTTTCCGGGACATAAATAGCAAGTCGGATCATAACCCGGACGTTCATCTGAAACTGACTTTTCAACTTGTCCCTGCCAGGGCCTTTTTGACCTGTGAGGTGAAACTAAAATCCAGTCGCCTGTTAATGGATTTAATCTTTTGTGCGGGTAATCTTCAATATTAAATTTGCTCATAAATATGAATATTCAAACTGGTGGGTACTGGTGGGTAAAAATATTAATTTTGCACATTCACCAACTAATTAATTGCATGTTTAGAAACATACTTATAAAGAGTTTCGCCGGATGAGCGACGATTTATTCCTCTTTTTTTCTGCACTTCGTTCCTGAATCATCCGGGCAAGTGTCTGGCCCATTAGCTGAAAATCAGTCGAAATGGTAGTAATTCCGCCTGCCACCACTTCTTTAAGAACCGTATCGTTAAACGAAACAATCCCTACATCCTTGCCCAATAGAAAATTCTTTTCGGCAGCCGTTTTAACCAAACTCACCAAATTTCGGTCGGATGGAACAAAATAAGCTTCTCCCCTTTTCATTTCTTTATTCAGCACATTGCGGATGATCTCAGAATGAAATCCCTTTTCATTGCAAAAACGCTGAAATCCGAGCATTCGGCCTTCCGGTTCTTTTCCTCCGGGGAAAATCATAATCAACTTGCTATATTTCTGAAGCAAATCGATGCCATCAACCAAAGCATCGTAAACATCCTTTTCAAAATCCTGATAAACAACCGGATAATCCGGAAGATCTTCCTTCAGCCGATCGAGAATATAAACCTTGTCTTTCGGAAGTTTTCCGATAATATCGGCTGTATAATCAAAAGTGGCAGGCATGATTACGTAGGAAGTATATTTACCCACACTCGCTGAAATTAAATCCTTAAACACCTGATAATTAAAATGGTGAAAATAAATATCGACACTCGATTTTGTATCAAAGCTATTCAGAAAAGAAGTATATAAATCTTCCTTAAAATTATTGAGCTCGTCAAAAAGAACGAATACTTTCTGATCAACATTGATTTCTATACTGTTGATATAGTATCCCTTCCCGGGGATGGAGTTGATAATCCCTTTGGCTTTCAGTTCATTGAATGCCACCATGACCGTATCACGCGATAATTCAAATTCGATGCAAATCTGGTTCAGCGATGGAATTTTATCGCCCAGTTTCAATTCACCTATGGAAATAGCTGTGTAAATTGAATTGATAATTTGACGGTATTTGGGAATACCTAAGGAATCATCAATCTGAATATTCTTCACTCGTAGATATTTTAGTTGGATTTAAAGTTTTCAAAAATAACAATTTATCGGAACAAATAACACAACCTGTACCCACCAGTATGAATGAAAAAGTTAAATTTGTACGCTGATAGAAGAAGTGGTTAGTGATCAGTGGTCAGTCGCAGTCGCAGTCGCAGTAGGCAGAAAAGCAAGCATACAGCCTCTTGCCGCCATTAGCCCGACTTGGAATTTGAAGCTTGAAATTTGGAACTTTTAACTAAAGTCTTAGAAATAGTAACAACTTAATATTTAATCAAAATATACAACCATGAAAATTACAAAATCCCTCTTCGGAAAAACAAACGAAGGACTTGAAGCTGAATTATTTACCCTGTCGAACGACAATCAGATTACAGTTAAAATTACCAATTACGGTGCAATCATCACCTCAATTGTAACTCCGGATAAAAACGGCGAACTGGCCAATATCGTTTGTGGCTTTGATAAGCTTGAAAGTTATCTAAGCGATGAATATCTGGGAAGTTATCCCTATTTCGGATGTGTTTGCGGCCGTTGTTGCAACCGAATTGACAAAGGTGAATTTTCGCTCGAAGGGAAAAACTATTCATTGGCTGTCAATAATGGACCAAACCATTTGCATGGTGGTTTAATTGGCTACGACCGCCGGTTATGGACAGCTGAGCCAATAGATGAAACCGAAAAAGTGGGTGTGCAACTGAGTTTGCTAAGTCCTGACATGGAAGAAGGTTATCCCGGAAACCTGGAGCTTACCTGCACTTACACCTTGAATAACAACAACGAACTGACAATTGAATACGCAGCCGAAACCGATCGGACGACAATTGTGAATCTTACAAATCATACCTATTTTAATCTGACTGCCGGGAAAGAGCAGATTCTGAACCACGAACTTGAATTGACAGCAAAAACATTTACCAAATTAGAGGGTGCAATTCCAACAGGCGAAATTCTTCCTGTGGAAGGTACACCATTCGATTTCCTTATTAAGAAGAAACTGGGAAGAGACATTGCCGGGCTCGCTGATGGCTATGATCTGAACTTTGTTCTTGATAATGAAGATGGCGATTTTGTATATGCAGGAAATCTAAGCGAAGAAACTTCAGGAAGAAGGGTCGAAGTATTCACCACGCAACCCGGCATACAGCTTTATACAGGTTATTGGATTCCGGAACTGACTATCGATGGAAAGAAAAAATTCGGCAATTATTCAGGTGTAGCTTTGGAAACACAACATTATCCCGATTCGATCAATAAACCACAGTTTCCGTCGGTAATACTTGTTCCGGGAGAGAAATTTTACGAAAAAACGAGTTATATATTCGGAACAAAATAAACAGAAAGGGCTTCGGCCCTTTTTTTTGAATGGCAGACGAAGAAAAATTGTACATTTGGATACAATTGACTAAAAAACAAAAATCAATATGAAAACGATCATCGAACTTTTTGAAACCAGTGTAGCCAAATTTCCCAATAACTTTTACCTCTGGGAAAAATCAAACGGAAAATATGAAGGTACAACTTACAGGCAAACGCACGATTTAGTTTTACGTTTGGGGGCCGGATTTGTGGCTCTCGGAGTTCAAAAAGGCGATCGTGTTGGTCTGATCTCAGAAGGCCGTAATGCATGGATAATTTCCGAATTGGGCGTTTTGTATGCCGGAGGGATCACTGTTCCATTATCGGTAAAGCTTGATTCGGGCAGCGAACTTAAATTCAGGTTGTCTCACTCAGGATGTAAAATGATTGTAGTTTCAAAAGGACATGCTTCGAAAGTAGAAGAAATCAGAGATAAACTACCCATGCTTGAAAAAGTGGTTTACCTTGACGGAAAAGAAAACCCCGGTGCAAATGACATTTCGCACAATGAGGTTTTAGCCATGGGTGATGCATATTTGAAAACAAAACTTCATGACTTTGAAGCTATCTACAAAAATATACAACCTGATGATGTTGCCAATATTTCCTACACTTCAGGAACAACAGCCGATCCGAAAGGCATTATGCTTTCGCAATTAAATTATGCCGCCAACGTTGTTCAGGCAAATACCCTGATGGATATTACCGAAGAATGGAAAACGCTTGCTTTTCTCCCGTGGGATCATTGTTATGCACATACTGCCTGTTTATACTGTTTCATGTATAACGGTGCAAGCATTGCTTCACTCGAAGTTGGCAAAACGCCAATGGAAACCTTAAAAAATATCCCGAAAAATATAAAAGAAATTAAACCCAATGTCCTGATGAGCGTTCCGGCTATTGCAAAAAACTTCAGAAAAGGGATTGAATCGGGCATAAAGCAAAAAGGGCCAATCGTTGAAAAACTTTTTAACCATGCGCTCAAAATTGCCTATAAATACAATGGGTTCGGCTGGGATCGCGGAAAAGGTACACGTGCCTTTTATAAACCATTGCTCAGTTTTTATGATCTGATTCTCTTCAAAAAAATACGCGAAGGATTTGGCGGAAAGCTCGGGCTTTTTATCGGGGGTGGAGCATTGCTCGACACTGAACTTCAGCGGTTCTTCTACGCTATCGGTATGCCGATGTGTCAGGGATACGGCCTTTCAGAAGCTTCGCCGGTTATTTCATCGAATGCGCTCCATGCAATTAAATTTGGTTCATCAGGAAAGCTGGTCAAATACATGGAACTGAAAATCTGCGACTTTGACGGCAATGAACTTCCTGTTGGTGAAAAAGGCGAAATCGTGGTGAAGGGCGACAATGTAATGAAGGGTTACTGGAACAATCCGAAAGCAACGGGAGAGACAGTCCAGAATGGTTGGTTATATACCGGCGACATGGGATATATGGACAAAGACGGCTTCCTGTATGTTCTCGGACGTTTTAAAAGCCTTCTGATTGGCAGCGACGGTGAAAAATTCAGTCCCGAAGGTATTGAAGAGGCATTGATTGACCAATCGCCTTTCATCGATCAGTGCATGTTGTATAATAACCAGAACGCATGGACTTCAGGAATGTTCGTGCCCAATATGGCTGCCATCAAGCGCGAACTGGAGAAACGCGGGTTTAAAGCCGGAGCCGGTGAAGCAACGTTTGAAGCGTTGAAAATTATTCAGCAGGAAGTGGATGCCTATAAAACCGGCGGAAAATTTGAAAACTCGTTTCCCGAACGCTGGTTACCTGCTACCATTACCATTTTGCCTGAAGCATTTACAGAACAAAACCATTTGCTCAATTCGATGTTGAAAATGGTACGTGGAAAAATAACCGAATACTTTAAAGAACAACTTGAGTTTTTACATACTCCTGAAGCCAAAAATATTCAGAATAAAATGAATCTGGAGGCGATGAGAAAGTGGAATAATAAAGAGTGAAGGCTTCATGGTTAAATGGTTAAATGGTTAAATAAAAGGAGAACCAAGACAAACCTATTAATAATTAAACAATTCAGCAGTGCTGTAATTAGACAAAACTCTATGCGTACTATATCAATATTTATACTGATTTTCCTTTTCGGAATAAATTCATTCGCCCAGAAAATGATCGGATTTGGTGGTGAACTATCCGT
This sequence comes from Bacteroidales bacterium, assembly GCA_038248385.1. Lineage (GTDB taxonomy): Bacteria > Bacteroidota > Bacteroidia > Bacteroidales > Prolixibacteraceae > Aquipluma. Next base: position 14,326 of record JBBRXN010000016.1, read on the forward strand.
TGTGAGCCTAAAACCCAATGTGCGGATGTGGATTTCGAAAACGAACGGATTCGAAATTTTTGGAGGAGTAGCTTCCGAGTTAGTCAATTTTAAGCCCGATGATCTCGAGGCCGGATTTAAGTATCTCAATACTATCATTTATAACCGGACCAACCGGACCTACTTTGGATTGGTTGGTAAGTGGAAATGGCTCAATATTTACGGATCAACTGAAAGATTTAACTTGCCGGTTCCGGGAATTTTGATCGGCAAAGAATGGTACAATAAAAGGGTAAACAGAAAAGGGTTTGCCATAGAATTGGGGTATCAGTATGGCGTAAAAGAATATACAATTTATAGCCCTATTAATCATTTTCCGATCGGCAAGGAAAGATTTGAAGAATTCCCATTGATTATCAATTTAAGATATTCGTTTTATAAGAAAAGATAACCAAACCTGTTATCATGAACCAGAATAAAATCACAAATAATGCTGTACAATCTCCCTTCGCGCAAAAGCATTCAGCTGCTATACGTATCTGGCATTGGCTTACATTTCTGATCTTAACCTTTATCCTGCTAACTGTCATGTTCGCCTCAACACTGATGAATCCGCGGCAAAATGTTCCGGAAGTACAGAAAATGCTGAAGGAAAAGGGAGCCGTTATCGACAACGATCAGGCATTTGCTGTTGCCCACATTTTTGACGATAAAATGTGGGATCTTCATAAATTGCTGGGTTATGGCTTGTCGTTTTTATTGCTTGCCCGAATAGGCATTGAGTTTGCCCAATCAGACGAGGAAAAATTTCGATCGAGGATGAAAAGCGCACTCAATTTATATAAAATGAATAATCAGAATAAAATGGAAATCAAGCATTATCTGATTGTAAAATGGAGTTACTCGCTTTTCTATCTGCTTGTCATTTATATGTCCACCACTGGTTTGTTGCTTGCTTTTGGCCGCGATTTAGGCCTTTCGCGACCAACCAATCATTTGATAAAAGAAATTCATGGGTTTGGCCAGTATCTGATTTATGCGTTTGTTTTCTTTCACTTGTGCGGTGTTATCATTGCCGATATAGGGAAGTCGAAAGGAATTGTTTCGGGGATGATCAATGGTGGAGAATAATGACAAGTAAATCACCAATACAATTTATCGCATGGGTTTTCCTCAATTGGTTTTACCTCTACGTAAAAAATAAACCTATACTTTCTTTAAACTCCCTATTCATTCAGCAAATTGAAGGTATGACAAGCCACCACTCCGGCGGTTTCGGTGCGCAGACGGCTGTCGCCCAAACTTACCGGATGAAAACCAGCTTTAATGGCCAGTTCAATTTCTTCGGAAGAAAAATCTCCTTCGGGACCAATTAAAATCAGGTAATTCTGGTTTGGAACCACCATTTTCTTCAGCAAATCGCGGTGTTGTTCGTCGCAATGAGCGATAAACTTTTGCCCGTCGAAAGGCTGCGAGATAAAATCATTGAATTTTGTGAGCGGATCTAGCTGAGGCAGATAAGCTTTCAACGATTGTTTCATCGCCGAAACCATCACTTTTTCCAAACGTTCCGGCTTTATTTCTTTTCGTTCCGAAAACCGGCAAAGCAAAGGAGTCACCCGGTTGATGCCTATTTCAGTGGCTTTCTCCAGAAACCATTCTATCCGTTCGATGTTTTTTGTGGGTGCAATAGCAATATGAACCTGAAATTTCCGAAGACCGAAATTCAATTCCGTTTTGATCACTTTCACCTCACATCTTTTCGGATTCGGATAGGTAATTTCAGCAGTAAAAAAACCGCCCCGACCATCTACCAAAGTAATTTCATCGCCTACATCAAGCCGTAATACCCGAATACAATGCTTCGATTCGGTTTCGTCGAGAGTGTAAGTATTTCCGGCGATTTCGGAAGTATAAAAAATGTGCATTGGCTACATTGATTTTGGAACAAACTGAAAGTCAACTTTTCCACCGCGGGCACCCACTTCGGCCCATTTGTCAACCGGAAATTCGAGCCCAACGGTTGAACAGGTAGGCATATCGGCATTGAAATATTTTACCAGATGGTAAACAAGGTAATAAACTGCCGGATTGTGTCCAAAAATAAAAACGGTCTCAACTTTTTCGGGCAGCTGTTGAATCAGATTGATAAAATCCTGTGTGGTTGCTCCTTCATATAAATCCGGTTCCTGACGAATTAATTTCACATCAACTCCCAGATTCTGACAAAATATTCTGGCAGTATGCATGGTCCGTGTCGCCGGACTGGCAATCATTAAATCAGCGACCACACCCATTTCGTTCAGCCGTGAACTGATTTTTTCTGCATCGTTGATTCCCCGGTCAGTCAGGTCGCGGTGAAAATCATCGTCGTAACCGTAGGGAACCGATTTTGCATGTCGGACAATTATTACTCGTTTCATAGTTGGTAGTTTTGAATTATGGAGAAACTGATATATTCAGATGGCCTCCAAGTCCATGCTGAATAATCCTCAGCAGTGTTGAAAGCCGAATGTCGCTCGCATCATTCTCTATTCGTGAGATGTATGATTTTGTGGTACCGCATTTGATCGCAAGTTGTTCTTGTGTTAAATTTTGCTTCTCGCGCATTTCCTGTATCAAAACCCCAAGTTTAAAAACTTCAAAATCCTGCTCGTAAGCGTCACGGCTTGAGGTTCCAATCACACCATATTGTGCATCCAAATGGTCTGAAAATGAAGTTAAATTATTGTTCTTTTTCATCAAAATACTCCTTTTTAATTTTGATTGCTAATTCGATCTCACTCATTGGTGTTTTCTGCGTCTTTTTTTGAAATCCATTTATTATAATAATTAGCCTTCCTTCATCAAAAAAACAAAAAACCCTATAAATATTGTTTTCGACTTCAACTCTAATCTCAAATAATCCATTAGAACCAGTAATATGGTCAAAGTACTTTTTAGGTACTCTATCTATAACTTCAATTAGGCCCAAGGTCCAGTTGAATTTTTTCTGTACATCAGTACTTAATGTTTTGAAGAAGTCCATGTAATATTCTTTATAATAGAATACATTTCGTATTTTCTTTTCCATATTCACAAAACAAAGTTAGCTAATCAGACAACTTAATCCAAGTTTATTTTTTAAAGTTTCCATGGCAATCTGTATTTTATTTGGTTAATGCCAAAACGTATTATGCATAATTCATTTTTCCGATGAATTCAGGATAGTAAATAAACGTTTGAGTGTGTTCCCATGTTCATCGGTTAGGGTAATAAGATGTTGACCGACACTCGGGCACAATGCTTTCTGATGAATGTAGCTGGTGGTTCCAATGTATTGGTTGTCGAGGTGCCAGAATATTTTCACTGAAGCTTCCCGGTGAGCGACTTCAAATACTACGTTTCCGGTTTTGCCTTCCACCGAACGGGGAATGTAAATTTTATCGTTGGAGCCCGGATAAATAAATTCCATTACCTGAAAGTCGTCTTTTTCGGAAACTGTATTGACTGGAACCGACAGATACGATGGATTGTATTTGCGAAAATAAAACTCCATTGCAGGAGGCAATATAAACCATTTTTCAACTGTCACCGCATCCAACACATTGATATTTTCTTCTTGTTTGCCTTGAAGTTTTACGATTTTAATGGAATGACAATACGGACAAGGTTTCGTTTTTAGCCCTTTTTCGGGGATGGCTATCGTTTTACCCTCGGCACAATTTTTTCCCAACCGGTATCCGCTATGACTGCAAATCTCAGCATAAGTGATTTCATCATCTGGCTGTGCATGAGGAGCTGATTCAGGCAGCAAATTCAGGATATTAAAAAGTAATGGTGCAGCCGCTGTTGACCCTGTTAAACCCGGTCTTCCTTCACCGTTCGAGTTGCCGGCCCAAACGCCCACCACATAATCAGGAGTAGTAGCAATGGCCCAGGCATCGCGAAACCCAAAGCTGGTACCGGTTTTCCAGGCCACCCTTCGTGTTGACTGGAAATTCTCCCATCCGGACTGACTTTCAGGTCGGTTTACTTCGAGCAATGCCTGAAAAGTAAACCAGATGGCATCTGCATCCATCACGCTTTCCTGTTTGGTTAATTTGTTAGCTTGTTCTGAAGGAATAAGTGAAGGTATACTGAAGTTTTCCTTGTAATACTGACGATGAAGATTGAAGTTATTCAAGGTGCGCGAAAAACCTGCATAGGCAGAGCAAAGTTCCCACAGAGAAGTTTCGCCGCCGCCAAGGATGAGTGAAAGGCCGTAATGATCAGAACTTTTATCGAATGAGGTGAATCCAAATTGTTTCAGTTTGTCCATAAACCGATCGATGCCATAGTGTTTGAGCATATAAATCGCCGGAATATTCAGCGACCACGACAAAGCCTGCGATGCGGGTACTGCACCATGAAACGTATAATCGAAATTCTTTGGTGCATATCCTGAAAGATAAACCGGAATATCGGGCAACATAGCGTTTGGAAGCATTTCACCATCAGAAAGCATGGAAGCATATAAAAACGGTTTCATTATACTGCCGGTGCTGCGTACCGAACTGATCATATCCACCTGATTGTTGCAATCGCTCAAATTGTTGGCTGGCGAATTACCAATATAAGCCTGCACCTGATTGTTCTTTACGTCAATCACAATGGCCGAAGCATTGAAAATATGCTGCGATGCGAGCTGGCTGGTATGTTCGCGCACCAAATCCTTTACCTGTTGCTGCAATTGGTAGTTGATGCTGGTTACAATCCGCTCTCCTGAATTCGATTTTTTAAGCCGTTCGGTCAGGTGAAAAGAATGGTCGGGTAAAGCATAAGGTTTCTCCGGAAGTCCTTCGTCAATGGCCAATTCACAATCCAGCAGATCGATAATTTTCCTGTCTAAAAGTTTCTTCAGTAGCCTGTCGCGCTTAATTTTCAGTTTCTGATCGTTAGTGCCGGGAAAAATAAGCGACGGGGCATTTGGCAATACTGCCAGTGTAGCGGCTTCGGCCCAGGATAAACGTGCAGCATTGTGCCCGAAATATCGCCAGCAGGCAGCATCAATACCAACCATGTTTCCGCCAAACGGGGCATTGGAGGCATAAAGTGCAATGATCGACTTCTTGCTGTATAACAATTCCAGTTTCATTGCAGATAAAATTTCGATTAGCTTATTCGCAATGGTTCGTTTCCGGCCGTTTCCGGCCATGCGCGCCACCTGCATGGTGATGGTACTTCCGCCGCTCACTACTCTATTCGCCCGAATATTTTGTACAACCGCCCGGCCAATTGCAAAGAGATTTATACCCGGATGGTACTGAAAATACTGATCTTCAAACTCAATCAGGCAGGTTTTGAATTTTTCGGGAACTGTATCGTTTGAAGGAAACCGCCATTGGCCGTCGGCAGCAATCCGCGCACCCAGCAGTTGCCCATCGCTGGCCAACACTACCGTTGAATTGGGTTTGTTGAAGCGTGGCAAAGGGGCTGATAGAATGAGAATCAGCAACAAGGCCAGTAAAACCAGAAGTGTGCGAAGTAGAATTTTTCCCTTTGTTCTCATCAACTTAGAATTTTTACTTTATTTTCAAGTCGTCAGGATTTTGACGGCAATCCCAAACTGTATGGACAATAATCATTTCAGGAGTAACTTCATAAAACAGAATGAATTCATCTACGATAAGTCCATAAACTGATTCGAGTTCAGTTTTTCTTCCAATTTCAGGTTGCCCAATGAGAAGTATTAATTCCTTATTGAATTTCTTGTATAATTTTCCGGAGTAAATCGAGCTTTTGTTTCTTTCGGTTTAAAAAACAAGGATTTGGAAGAGTTTTATATTCGCTCTATGTGACCAAACTATCTTGCGCTTTGCCATTTGTCGAATTCTTTGTCAAGTTCGGCTTGTTCGATAAATAGTCCTTGCTCAATCTCTTTTCTGGATTCATCTATTTCGTAACGCTGTTCTTTAGTCAGAAATAGTGTATTCGACTGAGCCTTTGAGTCAAGAATTGTTTTGATCGCATTTAGAAATGATACATCATTTATCTGGGCTATCCTGTGTATCAATGATTTCTTTAATTCAATTGATGTCATTTTTCAATGGTTTTATTGCTGTAAATATACTGAATTTCATTTATTTACCTCCACCCACATTCCCGGTACAACCGACAGGTAATTTTTGTCATACATGGCTTCTGTCTGGATATTCGGGAAATAGTATTTGCCCAGGTATGAAGCGTTTAAGATGACCAGATAATTTTTCGATTGTCCTTTTTTAAGGTCAAAGTAGGTACACACTTTATCATCGCGGAAGTCACGGTAATTAAAAGCATCTTCATTTACGGCTGTCGTTTGGTTAAACATGCGGGTATTCCTGATTTCCCAGCCCGATGGAACCTGAAAAGTCAAGGCGCATTCCGAAACATCTTCAGTCGATTTATTAATGATGTGAATAACAGCCATAAAATCGGTTCCTTGTTTTAGGTTGGTAATGTCGATCGGTGTTTTGTCTTTGCCGATAAACTTGACAGAAGTTTCCAGATTTCGATCCACTTTTACTGATTGACCTGCTTTTGGAATTCCTTCGGTATAGTAATTAACGAAAACAGTTCCGGATGAAGTGTTTTTAATCTTCACCTCTTGTTTGCTTTCCAAATCGGTTGTCAAAGCGGTGCTGAATAATGTTGCTGTTTTAAAACTTTCGTTTATATTCTGATTGAGTGTCATGGTGTATGATAATCCTTTCTTGTCAGCGTTCATCTTTTCCATTGTTTTGCTCACGGCAATCAGTGCAAACGAGGTGGTTTGAGTGTTCATCCATTCTTCGCTGTTCAGGCTTTTGGCAATTTGCTGGTAAAGTGTGAACATGTTGTTCTGGTCGTTCAGCCTGACCATGCAAAGCAGCAGCATTGCGCGGTCGCGGGTTTGATCGCCGTAAGTAAACCAATTAAAATTGTCGGCAGGACTGGTATTCCTCATGTCAATCAGTTCGTATGCAGCTTCAGGGCGACCAGCTTCTGCATAAGCTCCGGCCAGGAACCAACGTCCTGCTGTGGGCATGGTTTTGTCTTCGCGCAGACGGTTCATCGCGCTGAACAATGGTTTGTTGGTCAAAGCCAGTGTATATAAACGATAAGCCTGCACCACTTTCTGGTACGGTAATGTTCCTTTCCAGTCGGATGCCATGCGTGCCTGATAAGTCAGCCAGTTTTTTTTCATTTGTGCCGGAATGGTAAATCCTTTCAGTTCAGCTTCGCTAAAAAAATGTCCGGCGTAGTTGGTCATCCATTCGTCATTAGCAGCCATACCTGGCCAAAATGCAAATGAACCATCTGTGTTTTGGTGTTTTGTAAGTTTTGATATTCCAGCCTGAATGTTTGTTCCGATTTGCTTCTTTTGTTCCTGATTCAATTCCTGAATTCCCGAAAGATAAAGCTGCGGAAATACCGATGAAATGGTTTGTTCGGTGCATCCGTGCGGATACTGAATAAGGTAATTGATTCTTGAATTCAAGTTCACCGAAGGAAGTCCACTGACCGTAACCACGGCTTTATTACTTCCCTTCACACCAAACGGAATCAGCGATTGGCTGAGCTCTTCACCTGATTTCAAGAGTTTGGAAACATTTTTGGAAACGGGCATTTCCTTTGTTTTTACAGGGATGTTGATTTCGTATTTGGTGCTTTCGTTACCCGAAGTTGCCTTCAAAGTAATGGTGCCGGTTCCGGCCAATTCCGAAGTTTTAATCCTGAATTCACAGCTCTTTTCTCCTATTTCAGTAAAATTAAGGTTCACTTCTTTGGCTGAAAGAATGCTGAAATGTTCAGAACAATTGATTGTTACCCTAACATTTTTTAATGAAGCATCCTGTGCAAAAACGGACACCGGGATGGTAATTTCCTCATCGAATCCAAGGCTTCTGGGGGCAACAGGAAGTAGCATAAGCGGACTTTTCACCGCACTCGTTTTTTCGGTTGCGCCATAAGCACCATCATTTCCGGCAATAATCATGGTTCGCACCGATCCCGAATAAGCCGGAATATCAAGTGTATGTTTTCGGGTTTGACCTTTTTCAAGTCTGAAAGGACCTGCAAACCGAACAACAGGCTTAAACCGGCTGGCCTTGTTTTTCGATGGATCAACCGGGTTCATGTCACCACCAATGGCAAACAATTTTTCGATCTTTCCGCCAAAAGCGCCCAATACATCGTCGAACAGATCCCAGGTTTTTACACCCAATGCTTCGCGCTGATAAATGCCTGCCCAGGGATCAGGGGTATTAAAACCGGTCAGGTCGAGCAAACCTTCGTCCACCATAGCAATGGTATAATTCATGGCCTTTCCGTTTTTTTCGCTCACCGAAAGGCTGATTTGCCGTTCAGGACGAAATTCTGCGGGGATTTGCAATACCGGGAACAATCTCGATCCCGGATTTTCAACCGGAAGCGGAATTACTCCATACATTCGGATAGGATTGTCGTTGTTTTGCTGTCCGAATGGCTGGATAAGGCTGATATGGATGTAAGCGCAGGGAGCCATCGCCTCTGTTGTTTTTATTTTAAGTTCATTGTTTCCGGCAGTTGTGTTTACCCAGAATTTATCGAGTACGCTGGTTCCGTTTTCAAGGGTAATCAGCGCCCTTCCCTTATCCGGTGCGGGAAAACTGATGTGAATATTATCGCCGACCGTGTATTTCTTTTTGTCGGAAGTAAAACTCAGCATCGTTGCCTGATTGGATGCCTTATCTTCGTAAAAGTAATCGGGTTTGTTGTAAACGGTTTGGCTGCTCGTATGGCCCGAAGCAGAACGAACAACAATCAGGTAACGCCCCCACTCCAACTTACTGAATTTATTGCTTAATGAAACAGGCTTTGCATTGATACCAACTGTTTCTGAAACAACCAGATTGGCATTGTTTCGCGAAATGTAACTTCCAATGTTTTGATCAGACGATTCCCACCACCATCGCCATTCCATCTTGTATATCATCAGTTGAAGCTGGTCTGAAACGGCTTCTCCTGAAGGATCAACGGCAACTAATTTCATCGTCGTATTTTCATCAACCTCAATGTATCCGCTATTTTCGTTGGCACGGGCAATAAAAAGACCGGCATACTTGCTGAAGGGCGAATACTTTTTGGTGAACTGTCGGATACTCGCGTCGCCTCCGGGTTCAAAAATACGAACCGTGAAATCGGCATTCAGCATTCCCGGCGCATCGCTGATGGCGCCCAGTTGAAGCGGGACTTTCAGACTCCCGTTTTCGTCCGATTTGCCTTCAATCAATGTTTTCGTTTCATATTTAAATGATTTGGTGGCATCGTCAAAACAGAACAACGGAAAATTGCTGAATATCGTCTTATCGGCCCTTAAACTTAGGTCAACGACGGTTCGCAATTCCGGCGCTTTAATTCCGGTCAGCCAATTCGATTCAATGAGGGCGGTTGCCTGTTGATCTTCGCTTCGGATCAGTTCATTTTTGGTCGAAAAATTGATTTTCAAACGGTTTGGCTTGATGGTTTCTATACGCAAATATTTGGTGAACCCGGCGCCTCCAACGGAAACAATAGCTTTCCAAATCCCGGTTTCAGCATCCGGCGAAGTAGCCGTACGAAAGGTAAGCAACCGCCTTTTATCGATGTTTTGTATTTGTTCCTGAATGATTTGCCCTTTGGTATTCATCAATTTGAAAAGTACCGGGTGTTTATCAGGCAAAGAGGCATATCTGTCGTCAATAAAAACGGAAGTGTAAATGGAATCTCCGGGCCGCCACACGCCGCGTTCGGTATAAATAAACGCTTTAATTCCTTCCTGAACTTTCTCTCCGGCAACATCAAACTGACTCAACGACAAAGCGCTGTTATCGTTTAATTTCAGATATGATTTTTGTTCATTCTGACCTGCAATTAGTATAAAAGGCTTTTGCGTTAAATGAATGGTGCAAAACCCCTCCTCATTCGATTCACCCGTTCCAATGGATTGAAGCTGATAATTATAAACGTCCAGTTTGACTCCTTTTAGCGGCATGGCCGTTTGAATATCGGAGCAGACCACCAAAATTTCGTCAGCAATTCCTTTTTTAGCGGTAAGTCCGATATTACTGACCAGAATATTTCGCTGTATGTTTCTGTCGCTGGTATAATAGGCCCGTGAACAGGGATTTTCGCGCAATCGCCAGTCGTAATAGCGGTCATTGTAATCATTTTTCCATGTTTCCGGATTTTCCCAATAGTCTTTTTCCTTTTCCAGCGCCCGGTTGCTGTCGTAAGTCTGATCCTCGCCTTTATCAGGGCTTTCGGAACAAACAGTTACCGAATAAGCTTTTTGCATCCCGATTTCCACTTCGTAAATTGCGCCCTTTTCGATGCTGATATGTTTGGAAAGATCGATTGAAAAAGCATTCCACTTGTTCAGGTTGATGAATTCACTGCTCACCAAATCAATGCGTTTGCTGTAAATCAGTTTACCCACCCGCTTCATATCATAAGTATCGCTCAAAGATGAGTTTTGCAGGAAATTAATCATATTCGAAGGAAAAACTTTCACAATGCGAAGGTCAACAGCTTTCAGGTTAACGGCTTCGAACGGAAAAATTACCGCTCCATTGTCAGGCATAATTACCCCACGCCCCGGCAAACGCAACGCAGGTTTCAGCAATTGAAAATCAATTTTCTTAACCGTCAGTATGGAAAGAGATTGTCCGCTGGCATTGCGTATGTTTTTGTCGATGATCAAATTAAACTCACCGGTCAACCGTTCCCCAACATAAACAGTCAGTTGGTTGCCATCCACGGCTATTTCTGAAGCCCTGGCAGTGCTCAATTCAACCAATCCTTCCATATCCTGACTGTTGTCGAGAGGATCTGAAAATATCAATTTAATTTGTTGCTCCGGCTGATGAATGGTAAGTGTACTGATTAGCCTGAAATCATTCATGGCAGGTATATCAATTTGTCTTTCACCCTTTTCGTTTACGTCAACTGCTTTCCCGTTCCATGAAAGTTCAACTTTTGAAAGTTCGTCTTTTCGTTGAATGTCGATCACCGAAAAAAGGTGCCGGTTTTCACTGACAATATGTTCCCACTGCACAGCTAATTTCTTTCCTTCCTGTTTAGCCTGAATAATTTGCTCCACCTCTTCCGGCTGAAGAGGTACTGAAGTAAGTATCTCTCCCTGAAGTGAATACCGGCCACTCAGCTCAGATGAGTTTGTTTTTAATCCAGCAACTGAAACCGAAAAATTGCGCTTCATGGTAAAGGTGTTAAACTTCAATTCTTCGTATTTTGCCGGAACGTCCATCACATTTTTCAGGTAGAAAGTGATCTTATACTCGGTCCCTTCTTTCAGGTTTTCGTTGGGCTTAAATGAAAAAACTCCTTCATTATAGGTACAATCCCCCTTTATTGAAGGATCGGTTACGAAAAGCTTAGACAGGTCGATGGGCTCTTTTTTGTTTTCGATGGAAGTCGCAACCGCTGTGGTTAGCTTCACCCGAAAAGTTGAATTCACCGGAATAATGCCACTCGAATATTCGTCAATATAGGTACTGAATCCCGGATCAACTTCCATGATGTTAATAACTTGATCGGTTTTAACATGTTGTTTGCAGGAAGTAAAACAACAAAAGAATAAAGCGATAAGAAGGAGCTGAAGTGCTATTATCTTTTTCATTGAAACGGGCTTTTATATTTGATATAAAGTTACAAACTTTCAACCAAAGAAATTGGTTAAATAAATCGTAAAATTGCACGATGAAGAAAATTGGTTTATTATCGGATACACACTGCACTATGAGCAACCGCGTTTTCAGGTTCTTTGAACCGGTTGATGAAATCTGGCATGCCGGCGACATTGGCAATGCCGAAACAGCTGACCAACTTTCGGCATTCAAGCCATTCCTGGCTGTTTATGGCAACATCGATGATCACATTATGCGGCGCATGTTTCCAGTTGATCAACGTTTTTTTTGCGAGGAAGTAGATGTTTTAATGACCCACATTGGCGGATATCCAGGAAAATACGAAACACGAATCAGAACTCTTTTGGAGAGAAAACCACCTAAACTTTTTATCTGCGGACATTCACATATCCTGAAAGTAATGTACGATCCGAAATATCATTTGCTTCACATCAATCCCGGAGCTGCCGGAAATAGAGGCATTCACCAGGTTTGTACAGCAGTCAGATTTGTGATTGACGGGAAAGAAATCAAAGATCTGGAAGTGCTCGAGTTTGAACGGGGCGCTTTTCAGGAGGAATAAAAGGAAACGGAGATGCTATATATCGGTTATCTATCCTGATACAAAATCCGGCCAAGTTATTCGCGTGAAGGTTCTATCCGTTATAGTTTTTTTGTCAATCCCAATTTGAAATAGTGACGAAATGATTTTGTAGGCAATTCGATATTTTTAAACTCATTCGACAATCCCAGATAAAACTGATATTCGGGTACTATTACCCAATTATTCAATAGTTTAATAGAATAACAAACCTGGCTGCTTAAACCGAAATTCAAATTTCCATTGATGTTCTTTATTGCCCTCTCCGAAAATTCGTATTGATGGTTGTCTGTCATCCTCCATGAATACATGGTTCCTGAGGTTTTATTGCTCATTAAAACATTCATCTCACCACCAAATAAGATTTTAACCTTCTGAAATAATCTCAATTGGTAAGGATAAATCCCAATTCCAATGATATTTTTAGAAACCTGAGCTGATGTTGAACTACCAGCACCCAATCCACTGCTCTCAGTATGGATCTTTCCATTATAGTTAAAAAACTCTAAGGTGAGTTTAATGGAAAGTGAATCTAGTTTTAGGTCTTCAATGCTGATTCCCATTGAATAGCCATAATCATAGTTATATGTGGCCGAGGTATGAATATCCTGTTTCCCTGGATAATAAAATTGATTTCTATTCAATCCAGCCGATACACCAACACTTTGACCAATTAATTGATAGGATATAAAACAAATGATAACGAAGACTAAAATCTTTTTCATTTCTTTTACTTCAACGATCAAATATAAATCTTTTCTATGTTTAATCAATGGAAATCTTACAAAAGAACTATAAACTCGATATCCCAAAAACCAACAACTTCTCCACCCTCAACTTTTTCCCTTCCAATATGTTTGAAGTGAAAAGCAAATAAAATGACAAAATTCCTTTTCATATTAATCCTTTTCGCAATGACAGAGATAACAAGTTCAGGACAAAAAGAAACTGCCACTTTTGGCGGAGGGTGTTTTTGGTGTACCGAAGCCATTTTTAAAAGCCTGAAAGGTGTTGAAACCGTTGAATCGGGCTATTCGGGCGGAAAAGTAAAGAATCCGACCTATAAAGAAGTTTGTACCGGCGAGACAGGACATGCCGAAGTGATCCAAATTACCTTTGATCCGGCAGTGATCAGCTTTCGCGAACTGTTGGAGGTGTTTTGGGAAACGCACGATCCGACCACGCTCAATCGTCAGGGAGCCGATGTGGGAACTCAATACCGATCGGTAGTTTTTTATCACACACCTCAACAGAAAGAAATTGCTGAAAAATACAAAGCTGAACTGAACAGGGAAAATGTGTTCAACAAACCGGTGGTAACTGAAATCACAGCCTTCGACAAATTCTATAAGGCTGAAAATTACCATCAGGATTATTATGCCAATAATTCAACTCAAGGCTATTGCCAAATTGTGATTGTTCCGAAACTGGAAAAATTCAGGAAGATTTTCAAGGATAAACTAAAATAAAGTATCTTCGTGATGCCCTAAAAAAACTAACTAACAGAATTCAAGGATTGGACAATACCCAACACATCGAATCACTCTGTAAAAAAATAAGCCAGAATTCGGACCAACAGGCTTTTAAAGAACTGTACCTGGCTTATTTCGACCGGCTTTACAAATTTGCCTTTTCAATCCTTCATTCGTCTGAATTTGCAGAAGAAGCTGTTAATGATGTATTTCTGAATATATGGCAAAAAAGATCGACACTGAAAAACATCAACAATCTATCCAGCTACTTTTTCATCTCAACAAAAAACACTTCGTTTAATTACCTTAGTAAATTCAGAAAAGAAAGAAATACCTCGCTCGACGATGTTTTGGTCAGGTTTGAGGCAGATGAACTAACTCCTGAAACAGCCTTTTTCACTACTGAAGTCCGTAACGAAATAGAACAGGCCATCAACCAACTTTCGCCAAAAACCAAGCTGGTTTTCCGGATGGCCAAGGTTGAAGGGATGAAATACAAGGAAATTGCCGAAATCCTGAACATTTCGGTCAACACCATTGACAATCACATCGCCAATGCTGTAAAAAAGCTCAGTCATATTTTAAAGGACCTCACTTCTGAAGATATTAACCTTATTCTATTCCAGCTTTTTACAAAACTACAGAAAAAAAATCTAAAAAATATGCGACAATCAACTGGTAGATTTTCCCTATCATCTTGTCTTTAACTATGAATTTCAGAAAACCATGGAAACCATTTGGAGTATAATAGGACGGAAGTTATTGGAGGGTGAAGTTTCCACAGAAGAGGAAAAAGCATTCAATGATTGGCTTAATGCAGAGACCACAAACAAGCAAGTATATTTTCAATTAAAAGAACTCTGGTACCACAAACAAGATCAAACAAACAATTCGCAAGCAATTGCGGCGTACGACAAGTTGATTAACCGTATTAAGTTCGCGGAAGGAACTCTATCGCAATCCAGAGTTCGAAAAATTTCCTTCCAGGTTAATCAGTTTGTTAAGTATGCCGCAATTGTTATTTTTATCATTTCGTTTGGCTATCTGGCCTCTTATTACATTTCGAACGAAAGCTCCGGAAGCGAATTTTGCACCATTTCAGTTCCAAAAGGAAATAAATCGGAAGTTGTTTTACCTGACGGAAGCCGTATTTGGCTAAACAACAACAGTAAACTGGTTTACCCGAAAGAATTCAATAATAAAATTCGAAAAGTAGAATTGACCGGCGAAGGCTTTTTTGAAATTAAACCCAATGCCAAAGTGCCTTTCGTTGTTCAAACATCTGATATAAGTATCCGGGTTTTGGGAACTAAATTCAATGTCAGCGCTTATCCAAACGATAAATTCATCGAAACGACCTTGGTTTCTGGAAAAGTTACCATCCGGTCAAATGAAAGTCCTGCTGTTGAAAACATACTCAGTCCTGGTGAAAGTTCAACTTATGACAAAATAAGTAATCTGATGACCAAAAATCAGGTTGATACCAAATTTTATACCTATTGGATGAAGGGTGAATTTGTTTTTAAAGACGAAAAATTTGAAACACTCGCCAAACGGATTGAACGTATTTACAATGTCGAAATTTCGTTTCAGGATGAATCCTTAAAAGATAAAAAATATACGGGCGATTTTAAAGTTGATGATAACATTTATACCATTCTCGAAATCTTCAAACGATCAACTACTGAACCAATCGACTATATCACCGAGCGGAATAAAATAATCATCCGAAGAAAATAAGCGATTTCTACTTGTTTCTAAAACTTTCCCATAAATCGGCTCCCGGAATATTGCCAATTCTGATTAATCAGTCTTTGAGTTAATCAATTCTTAAAAAAAAAGTTCATATTTACAGAAGCATTTTTTGGTTGGAAACTTCTGCGTTTATGAGAGTAAAACTTCTGGTATCCATTTTCTTCATTCTATTTTCCGGGAAGATATTTTCACAGGAAAAATCCATTTCCCTGAATTTCAAAGATACCCCGATTGAACGTATTATTGCCGAAATTGAAAGACAAAGCGGATTTCGTTTTTTCTATGAACAATCCAGCATCAACCTGACTCCAAAAACATCAATTCAAATCCGTAATGCTTCTATCCGCGAAGTACTCGACCAATTGTTCTCCAATTCGCCTTTCCGCTATGAAATAGTTGACAGGCATATTATTTTATCACAGGATAAAACAATCACAGCGTCAAATTTTAATGGCAAATTATCGCGCACTGTTAAAGGTTTTGTAACCAGCACCAACAACGAAAGTATTCCCGGAGTAACGGTAATAATTCAGAATACCAACACCGGAACAATCACCGACCGCCATGGATTTTACCAGATTGAGCTTCCGTTGAATGCTGATACTCTTGGGTTTTCGTACATAGGAATGAAAAAGCAGGAAATATTTATCGGCAAGCAACATCAGATTGATGTGAAACTCGAACCCGAGATAATAGATGTTGATGAAGTTGTTGTGGTGGGTTACGGAGATCAGCGAAAATCGGACCTGACCGGGGCAATTACTTCTATCGAAATGGATGGGGTGCGCCGTATGCCGGTCACAGGTATCGATCAGGCGCTTCAGGGAAAAGCTGCCGGAGTGTTGATCACCTCGACATCAGGTTCGCCCGGAGGAGGAACTTCTGTGAGAATCAGGGGAATAGGTACGGTAAATAACAACAATCCACTCTTTGTGATTGATGGTATTCCGACCGATGATATTCGTTTCCTGAACATGGGAGACATTGATAATATCGAAATACTGAAAGATGCATCAGCAACTGCCATTTATGGAAACCGGGGCGCCAACGGAGTAATTTTGATCAATACAAAAAAAGGGAAACCCGGTAGTCCGATTATTACTGCCGATTCATACATTGGCATCAACGAGGTATGGAAAAATCCGGAAATGGGCGACAGCAAACAATTCGCAACGATTCACAACCTGGCAGTTAAAAACGGAAGGGAAAGTGAAGGTGCGGGCTCCTACAATTACATCGAAGAATTTAATGACCCTAACACATTTTCGGGTGGCACCAATTGGTGGAAACTTATCACACGTCAGGCGGTGGTTCAAAACCATCATTTTTCCATTTCAGGAGGAAATGATGTAAACCGTTATTTAATGAGTATTTCCTCACTAAACCAGGATGGGACCATCAAAGGTTCTGAATTCGACCGCATTACATTCAGGGTCAACAATGAATACAATTTATCGAAAAGAGCTAAAATATCGTTTAACGCCAATATCAGCAATGCCAGGAGACTCACCATACTCGAAGACGACCTTGACGGCGGAATTGTTTTTACTGCCATTGTTCTCGATCCGATTACTTCCGGTGGCGAAAGGCCGGTATATGATCCGATTCGAATTCAATACGGCGAATTCTCGAAATGGTACGAATCAATTTACAGTAACAAATACAATCCGGTAGCGCAAATCGGACGTTCGTTGAATAAATGGACTCAACTTCGCTTCTTCGGAAACATTGCATTTCAGTACCAATTAACCAAAGACTTTTCATTTCGATCGACTTATGGAATGGATAGCCGACGATCAGACTCTGAAAATTTTCTGCCAACCTATTGGATGGATTCCGACTCGAAAAACGACATCAACCGGGTGACCAAAGAATCAGGTAAAAATTTCGACTGGGTATTCGAAAATATGGTGACCTACAAGCATACTTTCAAAAACAACCAGGATTTTACTGCCTTGATTGGGATGACCACTGAAGCCGGCAACTTCGATATCGTGCAGGCCTCGAAACGCAATGTCCCTGGAAATGATGATTACCTGAGATATTTAAGCGCTGCAACGACTGATCCAAATGTTTCAGGCGAAGTCTCTGATTATGCCCTTATTTCATATCTAAGCCGTATCAACTATTCTTTCAATTCCAGATATTTGTTCACTGGTTCGGTGAGGGCTGATGGATCCTCAAAATTTACCCAAGGCGAAAAATGGGGATACTTTCCTTCACTCTCTATTGGCTGGCGTATTTCGAGTGAAAAATTTTTCACTGAAAGCAGCCTTTCCAGGAATGTGGATGACCTAAAAATACGATTGGGCTGGGGACAGGTAGGGAATCAGAATATTTCTGACAATGCCTTCAGGACACTTATTGCAGGCGGAAATTCCAGAAGATATTTATTCGGACAAACACTGATACAGGGATACGCCCCTATCAACATCGGTAATCCGGGTTTGACCTGGGAAACCACAGAATCGACCAATCTCGGCCTGGATTTTAATTTTTACAGGAACAAACTCTCAGGAAGTATCGATTTGTACAACAAAAAAACAAAGAATATGCTGTTGCGGCTTCCGGTTCCGCTATCAACCGGCCTGCCAGGATCTCCATGGACCAATGCCGGTGATGTTCAGAACAAAGGATTTGAACTCAACACCACCTACCGAAACAAATGGAAAGATTTGAATTACAGTGTAAATATGAATGTTTCAACCTACCACAATAAAATTCTTTCATTAGGTGGCGGCGAACCAATTATGGGTGGTGAACAACGTTTAGGTTACACTACCAAAACTATGGTTGGGCATCCCATCGGCGAGTTCTTCGGGTACCTTGTTGAAGGAGTTTTTCAGAATCAAAAAGAAATTAATACGGCCAATGCTCTTTCTGCCGAAGGAGAATACTATCAGGATATACTAACCAGACCCGGGGATTTTAAGTTCAGAGATTTAGATGGCAACGGCAAAATAACCGGAGAAGACCGTGGTTATATCGGCTCCCCACATCCTGATTTTACTTATGGACTGACTTTTTTTGCGGAATACCGTCAGTTTGATATCAGCATTTTTTTGCAGGGCGTGCAAGGCAATGATATTTTCAATGTTTTCAAATACTATACTCACCAGAACACAGGGTATTTCAATGCTCCTGCCGATATGCTGCAAAAAGCCTGGCATGGCGAAGGTACCTCAAATTCCCAATTCATGATTTCGGCCAGTACCGCAAACAATAACCTTCGCGCCTCGTCATGGTACATAGAGGATGGATCATTTCTCCGGATCAAGAATCTCCAGCTCAGTTACAATTTGGGGAAACGGTTTTGCCGGAAACTTGCAATCTCCTCCGTCCGTTTTTATATTGGTGGACAAAACCTGTTCACCTTTACGCGATACAGTGGTCTGGACCCCGAACTGGCTGATTTGACAGGAAGTCCGCTGAATTCAGGAATCGACTTTGCAAAATATCCGCAGGCCAGAACAATACTGACCGGTTTAAGTGTCAGGTTTTAAAACAGAATACAACGCAGAAAATGATCGTTTAAAATTCTGAAAATGAAAAAATGGATTTACATACTATTTTTCGTGATGCTTGGAAGTTCATGCAGCGAAAGTTTTATCGACAAGCCCCAGCTTGCTGTACAAACAACTGATAATTTTTATAAAACTCAGGATGATGCCATTAAGGCAGTAACAGCCGTTTACAACTATTTTCAGGCGTATGATTTCGAAGTCAATAAATTTGAATTTGGTGACATTGCTTCAGATGATGCTGAAAAAGGAGGGGAATCAGACAACGACCGGCCATTCGTAAAAGACCTGGAATATTTTCGCAGCCGCTCCGATAATTTATCGTGTCGCAGCTTATGGAATACATGTTTTACAGCCATTTACCATACCAACAATACCGAAACCCATATTGCAAAAATTAAAATGGATGAGCAACTCAAAGACCGGCTGATTGCTGAAACCCGATTTATCAGAGCTCATTTTTACTTTTACCTTGTGAATATTTTTGGTGAAGTACCTTTGGTCATAAAAACGCTTTCACCCGATGAATACCATTTTCCAAAATCATCGAAAGTTGCCATCTGGCATCAGATCGAAGAGGATTTAATTTTTGCAAAAGAACATCTGCCATTAAAATCTCAATACCTGAAAAGTGACCTGGGACGGATAACTAAAGGAACAGCACAAACGTTTCTTGCCAATGCCTACCTTTTTCAGAAGAAATGGGCAGAAGCGCAAAAAGAAGCCAAAGAAGTAATTCTTTCCGGAGAATACAGCCTTGAACCTGAATTTCAGAATTTGTTCCAAATTCAAAAAACTGACTACGGTGTTGAGTCGGTTTTTGAAGTACCGCATATTTCAACCAATACCGGATGGGGCGATGAGAATGAAGGAACAGTCATCCCCGTTTTTTGCAGGAGCCGCAATGCCGGCGGTTGGGGTTTTAATTGCCCGACACTGGATTTGCTGAATGAATTTGAAGCAGGTGATCCGCGTCTGGTGCATACTATTCTGTTTGATGGGGATATTTTCGAAGGCGAAGTTCAGTTTAATCAGTACAGCCCTTCGCATTTACATTCCAGAAAAGTATTCTTAACTCCTTCTGAACGTGTAGGTTTCGATGCTTCAGATGCCCCATTTAACCTGAAAACAATACGTTACGCCGAGGTTCTGTTGATTCATGCCGAAGCTGCCTGCGAAAACGGAGAACTTCAGGAAGCGCAATTATCGCTTAACCAGATACGCCGAAGAGCACGTGGAAGCAGTGCCATCGACAAAAAAGTATCATTCAAAAATGTCAACAAATATCAGGTATTAAAAAACCAATACGAAAACTACGATTTTCTGAATTACAATTATTGGGAAGCAAATAATAACCGCGAAAATCTTCTTCCTGATGTGACCACCAATGATCAACAAACACTCAGGATGGCCATCAGGCATGAAAGACGGGTTGAACTGGCCATGGAAAACAAACGTTTTTACGATATCATCCGTTGGGGAGAACCCGAGACTCATTTTCACCAGTTTGCAGCCAAATGGAAAACCGGTAAAGGTGCCCAGTTCCGGAAAAACATCAACGAAATATTCCCGATTCCTCAGGATGAACTGGACTTGAATCCCAGAATGAGCCAAAATCCGGGATATTAGGCAGTTTCAAGTTTCAGGTTTAAAGTTCAAGATCTAAAACAGGTAATTCAGCCCAATATACATTCCTGAAGTTCCATCCTGCTCATTGATTGCCCTTCCATAGTCAATGGCTATCACAAAATTTTCGTTCATCGCAATCCGCAACCCGGCACCATACGAAGAGTGGAATTTCTCAGCATTCGCCTTATAATAATCAGTATTCATCGAGGTAAGGATATTTTGAGGAATATCAATCTTTTTGGTCACTTTACCGAAATCGGTAAACGCATTAAGGCCAAGATAGAAATTGTTTTTAATCCAGTTGAACCGTACAAATTTCCAACGCATTTCCAAATTTCCATAAAAAAAGCCATCGCCAACAACTCTGTTCCGTAATATTCCACGCAAGGTTTTAGCCCCGCCCAAGCCTTCAGAAAGCGCACCGGTTAAAACGGAAGTAATTACCTGTGACTGATAATAGAATGGTGTGTGACCTGCTACTGTTGCCTGGTAGGCCAGTCGATATACAAGCGAAAGATTTTTCGGGACAATGGTGAAATATTGGCGGTGAATCAAACTAAGTTTTACAAACGAACTTTCAGCGCCTAAAAATTCAGGAGCGCCTTCCAATACCGCTTCCGTCCATATCCCCTTCATTGGGTTGGGCCGGTTGTCGCGGGTATCATAAACAATTCCACCTTTAACAGTCGGCACAAAACCACCATCGGCCTCTTTTGCCGAAATAATTCCCAACTGTTGATAGCGTTCAAACAAACCATCAACATCAGGCAAAACATCACTTCCCTCTTTGCCTTTATTAAGTTTTTCCAGGTTTACACTTTTAATAGCAAAATTTTGCAGATTGAACCCGCTAATCCACCGAATATGATCGCCCGATAATTTTCCCTGAAGGTCAACCTTAAATCGGAATAATTTCCGGTCGTATTTGTAGAACATACGTGTTTTATAAATATCGGCTGTTTTTGTATCATCAATCCAATCAGGCTGATAAACGGCATCATAACCGTTAAACCCATAAAAATCATAAGCCTGATCAGATAGGTAACTCAAGTCAACCGAAGTTTGCAATCCCTTGATCAACCGATCAGAATCGTAATAAAACCTGTTTATACCACTGCCTTTAGTGAAACGCGAAACTTCAAAATATAAGGATTGATTGTATTTCGGATAGCGGGAACCATCGCCATAATCGTACAGATTAACCAACGCACCATATTGGAAACCAAGATCGGTATCGAACGTGATGGTAGGCAGAGCGCCAAAATTCCAGTTTTTTTTGATCAGTTCTTCCTTTTTTTCAGTTTGGGAAAAAAGACCTAACGAAAGGCAAACACACAATGCGGAGAGGTATATTTTTTTCATCTTTAGGGAATTGATATACACGAAGGTAAAAAAAATCAAATAGGTTCATTGTGAAATTAATAATGAAAGAGTTTCTGATAGATAAATTTGTAATTTTGTGAAAATTTAAAATTATGAACAAACAAGTTTTAATTGATATAACCATCGATAAAATAAGGCAATTACCTGATATAAAGATAAAAGAGGCAAATGACTTTACTGATTTTTTATTGAGTAAAATTGATGACAAGATTATTCAGGAAGAAATCCAAAAAATCATATCTGAATCTAAATCTTTTGATTATTTGAAAGACCAAGAAGACCTATAATCAGTTGAAGATTTAAAAGAAAGATACGGTCTAAAAGAAAGAAAAATAGCAAATAGTTATTTGATATTTATGAAAAACTGGGATAAAGAGACAAAAAAAGACTTTATAATCAAACTTTTTGCCTCAATTGATGATAAATCAATTGATAAATTTGACTTTTCTTCATCTTTCGGTGCCTGGGATGATGAGAAAAGCGCTGAAGAAATATTTAATGAAATTCGTTGTGATAGAGTTAATATCAATGAAATAGAAGAATTCTAATGGATTATTTACTTGATACGAACATTTGCAATTATTATTTCAAAGGTCAATTCGACCTTAAAAACAAGTTTGAACAAATTGGATTTCGAAAATTTTCAATTTCTGAAATCACTCCTGCTTAATTAATTTATGGAGCAGAGAAGAGTCAAAAAAAAGGAACAGAATATTAGAGTAGTGGAGAAATTTGCCGAAAAAATAACAATTATTCCGATTTTTGATTCAATAAGAATCTATGGTAAGGAGAAAGCAAGGTTAAGATCAAAAGGTACAATAATTAGCGATTTAGACTTATTTATTGGTCCAACAGCCATTGTAAATGATATGACTCTTGTAACCCGAAACGTAAAGGAATTCGAGAGAATGGAAAACATTCAAATCGAGAATTGGATAGACAATCCATAATTTGGATTCCCTTCTAATTACCGCATCTCACCCAAATCTTCTTATTATCAATCGCTATTTTCGCCGGAACTTCCAGCTGTCCGGGCTCACCATCGAAATGAAAAATAGAAGTGCCGGCAAATTCCAACTCAACCTCTTTTGCCTTATAGCAATCAACGAATGGTAGTTTAGGTATAATTTTGGTAAATAATGCCAAACCGAAAACAGGCAACCATATTTTATTGAAAGGTTTTACTACAATCACATCAATCAATCCATCGGTCATGCTTGCCTCAGGTGCAATAAATGCGTTGTTTCCAAATTGCGAGGCATTGGCAAAAGTGATCAGGAAAACAGATTCCTCAAATGATTTGCCGTCGATCTTCATTTTAACATTCAGCAATTTGTGAAAAATACTTTCATGAATCACCAACTGAATGTATCGTAAAAAACCGCGTGATGAAGCCTTACTCATTTTATCAGCAATCTGGGCGTCAAAACCAATTCCGCTGGTGCAAAGAAACCGTTGGTTGTTCATCCGGCAAACATCAATCTGAAGATCAGCGCCATTGACCAAAGTGAGGCAGGCTTTCCGTATATCCATCGAAATCCCCAGTTCGCGGGCTAATCCGTTTCCAGAACCCATTGGAATGATTCCCATAGGAGTATTTGTACCAATCAATCCCTGTGCAACTTCATTCATCGTTCCATCACCGCCTATTGCAACCACCAGATCAAAACCATCAGCAGAAGCTTTCGAAGCCAGTTCTGTGGCATGACCGGGACAATCTGTATAGACAAATTCTACCTTACAGTTATTTTTGTGTAAAAATGGTATCACTGTTTCTACCGCTTTTGCACCTTGCCGGTGGCCGGCATATTCATTAATAATCAGGAAGATCCTTTTTTGTTTTTGATGTGTCATTTGTGTGTCTTTATTTACCTGCTAATAAAATCATCGTGCAAAACTTGCATATATGCTTTGGGGAAAGTTAAATCAACCGATTTTCCATCCAAAGGTTTCGAAATAAAATCGTTGCTATTCTGATCAAAATAAAAAAATCCTTCAGGAACAACGTAACCCCACCCCGAATCGAGCATATAAAATGCATGAGGATGAGTGGTAAAAAAGTCATTTGAAAAACGTGAAGAATCAGCTTCCCACCCCAATTGATGAACCAGTGAAGTTCCAAAATCACACTGCTGGGTAATGGTTTCAATACGCTGCAACGAGTCAACCACCCCACCCGTCCAAATCAATGGAATGCGGTATGATGCCGGGTCGATGATATCCGTTGGGCCGGGTTGCATGGTTCCGTGATCAGCAGTCACAATGAGCAAAGTATTATCCCATAGAGTCGATTTCCGCAAAGCATCAATAAAAGCACCCAGACAACTATCGGTATATGCCACCGAATTCAGGTATTTATCTTCGTTTGAATTTCCCCGGATTTTCGAAAACGGCACATCAAAAGGCGGGTGACTGCTGATGGTGTAAATGGTTTTCATGAAAGGTTCCTTTTCCGATTTCAGATCTTCGGTAGCCCTTTTAAAAACATAACCATCAGGTACTCCCCATTTCGACATTTGTCCCAGCTCAGAAGGAAAATCAGCTTTGGTGACCAAATTAGCATAATTGCCCTTCAGCACAAAAGATTTCAGGTTATAAAAATTGATGTCGCCTCCATAATAGAATGAGGTATTGTAGTTTTTCCGATTAAAATACTCCGGAAGCAAAGTTAAGCCATTCGATTTTTCAGGATAAACCATGATAGAAGTACTCAGCAAGGAAGGATATCCGCCCAAAACTGCCGATATACCGCGATCGGACCGGTTCCCGGTTGAATAAAAGGAAGTAAAAACCGTACTCTTTGTGCAAAGAGAATCAAGATTGGGTGCTACTCCATGCAATCCGCCCAATTGGGCAATCACTTTATTCGAGAAGCTTTCCAGAATAATCAGAATTACATTCGGTTGTTTCTGCGGATTAAGTTTTATAAGCTGAGGCCGATGAGCCAAAGTATCCAGCTTTTGAAATTCATTAAATATCCTTAAACTTTCATTCTTATCCATGTATGTGCAAGGATTGGAAAATCTTTTTCTCTTCTCAACCGATTTGGCAAAATTCCACAAATAATTGCTTGCAGCCTGATTGACATACAATTTTGAACTGAATGCCACTGAACTCAGATTCAATGGCGAAGTATCCAATCCCCCGCGAATTGGGATGATTAATGTTGCCACAATAAAAAGCTGGAGAAGCGATGCCTGCCATTTGATTTTTCCACCTAAAACCACCCCTTCGGGAAAAATTCGCTTGAAAAGATATAAAAAGCCGGCAACAAGGCTACTACCCATAAGCAAACCCAACAAGACATCGCCCATCGAAACCGATGCTCCAATAGCAACCGGATCGTTGAGATAATTAAATACAGTCACATTCACCCGGGTTCCCCAATGTGGGAACAAACCCAAATCGAGTACTATTAATATGGATGAAATAATCAGAAAAATCAGGGTATATATCCGAATAAACCGATTAACAAGTCCTGAAGGAAAAAAAACACGTAAGGCAAGCAGTAAGCCAGGTATCAATAATAGATAACATGAAGTTGAAATATCCATTTTTAAACCATGCCAGAATATTCCTGAAATCTCTCCATTTGACAACTGACTGGTAATTTCAAAATTCCATATCAGGAACAATGCCTTGGCAAGCCAGAAAAAAATCATCCAGAAAAGAAAGTACTTTAAAAATCCTGACAACTGCTGCCTCATGTATGGTAGGTATGTTACTATTTGTTGTAGAAAAGATTGCAAATATAATAAAACTGATTTTGGCGCATTGGAGTACAGGTAATTAAAACAAAAAAAAACGGAAGTGATAATTGAAGGGATAACTTCTGCTTTTTCAGATTTTCAATTATAAAAAACATTGATGACACCAAAAACAAAAATTTATACAATATTTACTCATTACTTCAATATAAGCACTATTAATATCTATATTCTATTTTATTGACATTAACTCTATCGTTTTGATATATTATTTTATATTTACGAGACTATTTGGTTTACAAAGCATTAGATTGATAAATTAAAATATCATTTATTACTATTTTCTGCTAACACCCCCCATTTTTCAAACAAATTCTTATTTTTTATGTATTTTTTATCTCTACACCCCTTATTTTTTATCTATTTCGTTTGTTAATTTAACTTTAATTCACACTCACCCCCTATTTAAACTACATTAACTTTTGAAAATATAAATACTTTTGACCAAGCATATCAAACAAAGGGGGTATCTCTAAAAAATTAGTTATTTATCGAAAGCCCCCCTTTATAAATAGAACCAAATAGAAAATAAATACAAATTAAAGTTTAACCCTAAAAATTAAGTATCATGAAAAAGAACATTTCCCTCATCGTTTTTACACTTCTGGCGATTTGCGCTTTGAATGTAAATGCACAGGAAGAAACAAGTGAAGTAAAGAGTTCTCCTTTTACAGCAGGAGCTGACTTTTACAGTAATTACATCTGGAGAGGCACAAAATTTGGAACTGGTCCGGCATTTCAGCCTTCAGTAAAATTTAATTCGGGAGGCTTGACAATTGGAGTCTGGGGTTCGTTTGATGCATTGGGATATACAGAAGTCGATCCTTATTTTTCTTACACCTTACCATTTGGATTGAGCTTTGGAATGACTGACTACTACTATCCTCACCTCGGAGGTTCATTTTCTGCAGATTCAGCAAATGCATACGAGGTCAACTTAGGCTTTACAAAGGGAGGACTAAGTTTAAGTGCAAATTACATATTAAACAAAGCCCCACTTCCTGCATCAGCTGGTAAAGACAAATACTTCCAGGCTGCTTATGCTTTCAAAAATTTCAATGTTACTGTTGGAGCAGGCGACGGGTGGCATACATCAGATGGAAAATTTATGGTTTGTAATGTCGGTATAGGCACAGGCAAGGTAATTAAAGTAACTGACAGCTTTTCAATCCCTGTTACCGGACAGGTTATTTTCAATCCTGAAAGGAATCAATTATTTCTGGTTGTAGGATTTTCTTTATAAAGACCCAAAAAAGTTTAATATATAATTCAAAAACTTATAAAAATGAAAAAGATTGAAGCAATTATACGCAAAACAAAATTCGATGAAGTGAAAGAGGCGCTCAACGAAGTTGGTATAGAATTTTTTTCCTTCTGGGATGTGCGCGGAATCGGGCAGACCAGGGAAGAACGGATGTATCGCGGAGTAGTTTACGACACGAGTACCATTGAACGCACCATCCTCTCTATCATTGTTCGCGACAAGAACGTTGAAAAAACAGTACTGGCTATCATGACTGCTGCAAGAACCGGCGAAATTGGTGATGGAAAGGTATTCGTTTCTAAAATTGAAGAATCGTACCGGATCAGAACAGGAGAATTTGGAGATGAATCACTTTTTATCAAAGGCAAAGAAATTTAAAAACAACTGAAAAATTATTTATCATGGACGAAATAACACTTACAACTTTAGCCCAATCCGCAGCGGACATGGCTAGATCGATAGATACTGTATGGGTTCTGATCACAGCAGCGCTGGTTTTCTTTATGCAAGCCGGATTTGCCTTTGTTGAAGCCGGTTTTACACGCTCAAAAAATACAGTGAATATTCTTTACAAAAACCTGATGGACTTTGCAGTAGGTGCAATTATCTTCTGGGCACTTGGTTTTGGATTGATGTTTGGAACTGACCTTGGCGGATTTATTGGGTCACCTGACTTGTTTTTCAAGAACGGTTGGACTGGAGCAATTCCTGCTGAAGCTTTCCTGATTTTCCAAACAGTATTTGCAGCCACTGCCGCTACTATTGTTTCAGGAGCGATGGCCGAACGCACAGAATTTAAATCCTATCTTCTATATTCATTGGTCATCTCAGCCATAATTTATCCGGTTTCAGGTCACTGGATCTGGGGAGGTGGATGGCTATCACAATTATCAACTCCTTTCCACGATTTCGCCGGGTCAACGGTTGTTCACATGGTAGGGGGAGTGATTGCATTAACCGGAGCGCTTGCTTTGGGGCCAAGGTTGGGAAAATACAATGGTAAAAAAGTAAACGCTATACCAGGTCATAACATTCCTTACGGAACGCTTGGTGTTTTCATCTTATGGTTAGGTTGGTTCGGATTTAATCCCGGATCGCAATTAGCAGCCTCAGGATCAGCCAATGCAACAGCAATCTCTCATATCTTCATCACGACCAACATGGCAGGTGCAGCCGGAGCTTTAGCCGGACTGGGAATCAGCTGGATACGTTGGGGAAAACCAAGTTTGAGTTTCGCATTGAACGGCGCCCTGGCTGGTCTGGTTGCTGTTACTGCCGGATGTGATGCCGTCACTGCTTCAGGAGCAATATTTATCGGTTTAATAGCCGGAACTGTTTTGGTTTATGCTGTAACTTTTATCGACAACACACTTCGCATTGACGATCCGGTTGGCGCTGTTTCAGTTCATGGAATCTGCGGAGGTTTGGGAACCATTATGGTTGGATTATTCTCTGAATCAGGAGGCCTTTTTTATGGTCACGGAACATCCTTACTTGTTTCACAGCTAATTGGTGTAGTAACTGTTGCTGCCTGGGCTTTCCTTACCGGATTTGTACTCTTCAAAATATTAAAAGCAACCGTTGGTCTGAGAGTTCCGAAACGTGTGGAAGAAGAAGGACTGGACATTTACGAACACGGAGAAAGTGCTTACAATTAAATATTTCTTCAACAATTAGATTTGTTGTTTTTCAAGAAGAGGGGACTGTTGGGGGACAGGCCTCTCTTTCTTTTTAGCACATTTCAATACCAATTACCTGAATAATCAAAAACAGGTATCACAAAACAAATTATTGCTTTTTTATATCACATACCCCATTTTTTATATCTAATGTTAATTTTTTATATATCTTTTCTTTATTTTGCCCTATATTTTTACGCATCATTTCTATTTTTTAATATTTTTGATCGCATAAATAATCATTGATCTATCAGGAACTACCCATTCCTGTTTTATTAACTCAAAAATTTAATTGTTATGAAGAAAATTGAAGCCATCATTAGAAAAACCAAGTTTGAAGAAGTGCGTGCAGCATTACATGATGCAGACATTGACTTTCTTTCCTGGTGGGAAGTAAAAGGACAAGGTACCGCACGACAGGGGCTAATATTCAGAGGTATTGCTTATGATGTAAATTCGATCGCACGTATCTGCATCTCATTTGTTGTCCGGGACATCAATCTCGAAAAATCGATCAATGCCATTCTCGAATCGGCCTATACGGGCGAAAGCGGTGATGGAAGGATATTCGTAAGCGATATTGCTCAATCCATCCGCATCCGCACCAAAGACCGGGGTGATGAATCACTCTACAACAAATAACTTCCACTGATCGCAAATAATTAAGAGGAAAATCATGAAGAAAAAAATAAAATATGCCGGGATGGCATTACTTGGATTAATCGCCCCCACTGTCCTTTTTGCTCAGGAAACTGCTGCGGCAGCACCTGCGCCTACTCCCTATATTGATTTTGGAAATACTGCATGGATGATCGTTGCAACGGCCTTGGTTATGTTGATGACTATTCCCGGTCTCGCACTGTTTTATGGCGGATTGGTGCGTCAGAAAAACGTTCTGAACATTTTGATGCAGTGTTTCATTTTAACGGCAGTAATCACGCTCGAGTGGGTATTTTTTGGATACAGTCTTTCGTTTGGCTCTTCAAGTGGGGCATTGGCACCATTTATTGGAGGATTCGACTGGGCATTTCTGAATGGAATCGGTATCAATGATGTGAGCCCATATTATATTTCGCAGGCAACCGCCCGTATTCCACACCTTTCATTTGTATTGTTTCAATGTATGTTTGCAGTAATTACTCCTGCGCTCATCATCGGAGCGTATGCCGAAAGAATCAAATTCCGCGGATTTCTCATCTTTTCAGTTTTATGGGCCATTTTTGTTTACAATCCTGTTGCACATTGGGTGTGGTCAGCCGATGGCTGGTTATTCAAAATGGGTGCGCTCGATTTTGCCGGAGGAACAGTGGTTCATATCAATGCCGGTATTGCAGCGTTGGTCATGACATTAATGATTGGTAACCGTAGAAATTACAACAACCATCCAACAGCGCCACACAATATTCCTTTGGTCGTTATTGGAGCTGCATTACTTTGGTTCGGATGGTTTGGTTTTAACGCCGGAAGTGGTTTGGCTGCTGATGGATTGGCCATCAGTGCATTCCTTTCAACTCATGTTGCAACAGCAACTGCCGCTTTGACTTGGGCATTACTCGATTGGACGATAAACAAAAAACCTACTGTTATTGGCATCTGTACAGGTGCTGTTGCGGGCTTGGTTGCCATTACTCCTGCGGCGGGTTTTGTTGGAGTATTGGGAGCTGTTGTAATCGGCGTTTTGGTTGCCTTAGCCTGTTTCTTTATGGTTTCGGTTGTGAAGCACAAATTGGGATATGACGATTCACTTGATGCATTTGGTGTACATGGAATCGGAGGGATTATTGGTGCAATCGCAACCGGTTTGCTGGCTACACCTGCCATTCAATCTTCTTACAGCGGATTGTTCTATGGAAACCCAAAACAACTTTGGATTCAGTTAATTGCCACAGTTACAACCATGGTATTTTCAGGAGTAATGACATATATTATCTTTAAAATTGTTGATAAATTCTTTGGAATACGAGCTACTCAGAAAGAAGAAATTGCCGGTCTCGATATTTCACAACAAAACGAAATGGCTTATTCAGTAAACGATTAGCAACAAGTTTAACCTTTTTGACCAGATTTTAGTTCGATCCCAATTAAGTTGTATGCTTTTAATTTTTCGAGAGACCTGTCAGAGTGCAGGTCTTTCTTCTTTTTATGCAATAGCCAGATCGGTCAATAAATCAACATATATCCTGAACCCGGCTTCAATTTCCGAAATCAAAATATACTCATCGGCAGTATGAGAGCGGGCACTGTCACCAGGTCCGATTTTAACCGATGGATATGGAATCACAGCCTGATCGGAAGTGGTAGGCGAACCGTAATAATTCAATCCCAGTTTAATTGCACGCTGAACAATCGGATGATCAGCTGAAATTCCTGAAGAATTTAACCTGAATGAACGGGGGTTTACTTCCGAATCAATCAATTTGTTGATGGTCTGAAATGCTTCCTGATTGGAATAATATTCGTTTGTCCGCACATCAACCACAAAAGAGCAGGTATCGGGAACCACATTGTGCTGAGTTCCCGCATTGATTATGGTGACCGACATTTTTACTGCACCCAGAATAGCTGAAATCTGCTCAAACCGATAACTTCTGAGCTTTTCAATATCAGCAATGGCTTTGTAAATGGCATTCTCTCCTTCTTCGCGAGCCGCATGACCAGATTTTCCGTAAGCGGTACAATCCAGCACCATCAATCCTTTTTCAGCAATGGCCATTTGCATTTTGGTAGGTTCGCCAACAATTGCCAGATTAAAAGGGCCCAGTTCATCCAAAATGCTGGCAAGCCCATTCATTCCTGAAATTTCTTCTTCTGCCGTAGCCGCGAAAATCAGGTTAAACGGAAGATTGTCCAATTCGTTGAAATGCATAAATACAGCCAGAAGCGTCACCAAAGGCCCGCCTGCATCATTGCTTCCAAGCCCATATAAAATGCCATCCTCCACATCCGGAGAAAACGGATCACGAGTATAGCCGCCTGCTGGTTTCACCGTATCTATATGCGAATTCAGCAAAATCACCGGGAGGCCGTCTTTCCAATGGCGATTTCCGGTCCAGGTATTATTTACCTTAAAATTGTATTTTACTCCTGAGTGATCCAAAAACTGACGGATCAAATGAGCCGCATCCTGTTCATTTTTACTGAATGAAGGCACCGAAATAAGCGATTTCAGTAATTGTATATATTTATCCATAGTTCTGGCGATTGGGATTATATGACAAAAATCAAAAAAAATCGTTCTAAACCGACATGAAATGCAAGAAAATCGCTGTAAATCCAGATTTTTTATTGCTTTGCAATATCAATAAAATAAAGAAATCGTTTTTTTACTTTGCCGAATTAGTTCAAATCGGTACTTTTACCTCCATTAAACCGAATTATTCCAACTAACACATATAAATTAATCAAATGGAAGAACAACAAAAAAAAGGAGTTTCGAGACGACAATTTTTAGGAACAGCTGCCATCGGCATGGCAGGAGTAGCAATATTTTCGCCGCTCGCAAGTTGCAAACAAAAAGTGGCCGATACTGATTTAAAGCTTGGATTCATAGGAATGGGGCAACAGTCAATGTTTCTGCTAAACGGATTCCTTCAAATACCGGGAGTTAAAGTAATTGCCGGATGTGATGTTTACGGTGTAAAACGTCAGCGATTTGAAAAACGTGTAAAAGCCTTCTATGAAAAAGCAGGCAAACAGGTTGAAGTTCAGACCTACGAAAAATACCAGGATATTTTGAGTCGCCCTGATATCGATGTAGTTGTGATTGCCGTACCCGACCATTCACACGCAATGATAGCCATTGCCGCATGTAAAGCCGGCAAAGATGTTTACCTCGAAAAACCAATGACCTTTACCATTAAGGAAGGGCAGGAACTACGCCGCGTGGTGCGCGAAACCAACAGAGTACTTGCCGTTGGCAGCCAACAGCGTTCAGACCCCAACTTCCAGCACGCTGTTAAATTGGTTCAGGATGGTAAACTGGGAGTTATCGAAAAAGTGAATGCCTATGTAGGCGCTCCGCCAAAACCTTATGATCTTCCAGAAGAAACATTACCTGCTGATTTGAACTGGGACCTTTGGTTGGGTTCATTACCCACTCCAATTCATTATAATGCTCAGTTAGATCCACCCATCACCATTGAACCCGAACAAAACGAACAATTCTGGGGCGGTTGGCGCTGGTACAAGGAAATGGGCGGCGGATTTACTACCGACTGGGGCGCTCACATGTTCGATATTGCACAGTGGGGGCTTGGAATGGACAGAAACGGTCCGGTTGAAGCATCACCGGTTGGCGACGGAACAGAATTCATGCAGTTTAAATATGCCAATGGTGTGGTTATGACGTCAGAACCATTTGATGAAAAAAACACAAAAGGGGTGAAATTCACAGGAAAAGATGGCTGGATAGAAGTATCACGCGGACATTTCCTGGCCTCTGACGATAAATTCCTGCCACCTGCAAAAGCTGAAGGCGATACCGGACCTTACGAAACAAAAATTCCTCACCAGATCAATTTCATTGAAGCAGTCCGTGACCGTAAAGATCCGATTGTTCCGGTAGAAATCGGGCACAGTAGCTGTACTGTTTGTACACTTGGAAACATCGCCTGCGATTTGAAAAGAACCATCAAATGGGATCCGACGACCGAAACATTTATTGATGATGTTGATGGAGAAGCTACCAAAAGACTTCATTATCAATACCGCGAAGGCTGGAGCCTGGTGTAATTGAAAAGACAGTTTATTAAATTTACAACGCAGGTACCTGGATAAAACCAATGTACCTGCGTTTTTAATACGGTTTTATTGCAGCACGAAATGGTAAGTAATTGTTCCGACCTGATAAGCGGGAGCGTTGTCATCCTTATTGAATCTGGCTTGAAGCGCCGCTTTTCGGGCAGCTGCGATTAATTCAGGATCGGCAGTATTGGATCCTTTTACTCCGGGCTCTGCTTTGGTAACTTTTCCGCTTTGATCAACTGTTACCTGAACAACTACAATCCCTTCTTCGTTCCCGGGATAATAAGGCTTTGGCAACGACAAGCCACTCCGTCCATCAAGACTGTATGAAGTTCCATTCCCCACTCCACCACCAGGTCCGTACTTATCGGCATTGGCAGTTCCCTGCGGACTTCCCTGATTTCCAGATCCATAAGTCACACCTTGTCCGGAACTTTTCGAATCGGCAGTTCCCTGACCGGAGCCACCAAAGGCATTTTTCGCACGGTTATTTATTTCACCGGCCTTTCGCTTTTCGGTAGCTGCCAGCGCCAGTTTTTGTTCTTCTTCCTTTTTCTGCCGGGCTATTTCAGCAAGCCGTTGTCTTTCGTTTTCAGACAATCGCTGTTTCTCAAGCTGTTCCTGTTTCCTCTTCTCATTCAGGATTTTCTCTTGTTCAAGGTCTTTGGCTTTTTCACCTTCTTTTTTCTTCTTGGCCGATTCCATAGCTATGGTCTTCTCCAACTCTTGGGTCATCAGGGCTTCCTTTTCGACAGGAGCTGCAACTTTTTTAACAGGAGGAGGAGGGGGTGTTTTAGTTTCTGACTGTTTTTCTTCCTGATCTTTTACCGGAGCGGTCTCACTCGGAGCAGGCTCTTCGGCCCCAAAACCGGTTTCCGAATCGCCAAAGTTAACCAAAATGCCTTCTTCTCCGGGCAATGGAAGTTTCGTAAAAAAACCGAAAAACAACAAGAGCGCCAATACCAGTGCGTGCGTGACGATGGTACCAATCAAACCTGTTCTATGTTCTTTAATATAGTCCATTATTCTTCTTTTGCCGTAGCAAGAATCATTTTTATATCATTGCGTTTTGCAATATTCATTACATTAACTACCTGCTCAATTGGCACCGTTTTGTCGGCATGAAGGGCGAGATAGGTTTCTTCATTTTGCTTGATCATTTTCTGTAAAAAAGGCTCAATTTCTGAAAAAGCAACATTTCTCAGATTACCATCTTCGTTGATGTAGTATTTCAGATCAGCAGTAATCGAGATGGTTGTAATTGCTTTTGCAACGGTTTGATTGTTGCTTTGAGGCAACAACAGTTTGAGTGCATTGGGAGCAACCATAGTTGATGTAATCATAAAAAACAACAGCAAAAGAAAAACGATGTCCGTCATCGAAGCCATACTAAAATTCACATTCACCTTATTTCGACGCTTTAAAGCCATGATATCCTATTTAGCCGGTTCGTTTAACATATCCATAAAATCGATGGTTGCAGCTTCCATATTAAATACAACCTTTTCAACATTTGTTACCAAAATATTGTAGGCGAAATAAGCCACAATACCAACAATAAGGCCTGCCACTGTCGTTACCATAGCCTGATAAATACCTGACGACAATAAAGTAATATCAATATTGTTCCCTGCATTGGCCATATCATAAAAAGCAGAGATCATACCAGTAACTGTACCGAGGAAGCCAAGCATCGGTGCACCGCCGGCAACACTTGCCAATACCGGAAGTCCTTTTTCGAGCTTCGAGACTTCGAGGTTCCCCACATTTTCAATGGCTGTTGTAACATCTGACATGGGCCGTCCGATACGGGTAATTCCTTTTTGAATCATACGCGATGTCGGAGTATTTTCAGTCCGGCATAAAGCATGGGCCGATTCAACTTTCCCGTCCAAAATATATTCCTTGATACGGTCCATCATCCGGGGATCCACTTTCCCCGCTTTGCGAATGGCCATGTACCGATCGAAGAAAATAAATACTGCCAGGAATGACAATAATACGATCGGAATCATAATTGGCCCGCCTTTGATGGCCATATCGAAAAATCCTGTTACTATTCCGTCCGGTTGAACGGCTTTACCTGCGACTTTCGCGCTTGCGGCCAAATTTTGACTTGCCTGTAAGATGATAAAATTCAACATATGCATTTTGTTTTAAGTCAATTTATTGAAAAACGAGACATACCACACAAAAAGTATGCCCGCAAAAATACTATTTATTTCAATTTAATTTTGGTTGGTGGAAGAGGCTTCCATCCGAAGATACTTTTCAACTTTCTCCAAAGCTCTTCGAAGTCGTTAAAATCTTCCCGGTAGGTGATACCAACACCCTGGGTATAAGGTGAAGTTTCGTAAATCAGGTTATTATTGGCATGATTATATGCTTTCAATTGAAGTTTACCGTTTCTGGTGAGTTTTACATTGATATCAGCATCGCCAACAAGGCCGCTGTTATTGGCATTTGCTTTTTGTGACGAGTTGTTGGCGATGTTTCCGTTGATGCTGACCCTGTCGTTGAACATTTGGGTACTGAGGGCCAATTCTACTTCATCAGTTGTAATCTGATCTCCCGGACGGTAATTGAACCCGACATCAAAATCTTTGCTGATCTGTGAAAGCCAGTTACTAAACTGGTTCGAAAACAATTCGCTTGCAGTTGATGCCGTTGATCCAACCAGACTGTTATTTACACCAGAAGCATAAAACTTACCAAGTATCAGAAGTGAAAGTATTTGCCTGTTCATATCTTCTTCAGTATTGATATACTGTCTTATCTCATCTTTTATACGGTCTTCAGCTGTTGGTAATTCAATGTCAAATTTAATTTCCGGGTTGCTCAGATTTTTTGAAAGTGCGATATTAACCATCACTGGAATACGCTGATTCAAGTCAATGTTATCATACGAATTTGCAAACAATTCGCTCAACGATGCTTTCAAACGGTAAATAGCATTGAGGTCAACTGAGGCATTATTCAGATCGCCATTCCATTGGATAGTACCGCCCCGTTGTATTTCAAACTTTTTATTGATCACATTCTGGAGGGTGAAAAGATAATCCCCCTGATCGACAACATATTCACCATACATACTGATATTGGAATTATTATCAATAAATATCTGCATATTTCCAGTCCCTTGTGAACGGATTACATCACCTATTTTCGAATTGTATATCAATTGTGCTTTGGCTTCAGGAGTAATTTCAATGTCGAATTTCATTTGCAGTGTTGATTTGGATTCTATGGATTTTTCCAACTTGTTCTCCAATTGAATCCCATGTTTTACAAAGGTCAAAAAATCGTATTCCTGCGCTTCGCCCTCATAGTCCAGATAGATATTCATATCAGTTCCCTTTTCTGTACGGGCGACCCCATCAATCAAAACATCAGCCCCTTTGCCGGTGATCCGTACAATGCCACTTCCAAAGAGTTTTCCGTATAACTGTTCATTATTGACCGGCGTTGTGTTGAATGCCATTATTTTATTGGTTCTGACAGACAAATCAAAAACCATTTTCGAAAAAGTCTGATGCTGGATGGATCCGTTAAAAATACCGGCATTCCCGTAATCATCAGAAATTTTCAACTCTGGAAAAATGATTTTATCGCCGACAAATTTAACAGAGTCGTTCATGGTGTAGTTCACCTGCAACTCAGAAAGCATCAATCCGGCATTCGAAGCGTACAGCGCGCCATCGTGCATAATATGGCCACTCTGTCCGTGAATATGTACTTTGCCGGTTGCATCGCCATGAAAATTGGTAAAACTGCTTCCTAAAAGCGGCTGAAGAATCAACAATGAAAAATGATCAAAATTGGCATCGGCAGAAAGGCTGTCCTTTTCCGGATGATATGTTCCGAAGGCAAGCAAAGCATTCTTTTCATCCGAACTGAGTATTACTTCGGCAATAATCTCTCTGTCAACCCGGTCCCAACGGCTTTGAACTGATGCATTTCCCATGGATTGACCTAACAAGCTCAACCCATTAACTTTTAAATCGGCCAAAAACAATGGATGTTCATATATTTCAAAAACCGACAAGCTTCCGTTCAGGAATCCTTTAAGCTCAACATTTCCGTCAATAAAGGCATTCAGCGAATTCAGATCAATCTGGTCAAAAAGAATGTTTAGTTTATTATCCTGATTCTTATCAATCGAGCCATCAAACATGACCGACTGTCCCTTGTTCGATAGTTTAAGCTTATTCACCTTTATGAGCGTTGAATCAACTGTTATCAATGCAGAATTGATTTGCCACAAGCTATCAGCCAGATATATCCGGGTTGGTTTTACTGAAATTTCTATATGGGGACTATTTTCCTGTCTGAAAAACTTTGTACTTGTATTCAAAGATCCGCTGTATGAAACTGCATCAATATTATTCCAGACCAACTTCGAATCCAAAACATCATTACCGGCTTCAGAAATGAATGATAAATTGTGTATTTTAAAGTTAGTTCCAAACTCGAATTGGTCCATCTTATAACGCATGTTCAGTTTCGAATCTCCGGTCATATTAACCGTAAATTTATGGAATACAGCTGTTTGGTAATGTATTTCAGGAAAAGAGGCGTTGATAGTCAAAGTATTTTCCCCGGAATTGATGCTACCTTCAATTTCAGCCGCATTCATCATCAAATCAGGCATCAAAACCTTTGTAAAACGATTGACATCCTTCAGGGCCAGCTTGAAATCAAAATTATTCCGGGTTTTTTGGGCAGGAAAAGTCAGACCTGCAGATGGAAGGTAATGCGCAATAATTTCCTGAAAGGTAAAGTAGAGGTTATGTAATTGATACTGCCCGCGAAGATCAGCATCTAAAAAATCTGACCGCACCTGTAAAACAGGTTCGGTATCGAAAAATGTTTTCAATACGAAGTTGTCAAATGAAACCGAATCATTTTCATTTCGGTAAGTACCTCTGCTAAAATGAATAAAACCATCGATGTTATCAATATTATTCCCCTTAAAATTGGCATCTAAAGCAAATGAAATCTCAGATTGTTTAAACTTTCGGTCAAAATTCAACGCCCTGAGATCAGCCTTATTTAAAAGCATTTCAAAATTGAAAACCGGAATCGGAACATTCAGATCAAATTTACCATTGAACCTTAATTTCAAATTCGGATCATCAACCAACATATATCCATCAAATTTCCTGTTTAGAATATCACCGTTCAACTTAATATTTTTATAGGTGTAGTAATAAACATAAATACTGTCGATCTTACCGGAAACCTTGGCAGAGAAATCATGCGTTTGCTGGTTAAGAATTCCCTTAATATCGCCATTAAACGTAATCCCATCCAATAAATCCGACTGGAATAATTCCCCGATTTTGAAATTTACTGTTCTCAATTGTCCGTTTATTTTCAGTTTTTCACCATCAGAAGGAACAAACGACAAGTCGGTGGTTAGCACGCCCCATTTTGATTTGAAAGTTCCGAATGCCACAAAATCACTGAGGAACCCTGTGAAATTCCCTTTGTATTCAATGATTCCGGCCTGAAGAAGTTGAGACGGAAGCTTAAGTTGCTGAAGTGGAAAAGTATCGGGGAGTTTAACCTTGCTGAGATCGTTAAAATCGGCAAATGACTGTTTCAGGTCGATATGCATGTAAGTATTTGCGATATCAGGCAGTCCGCTTAAATACAGATCGAATGCGAGTTGAGTATTGTTTCCCAAACTCAGGGCAATATTTTTCCCTTTTAAATCAGCAAACGTTCCTGAAACCTGCCCGGAAATATCAATGTTTTCGTCCATCCCTTTGAGATAAGGAATCATCATGCTGACATCTTTGAGGCTGATCCTCGATTTTTTAAGTTCCAGATTGACTTTCATCTTTTTCAGATCAAATTCACTCCCCTGTGTATTTTTGTTTAAGATTATATTTGCCTCTGTAATTTCTGAATTGGCTGTCCGGGCGTGAAGTTTCATCAGATTGACCGAATCGCCGATGGCGGTAAAATCGGCTGAAAAATCTTCCAGATAAAAATCTTTGTGGTCGTTTAACTGAAATTGCTTGATCGAAAATGCTATTTTTTCATACTGTAATATCAGATCGGAAATATCTAAGTTAATGTTCCTCACATCGACCATGCGGTTGCTTAGACTGTCGTGATAGGCAACCCTGACCCTGGCATTATTGAAATTAAAACGTTTCAGGTTAAAATCGAACTGAAGGCTGTCTGCTGTTTTCGGCGCATCCTTTTTTGCGAATAAGTCAACCAAAAACTGGTAATTAAAAGTCCCGACAGAATCTGAATCAATATTGATGAAGGTATTATTCAGTTCGAGCTTTTCAATTCCGGCGGTTTGCTTTTTAATACTGAACGAATTGATACTTGCCACCAATTCGTGAACATATAAAAGCGTATCGTCTTTTTGATCCTTTACAAGAACTTCTTTGAGGGCGATCTTGTTAAAAAACGCCACCGATACACCTTTAATAGTGATGTTAGTCTTATACTTCTGCGAAAAATGTTCAGTCAGTTTCCGTACAAGATAGGTTTGTACTTCCGGACTCTGAAGAATGAAGTAGAAAAATAAGAGCAGGATAAATACCATGCCCAAAACTGAAAATCCTATTTTAAGTGATTTTTTGATAGTTTTGTCGATCGAATTTCAAGCAAAATAACTTAAATACGCTGATAAAAAACAGTTTGTTGAAAAAATAAACGTTTGAAAAGACTTTTTATTGAACTATGAACAAAGAAAAAGACGTTCTGATTTTAGGCATCGAGTCATCTTGTGATGATACTTCAGCCTCTGTGATAAAAAATGGTTATCTGTTGTCAAATATCATCGCAGGCCAGAAGGTTCACGAAATATACGGAGGGGTGGTTCCCGAACTGGCCAGCCGGGCACATCAGCAAAATATTATCCCGGTAGTCGATCAGGCAATTAAACAGGCTGGTGTAACCACTGAGGACATCACAGCGATCGCATTTACCCGCGGTCCCGGCCTGTTAGGTTCTTTGTTGGTCGGCACTTCCTTTGCAAAAGGATTTTCGCTTGCCACCGGTATCCCGATGATCGAAATCAACCACCTTCAGGCGCATGTACTGGCCCATTTTATTCAGGAATACAACGAACCATACGACCCACCTAAATTTCCGTTTCTGTGCCTGTTGGTTTCAGGTGGAAATTCACAGATTATCATGGTGAAAGATTATCTCGATATGGAAGTAATCGGCCAAACCATCGACGATGCAGCCGGAGAAGCATTCGATAAATGTGCCAAGGTGATGGGACTTCCCTACCCCGGCGGTCCTTTTGTGGATAAGCTGGCCAAAGAAGGTAATCCGGATGCATTTAAATTTTCGAAACCTCGGATTGCTAATTTCGATTACAGTTTCAGCGGATTGAAGACCAGTTTTTTGTATTCATTGCGTGATCAGCTTAAGTTGAACGAAAATTTCATTGAAGAAAGGAAAGCCGACTTGTGTGCTTCATTGCAGAAGACCATCATCGATATTTTGCTTGACAAATTGATCAAAGCGGCCAAAGAAACCGGCATCAAAGAAATTACCGTTGCCGGCGGGGTTTCTGCAAATTCAGGATTGCGTACGGCTTTAATTGAAACAGCCGCAAAACACCACTGGAAAATGCACATTCCGAAGTTTGCCTTCACTACCGATAATGCGGCCATGATTGCCATTACCGGCTATTTCAAGTACCAAAAAGGTGAGTTTACCGGGATGGACGCGGTGCCGTTTGCGAGGATGGATATTCGGGTGTGAAAGACGGAAGTCCGAAGACGGAAGTCGGAAGTCGGGAATAGTTCCAGGTTCCAGGTTCCAGGTTCCAATTCCAGGTTTAGCTTCGAGGAATTGGTATCAGGTTGAAATAAATTCTGCCTATAGTTTTTTAAGCATCCACAATCCGCAGCCAAAGTGCTTTGAATTGCCCAAAGGAGCTGACAGATATTCAAATCCAAACTTCTCATAAACTTTTACAGCTAATTTCAGTTCGGGCAAAGTTTCGAGGTAAATTTGCTGAAAGCCATTTTCATTAGCTTTTTCGAGACATTGTTCAATCAATTTGCGACCCAATCCAATGCCTCGGGCTTCGGGAAGAAGATACATTTTTACCAGTTCGCAGGTATCTTCGGGTAAACCTTCGGTAGGATAAATGCCGCCGCCGCCGAGTATTTTCCCATCCCTTTCGGCTATAAAATAGGCCGAATTTTGAGTTTGAAACAATTCGAACAAAGCATCAGTTGTCGGATCAAAATATACGGTTCCGGGAACATTTGCACCAAATTCGGTCAAGGTATCCCGCACAATTACAGCCAATTCAGGATTGTCAGAATCTTGGATATTCCGGATTTTGATATTTGATTGAAGTTGATTTTGGGCTGAGTTCATACGTTTTTAGGTTACAGTGCCTGGTTTTTAATTGATATCTAAAGATTGAACAAAGATAATTTTCTTTCAAACTTGAAACTTGGAATTTTGAACTTGAAACCTCTTAATTCACTTTATCCCTTTCCACCATTCCGGAGTTGAATCCAACTCATTCAAGTTTAATTCTGCCCCAATCATCGGATGAACGATCGGAACATTTAATCGGTGAGCTTCCTTTGTAACCCGTTCAATCGGTTCGTCCCAGGCATGAAGCGCCAGGGCAAATTTACCCCAGTGAACCGGCATGAATGATTTTGCTTTTAAATCGATTGCTGCCTGAACAGTTTGCTCCGGCATCGTATGGATATATCGCCACGAATTGTTGTACTGCCCGCATTCGAGTAAAGCCAGATCAAACGGGCCATGTTCTGCGCCAATCCTGGCAAAATGAGTGTCGTAACCGGAATCGCCTCCGATGAAAATCTTTTTGGAAGGTGTTTGCAGCACAAAAGAAACCCAGATTGCCTGATTCCGTTTGAAACCTCTTCCTGAGAAATGACGGGCAGGAGTGGCTGTTACAACAAACCCCGTATCGAGAATTGCTTGTTCATTCCAATCCTTTTCAATGATTTTTTCAGGATCAAATCCCCATGATTCAAAATGAGCGCCGGTACCCAGGCTGGTAATTATTTTACCAACTTTTGACTTCAATTTCAGGACAGTTTGATAATCCAGATGATCCCAATGATCGTGGGTAATAAACAGATAATCTATGACGGGCATGTCGTCAGCCGAATAGACATCGCTCCCTTCAAAGCTTTTTACCATGAACGAAAAAGGCGAAGCATGACCACTGAAAACCGGATCGACCAACATTCGTTTACCGTCAATCTGCATAAAATACGAGGAATGTCCGAACCAAACCAATTTATCTTTCTGAGGATCCAAAGTCTTCAGATTAATTTTTTTTGAAGGCAAAGTTCCCGTTGGTTTACTGCGTTTACTACGGTGAAACAAACCATCTTTCAGCACGGTAAATCCACTTACATCTTCAGCCATAACAGGAGTAAAACTTTGGTTCTGAAAACTTCCGTCTTTATAATTGGGTGAGTGATGAATGCGGTTCAAACGCTCGCCATTGGATGTTTTTCCGAATATGGGTTGCAGCATAAAAAGAAAAACTGCCAACACCAATACAATTGCAAC
This sequence comes from Bacteroidales bacterium, assembly GCA_038248385.1. Lineage (GTDB taxonomy): Bacteria > Bacteroidota > Bacteroidia > Bacteroidales > Prolixibacteraceae > Aquipluma. Next base: position 57,322 of record JBBRXN010000016.1, read on the forward strand.
TGAAAACAGGATCGCCATTATTTTTATTGTTTGTTTCACAACTAACTTAAATAAATTGTTAAAAAAATTCAGGGCTTCACTAAAAGGGAAACCCTGAATAAAATTACTTTCAATATTATCTTTTATTTTTCCTGAGGGTTAAGGTGTTTATCCAGAAATGCAAGCATCGAACGATAGAAGTCGAAACGGTTTTCTTCATTATGAAATCCGTGCCCTTCATTGTCTTTTACCATGTATTCCACATCAATTCCGCGATCCTTCAGCGCTTTAACAATCTGGTCCGATTCATCTTTATTTACACGCGGATCGTTTGCTCCCTGGGCCACAAAAAGTGGCGCTTTAATTTTATCAACCAGAAAAACCGGCGAAACTTCTGCCATCATCAAACTGTCAGATTTCGGATTTCCCACCATTTCGTAGAACATGTCGAGCATAGGTTTCCAATATGGCGGAACGGTTTTCATAAAAGTAAACATGTTCGAAACGCCCACATAATCAACTCCCGCAGCATATAAATCAGGAGTAAGTGTTAGTCCGGCCAGTGTTGCATAACCGCCATAGCTGCCGCCATATATGGCAACCCGTTTCGGATCGGCAATGCCCTGATCAACCAACCATTTTACTCCGTCCGAAATATCATCCTGCATAGTCCGCCCCCACTGTTTGAATGACGATTCCCAGAATTTCTTTCCAAAGCCGGTTGAACCGCGGAAGTTCATCTGCAAAACTGCATAACCATTGTTTGCCAGGAACTGAACTTCAGAATTGAAGCCCCAGTAATCACGTGCCCAGGGACCTCCATGCGGATTGATAACCACCGGCAGGTTTTTTGGATCGTAACCTTTTGGCAATGTCAAATAGCCCTGAATGGTCAACCCGTCGCGCGATTGGTAACTAATCGGTTTCATATCGCACAAGTCATTTTCGTTGAGCCAGGGACTCAAATTGGCTAATTTGGTTAATTCTCCTGAAGTCTTATCGTACAGGTAATAGGCACCACGACTCTTATCGCTGTATGTGCGGATCATGAATTTATCTTCAGCCTTGTTGTTGCTTCCAATATTCACCTGGTATCCCGGTAATTTTTCCTGAAGTTTTTTCTTCATGGTTTCAGCTTCGGCATTAAAGAAATGTTCCTTTTCCTTGTCGGTGGTCCACGAAACAGATAATAGCTTCTTGTCTTTTTTGGAATAATCAACACCTTCGATGTCAGCTTCCTGAGTTTCAAACAAAACTTCTGTTTCTTTTCCGGTTGCCGGATCGAAGAGAACCAGGGCAGTTTTATCGCGTTCCAGATTCGAGGCTGCATAAAACATTTTATTGTCGAAAGTAAACAGGTAAGGAGAAACAGTCTCTTTGAAACTGGTGGTCAGTATTGGTTTGAAAGGTTCCTGTTCAGTTTCACGGAAAAGAATTGTCTGGTTCACGCCATCAGTTGTAAAAGCCATTCTTAATTTGCCGGCATGATCAGTCATCCATCCGACAATATTTCCCGGATTTTCAGCTAATTGGGTCATCTCACCGGTATTCACATTCAGGCGAAACGGATCAAAAACCTGTGGATTCCGTTTATTCAGTCCGACGATTACCTCACCATCCACATCCTCCAGATCATCAATCAACTCAGTACGGACTTTTTCAAATACGGTCAATCCCTTTTGTTCGGCACCGTCGATATTAACGCCATACAACTGAAAATTTTCGTCGCCCCCGGTATCTTTCAGGAATAAAATACGGTTATTTCCCTTCCATAAATAGCCTGCAATATCGCGGGCAGTTTCAGAAGTTATCCGAACAGCCGAATCGGCGCCCACTTTCTGAACAAACACGTTCAGCCGCTTTTCATAAGGAGCCAGATAAGAAAAGTACTCACCGTTTGGTGAAAGCCGGAAAGCCGTTTTTTCAGGATTGCGGAAGAAATCTTCCATCGCAATCTTTGGAGCTTTTGTTAGGGTTGGTTGGCAGGCAACAAAGCCAAGAAGTAATGTACTAACAATCAAAAACCTGTTCATAATTTCAAATTTTAGTTTGTAAAATAAGATTTGTCCTTAAAATAGTTTAACTTTATTCAGCAAACATTTATTATCACTTTAATGTTTAATCAATAAATAAAATCATTTTGCCAATCAGACCCAAAATACCAGTTATGATAGTCACCGGTTTCCTGGGAGCCGGTAAAACAACTTTTATCAATCAGGTTTTGGCACAAAACAAAGGTGTTAAAATCGGGTTGATCGAAAACGAATTCGGTGATGTATCGATTGACGCCAGACTCATTACCGGTTATAAACCGGACAGTATTATTGAACTCAACAATGGCTGTATATGCTGTACCATTTTCAACGAATTTTCGATGACCCTTCAGGAATTGGTAAAAAAACACAATCACCTTGAACATCTGATTATTGAAACTACCGGAATTGCCGATCCCGGCCCGGTTATCGAACCTTTTTTTTCAGATGCTGACCTGAATCGTATATTCGAATTAAACGGAACGGTTTGTTTGGTTGATGCGATGAATTTTCAGGAACACATTGCCGGGGCTGAACAACAAAAACAGATTATTTTGAGCGATATGATTATCCTGAACAAAGTGAGTCAGGTGAATCCTCAAAAAATAACTGCAATTCGCAAAAAAATAACCGCGCTCAATAAAACAGCATTGATGGTTGAAACTGACTTTGCCCGAATGGATGCTTTGCATTTGTATTTGTTGCAACCTCAGCTACAGGATGAGTTTGTCAAAAAAATAAGAAAACCCTTTTACAGCGAATCCGACAGTAAAGATTTCCACAGCTTCACCATAAGATTTGGAGGATTGATCGACGAAAGCAGTTTTCGTGAATGGTTTAAATATTTTTCATCACTGCACAAAAAAGATATTTTCAGGATCAAAGGAATAGTAAACTTTGAAGACAATCCATTGATCGGGATTGTACAATCAGTCGGAGGAGAATCTTCAGTTACTGAAGGTTCGGTGATTAATCCGTATGACCCGCTTGAAAATATATTGGTATTTATAGGGAAAGAAATTAGCAAATACGAGATTGATAAAGAGATTCAGCAGTTCCTAATGCAGGAAAGTTAACCAGAAAGGCAAACTCAGCAATGCCAGCAAAGTACTTAATACCACTGCTCTTGCAGCAAATTCAGCATTTAATTTATACCTGAGACAAAGCACATAAGGCGTGAGGCCCATGGGCATGGCAGCTTCGAGAATCCATGCACGGTTAAAATGCAGATCAGAAAATGGTTTCAAAATCAGAAAAAATAAAAAAGGCAAAACAAAAAGGACGATTAAACTGAAAGCCAGAACAGGCATCCAATCGCGAAGCTTTCCAACAGGTTGTTTGCCGATAAACAAGCCAAGCGAAAAAAGCACTACCGCAGTAACTGAATTGGCAAAAATATCGAGACCCGACATCACAACCTTCGGAAGCTGAACGTGATTGACGGCAATAAAAAGACCAATAAAAACAGCAATTAGCAATGGATTTGTTATCAGGCGGACCAATAATTCGCGTAAATGTACTTTATGATCGCCGAAATATTCAACCAGAAAAATTCCCATGGTAAACAACCAGAAAATATATACTGCCGAAATCATGGTGGCTTCAGGAAGAATCTGATCGCCATAAGCACTTTTCAATACCGGAATCCCCAAATAAGCCACGTTTCCGAATGAAACAGCCAGGAACAAAGTGCGGCGCATGTCATTTTTTAATTTCAGAAGGACTGATATTGGAAAAACCATCAATATCGAAAATACAATCCGGGCCGAATTCCAGCCTATCAGGCTGCCATATAACTGCATGTCCCATTGCAGCCGCGACAAAGCGACCAAAATAAGAGCCGGAAAACCAATCCAAAGCGCATAGTTGTTTAGTATTTCGAGCCAATGATTGTCCACCGCTTTGTTTCGGCTGACAATCATTCCGACAAAAATGATCAGAAACAAAGGACCGATAGATTGAAAGGCGGAGAAAAAGGAGGCCATTATTTCAGAGTATGAGGTTTTTTGTTTGTCATTTGTTTCGCGTCATTTATGGTAAGAGTCCTCCTGATTAGCTTTGCTGAATGACCATCAATGACTACCAAATGACCACTTAATGACTATTGATTGACTATTGATTGACAACTTAATGACCATGACTTTCGAAAGGATCTGTAACAAACGGGCGGACATCGGTCAGCAGCATTCCGGCTGTTTGGGCGGCTTGCATTCCGAGTTCTCCATCTTCAAAAACCTGACAAAACTGTGGCTCAACATTCATCATTTCAGCACATTTAAGAAAAGTTTCAGGCTCAGGTTTGTGGCGCTCAACATCATCGGCAGTCACAATAAAATCAAACAGATGATCAATCTCCAACTCCTTCATTTGCATCAACGCGCTGGTCCGGCTGGCACCTGTTCCAACAGCCATCGGGATTCTTCCGTGAGCCTTTTTCATTAGCCCAATCACTGCAGCATGAGGTTTTATCTGGTTTATGTTTTTCCAAAACTCGTGCTGTTTCATTGCGACTAATTCTTCCGCGTCAATTTCCAGATTTTGTTCCCTTTTGATACGTTCGGCAAAACTGATGGTTGGCGCTCCGGTCATTTCAACCAGGATACGTTCATCAAAAGTGCAATTCAGTTTTTCGCATACCGAATGCCAACTTGCAATATGCACGGGCAACGAATCAGATAAGGTTCCGTCGAGGTCAAAAATTAAAGCTTTTGCCTTAGGATGTATTTCAAGTTTCATTCATTTCAAATTAAAGGGAGCAAAAATAGCAAACTTTTAAAGCTCATGCTAAAAATGATTTTTTGACAACAATTCATTTGTCAATACAGATAAAAATGTTCATTTTTGTATGCCTACCAGTTCCTACCGGTGGGCATTGTTATATTCGCCAATTTGCTAACTTAAATCCATTCTTTATGAAGTACTTATTATTATTGGCTTTTGTTGCGACAGTTGCAACCAGTTCGTGCAAAAGCAAGTACAAAAATGTACCTTTTGATGAAAAAACTCCGCACGATTGGGAAAACCCGGCTATTTCGGAAATCAACAGAGAAGCGCCCCGTGCTTATTTTATTCCTTTTGCATCGGCCGAACAAGCGCTGCAAAACGATTTATTGAAATCGCCTTTCATACAATCGCTGAACGGGACCTGGCAATTTCAATTGTCGCATACGCCATACATTCGACCATTTTACTTCTTCAAAGACGATTACGACACCAAGGGCTGGACAACCATTAAAGTTCCGGGCAACTGGGAAATGCAGGGATTTGATGTCCCGATTTATGTCAATGTACAGTACCCGCATGAAGCAACTCCGCCAACCATACAAAAACATTACAATCCGGTTGGATCATACAAACGCACGTTTACCATTCCTGAAAACTGGAAAGAACAGGACATCATTCTTCATTTTGGAGCTGTTAGTTCGGCCATGTATGTTTGGGTAAACGAACAAAAAGTGGGCTACAGTGAAGACAGTAAAACACCGGCAGAATTTAATATCACCAAATACCTAAAAAAAGGAACCAATTCACTGGCTGTTGAAGTTTACCGCTGGTGTGATGGAAGTTACCTGGAAGATCAGGATTTCTGGAGAATGAGCGGTATGACGCGCGATGTATTCCTGATGGCCCGAAATCCTCAGCATATAAGGGATTTCAAAGTTTCCGCTCCATTGGTCAACAATTATCAGGATGGTGAATTTAAACTGACAGCTGAAGTAGTAAATTCATCACAAAATACACCGAAGTTAACTGTTGAAGCAGTTTTACTTGACGGAGAAACTAAAGTTGCCGAATTAAACCAGGTGGTTCAGACATCAGCACAGCCGGTTATCGTTCATCTTGCAGCAAACATTCCGGCAGCGAAACAATGGTCGGCTGAAAACCCGAATTTATACCAGTTACTGATAACCTTAAAAGATGAATCAGGGAAAATACTGGAAATTCTGCGTCAGGATGTTGGATTCCGCACCGTCGAAATTAAAAACGCCCAGTTACTGGTAAATGGTGTTGCAATTTATGTCAAAGGTGTTGACTTACACGAACACAATGACACAACCGGACATTATCAGAATGAAGCCACCATGCTGAAAGACATTCTGCTGATGAAATCGCACAACATCAATGCGGTGCGTACTTCGCATTACCCTGAACCTGAACGCTGGTACGAACTATGCAACCAATACGGTATTTTTCTGGTTGATGAAGCCAACGTTGAATCGCATGGAATGGGATACGGCGCGAAATCTCTGGCCAAAGATCCGGTCTGGAAAGATGCTCATCTTTTCCGTACCCGCAACATGTTCGAAAGAGACAAAAACCAACCTTCTGTCATTATATGGTCGCTTGGTAACGAAGCCGGAAACGGTGTAAACTTCGAAGCCACTTATGCCTACCTGAAATCGGTTGATGCAAGTCGTCCGGTTCAGTACGAACAGGCACACGGCGGCGCCAATACGGATATTGTTTGCCCAATGTATGCACGGATTAAAAATATGGAAGAATATGCCAAAGGCAAACCCACTAAACCATATATTCAGTGCGAATATGCCCATGCGATGGGCAACAGCGTTGGTAATCTTCAGGACTACTGGGATGTGATTGAAAAATATCCTGTTTTACAGGGTGGGTTTATCTGGGACTGGGTTGACCAGGGAATTTTGACCAAAGATTCAGCCGGAAACAAGTTCTGGGCTTATGGTGGCGACTTGGGTGGCGACACTTTGGCAACCGATGGCAATTTCTGCCTTAACGGACTTATCAATCCCGATCGTACCATTAAACCTTCATTGATTGAAGTTGGGAAAGTATATCAGAATATTGGATTCAAGGCTGCCAACCTGAATCAGGGCGAAATAGAAATCATCAATAAATATTCATTCACGAATCTCTCTGAATTTAATTTTAAATGGGAAGTGGTTGCTGATGGTTTGATACTGAAATCAGGAGAAATAATTGATATAGACATGGCGCCCAACACAAGCAAAAAAATAAAACTTGATTTGGCAGTTGATGCGAAACCGGCAACCGAATATTTTCTGAATATTTCTGCTTACCTGAAAAATACAAAAGGAATTCTGCCTTCAGGAACCAAATTGGCTTATGAGCAAATTCAGCTTCCATTCTTTACAAAAACGGTTTTGGTATCTGTTAATGATTTGCCTCCGGTTTCTTCAAAAGAAGAAGGAAACAGTTTTGTAGTTGAAGGAACAGGCTTTAAAATTACCTTCAGCAAGGATGAAGCCATTATGAAAAGTTATTTACTGGATGGCAAAGAAATGTTGATTTCAGGACCTGTACCAAATTTCTGGAGAGCGCCAATTGATAATGACTTTGGAAATGGACTGGACAAAAGAAGTCGTGTCTGGAGAAAAGCCGGCGAAATCAGAACGGTTAAATTAGCTACAGTCAGACAAATCAGCAAAGGTGAGTCACTCGGTATGTCAGACAAACAAAAGGTTCCACAGATGGTAAATGCTAAAGTCAATCCGGTTGGAAGCGGAGTTATTGTCAGTTTCAATTTTGATCTGAATAACGCTAAAAAACAGGTTATTGCCAATTACAATACAATTTTTACTGTTCTGGGATCGGGCGAAGTAATCGTAAACAACAGCTTTAAAATGATGCGCGATTCACTTCCTGAAATTGTGCGTTTTGGAGTAAACCTGGTGATGCCGCGCGAATTCGACCAGATGAGTTGGTTGGGTCGTGGACCTCACGAATCGTATCAGGATCGTAAAACCAGTGCCTTGGTTGGATTGTATTCAGGATCGGTTGCTGATCAGTATTTTGCTTACATCCGTCCACAGGAAAACGGTAACAAAACCGATGTTCGCTGGATGACCATTTCAAACAAAGACGGTTTGGGATTTGAATTTATTGGAATGCCATTGATTTCCGCAAGTGCTCACCATCAGATTATGGAAGATTTCGAATCGCCTGATCGTACTGACGGACGTGTAAAACCCGGAGAAAAAATGATTCGCCGGCATACTACTGATGTGAAAGATCGTGATTTGACTTCGATCAACATCGACTACAAACAACAAGGTGTTGGTGGAGACGATAGCTGGGGCGCATGGACACATGATGAATACCGGCTAAAAGAAAAAGCATACAATTATTCATTCCGGATTTGCCCGTTAAGACCAGGCGAAAAACCGGTTGAAAAAGCAAAAATAAGCTATCAGTAAAAAATTGGGAGACCGGGAGACTGAGATGTGAGAACGAAGACGGGAGACCGGATTGAGAATGAAGTGAGATAGAAAGCGGGAGATTCCTATAGGAGTTTCCCGCTCTTTGCTTACCTCATATTTAAGCTATCCATTCGTAACGTATTGATTGTTGCAATGTAGGTTAAATGTTTTTTTTGCCAACAGCCAGTTGCAAGCCGCCATTAGCTTTTCTTAGCGGTGCTTTAATTTTTCAGCATCACTCTGATCTCGTCTCCGGTTTTCCATTTTCG
>JBBRXN010000017.1:0-65192 GCA_038248385.1 Bacteroidales bacterium
GTAGAACCACAATGGTTAGCTTTTTATATTCGTTGTCCCATTGATCCGGATTTGTACTGGATTGAATTCGTAGTTCGTGTTCACCAATTGGAAGATAGGTGAAGTTGATGGTCCTTTGATCTCCCAGTTTAATCCAATCCTTATCCAATCCACTTAGCAAATACCGATAATAAGTGTCCTGTGGGTTGACAAAATTTATACCTGCAAAACGCAGAAAAATGTTTCTTTCCCGATACTTCAGAACGAGCTTTTGTGATTCATTAATAGGTTCTTTAAATACAGATTCAGGAATATTGGGAGAATTTTTTTTAAAATTTATTTGCAATTCAGTAAAAATTACCGGCGGAAAATAATCTTCTTTAATAACTTTTTCAGGAAAGAATGCATTGTATCCGTTAATTCCTCCAAAATAAAGTTTACCCGTTTTGCTCTTGTAAGCGCTGCCTTGTTCAAACTGTGCTCCCTGCAAACCATGAATGGAGGTAAAATCAGACGATTCGATTTGAGGATGTCCCTGTGCATTTTCCGAATATTTGATTTTCGAAATACCTTTGTTGGTTGAAATCCAAAAATTATCGGAATCATCCTCTAAAATAGCATTTACTGTATTATCGGATAATCCATTTGAAGTATTTAAAGAATAGGCCTTTCCAGACTTGAAAATAATAATTCCCGAACTTTGGGTTCCAATCCAGATTGTTCCTTTTTTGTCTTCAGTAATCCAATTTATATAGCTTAACTGCTCCTCCAGCCCAACAGTTAAATGTGAAATATCTTGAAGCACGCGGCTTTTGCGATCCATACATTTTAAACCGAAACGCTCACCAATCCATAGTTGGCCGCTATGATCCTCAAAAATGGCTTCCGATACGATTGTACCAATTTGAGGGAAACTGGTGAATTTTTGATTTTCAGGATTAAAAACCTGAAAAATTCCGCCATTCATGCCAATCCATACGAGGCCATCATCGTCAACATAAACCACCTGAACCTGATTGTTATTTAAGGTATTTGAATTTTCAGGATCATGATAATATTTAGTAAATGTATTTTTTTCGCGATTATAAAAGTTTAGGCCATTATATGTTCCAATCCATAAATTTCCTTCCTTATCAGCATCAATTGACTTGATGTTATTATTGGATAACCCATTGCTACCACCGGCCTTAAAAATTGTGACTTTTTTGGATTTCTGATCAAATACGTTTAATCCACCATCTCCTGTTGCAATAAACAGATTGCCCTTTTCATCTTCAAAAAAATCTGTAACATTATTACTGTTCAAACTGTTGGTGCTACCTAAAATCCTGCTAAAATACGGGAAAAGATTATTCTGGGGATGATAATAGTTTATTCCTCCGGTATAGGTTGCTATCCAATATCCACCGGATTGATCTTTCATAATGTCGTGCAGCGAACTGTTGCTTATTCCTTCAGAATTCTCCAAAGAATAACGAAAATTTTGAAACTTCTCTGTGCTTTTGTTGAAAATTGATAATCCATCCAGGGTGGCCAACCATAAATAATTGCCATCATCCAAAATCTTCCGGACGTGGTTCGAGATTATTTCTGAGTTCGAAATCTCAAAATGGTTTTTTACCACACCATTTTCATTCATAATTGAATAAATTCCATGCTCCTCAGTAGCAATCCAAATCAATCCTTCAGTATCTTGCCTGATATCCCTGATCTCAAAGACTTCTGTTTTGCTTTCCAGATTTTTATCAACAAATACCCGCTTAAATTTATTTTGATCATAAATATAAAGCCCGGCCTTGGTGCCAATCCAGATACGGTTATTTTTATCTTTGAAAAGAGCAATAACATTGTTTGCAAGCGTGGGTGGTTCTTCAAGAAATATTTTTTTAAAAACCCCTTTCTCCGGATAAAAAAGATTCAAACCGAATGAAGTTCCCACCCATAATTGGTTATCCAAACCTTCAATTATACTGCGAACATATCCATTACTGAGTTCAGTAGAGTCGGACCCGGGCAAATACTGAATAAACCGGTCATTTTGCCGGTCATACTTGTTCAAACCACGTGCTGTGCCTATCCACAATTCGTTTGATGCCTTTTCGTAAATACAATTTATGTGATTGTTCGACAGGCTTTGAGAATTATTAATTTCATGCTTGTATATCGTAACATCAACACTGTTGTACTTATTTAATCCTTCACGGGTACCAATCCAAACATTATGCTCATGGTCTTCAGTTACACACAATGTAGAGTTATAAGATAAGCCTGAACTCATCGTGATTTTTCTAAACCGCATATCTTCACTGAAAGAAGACAGCATGAAACAGGCCATTATAAAAACAAATACCTTTTGAGTTCTAATCAAAAACATAGGCGAACCAATTTATCAGCCATAAAAGTAATGATTAATGACAAAGTATGAATTAATAGGAAAATTGGATGAACACAGTTGACATGTTGAATTCAGACATCCAGATTGTCCGGTATTTCCGTACTTAGTTCTTTAAAGTGGGAAAACTTCCTTTCGGCACTGATCCGACAATAAATCAACTAAATCTTGAACAGACAAAAGCAAAACAGAGTATCCATTGAATCGGGTACCCTGTTTCATTTTATTCCACCGAAATTTCGTCGATAAACATCCAGGCCGCCTTGCCTTCACCTGCGTGGCCTTTGGGACATTTGCCCAGGTTTTGGGCCACCACTTTTACAAAGCTGGCGGTTACCGGGTTAAACGAAGCTGCAAAGTCCTTCAGTTGGTTTTCTCCTGAAAGTGGATCCACCTCATTGATAACCTCCCCGATTTTTTGGAATTTTACCCCATCAGAAGAAATATAGAATTCAACCTTTTTCGGGAAAAAGATCCACGAACCAACATTCCGGAGCGATCCGACCGAGATCTTGCTAATTTCGGTAGCCTGCTGCAAATCAATCACCACTTCCATGTTTGTTGCAGCCCATGCCTGCCACTCTCCGTCAGCGTGATTGGTACTTCCTCGAATCCCGTTAACAAGTGTATATTCACCCGATCCCTTGTAGTATTCGCTGAAAGGAACAAGGTATTTTACCGGTTTTATAGTTGCCTTGTTAATATTGAAGGTTTGCGACATTGATTTTTCGGATGGAATCCCATGTGAAAAAGTAATGGCCTGAACGGTAGCTGTTTTATCAAGTGATATCGGGTCTGAATAAATGGGAGATAAATTGGTTGGTTCACTTCCATCAATCGTATAATGAATCTCGAGTCCGGCGAGTTCGCTTTTCAGGCTCACTTCCAGTTGCTTTTTCTCTATATTAAGCTCAGATTTAGCCGACACCTTGTAAGCGCTTTTTGAATAGTTGATGCCCATCAGGTCGTATCGTTTCATAAAAATCTGAATACGGTGCGAAAAACCTTCCCAACCGCGAACTTCCTTCGGGCTCCAAAGCGCTTCGGCCAATGCGGCAATCCTCGGGAAAGTCATGTATTCGGCATGATTCAGATTAGGTACATATTCCGTCCAAAGATTGGCCTGACCACCCAAAATGTGTTTGGCAGCTTCGGCATTTAACTCTTTGGGGATCGGGTTGAAACCATAAACCTTGCTAAGCGGAAGATAACCTCCAATTCCCGGTGGTTCCTGATCCATCGGTCCCTGATAATAATCGATATAACAATCAGAAGTTGGAGTCATTACCACATCATGTCCCTGATTGGCAGCATCAATACCTCCTTGAAATCCACGCCAACTCATCACGGTAGCTTCGGCAGGCAATCCACCTTCCAGAATTTCGTCCCAGCCAAGTAAAACCCGGCCTTTCGAATTGATGAATTTTTCGATCCTTTTGATGAAATAGCTTTGCAATTCAAATACATCCTTGAGACCTTCCTTTTTTACACGTTTTTTACAATCCGGACATTTTTCCCATTCGGTTTTAGTTGCTTCGTCGCCTCCGATGTGAATATATTTTGAGGGGAAAAGTGCTATCACTTCAGTCAAAACATCTTCCAGAAAAAGAAAAGTTGAATCTTTTCCGGCGCAATAAATATCGGTGATAGGCCAGACTCCTCCGGGCAAGACGGTGAATGGACCTCCTTTACATGAAAATTGCGGATAGGCCGCCAACGCCGAAGTCACATGCGCAGGCATTTCAATTTCAGGCACGATGGTAATAAAACGGCTTTGTGCATAAGCTACCATTTCTTTGATGTCGTCCTGTGTATAAAACCCGCCGTAAGTTGCTTTTTCACCAGGTTCCTGTTTAGCGCGGGAATTCCAGTGTTGATCTTCACGGTCAACGCGCCAGGCACCCACTTCGGTCAGTTTGGGGTATTTTTTGATCTCGATGCGCCATCCCTGATCGTCAACCAGATGCAGATGAAATGTATTTATTTTATGGATTGCAAGATGGTCAATCATCCGGAGTACCTCGTCCTTCGTAAAAAAATGACGTGAAACATCGAGCATATAACCGCGCCATTTGAATTGTGGATGATCGGAAATGCTGATTACCGGTACCAGCCAGTCAACTTTCTCCTGCTTTTGAGAATCTTCAACTTCGGCAGGCAGCAATTGACGCAATGTTTGAACAGCATAAAAGAATCCGGCGGGTTTGGCGGCTTTGATCTCGATGCGTTTTTTTGAAACTTCGAGCGAATAGGCTTCTGGTTCCATCATTTGTTCAGTCCTGAAATAAACCTGGTTCGAACCTTCGTCGCCACCCACAACAATATCCAACTTCCACCCGGATGCCTTTTCGAATAATTCGGCGAATTGTACGGCAATAAGCTTCTGATCAACACTTTCGACAACCAACCTGGTACTTTTTTTAAACTTGAAAGAAGATTCACCCAAAACCATTTTTGCAGGTTGCGGGATGAGTGCGAGTTCGCTGTCAGTGAAGGTTTTATTGGGCTTGCAACTGAAAAAAACGAAAATGAAAGCTACGATCGTTAGGTTTGTAAGTGTATGTTTCATTGTAATTTGTTTTGTTTTTAGAACTACCAAGATAGAACAATTTCTTTTTTTAATTTTATGATTTTTGTGATATCGCCGGGTGTGCTATTAAAAATACCTAAAGAATGAGTTTTTACCTTATTGAAATAGAATCAACCTGCTATTTTTGCAGATTCAGAAGTTTAAATTAATCCTAAAACGTATGAAATCCCTCCAGCTAATCTATTTCTTTCTGGCACTTTCAGTTCTTCAGGTATCTGCACAACACGAAGAGCAAGTTTACTTTCCTGATCCCAACCCTCGTATTCAGCAACGGATCGGCGAATGGCAGGACATCAAATTCGGACTCCTGATGCATTGGGGCCCTTATAGCCAGTGGGGAATTGTTGAATCGTGGTCGATTTGTCCCGAAGACGAAGGTTGGTGCCTGCCCGATACCGTCAAAAATTATTTCGCTTACAAGAAGCAGTATGAAAATCTGGTAAAAACATTCAATCCGGTAAAATTTGATCCGGAGAAATGGGCCAAAGCAGCCAAAGATGCCGGGATGAAATACGTGGTTTTTACGACCAAACACCATGACGGATTTTGTATGTTCGACTCCAAATACACCGATTATAAAATCACCGGAAAAGATTGTCCTTTCCATTCCAACCCCAATGCCGATGTGACCAAAGCGATTTTCAACGCTTTCCGGAACGAAGGTTTATGGGTCGGCGCTTATTTTTCGAAACCCGACTGGCACAGCCCCGATTACTGGTGGCCGCAGTTTCCTCCATTCGACCGTAACCCGAATTACGATTTGGAAGCTTATCCCGAACGTTGGAATAATTTCGTGAATTACACCCACAACCAGGTGATGGAAATCTGCAGCAATTATGGCAAAATTGATTTATTGTGGTTCGATGGCGGTTGGGTTCAAAAACACGAAGTGAAAGTTGAAACACCCCGTATTTCGGGATTCCGAGTAAAGAAAATACAAAATCAGGACATTAAAATGGACGAATTGGTGGAAAAAATCCGTTCGAAACAGCCCGATGCCATTGTGGTTGACCGCGCGGTGGAAGGTAAAAATCAAAATTACCTGACTCCGGAAAACATGGTTCCCGATAAAATGCTGCCCTATCCCTGGGAATCTTGTATCATTTTAGGAGGAGGCTGGTCGTATTAAATGAAAAACTTCCGAAAGAAATTCTGGTGAAAGGATTTGCTCCTGAGAAAGGCGCAAAAATAAGTTTGATTGGTAAAAAAGGAAGTGCAGTAAAATGGAAAAAGGATGGAAACGGATTCAAACTTTTGATACCTGAAAGCATTTCAAAGTCTTTACCTTCAAACTATGCCATTGCATTTAAAATCAGTCATATTGTAAAATAATCAGGACTCCTCTTGGTTTTTATAGTTCATTTTTTCGTGAAAATTCAAAATTTATTTTTTATGCCTGACTTAAAAATATACAGGTTAAGATCATTGATTCTGGCATGCCTGTTTGGATTATTTCTTTCTTGCAACGTAAAAAAGGAAACCTTTAATCCATCCCGGTACGTCGATCCTCAGATCGGATCGGTTCACGGTCGCTGGTTTTTTTATACGCCTGCGGCAGTTCCATTCGGAATGGCCAAGCTGGCTCCGCATACCAATGCTTACGGAAGCCAGGGCAGCTGGGGCCCTTGCGGTTACGACGACCGTCACTCCTCAATTGAAGGCTTTGGCCATTTTCATGAGTTCCAGATCGGTGGTCTGGTATTTATGCCTACTGTTGGTAAACTGCAAACCATTCCGGGTACACTCGAAAATCCGGATAGCGGTTACCGCTCGCGTTTCGACAAATTGACAGAAAAGGCTGAACCGGGTTATTATTCAGTATTTCTGAAAGATTACGGAATCAAAGCCGAATTGACTGCAACCGAACGGGTAGGTTTTCACCGGTACACTTTTCCCGAAACAAAACAAGCCCACCTGGTGATTGATATCGGACACCGGCAAGGCGAAAGCAGTGGCGTAACCGATGCATTTGCCAAAGTTGTAAATGGCTATGAAGTGGAAGGTTATATTGAAACCTATTCTGAATATGCCAAATTCTGTGATCCTGACAAAAAAGTAAAAATGTATTTCGTGGCAAGGCTCAGTAAACAACCAACCGAAACAGGGGCTTTTGTCGATTCGCTTCAAACAGTCGGTATTGCCGTGACCAAAGGCATTGGCAATGGTCTGTTCCTGAATTTTGACATGAAAAAAGACGAAGTTTTGGAAATTGCAACCGGGATGAGTTACACGTCTGTTGAGAATGCACGTCTGAACCTGAAAAAAGAGGCCAATGGTAAAACATTCGACAGTGTTCGTCAATCGGCCAACGAGAAATGGAACGAAAAACTGGGTCGGATCCGTGTTGAAGGTGGCGACAGTCTGAACCGGGTGAAATTTTACACTGGATTGTATCATGCCCTTCTTGGCCGCGGTATTTCAAGCGACGTGAACGGACAGTATCCATTGGCTGACGGCGGTACCGGGCAGATTCCGCTCGATGAAAAAGGTATTCCCAGGTACCATCATTACAATACCGACGGCATCTGGGGTGGATTCTGGAACCTAAGCCAGCTTTGGGCATTGGTCTATCCCGATTATTTCAGAGAATACATCCAATCCAATATTGACTTTTATAAAACCAGAGGATGGTTGCACGATGGTGAAGCTGCAGGAGTTTATACCAACGGGGTACAAACCAATTTCCAGGGATTGCTGATTGCTTCGGCTTACAATTCAGGAATCAGGGATTTTGAAGTTCAGACCGGTTATGAAGCGGCCCTTAAAAATGAGGTGGAATATCACGGCCGCAACCTGGGGAACGGGAAATACGACTTAAACTATTTTGTCAAAGGCGGCTATGTACCTTATAAAGACACCACTATAGCCAATGGATGGATTTTCAATTTCGGATCGTCGCACACCATGGAGTACGCATTCAGTTCATACGCGGTAGCCCAGATGGCAAAAGCTTTGGGACATGATGCTGATTACGAAAAACTGATAAAGCAGGCTGGCTATTATCGGAATTTATTTGACCCGGAAACCAAATTCATCCGACCAAAAAAAGAAGACGGAAAGTTTATCCTGAAATTCGATCCGATGAAAGCCTGGGATGGTTTTCAGGAAGGAAACGCTTTTCAATATACCTGGTATGTGCCTCATGATGTGGCCGGTCTCATTCAACTGATGGGGAAAGACGAGTTTAACCGACGTTTGGACGATGTGTTTGTTCAGGCACAGAAAAGCAAGTTTGGTGGAGGATCGGATAATATTGACAGTTTCTCCGGAATAGATAAGCAATACAATCACGGGAACCAGCCTTGTCTGCACGATTCCTGGCTGTTCAATTACTCAGGCCAACCCTGGCTGACACAGAAATGGACGCGTGCCATTTGCGATGAATTTTACGGAACCGAATCGCTTCGTGGTTACGGTGTGGGACAGGATGAAGATCAGGGCCAGTTGGGCGCCTGGTATGTGATGGCTGCTATTGGTTTGTTCGATGTTCAGGGCCATGCAGCGATGAATCCGACCTTCCAGTTCGGCAGTCCGATTTTTGATAAAGTAACCATACATCTCGATCCGAAGTATTATTCAGGAAAACAACTGGTTATTCAGACTAAAAATAACTCAAAGGAAAATTTTTATATCCAGTCTGTTTCATTCAACAATGAAAAAATAGAAAACTGCTGGATCGACCGGAATAAACTAATGACCGGAGGAACAATCCTGTTTGAAATGGGAGTTCAAGCCAACAAAAATATGGGAACAGCAACTCCTCCTCCATCGATGAGTACTGAAAAATAAACCTTTGAATAAAACTGCATTAAACAGATGAAAAAACTGCTTTTAATTAATCTGATCCTTATCTCTCATTTTTTGGCAGTCCCGGCTCAGCCAATCAGTCTGCTGACAAATGATTTAAAAATGACCATTTCTTCTGCCGGTCAGCTCACTGAACTATTGAATCCTTCGACCGGGAAAAATTATCTGGCGGTTGATGAAAAGACACCTATATTAAGAATTCGTGTTGGAAGCGAATGGGAAGAACCGGCACAGGCCGTTTTCAGCAGAAAATCAGGTGTTATTTCGCTGAATTTCCCGGTTTCTAAAATTTCAGCCGATATTAAAGTGGTCCAAAATAAAACCCACCTGGTTTTCGAATTGATCCGTTTGAATTTTAAAGAAAAGGTGAGTGCAGTCTGCTGGGGGCCTTATCCAACCATTATCAGCCAAACCATTGGCGAAGTGATTGGGGTGGTTCGTGATGGAGAATATGCCATTGGAATTCAATCGCTGAACGCAAAAACGATTGGCGGTGTTTTAATGCATGAAGGAGGTGCCGATGATTCAAGAGGTTCAGCAGCTATTGCACAACCTTATGGAAGTAGTCTGCAGGCATTTAGCCTCGACCGGTCAAAAGTCCGGCGGCTGACCGTGTGGGGTGATAGTTATCCGGATATGCCTGTTGAAGCCATTCCCAACGAAACAACGATTGGCTCGAAGATTGCCATTTTTGGATGTCCTGAAAATCAGGTTCTGTCACGCATTGGCGCAATCGAACTGGCTGAAGGTCTTCCACATCCAATGATTAACGGCGTATGGCACAAGCAATCGCCCGAAACCGGCAGGGCTTACCTGATTGCTGATTTCAACGAGAAAAACATAGATGAAATGCTGGATTATACCCAACAGGCAGGACTTTCGGCCTTGTACCACGAAGGTCCATTTCTGTCCTGGGGGCATTTCATTCTTGATCCGCAAAGTTTTCCAAACGGAAATTCGGGGATGAAAGCCTGCGTGGATAAAGCTACAGTCAAAGGCCTTCGAATCGGAGTTCATACACTAAGTACGTTTATCAATACCAACGATCCGTATGTGACCCCGATACCCGACAAGCGACTTGCCCAAACCGGCTCATCAAAACTATCTGAAAACATTACATTTTCAACTGTTGTAATTCCGGTTCAATCCAATCAGTATTTTAAAAACATCAAAACAAGCACATTGCACGCTGTTCGAATCGGCGACGAAATTATCCGCTTCCGTGAAGTCAGCGCAGCCCAACCCTTTCAATTGCTCGATTGCCAGCGTGGAGCCTTCGGGACAAAAGTCTCCGATCATGCAAAAGGCGAAACGGTAGGTATGCTTTTCGATTATCCGTACAATACACTTTTCCCGAATTTCAATTTGCAGCAGGAAATCGCCGGAAATTTGGCTCATTTTTTCAATGAAACAGGCGTTTCGCAAATGGATTTTGACGGTCATGAAGGATGTTGGTCGTCCGGAGAAGGGGATTACGGAATGCAGGCTTTTGCCGAAAAGGTTTTTCTTGAAACCAATCACACATTGGTTAACGGCACCAGCCGGTCAAGCCATTACTACTGGCACATTTGTCATTACTGGAACTGGGGCGAACCCTGGTATGGTGGCTTCCGCGAATCGCAGGGCGATTACCGCCTCGAGAATCAACCGCTGCTGGAACGAAATTACATGCCCAATATGTTGGGATGGTTTCTGCTTTCTCCAACCACTATTGCTGAAGATATTGAATGGATGATGGCAAGGGCTGCCGGTTATCATGCGGGCTTTGCCCTGGTCGCAGGCTATAAAAGCCTTCAGAAGAATCCGGATACCGCACAATTGCTTAATTTGATCAAGCTTTGGCAGGAAGCTTCCAAGCTGAAAATATTCTCTGCTGATCAACTGGCAAGATTGAAAAATCCTGAAAACGATTTTCACCTTGAAAAAGATGATCCGGGATGGAAACTTTACGCGTTTAAAAAGTACAAATTTGAACATGCCAAACAAATCCTTCAGCCCGGACAACCAACCTTTTCGGAATGGGAATTCGTGAATAATGATGCAGAACAACCGCTTAAATTCACCCTGACTTTTATGGGAAAAGAAGGTGTCATCAGCAATCCATGGATCGAACTGGATGGTTTTTTCAAGCTGGAGTTACCTGGCAGATATGAGGCCGGGAATTCGATCGTTTGCGATGGAACAACAATCAAAATGTATAACAATAAAGGAAGCTTTGTAAAAGATATTGCAATTCAGCAAGCCATTCCTGACTTAAAAACCGGAAAGCATTCCGTTAAATTTAATTGTGAATTTCCGGAGGAAAGGGAACTGAAAATAAGGTTTGTCATTAAAACCCGGAGCAACCCCGAAATAATTCAGAAAAAGGCATAGCACCCCGACAGAGAAACTCCGACGGTTTTAAATATTTACAATTGGTCTGATTGGCCTGATTTTGTCAAAGGGTTTCAGGATACGGCAAAAAGCCTTAAATTAGTCAGGTAATATTTTCATATCGATTGGAGAAATGAAATTTTTTCATGAATAAGTCCGTTAGAAAGCGTAAAGAAAGCTCAAACCGATCCAAAATTTTTAAAGATATATAAAGGCTATTGTAAACCGCAACAGTGACTTTTTAAAATGTAATCAGAGAATAACCAAAACCATGAAACAAACAATTATTTTACTCATCGCTTTTTTATTTCTTCATTTTTCGGGGAAAGGGCAGAACCTGATTTCGGCAGACGATCATCTGGTAAACGGATTTGACCGGAAAATTTCCGGAGATGATTTTTCATACCATTCGTCCATCCCGAATGTCGAAAAATCCATCATTATCCGTTCAACTGATGGCAAGTATTCGATGGAGTGGCAAACGGAAAAGGTACCTTTAGCAGTAAAGGAAAAGTATGTCACTTTCGTTTGGCTTGCCGGAATTGGCTCCAGTCCGGGCATGGCAGATATGACGCTCACCGTAAATAACTCAGAAAAAATAACCTTCCGGACGGATGGCAAAAAAGAATGGATCATTGCCAATCCGGATGGAAGTTCACTGTTTTTCCAATCCGATATGGGTGATCAGTTTGGAGATCAATTTGGGTTTATGTTCCTCCGGATTCCTTCTGGAAAAGTGGAAAAGGGAAAACCAATGATTTTGAGAATGACCGGAGGAAACGACAAAAAAACTTCCTGGTACATGACCTTTCAGATGCCTGTCCGTACTGGTCTGACAGTCCGTCCGTTTCCCGCAATTATCAAAGAAAAAGGGCAAAGCAAACAACTGGCTTCAGGAAATATCCTTTATTTCGGACTTCCTGAAGTAGCAAATATATATGTGGATGGGAAATTGGTCAAAGAACAGGAACTGAAATTCGGTGCAAATTACCTTCGTTTAGGACTTCCGGAGGTGAAACAAAAAAAGACTGTAAAATTTAAACTTGAAGCAGGAAGTTTTTCTCAGGAAATGAAGCTGGAACAGTTTCCGGTTCGCAAATGGCAGGTTAACCTGGTGCAGCATTCGCATACCGATATTGGATACACCCGTTCGCAAACTGAAATCCTGGCAGAACACCTTCGCTACATCGATTATGCGCTCGATTACTGCGATGCCACCGACAGTTATCCCGACGCTGCTAAATTTCGGTGGACCTGCGAAGCCGCCTGGGCAGTTGATGAATTTCTGAAATGTCGTCCTGCCGAACAGATTCAGCGATTGAGAAAACGTGTTTTGGAAGGAAGGATTGAAATTGGTGCCATGTACTTCAATTTCGACGAATTGCCCGAAGAACAAGCGCTGGCTGCTTCGTTAAAGCCGTTAAAACTTTTCAAGGCGAATGGACTTCAGACTAAAATGGCCATGCAAAACGATGTGAATGGCATTGCCTGGTGCATGAACGATTTTTACCTCGACCTGGGTGTGAAGTACCTGAACATGGGAACGCATGGGCACCGTGCACTGATTTGCTTCGACAAACCAACACTTTTCTGGTGGGAATCGCCTTCAGGAAACCGAATGTTGGCCTACCGCGCCGAGCATTACATGACGGGCAATACGGTCTTCGAAATTGACAAAGGCGATATCCCGAATTTTGAAACTAAACTGCTGAATTACCTGACTTCGCTGGCCGAAAAAGGATATGAATACGATGTAATTTCCATCCAGCATTCGGGTTACCTTACCGATAATTCGCCACCGTCAACCACTGCTTCGGAGGTGATCAGAAAATGGAATGAAATGTACGAATGGCCAAAGTTGAAAACTTCAACGGCAACAGCCTTTTTCGAGGAAATGGAAGGAAAATACGCTGCCTCATTTCCGGTTTACCGCGCTGCCTGGCCCGATTGGTGGACGGATGGTTTTGGCGCTTCAGCCCGCGAAGTAGCTGCTGTACGTAAAGCTCAATCCGACCTGACAGCCACTTCCGGAGGAATGGCAATGGCCGAAATACAGGGTTCTGTTTTGCCTGAAAACATTAACGAACGTATTGATCTGGTCAATAATGCACTGCTATTTTATACTGAACATACCGTCGGATATTCGGAAAGTGTGCGCGAACCGTATCACGAACAAACGATGGAACAGCGGGCAATCAAGGAATCGTATGCATGGGAATCGTACCGGCGGGCAAAAATGGCAGGCGAAGAAACGATGGGACAGCTGCAAAGCCACATCAGCAATGAAGCGAAACCTACACTGATCGTTTTCAATAGCCTGAACTGGAACCGCGATGGTTTGGTGACTGTTTATATCGACCATCAGTTGTTGCCACGAAATACCCACCCCAAAATTTCCGATCAGGCTGGAAATGTTTATCCGGCGCAGGCTTTGAGCCATCGCTCCGACGGAACCTATTGGGCGATCTGGGTAAAAGATATTCCGGCATTTGGCTATAAAAAACTGCTTATCGAACCTGTTGACGGACTTTTGGAACAAACAAACAAAATACTCACCAACCAAATGGAAAACGAGTGGTATAAAATCCAACTTGATGCTTCCAGGGGTGTCGTCACATCGTGGTTTGACAAAGATTTGAAGAAGGAGCTGATTGACCCGAAAGCCAAATATGCGATGGGTGAATTTATCTACGAACGCCTCGGAAACCGCTACCAGATGGAACAAAAACGACTCGATGATTTTAAACGATTTCCTTTCGATTCGGCCTGGTTCGACAGTTACTCCGAAGGCCCGGTCTGGAACTCAGTTCACATGAAAGGAAAAACAGCTGCATCCTATGAAGGATATGATGTAAACATCGAAGTCAGGTTATTTATTACTTCCAAACGAGTAGATCTGACCTATTCGATCGTTAAAAAACCGATTATTGATCCGGAAGGAATTTACATTGCTTTCCCTTTCCAGCTCGAAAACGGGAAACACTTCTTTGATGTTCAGGGTGGAGTGGTAGAAGCCGGGAAAGACCAGATTCCGGGTTCGTCGAACGACTGGAATACCATTCAGCATTTTTCGTCGGTTCGCAACAATGAGGCACAGATCATTATCGGCAGTCCCGAAATTCCGCTGATGCAATTCGGGAACATTAATACAGGCCGCTACAAAGCCGGTGCATTGCCAGAAACCACTCACCAGTTCTCATGGCCAATGAACAACTATTGGGTAACCAATTTTAATCCCGATCAGAAGGGCGAACACCAATGGTCGTATTACCTGACTTCGGGAAGCGATGTATCGAATGGCGAAGCAACCCGTTTTGGTTGGGGAGCGCGGGTTCCATTCCTGACCAGGGTTTTGCCCGGTGGCGGCAAAGGTGAACCGGTTTGGCAGAAATCACTTATTTCAGGCTGGCCCAAAAATGTGATTCTGGTGAATGCACTGCCAATGGAAGGTGAAAATGCCATCACGATTCAAATCCGCGAAACCGACGGGAAACCGGCCGATCTGAGTGTATTGAAACAAGTATCAGGAAAACCATTTGCCATCAGCCAAATAAATGCTGTGGGTGAACCAGTTGCAAATGGTACGAATTTACTGAAGCCCTTTGGTAACGGATTTTATAAACTTGGCTGGTAGCTTATGAATTTTAAACCAGACAGACTCATTGAATAACCGGAAAATTAAATATTAAAAGTTGTAACTTCGTCACTCAAAAACTTGCAATATGGTTGACTTAAATAAAACAATGTCTCAAATTGATGTTATAAATATTGTTCTCAAGTACCTGAGGGTTCTTAAAAAGGCTGGTTTAACCATTGATAAAGCCTTTTTGTACGGAAGTTATGCCCGAAATGATGCCAATGAAGAAAGCGATATTGATTTGATGTTGGTTTCAAGTATTTTCGATACTGATGATGATTATATTTTATCTAAACCTTGGTTGTACTCTACTAAAGTTGACCATCGCATCGAACCATTATCAGTTGGTTTACAGCGGTTTATTTCAGATGATGCTTCACCGATTATCGAAATTGTCCGTCAAACTGGTATCGAAATTAAAATATAAAAACCTTCGATTTATTCAATTCGCTATCTACTAATAGGCGAGATCATAAATATCTACTATCCATGGCAACTAAATTTAATCTTATTATCCTGATTCTCGTCCTTTTCGTTTCCTGCTCTAAAAAAGAGGCGCTCATTCAAAATCCCGATCGTTTGGCCGATATTCAGCGAATGTTGACTGCTCAGAAAGAATTGACTTCGAAAAGTTTAATTCCGATTTGGGATATTTTTAATCAGCAACTTTCTCCGGAAGAAAAACAGGCTTTGGAGTTCGTTTACGCATACATGCCATTGAGCGATCTGGCTGATTACAAACCTGAATTTTTCATGAAGAATGTGCAATTTAGTCTGAAAGCACGTAAGGAAATGGCTTGGGGAAAGACCATTCCGGAGGAAGAATTTCTGCATTTTGTATTGCCTTTGAGAGTG
Source organism: Bacteroidales bacterium (assembly GCA_038248385.1). Classification (GTDB taxonomy): domain Bacteria; phylum Bacteroidota; class Bacteroidia; order Bacteroidales; family Prolixibacteraceae; genus Aquipluma. The sequence continues at coordinate 15,634 of JBBRXN010000017.1, forward strand.
AACAATGAGAATCTTGATAATTTCAGGGAAGAAATGTATCCTGAAATCAAGGAGCGCATCAAAGGTTTGGATATGAAACAAGCTGCGTTGGAAATCAATCACTGGTGCCACGAAAAGGTGAATTACCGTGGAACTGATTCGCGCACCAGCGCACCGTTGAGTACCGTAAAAAAGACTTTCGGGCGATGCGGCGAAGAATCAACTTTTACCGTTACCGCCATGCGTACCGCCGGGATTCCTGCACGTCAGGTTTATACCCCGCGCTGGGCACATTCCGATGATAATCATGCCTGGGTGGAAGTTTGGATCGACGGCAAATGGAACTATATGGGTGCCTGCGAGCCGGATGTTGACCTCAACATGGGTTGGTTCAGCGAACCTTCGCGCCGCACCATGCTGGTTCATACCCGCGCTTACGGAAGGTATTTTGGCAGCGAAGATGTGGTAACTGCAACTGATCGTTTTTCGGAACTGAACCTGACCTCGAACTACGCAACCGTTAAAAAAATCACCATCTCTGTAAAAAATGCCGATGGAACTCCCGCCGACAGTGCCAAAGTGGAATATCAGTTGTACAACTATGCCGAATATTACCCAATTGCATCAGGATATACCAACACCAGCGGCCTGACCAGCCTGAACACCGGAATGGGCGACCTGATCATTTGGGCTGCTAAAAACGAAAAGTTTGCCTACCAAAAGCTTTCGGTTCCTGAAAAAGATACTCTGACGTTGGTTCTGAACCAAACAACACCGGCCAATTCGGTTGAAATCTATGATCTGGTTCCACCTCATGCGGTAAAAGTGGAACTGAATGTGACCGAAGAAGCCAAAAAGGCAAATAATCTACGGCTGACCAAAGAAGATTCTATCCGCAATTCAACGATTAAAACCTTTAAAGATTCCACCTGGATCGCTGGTTTTGCAGCCAAAACTAAACTTCCGGTTGATTCTATTTCCCGATTCATCAAACTGAGCTATGGCAACTGGGATCAGATTTCAGCTTATCTTGAAAAGAATGCAGCGAACAATCGAAGCACTGTTCTCGAATTGGCCATTCAACTTGCTGATAAAGATTTCAGTGATACTCCGGAATCCATTCTGACCGATCATCTGGTTCAAACGGCTCAATCCGGAGTGCAAAAATTGGTTCAGTCGAAAGAACTCTTTACCAAATGCGTGTTGGCTCCGCGCGTCGCACTCGAAAACCTGAGTCCATGGCGAAGTTTTCTTAGCAAAGCATTCGGTCCTGAAATGGCACAATCAACCCGTACCGATATTTCTGTTCTGACCAACTGGATTCTTGAAAACATACGCATTAATACCGCTGCAAACAAACTTTCGCGTGCGCCGCTTTCGCCCATTGGCGTTTACAATCTTCGGATAGCTGATCCTGAATCTCGGAATATTTTCTTCGTGGCAGCTTGCCGCACCTTTGGAATTCCGGCCCGTTTAAATCCCGAAACACAAATTCCGGAGTACAACAAAAACGGCGAGTGGCTGCGTGCCGGATTCGATCCTTCTGCAATTACACAACCTGAAAAAGGCTTGCTGAAGCTAACCGAAAAAGGTAATCCGGTTGCAACTCAATACTATCTTCATTATACCATTGGCTTCCTGAAAGATGGTTTTTACCGCACGCTTGAATTTCCGGAAGGCGAAAAATTGACCAATTCAGACAAACCAATTTCGTTGGAAGTTGGCCATTACTCGTTGGTTACCGGTAACCGAATGGAAGACGGATCGGTACTGAGCAAGCTTAGTTTCTTCTCTATCGAAAATGGAAAACTTACCACAGTTCCGGTTGAAATTCGTAAACAGTCTGGCGAACTGAAACCTTCAGGTAAGCTGAAGTTGGATCAGCTGAACCTTCTGAAAACGAGCGATGGCAAGGCAGTCAGCCTATCGTCGCTGGTTGCCGGGAACTATTCGGTGTTAGTGGTGCTTGATCCCGATAAGGAACCGTCGAAACACATCCTGAACGATTTGGGTCCATACATCGATCATTTCAATAAGTGGGGCGGGCAATTCGTGTTTGCCATGCCCGCCGAAAAAGCCGCACAGGCCGGAGTGTTGAAAACCTACCAACTTCCTTCTAAAATGGAAAGCGGTGTCGATGCCGACGATCAAATCCTGAATGCCATTTCAATAATTTACGGCTCCGGACTTAAAGACAAACTTCCACTGGTGCTGTTTTGTGATCCATCAGGCAAAGTTTTTCTGTTCTCATCCGGCTACAAAATTGGAGTTGGTGAGCAATTGCTGAAAGTGATTTCGGCGATTCAGGCAAATCCGAAAATGGTAGGGGTGAAAGCTTCATGCAGCAAACCATAGATTTCATTACTGAGCGGGTGACTTGAAGTCACCCGCTCAGTAATGAAGTGAAATTTTTACCCAACAAATAGCATTCAATTTTTACTATTTTTGACCTTGATTCAATGATATTCAAGTTAAAACCCAATAACCTAACCAATGTTTAATCTGAAACTTTTAGTTTTGACTTTTGCTATTGCCCTTTTTACAGCAAATACTAACAACAACTGGCCAAATTTTCGCGGAGCCAATAGTAATCAACTTCCTATTGAGCAAAAGTTACCCGACGAATGGAGTAATACTAAAAACCTGAGTTGGAAATATGATCTGAAAGGCAGAGGATGGTCGTGTCCGATTGTTTGGGGAAACAAGGTGTTTTTTACCAATGCTGTTTTGGAAGATGCATCGGTTTTACCTTCAGCTCCGGGAGGTGGAAGATCTGAAAATCCGTCGGATGCGGTGTATAATCTGGAGGTTATTTGCCTTGATTTAACTTCAGGAATGGAAATCTGGAAAAAGGTGGCTTACCACGGCCTGCCAAAATACAAGACCCATCGGGATAATAACTATGCTCCAGAAACCATGGTAACCGATGGTAATTGTGTGTATGCCTACTTTGGAATGACCGGATTATATTGTTTCGATATGGAAGGAAACAAGTTATGGGAAAAGGATCTTGGAAATTACCCGATGCAATCGAACTGGGGAACATCTACTTCCCCGCTTCTGCACAAAAATTTACTGTACATGCAAATTGACAACGAAGAAAAATCATTTTTGGCAGCGCTTGATTCAAAAACCGGTAAAGAAATCTGGCGTGTTGATCGCGATGAAAAATCAAACTGGGGAACACCCATTATTTGGAAAAACAGCTTGCGCACTGAACTCATCACCCAAGGTAAAAAGGCGCGTTCCTACAATCCTGAAAATGGCAAGCTGAACTGGGAACTCGATCTGAAAGGAGGCAGAACAATTTCATCTCCGGTTACTGACTCTGACATGCTTTTTCTGGGGAATGAAAAGCGAAGTGAAGGAGGTGGAACTTTATTCGGAATTAAAGCCGGTGCATCCGGAGATATTTCCTTAAATGAAGGGAAATCCTCCAATGATTTCGTTGTATGGTCGGTACCTGAATCGGGAATCGCTATGGCTTCTCCGTTGTTTTACGAAGGCCTAATTTATATCGTCGATAGAACCCAGGGAAAGTTATATTGTTATGAGGCAGCTTCAGGAGCAGTAGTTTATCCCGGCACTAAAATTACCGGTGCAAAAGCCTTTTGGGCTTCACCATGGGCGTATAACGGGAAAATTTATTGCCTTGAAGAAAAAGGGACAACCCATGTTATTCAAGCAGGGAAAAGCTTTCAGGAGTTAGGAAAAAACTCATTGGAGAATGATACCTTCTGGGCTTCAACTGCCATTGCAAATGGTTCGTATGTTTTCAGGGGCGAAAAAGCCATTTATTGCATTCGGTAATATGGTTTATTGTTTCATGTCCGTTGGTTAAAACCAACGGCAAAGGATAGCGCGTTGAATGGGCAAAACAGTAAATCGAAGCGGTAATATCCTTTGCCGTCTGCTTCAGCTGACGGACATGGTTGACTCAACAGAAAAGCCGTCTCAAAGGGAATTTGGGACGGCTTTTTTTATTGATTTGCGAGTGATTTTATATCAGAAATTTATATTGAAGTGACCGACGGCCATGCTTGATTCCGAATTAAAAACCAGTAAAAATCTATTTTATTTGTTGAAACAAATACTTGTCAACATTTTCTTTAAAATATTTCAGGTCAATAACTTTGCCATATCCACCAATAGTTATAGTGGCAAGAACAGCTGTTTGAACATCTTCGGCTTTAACGGTTCGGTCACCAAATTTCAGGTCTTTGGTGGCACAGGCATCCTGAACAACCAAGCATTCAAAACCAAAGTCATGCGCAGCCCTGACAGCCGCTTCCAAACACATGTGTGTCTGCATCCCCATGATAACCAGGCGATTTATTCCATTTTTTTTCAAATATTCCAATAAATCAGTATTCCGGAAGCTATTAACCTCTTCCTTAGTAATCACCTTTTCTTCCTGAATTGGTTCAACATTTTTATGGATCTCCATACCTTTTGCAGATTTATGGCGAACATGTACCACCAATTGTTTTTTATCCCTGAAAATTTGAAGTACCTCTTTGGCGACTAAACTTGCAGGTTCGGCTCCAACCAATCCTGGCCCATCGCCTGGAAAATAGAAATTCTGAATATCAACAATCAGTAAAGCAGTTTTGATACTTTCGTTATTTTGCTGTGCGAAACCCGAATGCAGGTAAAGTAAAACTGCAATCATTAAGCTTAGTAATCGTTTCATAATCTTCCTTTTACTAATAGTAAATAAAAATATTTTGGGCTATTCTCAATTTGTTTAGAACCTAACCAAAGGTAATGATATCCATTCATTTTCTTATCTATCCACAACTTTTGGAAAACATATTTTGCAAAAAAAGCTAATGAGTTAGCACGGTAATTTTTCAGAAGCTTCTATGCCTGCCGACACTGAAAGATCCTGCGAATGCTGCAAACCTGACAGTGTCCGAAGGTCCTGTCAGCGTTTAATATGAAGATTTTTAATTGCGGGTAATAAAAAACGAAGATTAAAAATCTCCGCACCCGACAGCTCCGCTCTCATCTTCCCGCCTTCGTCTCCCATTCTTCCCGGTCAAACTCTTCATTGATACAATATTCAATCCGGTTACCGCCGAAATGATCTTTCAGGATATTAAGTGTCCTGAAATTGATAATAATCTGTTCTGCAGTTTTATAGGTGATGTGGGCAATCCGGGCATATTTGCTGACCGATATTTTTTCATGGCTTCCAAGATAATCGACCAGGATTTTTTCATCATCCGAATAGTTGATCAGGATTCCGGTTGTTCTTTTTTGATTCTTCCAGACTTCGAGCATTACTTTGTTGGCCAACCGGTTCTCGTCGTCTTTCCGGAAATAAGCCCACCATTTGGCATTCTCGTCAACTGCAAAATGGGGTTTTTCTGAACTGGGTTTTATTATGACTTCAAGAACCGTTTTCCCTTCGATGAAATGTTGTTGAGTAGTAAATTCGATCATCGGTTTCGAATAGATGCGGGCAGCTGCCTCCACCATGTAATATTCCTCTTCAGAGCGCACACCGGCAATGTTGCCATTGTCTTTTACACCGATGAGCAGCCGTCCGCCGTCGGTATTGGCAAAAGCCACCAACGAACGGGCAATCTTTCGGGAGTCGCTGATACAATATTTAAAATCCTGGGTCTGATGCTCACCCTGCTGAATGAGTTTTGTTATGTAAGAAGCCTCCCCCAACCCCTCCTTGGAAGGAGCGAAAGAACCAGTGTATGTATGTTTTAGCTTTGTTTTCAAAACTTTTTTTTTAAGTAGTCGTGTTGATATATTGCACCAATTTACCCGCACCCTTTAGCCCGTAACACTTCATATTGTGACTGACCACTGATCAATTTTCTACTATTTCATCCACTCATACATCTGATAATGTTCTGCAGTCATACCCAGATGTTCGTAAACTCCGTGAGCCGATGTGTTGGTCTTGTCGGCATACAAGCGAATGCCGCGCAAATCAGGGTTTGTAGCTACCTTTTCCTGAATATGTTTATATAGACGGCTGAATATACTCCGTTTGCGAAATTCGGGACGAACATAAACCGATTGTATCCAAAGAACGGTACCATTGCGCCAATCGCTCCATTCGAAAGTGGTGAGCAATGAGCCAACAACCTGTTCGTGCAATTCGGCCACATAATAAATGCCTTTCGACGTATCGGCAAAAACAGCCGCCACACCTTTCACAACAGTGAATTCGTGCAATTCGAGCTGTTCGGTTTCCAAAGCCATTGCCAGTTGAAATTCCACAATACTTGCCGAATCCGTTTCGTTTGCTTGTCTGATAATCATTGATAAGAGTTTTTACTGAAGCCTCAAATTTAAGAAAATTAGCTTTCTTCAATGTGCTTTTTACTGATCCGATGATTTCAAGTCATTGGCAGAATTTATTGCCATATTTTTGTTGATGAAATACTGTCGCCGCTACGCGGTTTAATCCTCGGGATATATTCGTCTGCTACCAAACTATCGGTGCTAAGCACCTGACTTGCACAAGCGGCATAGCGGTGAAAGTTTGGTAGTAAAATATTGTTCTAATGAAACAATAGCCGCATAGCGTCGAAAGTATTTACTAAATTCAAATGCAACAATATTTCATTTCAAAAACTTAATTCACCTTTAGTGAACTTTAGTCTATCCGAATATGCTTTGTTCTGACTTAGGCAGAAGAGCAAATTTGGTCAATCATTATTAGCTTTAAAAAAACGATATTGATCCTTTTTCGTATTTTGTGCGGCGAATTGAAATTATTCAACGATGATAAAAATTGTGGTGGCTTCCAAAAATCCGGTAAAGATGGATGCTGTAAAAGAAGGATTGTCTGTGTTCCTGAACGAAGCGTTTGAATTGAAGGGCGTTTCGGTTGAAAGTGGTGTTTCCGATCAGCCCATGAGCGATGTTGAAACTTTAGCTGGTGCGGTTAATCGTGTTCGGCAGGCTATCGATCAATATCCCGGTCACGATTATTACGTTGGCCTGGAGGGTGGAGTTGAGCAAACCGCTTACGGATTAATGGCTTTTGCCTGGATGGTTATCAGTAATGGGGCAAAAACCGGACAGGCACGCACTGCCAGCTTTTTTCTTCCTCCTGAAGTGGCTAAACTGGTTCATCAGGGAATGGAACTGGGCCATGCCGACGATTTGGTTTTCTCGAAATCGAATTCGAAGCAGCAAAACGGTGCTGTGGGTTTGCTTACCAACGATGCAATTACCCGAAAATCGCTTTATATGCCTGCCGTTCAAATGGCGTTTATCCCTTTTCTACATCCGGAATTGTATCCTGAAATTGGTTGAAGCTCATTACTTTTCGATATCTAAAATTGAGTCAATCTGAATTTTATTCTCAGGAAGGTAATTAGTAGCAACATCCCAAATGATTTCATAATCAACCCCAAAATATTCATGCGAAATCTTATTTCTTAGAAGGTACATTTCATCCCATGGCACTTCGGGATATTTCAGTTTCAAGTCGGTTGGTAAATTTCCGGAAGCTTCTCCAATAACCTCAAAGTTACGAATTACCGCATCAACAGTTTTGTAGTCTCTTTTAAATTCAGGAAAAGAGGAATCATGAATATATTCAGCAATCCGAGACATTGCCGTTTGAATGTCAATCAGATACATTAAACATGTTCAGCTTTCCTTTTTCAATTAAACGTAGTTTACATGCGTTAAAATACTGTCTTTAAGCTGTTCTTTTAGCGCATTTTTGGTAACTAAATCTATTTTTCGACCAAATATTTTTTCCAGATAGATTTCAAGTGTAAATATTTTCCAGCCAATTGGTCTTTCTAATTCTACAAGAATATCGATATCACTGTCTTCTGTATTTGAATCATCAGAAAACGATCCAAAGAGTCCTATTTCTCTGACAGCATAGTTTTTATAAAGTTCAGGTTTGAGCTCTTTAAGTTTAAATAGGATGTCAGCCTATGTAATCATTCTTCAAATATAACTATTCCCGCAATTATCTAAAAGATAATTTTTTGCAGTTCTAAATTTCAAATATCAGACTATCCTATTGATTCTGCAATTCTTCCCAATATTCTACCGCACGGCGGGTATGAGGAATGACGATGGTTCCGCCTACCAGATTGGCAACCGAAAATATCTCGAAAACCTCATCGGTTGTAACACCTAATTCGTAGCATTTGCCCAAATGATATTTTACACAATCGTCGCAGCGAAGTACCATCGACGAGACAAGTCCTAACATTTCCTTGGTTTTGGTACTCAGTGCACCATCCTGGTAAGTCAGGGTGTCAACACTATAAATGCGTTTCATTACTTTGTTGTCAGCCGCCATGATTTTGTCGTTCATCTTCAGTCGGTAGCTGTTAAAATCGTCAATTAATTTGCTCATGAGAAAAGAGTTTAAAGTTCCAAATTCCAAGTTTCAGGTTTCAAGTACCAGGATTCAACGTAACTGTTTCAAATAAACGTTGGCCGGGGTTCACTTTCTTGCTTCTTATTTTTTGTTCGATGTTCGTTAGTTTTCTTATTCAAACTAAGAGCATCAGCTTTTTCTAAAAACTGTTATTGACCACTGATCGCTTCTGCTATTGCTTCTCCTATCAGCGTAGTCTGTGTACATTTCAGCACTTTTACCATCACGTAATCGCCCTTCTGAAAGTTCTTTGCCGGAAATACAATGATCTTGTTTTGTGAACTTCGGCCAAAAAGTTCGACTTTGCTCTTTTTCGAAATTCCCTCTACCAGCACTTCAAACGTTTTCCCGATGTCGCGCTGGTTGCTTTCGAGCGACAAGCGGTTGTGCAGTGTGATGATTTCTTCGAGTCGCCTGAGTTTTTCATCCTCCGGAACATCATCGGCTAAATGTTCATGGGCATAAGTTCCGGGGCGTTCAGAATATTTAAACATAAATGCATCTTCGAATTTCACTTCCTCCATCAGTGCTAGCGTTTCTTGATGATCTTCCAATGTTTCGGTACAGAAACCGCAAAAAACATCGGTACTGATACCACAATCGGGCAGAATGTCGCGGATAGCACGGATACGGTCAAGATACCATTCGCGATCGTATTTGCGGTTCATCAGTTTCAGGATGCGTGAACTTCCCGACTGAAAAGGCAAATGAATGTGACGGCAAAGGTTCGGGTGTTTGGCAATCACTTTCAGGACTTTGTCTGACATGTCTTTGGGGTGCGAAGTGGTAAACCGAATCCTTACCAGCGGATCAATTTCGGCCACCAATTCAAGCAAATCCCAGAAACGAACCGGTTTCCGTTCTCCTTCAGGCAACCATTTGTACGAATTCACATTTTGCCCCAGCAAAGTCACTTCGCGGTAACCTTTTGCAGCAAGGTCCTTTACTTCATTCACAATATCCTGCGGATCGCGGCTTCGCTCACGTCCGCGGGTGTAGGGAACAATGCAGTACGTGCAGAAATTGTTGCATCCGCGGGTAATACTCACAAATCCTGAAAGTGTTTTCTCACCAATCCTTACAGGCGTAATTTTATCGTAGGTTTCGTTTTCCGAAAGTTCTACATTGATGGCTCCGGTTCCCTTTTGCGCTTTGTCAATCAGGAAAGGCAGATCGCGGTATGCATCCGGTCCGGCCACCAGATCGACGGCGGTATGAGCAAGCAGTTCGTCGCCAATACGTTCTGCCATACAGCCCAGCACGCCAACAATGAGCGATTTATTTTTTTTCTTCAGACTTTTAAAATAATCAAGCCGTCTCCAGATTCTAATTTCAGCATTATCCCGAACCGAACAAGTATTCAGAAAAATGGCATCAGCGCCTGCAACATTCTCCGTCACTTCATAATTTCTGTCCTGAAGGATGGCTGCAACGACTTCGCTGTCGGCCACATTCATCTGGCAGCCATACGTTTCAATAAATAATTTTTTCTTTTCCAATTTCTATCCGATTTAAGGCCCGCAAATTTCACTAATTTTCAGGAATAAGCAAGGGGAAAAAGTCGAAGTGTTCCCCGTTTGATGGCAAGTCCTGAATCGCAATATTCAGAGAAGGTTGTCAGTTATCAGGTTGTCAGAGTTATCAGGTTTGTGGTACCGCTAATTGGAATGGACTCAATCAAAAAATTAACATTCAGAAAAAAAACATCAATTAACACCATCAATTCAAACAGCTTTTCCGTAGAAATTTGGTTTAAAACAGTCTGTACAACAGTTTTTTGCATTCATTCTTCATTGGATTTTCTCAAAATACTGCGTGATGGACGTTGAATAGTTGTTCCATAAAATCTTATATTTGCAAACTCAAAAACTGATCGTATGAGGTATTTGTGTAGTGTCATCTTCTTACTTGGACTATTAAGCTCGTCGGTTTATGCTCAAATCGACACACTTGACATAAATCCACCGATCTCCGGTCAAACGGCCAAACTAAATGAACTTCTTGAAAAACTTCCCATCAGGCAAGATCCACGGATTACCGATTTACTCGTTCGGCAATCACAAATCAATCAACACCGGCGCGGAATCGATGGATTTCGACTCGAAATTTTTTTTAGTTCTGATAAAAAAGCCCGGGAGCAATCCACGCGGGTAAAGAATGAATTCAATCTTATTTATCCTGAAATACCGGTCTATGTGACGTTTCAAACTCCCAATTTTAAGGTAAGGATTGGCGATTTCCGTAATAAAAGCGAAGCATTGAAAGCAAAGGCAACCATCGTGTCAAAATATCCGAATGCCTTTATTGTCAAAGATATGATCCGATTTCCTGAATTATTTACCGAAAGTGTAGAACAAAGCGAAGTACAATGAGCGATTTGATTAAGCATGAGTGTGGGATAGCATTGATACGGCTGCGTAAGCCGCTTGAATTTTACAAGGAAAAGTACGGCACATGGCAATATGGCCTGAACAAATTGTATTTGCTGATGGAAAAGCAACACAATCGCGGGCAGGACGGAGCCGGAATTGTGAATATCAAAATGGAGTTGAGTCCGGGTCAGGAATACATTAACCGCCACCGTTCGGTCGATCAAAATCCAATTAAAAATATTTTTGAAAAGGTTGCCAAGGGAATCAAAAAGGCTGAAAAAAATAAACCTGAAGATGCCGACGTGCGCTGGATCTACGAGAATGTACCGTTCTCGGGCGAAGTTTACCTCGGACACCTGCGCTACGGAACTTTTGGGCGCAACAGCATAGAATTTGTACATCCGGTAATGCGCCAGAATAACTGGAAATCGAGAACGCTGGTAATGGCCGGTAACTTTAACCTGACCAATACAGACGAACTATTTGACAGGCTGATTTCACTTGGGCAACATCCGAAAGCTTATACCGATACAGTTACGGTTCTTGAAAAAGTAGGTCATTTTCTGGACGAAGAGAACCAGATGCATTTCAGGCAATACAAGAATGAAGGTTATTCGAACCGCGAAATTTCACCACTGATCGAGAAGAACCTCGATGTGCAGAAAGTACTCGAAAATGCCAGCAAAGATTGGGATGGCGGATATGCCATTGCCGGAATGGTCGGTCATGGTGATGCTTTTGTGATGCGCGATCCGTGGGGAATCCGTCCGGCATTTTATTATTATGACGAAGAAATTGTGGTGGTAGCTTCAGAACGTCCGGTCATTCAGACTGTGATGAATGTGAAGTGGGACACCATTCACGAAATAAAACCGGGAGAAGCATTGATCATCAAAAAAGATGGCCCGATTACCAGTAAAATGATCAGGGTTCCTCATACCCGCAGGTCATGTTCGTTCGAGCGCATTTATTTCTCCCGTGGAAGCGACAAAGATATTTATCTGGAACGCAAGAAATTAGGGCAGTTGCTTTCTCCTGCCATCCTGGAATCAATTCAGTACGATATCGAAAATACTGTGTTTTCATATATCCCTAATACTTCTGAAACGGCTTTCTACGGGCTTGTTCAGGGAGTGCGGCAATATTGTGTCGATTGGAAAATTAAAGAATTGAAAGAGCGCAACGGCAGCATTACTTATGAAGAGATGGTACAAGTGCTTTCGGTGGAGCCAAGGGTAGAGAAATTAGCCATCAAGGATGTTAAACTACGTACATTTATTGCCGACGATGCCAGCCGCGACGACCTTGTTGCACATGTTTATGATGTAACCTACGGAATTATACAGGAAGGAACAGATACGCTGGTGATTATCGACGATTCGATTGTTCGTGGAACCACCTTGAAAAAAAGTATTCTGAAAATTCTTGACCGACTGAATCCGAGGAAGATCCTCGTGGTTTCATCGGCCCCGCAAATTCGCTATCCCGACTGCTACGGCATCGACATGGCTGTGCTCGAAAAATTCATCGCTTTCAACGCTGCCATTGAACTGTTGAAAGACACCGGTCAGCAATCGGTGATTGACGAGGTTTACCGCAAATGCAAAGAACAACAGAACTTGCCCAAAGAGGAAATTGTAAATTACGTTAAGGAAATTTATAAACCATTCAAGGCTGAAGAAGTGTCGGCCAAGATTGCAGAACTACTGAAACCCGATGATTGCAAGGCGGAAGTCGAAATCATTTACCAGACCATCGAAAACCTGCATGTGGCTTGTCCCAACGATACCGGTGACTGGTATTTCACCGGCGACTATCCAACTCCCGGCGGAAACAAGGTGGTAAATACTTCGTTTATCAACTATATTGAAGGAATAGACGGAAGAGCGTATTAAAAAGTTCCAGGTTTAAAGTTCCAAATTCCAAGTTGGAGCATGGTTGAGAGAGGGATTTTATCTTTTAAAAAAGATGGAATCCCTTTCTTTATTTCATCACTTCGAAGTTTTGATGAATGATAGGTAAAATAGTACCGATTGAAGAAATATAACAGTCCAATCTTCGCTCACTCGATTGGTCTTAACATTTCTATTCATCGGCATTATACCAGAAATACTTTGGACTTGTTTGAAATTGCATTTGGTATAATTTGTAGCTTTGGAAGGCTGATTCAAAATAATCAATTGGTGTTCAGATTAACTGATTAACCAAATAGGATATGAAGAAATATTTCTTGCTCACCGTTTTGTCTTTGGCATTACTCAATAGTTATGCGAAGTCTGATGGCTATAACATTCTGGATTACGGTGCAACAAATGACGGTAAAACATTGACTACAGCTTCGATTCAAAAAGCAATTGATGCATGTGCAGCAAATGGCGGTGGTATGGTATATGCTCCCAAAGGCGAGTTCCTTATTGGTACACTCAACCTGGCATCAAACGTTGATTTTCACATGGAAACCGGCGCTAAGCTGATTGCTACGACCGATCCGTATTGGTGGCTGGGACCAGAACAATATGGCCAACTACAACTTCAGCAATATTGTAATTTTCGATTCGAACCGTGGTATTAATATTAGTGTCGGAGATTCCGGTTCAGTTCAAAATGTGAATTTCACCAACATCCGCATCGAAACCCGCTTGCACACAGGCGACTGGTGGGGCCAAGGCGACCCGATTAAAATTACAGCCATGCGGGGAGTACCCGGTAGTCCTCATATTGGAATCATCAAGAATATTAATTTTACCAATGTAACCTGCCAAAGCGAAAACTGCATCAACCTTTATGCTTCAGATGAAACCCGGTTGCAGAATATCTTCTTCAACAATTTACAAATGGAGTTTGTGAAAAGCAAAAAGGAGGAAACTTGCGGTGGAAACCTTGATTTGCGTCCGAATACGGTACCGGGAAAAGAACTTTTTGCCCGAAACATACCAGCCGTTTACATTGAAAATGCTGATAATGTATTCTTCAACCAGGTTGTAATTTCGTGGGATAAAAATATCGACAAAAAACACTATACCAATGCTTTCGAAGCCGTTGGTGTAAATGGATTTAGATTGTCGAATGTGAAAGCAACTTCCTCACCCTCAAATCCGGGTATGAGCACCGTTTTGCTTGATAACTGCCGCGATTTCTATACCGATTCAAAAATTAGTGTGAAAAAGATCAATGAACCTCAGAACATTGAGAAGCTGAAATAAATATCACATTTCCGTTTCGAAAGTTTTTATTCGTCTTCGAAGTTGGACAATTGCTGCTAATGATTTTTAATAAAGGTCCGTGGTTAGTTGAAATTTAACATTTCGGGGGTCAGAAGCATGCAATGTGTGTCAAATTTCTTTCAGGTAATTCGGACAAAAATCGAAGCCGTTGTACCATGCTATCCCTCCACCAGGTTCAATCGCCACCTTTTTAAAGTTTTCGTATTTGAGTAATTCTCTTGTGATACCTTTTCCCAAAAACCTGTGTATATCAACTATTTTTTCAATCCCATCATTGAACCTTATCCAAATTTGATAATTATCCAGAACTTTAATTTCAACAACCTCATTCATATTTTTTCCCCAATTAAGACCAACTTTTCACCTTCGCCAGACATTCCAATCAGTTTGATGGTGTGAATAGTATTTTTCTGAATGTCATTTGCCTGAAATTCAACCGGAACATACAAATCGCCATAACCTGAAGCTTTGGTTTTTGTAACTTTTTCGACCAAAACTTCCTGCGTTTTTCCAATCAGATTTTCGAAATACCGCCGTTTATTTTTTTCTGAAAGTTCCCTGATTTGTGCTGATCTCAAGGTTTTTATTTTCTCAGGAATGTGATTTTCCAGGCGTTCGGCCCGTGTTCCTTTCCTTACCGAATATTTGAAAGTGTGTACGTGGCTGAAATTGAATTCTTCAACGGCATCAAGCGTTTGCTGAAATTCTTCGTCGGTTTCGCCCGGAAAGCCAACAATGATATCGGTGGTGAAATTAAAGTCAGGATAAACCGACCGAAACTGGTTGATGGTTTTGCGGAATTGATCGACATCGTACATGCGGCGCATCCGCAACAAGGTTTTTTCGGAGCCGCTTTGAAGGCAGAGATGGAGATGCGGCATCAGTTTCGGATGTGCAAACAGTTCAACAAACCGGTCGCCAAAACCGTCGGGTTCAAGCGAAGAAATCCGCACCCGAAAATCGCCCGGAACTTCGAGAACCTGAGCCAGCAAATCTTCAAAACGCGCTTCCTCATCTTCGTACCGCCCAATGTTGACACCGGTGATCACAATTTCTTTGAATCCGTTTTCGATGGTTTTTCTGACACTTTCGAGTACATCAGCCACCGGACGCGAAACAGCCCGCCCACGAACCATCGGTATGATGCAGAAAGTGCAGAAATTGTCGCAGCCATCCTGAATTTTCACGGCACTTCGGGTATGCAAGCTTTTACGGACAGGTTGGTAATTGAAAACATCAAGCGGAAGTTGGTCGGGATGAAAAATTTCTCCTGAAAAATGGGCATCAACAAGGGAAAGAATTGAACTCTTCCGGTTGTTCTCCACCACAAAGGTAATATTGTCCTGACTTTCGAGTTTTTCCTTGAAATTATTTGCCATACAGCCGGTTACCACCACAACGGCATCCTTGTTTTTGCGTGCTGCCTGACTGATTGTGGTTCTCGATTTCTGATCACTCTGGTTGGTAACGGTACAAGTATTAATTATCACCACATCAGGTGATTGGTCGAAGTTCACCAATTCGTAGCCTGCCTCATTGAAATCGGTGACCAAAGCATCGGTTTCGTATTGGTTGAGCCGGCAACCGAGTGTTTTAAAAGCTACCCGCAAGCCTCCCCCAAACCCCCTCCGAAGGAGAGGGCTTAAGGAATCGGTATGCAGAGATTTATTTTTTGACATGCAATATTTATAAATGATTAGAAACTCTAAATATTCAGCACCCTACTTTTCTCCTGAGGAGAAGGGCTGGGGATGAGGCTTCTTTAAGCCCTCTCTTTCGGGGAGGGTTTGGGAGGGGCTTCCTTGCATCGAAAAATCGGCAGCGGCGGTGATTTTAACATCCACAATTTTGCCCATCAGGGAAGCATCGAAACGATCGAGCCTGACAATGAGTTTCCCTTCTGTCAATCCGGTTGAAAAGCCTGTTTTACGATCGGTTCCGTGAATCAATACTCGCATGGTTTTTCCAGCCAAAGTTTCATTGTATTCTCTGGAATGAGTTTTCAAAACTTCTGTAAGCCGGTGCAAACGGTCTTTTTTATCATCTGATGAAACCTCATTTTCCCATCGGTAACTGGCTGCTCCGGGGCGTGGCGAATACATCGCAATGTAAGCCATGTTGAAATGAAATTCATTCATAGCATCCATTGTGTGCTGAAATTCGGTTTCACCTTCGCTCGAAAACCCAACAATGATGTCAGTAAATAATGTCGCCTGCGGAATCAATTCGCGAATATCAGCAACAATGCGTCGGTATTTGTCCATCGAGTGTCGACGGTTCATTTTTATCAAAACCCGTTCGTCGCCACTTTGCATGGGGAGGTGAATTTGCTTGGCCAGACAATCATACCTGGCAATTACTTCAATCACTTCCCGGTTCATGTCCTGCGGATGCGGTGAGGTGAAATACACCCAAAATTCCTGATCGGATGTATTGCCGAACTCGCCAATCTGGCGAAGCAATTCTGCAAAATTGATTTCCTCTCCGTTTTTATCCAATCCATACGAATTGACATTCTGCCCCAAAAGAGTGATCGACTTGTAGCCCTGGTTTACCAAATGACGAATCTCGTCAATGATTTCAGTTGAAGGACGTGAAACTTCGCGGCCACGGGTATAAGGAACCGCGCAGAAAGTACAAAATTTATCGCATCCGTTTTGTATCGGCACATAAGCCTCGTAAGTTGACTGGTATTTGGGTTTGATGTGCCACATTTCGGCAATGTGCTCGTTTTTCGGCATAACAGGCTGAGGTGAGCGCAGTCCGGAAGGGGTAACAACACCGTATTCGCGAATCATATCAGGCAGTTGTGCCAATTCGCTCATCTGAAAAGTCAGGTCAAACGATTTCAGGAATTTTTCCTTGTCAGCCGGCAATATACAACCTGAAACAAAAGTGATCAGGTTGCGTTTGTTCTTCCACTTGTTCCACCGGGCAATTTTGTTGTAAACCTTGTCAATGGGTTTTTGCCTTACCGAACAGGCCAGCATTCCAAGTAGATTGGCTTCTTCCTCATTTTCAGTCTTTTCGTAACCCATGTTTTCAAGCACTGAACTAACTCGCTCGCTGTCAGAAAGGTTCATCTGGCAACCCAATGTAATCAAGTGGTATTTCATCATATCAGAAATAAACTTCGCAGTGAATCTGGTCGCGTTCGAAACCTTTTTCTTTCAGAATTTCCAACGCATCGAAAATCATATCACTGTTACCACAAAGGTAAAAATCGGTTTCAGGAGCGAAGGTGCAGTTTTTCAAATAGCCGGTCAGCCGGCCATGGTAAGTTCCTTTCGGGTCGCGGCTGGTGCACAAAATGTACCGGTCGCTGGCGTATTCATTAGGGTCATAAGCTTCGTTTGCATGTTTAACTCCATGAATCAGCGTGTAATCCATTTCAGGATAAGTACGGACCATGCTGCGGAAAGGCGCTATTCCGGTCCCGCTGGCAATGAACACGAACTTTCCGGTTTCGGCAGCTTTCGGTTCCATTCCGAATTTGCCAAAAGGCCCATGAATTTCGACCAAATCGCCCGACTTTAACTTCCGGAGTTTGGGAGTAAAATATCCGTGATCGACTTCCTTCACCAATACTTCGAGGTTCTCATCGTTTTCGCCGCTGTAAATCGAGTACTCCCTGCTTTGGTAATCGCCGTGAATACCCAGAGAAAGATGCTGTCCGGCCTTAAATTCGAAACGTGCTTTGGGTAACTTCAGCGAAAATGTTTCACCAGTCAAATGCCTGATCTCTTCAATTTTGTAAAAGCTTTCGTCGATTTTTATATCGTGGTTCATTAAATACATCATGTCGTCCAAATTTGGACGGCAAAAATAATCATTAATTTATTATTTCAGACAAACATGTCTTTTATCTTTTATTCTTTACCGGAAATTTCTTTTGTTCTTTCAGTAAAATAAGGTTTCGACGAACTTTCGATTGCTTTCATGGCAATATCTTTCACGCTGGTTTCAGCAATTGTAGCTTTCTTCGATAATTCAGCGAAAATGGCTTCCATATCTTTAATTTTGCTTTTCCGATTGTTTTATTGGTTTAAATTTATTTTTACAAACTGCATTTTTATAAGTTGCACAATTCCGTCAAGCGCCTTGAGGTGATCTTCCGGAAGGCCAATATCATCGTAAGCATAATAGAAGGCTTCCAAACGTGAAGTATCTCCCATTCTGGCCAGAACTGAAATTTTGTACACAAGATAAAGATACATTTCATGAATATGAAGGGAAAGTCTTCCATCAAAAATTGAATCCAGATTATTGTTTTGAGTCGTAATTATCTCATTTTCTGTTTCTAATGCGTATATCTCGTCAAGCCACAACAACTTTATTAGTGAATAGTCAGGGAATTTTTGTACATATTCTTCAAGTTTTTTGGGATATTTCTTATCTTCTTTATCCTGAAGAATGATCAGTTCGAGATAATAAGATGCCGGAATATCCGGGGTTTGTTTCCTGAATTCATCGAGCAATTTAATTGCTTTTTTAGGCTTTTCAGGCGACAGTTCATAAATTTTCAGGAACATAGCACGAGTTTCCTCCGAAATGATTGCCGAACCGGGGACAATTCCCAACATTTCGTCCGGGATTTCATCTTCCAGAAATTCAATGTTAAGGTCATCACAATACTCATCGTAATACTTGTCAACCAGTTCAGGATCAGTAAAATCTTTGAAAATTGAACCGACGAGTTCCAAATAGCGGGAAACGTCCGGATCTTTCAGCTTCTCTATATTTGATTCAAATTCCCTGAGAAGGTTCTTTTTTTCATCGCTGCTCATGTGTATGAACTCATCCACTTCTTCCGGCTCATCATCGTCATCGTCAAAATCATCGTCATCATTATCGTCAAAATCTTCCCATTCATCGGGTTTATCGATGTAGGTATAGTTCCCGGGGCCTGCAGTTTTTTCGAGTTGGGCAACAATTTTCCGGGCTTTTGCATCATCTTCGAACGGGCCACGCATATAAACGGGTTGGCCATCAATTCCGCATTCAATTTCGATCAATTCTATATCTTCAGCATCTTCTTCAAGCATATATTTTGTAACCGATTCATAATTCTTGTGCGGCTTGAACCCATAGTCTTCAGCAAACTCAATACCGGCATAAACAATGTTATGGGCCAAAGTATAGTCAACTTCAGTCATTTTCATTCCCCCGATTATTTTTCCTTTAAATTCTTCGTATTCCTGAATAGGCACGTTGAATAAAAACATGGAGTCTTTTACTCCCAGGCACATTAAGTCAACCAGATAAGTACAAACGGTAATGTTCCCATTGATGTGATTTCGTGCAACCAATACTGTTGCCATTTTCGCCTCTTCCCAGTCTGATTTGACCAGGCATTCGTATATTGGCAATCTCCGGGCCTTTTTGCGGATGTAATTTTCGGGGCTCAACATCTGAATGACTTTGCCTTTATTGTTTTTAGTCATGAAATTGGTTTTGTTATAAGTTTTTAATGAATTTCAGTTACCTGAGTTTTATATTTTTTCAAATGCACCACATTTGAATTCCTCTTCATCGCGTTGGTCGAAACGGTTCATCAGGCACAACAGGTTTTCGTCGCAGTCGTTGACATGGTGGCTTTTACAAATCACACAAATACTGCGAATTGGCACTGAATCTGGGTCAATCTTGTTGCCATCGTCGTCATAAAATCCATTGATCTCTTCGAAATCAAGTTCTTCGTCACCGTTCAATTTCATATCGAGCATGCTTATCACGTGATTTTCGAGATATTTCTTTTTGAAATCGAACCAATCCTTGCGATATACCGAATCGTCAATGATTCTTTTGAAGTTGGGAAAAGGTTTCGGTTGTTCAATTATTTCTGTCAATTTTTGCTTCAATCTGAGGTCTGTCATCGCATCGGTAAAATCTTCCATTATTTGGTACAATTCATTTGAATCCAAAGGTTCAATAGTGATAAAGTTTTCCCAATCAACATATTTCAGCCCCAAACTTTCGACTGTTTCTCCAATCAGAATTTCAAATTCCTCCGGATCTTTAATCAGCAGAGCAGGTACATCTTCCGTTTCAAAAGTTTCAGTATTCACAAAACAGATCATGCCGCTATCGATCGATTCAGCAATATTTCTGATCAATTCTTTTGGGTAATTTTCGTTCATGGTCGGTGAAATTTTAAAAGCTGATTCAAAAACAAGCAGTTATTTTGGCCAAATTATTCGAATATATTATTCAGCAAACCTCCGCTGGATTCTTTGCGGCTGTTGGGGCCGAATGAACTGAGTTGGGCAACGAGCTTTCGGATAGGCATTGATTGTAACCAGATTGTTCCGGTTCCACGAAGAGTGGCAAGGAAAATACCTTCTCCGCCAAATACCATTGAACGAAGTCCACCGGCTTGTTGAATGTCGAAATCGATGGATTCTTCGAAAGCGACTACGCAACCGGTATCGACCCGCAGCACTTCGTTGTTCAGCTGACGTTCAATTACCGTTCCTCCGGCATGTATAAATGCCCTGCCGTCACCCTGCAACGTTTGAAGGATAAATCCTTCACCGCCAAAAAATCCGGCTCCTATTTTACGGTTAAAACGCATGGATATTTTGGTGCCTAAGGCTGCGCATAAAAATGCGTCTTTCTGCACGATAAGTGTACCGCGGTGCTGGGCCAAATCAACCGGTATAATGGTTCCCGGATAAGGAGCCGAAAAAGCGACGTGCTTTTTGCCCCAACCCTGATTGGTAAAATGGGTAATGAACAACGATTCGCCTGTGATAAGACGCGAACCGGCCGAAAGCACTTTATCAAAAAATCCGGCACGGGGATTTGATCCGTCGCCCATTTTTGATTCGAAGCTGATTCCGTCTTCCATGTACAACATGGCTCCGGCTTCGGCGATAACTGTTTCTCCTGAATCGAGCTCAATTTCCACCAATTGAACATCCTGACCCATAATTTTGTAATCAATTTCGTGTGATTGCATGAAATAAGATTTTATTAGATTGATTTTTAATGAATGCCTAAAACAAAGTTATGGATTGTTGTAATATAGTCAGCCATATTGCCGATCATTTTTTCTAACTAAAATATCGGCCATCAATAAATCTCATTGAACTTCGTTTTTACAATTTCCTTTACTTCCTGCATATCGATTTTCCGGCCCAGTTCTTTTTCGATGGAAGTGACTCCGTAGGTGATGAATCCACATGGATTGATGTAGTTAAAATAGCGCATATCGGTGTTTACATTCAGGGCAAAACCGTGCATCGAAACATACCGGCTGATCCGAACTCCGATTGCACAAATTTTTCGTGATTTCGCCGGAATGGTCGCATCCAGCCAAACTCCGGTTGCCCCATCTTTCAATGCACCTTCCAATCCATACTCTGCAATGGTTTCAATAATAGCCTGCTCCATTTTGAAAATGAAATCTTTTACTCCCAATTTGTAGTTTTCAAGATCCATAATCGGGTACCCAACCAATTGGCCGGGGCCGTGATAGGTAATGTCGCCACCCCGATTGATTTTGTAATAAACTGCATCGATTTTTTTGAGGAAATCACCGTTGATCAGCAGGTTGTGCTCGTCGCCGCTTTTCCCAAGCGTGTAAACATGCGGATGTTCGACCAGCAAAAAACGGTTGATGTCGCTGGGCTTTTTATTCGTCATCTTATCGTCAACAACCTGTTTGTGAATTGTTTCCTGATAATCCCAGCATTCTTTATAATCTTTAAGACCGAGGTCCTCGTAGTTGAAATTGGCCATTTGTTGTTATTTGAAGTCAATATTGTCATTCATTGTCATTTAATAGTCATTAAGATTATTCGGTATTGATTCGTTCCTTCAGTCCATCAAGCTTTTACATGTGCGTCAGCCCGATACGACGAGCGAACCAGCGGACTGCTTTCCACGAATGAAAAACCCTTTTCAAGGCCGATTGTTCTGTAACGGTCAAATTGTTCAGGAGAAATGTATTCGACTACCTGAATGTGAGCCAACGTTGGCGCCAGATATTGCCCGATGGTCATCACTTTGCATCCAACTGCCCTGAGATCGTCCATTACCTGCAAAATTTCAGGTTCGGTTTCGCCTAAGCCCAGCATGATTCCTGATTTGGCAACAATTCCGGAGGAAGCAATAAAACGAATTACGTCCAGGCTGGTGCTGTATTTGGCCGCGCTGCGAATTCGAGGAGTCAGACGCTCAACAGTTTCAATGTTGTGCGAAATCACTTCCGGGCCGGCCTCAATCACTTGCTGAATCAATTCAGTTTTTCCCTGAAAATCCGGAATCAGCACTTCCATTGTTGCTCCCTGATTCAATTTTTTTACTTCGCGAATGGTTTCGGCCCAAAAACCGGCTCCCAAATCGGGCAAATCATCGCGGTCAACAGAAGTAATCACAGCATGTTTCAATTGCATCAATTTAACTGATTCAGCTATTCGGCGCGGCTCTTCGGGATTGGGAGCGAGTGGTTTTCCGGTTGTCACTCCACAGAACTTACAGTTTCGGGTACAAATATCGCCCAGAATCATAAAAGTGGCTGTTCCCCTGTTCCAGCATTCTCCAATATTGGGGCAATTGCCGCTGGTACAAATCGTATGAAGTTGGTGACAGGACACCATATTTTTAACCCTCGAATAGCTTTCGCCTTTGGGCATTTGCATTTTCATCCATCGCGGAAGCCGCTCCCGTCCTTTCATTTCTGCAGTCATCGTGTATAAATTTCAGCAAAAATAGCTTATTTAAACAGTTTCTCATATTTACCCGTCAGGAAAGCTTTTGATTGTTATTTTTGCAGTTGAATCTTAAAAAGCTTTCATGAAGACTTTGGTCTGGATACTATTTCTTTTAGCACCGGCAATCGTTTGGGGGCAAAACAATGACCTTCAAAATATGTCTGTTCTGGCCAGTCAGTACTATCAGAATAAAGAGTACGGGAAAGCTGCCGAGCTGTATGAGCAATTGTATGCAAAAACAAGATCAGAAGGTTATCTCAATATTTACCTCGATTGTTTATTAGGTATTCCGGATTATGACAAAGCCGAGAAAGAGATAAAAAAAGGGCTGCGCAGCAATTCGGCTAATTCGTATTGGTATGTTCAATGGGGTTTTCTAAAAAAAGCACAGGGACAGGTTGGCGAATCCATCAAAATGTATGATAAAGCCATTTCAACCCTTTCAAGCAATCCAGCTGAATTTCAGAATCTTTCCAACCAGTTTATCAACCGCCGTGAATTCGAATACGCTGAAAAGGTTTATATCAAGGCCCGGGCCGGAAATCCTGAATTGTACAACTATGAACTGGCACGGATTTATTATTACATCCGCAACTACGATGCGATGCTGAAAGAATACCTGGAATGGGCAAAACAGAAGGAACCCAATCTGGAAATTGTTAAAAGCAGTCTTCAGTCGGTTTTGTCTGTGGATAATGACGGGGAAATCAGCAAACAAATGAAAACATATATGTTGAAACGGATTCAGGAAGATCCCGGACAAACTTTATATACGCGCCTGTTGATTTGGTTATTCATTCAGGATAAAAACTTTACGGCAGCCACCCGCCAGGCCATATCACTCGACAAGCGCACCGGCACGGAGGATGGAAATATCTTCGGACTGGCCAATGTTTCGGCTACCAATAAAAATTATGACGAGGCAGTAAAAGCTTACGATTATCTGATCAGTAAAGGCAAAAGAGCTGAATATTACAACCTGGCCTATCAGCAACGGATGCAAATGTATTACGAACGTTTTGTGGATGCAGAAATTCAGGATTTAGTCCGCGCCAACGAACTGAAAGAACAGTTTTCACAAACATTTGCCATTCTTGGCATTTCTCCTGAAACCACGCCACTCCTGACCGAATACGCACATTTGCTGACATTTTACCTCGACCAGCCTACTGACGCCATTAAAATTTTGTCCGATGGATTGGTAATGAAGGGAATCAATCAATTGCAAATTTCTGCCATGAAAGCGGAATTGTCTGATATCTATGTGTATTCGGGCGATCTGTGGGAAGCCGTAATCACTTATTCGCAAGTAATTGAAGGCAATAAAAGCAATTTGCTGGGCGACGATGTGAAGTTCAAAAAGGCCAGACTGGGTTATTACATGGGCAATTTCAGATGGACCAAAGCGCAACTCGATGTTTTGAAAGCCAGTACCTCGAAGCTGATTGCCAACGATGCAATGGAACTGGCCCTTTTTATAGGTGAAAATCTCGAATCGGATTCCATTGCTACTCCACTCCAGATGTTTGCCCGAGTCGATCTTCATTTGTTCCGCAACCATTATCCGGAAGCATTGGCTACACTCGATTCAATCAGTAAGTTGTATCCTGACAATTCACTGATCGACGATGTGAACTTCAGGAAAGCCGGTATATTTCAGAAAGAGGGGAAATATGCTGAAGCCGCAGTTTTGCTTGCTTCCATCGTTAAGGATCACAGTTGGGAAATGTTGGCAGACGATGCACTTTTTCAGTTAGCTACCTTATACCAGAACAAACTGAATAAAAAAGAGGAAGCGATGGAGCTTTATAAGAAAATGTTAACCGATTATCCGGGAAGTGTTTTCGTGGTGGATGCGCGCAATGAATACCGAAAAATGCAAGAAGAAAATAACAAAGGAAAATAGCAGAAATAGGGCTAAAGCCCAAGGAATGTTTGTACCCATGTCCGTCACATAAATGTGACGGCAAAGGTTATCTGCTCAACACATGATTAAAGCTCTCTCTTTGCCATCTGCTTCAGCTGACGGACATGTTGCAATAAAAAAGATTGGACTTTAGCCCTGACAATCAATTATAATTTTCATGAAGCGGATTTCGAAAGCCTATGTTTTTGCTCTTTTATCAGTAGTTCTGTGGTCAACAGTTGCTACTGCTTTTAAACTTGGATTGCTGGTACTTTCGCCACTTTACCTTATTTTGACCGCTACGGCATTTTCGTTGCTCACCTTTTTTGTGGTCATCCTCTTTCATGGAAAACTAAAGGAATTGTTCACAGTTTCTCTGGCAGGATTGGGAAAGTCGGCATTGTTAGGTGCTTTGAATCCATTCGGGTATTACCTCGTTCTGTTTCAGGCATACAGCTTACTTCCGGCTCAGGTAGCGCAACCCCTGAACATGGTTTGGCCCATTACACTGGCATTGCTTTCGGCGCCTTTACTCCATCAAAAAATTACTGTTCGGAACATTATTGCCATTCTCATAAGCTTTGTGGGTGTGATTTTCATTTCATCGCAGGGAAGTTTTGCCGGAATGGCCAACACCAACCTCACCGGCGCATTGCTGGCAGTTGGAAGCAGTGTGATCTGGGCACTTTTCTGGATTTTAAGCGTACTCGATAAACGCGACGAGATTTTTAAACTGTTCTGGAATTTCGCTTTTGGATTGGTTTATTTGCTGATTGCAACTTTTATTTTTACTGATTTTAGCCTGCCCGATCCGAAAGGATTACCGGCTGCTGTTTATATTGGTTTGTTCGAGTTGGGGATTACCTATATTCTGTGGATGAAAGCCATGCAACTGAGCGAAAATAATGCTAAAACCGGCAACCTGATTTTTCTGTCGCCGTTTCTGTCATTAATTTTCATTCATTTCATTTTAGGAGAAACAATTTACATCACCACTTTTATAGGCCTTGCATTTATCATTTCAGGCATCTGGATTCAACAGAAGCATTAACTTTGAACTTTTAGCAAACAATTAATGGATATTAAACCAATTAAAATATTAGGCATCGACCCGGGAACAAATGTGATGGGCTATGGATTGATAGATGTGGTGAACAACAAACCTCGTATTCTGCAGGTTGGCGTGATTAAAACTACCGGATCGGATCATTATCAGAAGCTGAAAAATATATTCGATCGTACCGTTTTGCTTCTGGATGAATTACAACCCAATGAATTGGCGATTGAATCACCTTTCTACGGAAAGGATATTCAGGCAATGCTCAAACTGGGCAGGGCGCAGGGCGTGGTAATGGGATTGGCGCTGAGCCGCGATATTCCCGTTGCCGAATATGCCCCATTGAAGGTGAAACAAGCCATCACTGGAATGGGTCGTGCAGCCAAAGAACAGGTGGCATTTTTCCTGAAAAACATGTTTTCGCTGAACGAACTTCCGAAGGAACTTGATGCAACCGATGCCGTAGCAGTGGCAGTTTGCCATTATCTCCAGATGAGAAACCCGGTAACCAAATCAGGAATAAAAAGTTGGGGCGATTTTGCCAAGAAGAATCCGGGACGGGTGAAATGAAAATTTTAGTAAATTTGCAAACAACTTATATTTTAGTACATAAATGAGAACTGTAGCAGATAGCATAAACCTTTCAGTAAGTTTCAATCAAGTCATTGACCTTGTAAAACAATTGCCATATAAGGAAAAGGTTAAACTTGGCGAGGTTATTCGTAAAGAAACAAGATCTGGCATTAGTCATGACAAAGTTTTTACACATTTTGCCAGTGAAAAGGCTTTAGCCAAAGACTGGCTCTCACCTGAAGAAGATGAAGCATGGGAAAATTTGTAAAAGGCGACATTGTTGTTATCCCGTATCCTTTCTCTGACCTTTCGGGGAGTAAGAAAAGACCTGCCCTTGTATTAGCCGATTTGTCCGGCGATGATATCATTCTTTGCCAGATTACCAGCCAGCAAACTAAAGACAAATATGCTATTGCCATAAAAGACAGTGACTTTAAAGTCAGTAAGTTGTCAGTGCCAAGCAACATCCGCCCCAACCGTATTTTTACTGCCGATAAAGAAATCATTATTAAAAAGGCAGCATCACTTAATGAAGCCGCCGTTAACAATGTAATTGCACGAATAATTTCTATTTTATCTTAATCAAAAAAAAATCCCGGTTTCCCGGGATCATATTTTTACTTTTTCCTTATGACTTTTTTCTAAATAATTTCTTTGGCAATGGCAGCGGTAATTTCAGCCATTTCTTCTTTGCTGAAGGTCAGTTTTTTCGTAAAATTGAGCAAATCAGCTTCCGACTGCATCGGAACCAAATGAATGTGTGCGTGAGGCACTTCCAAACCTAAAACCATCACTCCGACTTTTTTGCATGGAATGGCTTTTTGTATCCCGAGAGCTACTTTTTTAGCAAAGAGTTGCAATCCCACGTAGGTTTCGTCGTCCAGATCGAAGAGGTAATCGACTTCCTTTTTAGGGATTACAAGGGTATGGCCTTTGGCTACCGGGAAAATATCCAGAAAAGCGAAGAAATTTTCATCTTCGGCTACCTTCCATGCAGGGATTTCCCCATTTACAATTTTCGTGAAAATACTGGCCATTTTGTTAATTGTCAGATTGCAATATCAATAATTTCAAACTGCATTTTTCCGGATGGCACCTGAATTTCGACTACATCGCCCACTTTTTTCCCCAGCAATCCTTTGGCAATCGGAGTTTGGATAGAGATTTTACCAAGTTTCAGATCTGCTTCCGGTTCTGATACAATGGTATATTGCATGGTTGAATCGTTTACTTTGTTACGAATAGTCACCTTGTTCAATATCTGAACACTTGTCGTATTAATTCTCGATTCATCAATGATTCGAGCGGTGGCAATTTGCTCGCTGAGTATCGACATTTTTGCTTCGAGCATACCTTGGGCATCTTTTGCCGCATCATACTCGGCATTCTCCGAGATATCACCTTTTTCAATTGCTTCACCAATTGCTTTCGAAATTTTGGGGCGTTCAATCGTAATCAAACGATCAAGTTCCTCTTTCATTTTTCTAAGGCCTTCTTCTGTAATGTAAGTAACCTTTCTCATGGTTTTATTTCTTTCTTTAAGCACTATTAAAACAAAAAAGAATTCCGGCGATTGCGGAACTCTTTCGTGACACAAACTTAATTAAAATTTTTAAGCTTTACGAACAGGTATGTTTTATAAATATTTTCGTTCCATCATTTGAGAATAAACAAACGCCTTTCGCAACGAAAAATCATCAAGATAACTGATTGATTCTTCTTCTAAAACTTCTTCTTCAACTTCTTGCCGGTGCAAAGTTGAAATAGCTGGCCGTTTCAGACGTTCGGGCAGGGTGCTTTTAAACCTCGGTAGTTGATAATTTTCTATCTTTTGGATATTACTGCTGCTTTTAACCGGAATAGTGGAATATACCGGTTTTTTAATCTTAACTAATGGAGCTTTCTTCTCTTCCGTTTCTTCCAGAAAATCTTCGCCCAGCAATTGGTCCATGAAAAAATTCCTGGGTTTTACTTCCTCTTCTTCGAGAGCGTTTTCAGCCATTTTATTTTTCTTGCTTTTATTGATGGCTGCAAAGATCGAAATGGCAACAGCTATGATTAAAAATATATAATCGTCCATTTTAACTGATTTAAGATAGAATAAAATATTTTGTCCTTTTCTTTGTTCTATTGAAGGAATAAAGATATATAAAATGGTTCAGCTTTCAGGTAAAGTTATAAAAACAGTTTTGATTTGCTTATTTATCCTGACGGGTATAAACGGATGCAAGGACGATTACACATCGGTGGTTCCGTATGTGTATGTTAATGAGAATTTCAGTATAACAAATAACATTGAATTAAACATTCCGGGAGGTTCTATTTATATAAAAAACGCTGGTTTCGGAGGCATCATTGTGTTCCGCGACCTGATTGACAGTTCAAATCCTTATCTGGCTTTCGATGCTGCCTGTACTCATGAGGTTTCATCAACCTGCCGGGTTGTTACCGATGGTAGCGGCATGGCCAAATGCCCTTGCTGTGGTTCTGAGTTTATTTTATTTGGTGGCAACGGAAGTCCAACCAAAGGACCTGCCATCGAACCATTGAAACAGTACCGTACTTCTTTTAACGGAGGTCGCATTAGCATCAGGAATTAATTTTCCATCACTTCGGAATTGCACAGCCCAAAATCACCTTCGCCTTCTACAAAAAAAAGGAGCCGGTAAAAGCTCCTTTCTATAATTTTCAAGAAAAGTAAAATGTCTGAGAAAAGTATCCTTTTAACTTCGGACTCCCGACTTCCGACTTCGGACTTCTTCTCAATATCTGTAATGATCCGGTTTATAGGGGCCTTCAGCAGGAATCCCAAGATATTCAGCCTGATCGGTACTTAGAACAGTCAGTTTAACGCCAAGTTGTTCAAGATGTAAACGGGCAACTTCTTCATCCAGATATTTAGGTAAACGGTAAACATCAATTTCGTAATCTTTCTGCCAAAGTTCGAGCTGTGCCAATGTTTGATTGGTGAAAGAATTCGACATTACAAAAGATGGATGCCCGGTAGCACAACCCAGGTTTACCAAACGGCCTTCAGCAAGCAGGAAGATGGAATGGCCATCAGGATAAGTATATTTATCGACCTGGGGTTTGATGTTCGTTTTTTGGATTCCAGTCCAGTTTTCGAGACGGGCTACCTGTATTTCATTGTCGAAATGGCCGATGTTGCATACAATGGCCTGATCTTTCATCGCAGCCAGGTGCTCAGCAGTGATGATATCTTTGTTTCCGGTAGTGGTCACAAAAATATTCCCTTCCGAAACGACATCTTCCATGGTTTTGACTTCGAACCCTTCCATGGCAGCCTGAAGCGCACAAATCGGATCAATTTCAGTCACAATCACGCGGGCTCCGTAACTACGCATCGAATGGGCGCATCCCTTGCCAACGTCGCCGTAACCGGCAACAATCACCACTTTCCCGGCTATCATCACATCAGTGGCACGTTTGATCCCATCGGCAAGCGATTCGCGGCAACCATACAGGTTATCGAATTTCGATTTGGTCACTGAATCGTTCACATTAAATGCCGGGAACAACAATTTGCCTTCATTTTTCATCTGGTACAAACGATGCACGCCAGTGGTGGTTTCCTCCGAAACTCCTTTTATTAATGGTGCCTGACGGCTCCAGCGCTGAGGATCGAAAGCAAGCGCTTCTTTCAGGATGCTGTTTAGTTCGCGTTCGTCTTCGGCTTCAACCGGTTGATCGAGAATAGACGGATTGCTTTCGGCTTCGTAACCGCGGTGTATCATCATCGTTGCATCTCCGCCATCGTCAACGATAAGTGTTGGTCCTAATCCATTACCAAAATCGAGTGCACGTTCGGTGCACCACCAGTATTCGGCCAATGATTCTCCTTTCCATGCAAAAACCGGAATCCCGGCAGCAGCAATAGCAGCGGCGGCATGATCCTGCGTGCTGAAAATATTGCAACTTGCCCACCGAACTTCTGCTCCAAGTTCAACAAGGGTTTCAATTAATACGGCAGTTTGAATGGTCATGTGAAGAGAACCCACAATACGCGCACCTTTCAGCGGCTTAGCCGCTGCATATTTTTTTCTGACCGACATCAGTCCGGGCATTTCCTTTTCAGCAATTTCGATTTCTTTACGACCGAAATCAGCAAGCGATATATCGGCTACTTTGTATGCCAATTGCTCCAATGTTATTGTTGTCATTTTTGAAAATTTAAAAATTTGACGGCAAAGGTAATTAAATCAATATATTTATATGTGATCGACAAATCATATAGACACTTTTAAATACGAAATGTTTTGGATAAGTTTGAATACTATTTAAATAAAATTATGTGAATATGTTTAAAAAGACCGAAATCTATACCATCCCTAATCTTATTTCATTCTACAGGTTGTTGGCATTTCCATTTATACTTTGGATGGCAATTTCAGGCAAAGAACAATTATTTGCCATCTTTTTGATAATAAGCCTGATTACTGATGTTCTTGACGGATTTATCGCCCGTACTTTTAAATGTGAAACGGAGTTAGGTGCCAGGCTTGATTCGGGCGCTGATATTGCCACCTACATTCTGGCTATCTTAGGAATATTTGTCTTTAAATATGCTGACATTGAACCACATATTGTTCTGTTTGTCCTTTTTATTTCATTGTTTTTTATTGTTGATATTGTGGCTTTTATTAAATTCAGGCGCTTTTCAAGCTTCCATTTATATAGCTGGAAAATTGGCGGTTATCTGCAGGGTGGCTTTTTTATTACTCTGTTTTCTCTGGGATTTTATGAATTTTTCTTTTATTTCATAATGATCTGGGGAATTCTGAGCTTCATTGAGCATATTATTATTCAACTAACCATTAGTGAAATGAAATCCAATGTCAAAGGTTTATATTGGGTTCTGAAAGAAAAAAAACACAGAAATGAATGAAGGATTATATTTTGCCTGTATTTTGTTGATTTATTTTGCGCTGGGTGCACTATCATTTTTGAGGATCAATAAAGATAAAGATCGCAGGTCTGCTGCCCAAAATTGGATAAAATATCTAACCTACTTCGGCATAATTTTCTCGATGTTCCTCATTATTTTTTATTTAACCTCGTACTTCAGATACCTTTGCTTAGGGATTATTTTAACAGGTGTTTTTGAAATCGTCCGACTTGAGTTAAAAACCAAACCGCCCAAAAAATTATTCTTCTTCATTGTAATGATTTCCTATTCAATACTTTCCTGGTTGTTCTATTCATTTAGTCTTCTTGATAAGTCAATTTTACTGGTTACATTTTTTACAGTTTCATCATTTGATGCTTTCAGTCAGATAACCGGCCAGATGTTTGGAAAAAGAAAAATCATTCCCGGAATAAGTCCTAATAAAACTGTGGGTGGGTTCATCGGAGGAGTATTTCTCGCATCACTAACAGCTTTACTTATTGGGAATATTTTAATGCTTGGATTAACGACCTCACTCTTATGGGGAATCTGTATTTCAATATTTGCTTTTATTGGTGATATTGTTGCCTCGGGCGTAAAGCGTAAATATAATGTTAAAGATTACAGCCACCTGATACCAGGCCATGGGGGTTTTCTTGACAGGTTCGACAGTTTGATTTTTGCAGGAGCAATGGTTTTTCTTTTTACTGAATTAATTTGAATCTATGGACAGACAGTATTATTTTTTGCTTATGTATATCGTAGCCTTTTTGCTCATCCTTGCATCAAGTGAGCTGATTTATAAGTGGATAAAAATCAGCTCTGAATATACAAGAAAATTATCACACGTAACTGCATCACTAACAAGCCTTACGTTTGTTTATGCATTTCAATCACATTTTTTTGTTTTAGGCATAGCCATTTTTTCCTTTCTCCTATTTTTCGTCGGAAAACGCAAAAATGCTTTTAAATCAATAGAAAATGTTTCACGAGTCACATTAGGAACTTATCTGTTACCTGTTGGTATTTATCTAAGCTTTGCTTTTTATGATTTCTTTGACAATAAGTTGCTTTTTATATTACCTGTTCTGATATTGGCTATCAGCGATACTTCTGCAGGATTTATCGGAATTCGATATCGGGCGAAAACAAGTTGTATTTCAATCATGGGAATAACACTCGATAAGACATTTGCCGGATCTTTTACCTTTCTTTTTTCATCTTTAATTATCAGCTTTATAACCCTTATAGTCTTTGGATATGACTACCCGCAAATCATATTTCTAACCATTATTATTTCTTTCTTCACGACACTTACAGAATTAATAAGTCCATATGGATCAGACAATCTTACAATTCCGGTGGTTACTTGTCTTATCTTAATCTATTTTTAAACCAACCCAGGGTATCCGTTTTATCTTTTGCAAGCTGATCTTTCAATGTGTCGATCGACGAAAATTTTTGTTCTTCCCTGAGTTTTTCGAAAAACACCAATTCGATCTGCTCTCCGTAAATATCTGATTCAAAATCGAATATATGTACTTCGATGCTCCGGTTATCGGCGTTGTTGTTAACAGTTGGCCGGCTGCCGATATTCAGCATTCCATGAAAAGTCTGATTTTTGATGTTGACCTGAACTGCATAAACTCCGTATCCGGGAATGATTTTATCAGGATCGGAAGCCTGTATATTTGCTGTAGGAAACTGAATTTTTCGCCCAAGCATCTGGCCTTCAACAACAATTCCATGAAGTGTGAACGGATACCCAAGAAAAGCATTAGCCGTCTCAAAATCGCCGCGTTGAATGGCTTCACGTATTTTGGTTGAACTGATATGAGCCTCATTCATCAACAAAACATCGAGCTTTTCGATCTCAAAATCATGACGGTCAGCACACTTTTTCAGAAATTCAAAATCTCCCTGCCTGTTTTTTCCAAATTTATGGTCGTAACCAACCACCAGAAACTTTGTATGAATCTGACCAACCAATACAATTTCAACAAATTCTTCGTAAGTCAGCCGCGAAAATTCAGGAGTGAAAGGATAAATAATCAGGTGATCGATTCCCGATTGGTCAAACAGGACGATTTTCTCTTCCAAAGTTGTTAACAGTCGTAGAGTGGTTTCGCCGGGAGCCACTACTTTCCTCGGGTGTGGATCGAAAGTGAAAATAACAGATTCTCCGTGGTTTATTTTAGCCAGATCGTGCAGTCTGTCAATGATTTTTCGATGTCCCAAATGTACACCATCGAATGTTCCGATGGTCAGAACCGGATTTTGGGCGTGAAAACTATTCAGGTCTCTGTGTATCTGCACAAGTTATAGTGTTTAAATTCGGTTTCAAAAATAGTTATTTCACACTTATATAATACGTTTTAAAAATGCAAGTATTTTTCAAAATTTGAATAACGAGGCCAATGTCACTGTGAAATTATTATTTTTATGCCCGCTATTGACCATTTAAAATAATAAAAGTGAAAAAATTATTTCCGGTTGTCCTTGTTTTGGCTTCTTTATTTTTCGCCTGCAACAAACCCAATGGTTTCGTAATCAGCGGTAAAATCACCAATGCTGAAGGGAAATATCTCTATCTGGATGAACTGAAAGTTGCTTCCAGTGTACAGATTGACTCAATAAAAATCAAACAAGACGGTTCTTTTGAATTCAAAAGGAAGATCAGTTATCCGAATTTCTACCTCTTGCGCCTGAACGAGAAGAATTTCGTGACTCTTTTGGTCGATACAACGGAGAAAATTACAGTTTATGGTGATGCAGCCAATTTCTCGCGCGATTATATTGTTGAAGGATCACCGGGCTCACTTCTTGTTCAGGAATTGAACGATCACCTTTCAAAAACCAAGCACAAGCTGGATTCTATTCGTTCGAGGATGATTGTGCTCAGAACCCATGAAAATTATAGCCTTGATAAAGTCAAGTGGGAACAGGAACTGGTAGATATTAAAAAAACCCAGATCGATTATTCAACCGGTTTTGTTCAGAAACATCCATTTTCAATGGCGTCGGTATTGGCGCTTTATCAGAAATTTGACGACTCGAAATATGTAGTTCAGGATTTACAATCATTAAAAGTTGCTGCTTCGGCCCTCAACACAGTATTCCCGAAATCGGAACATGTAAAAGCGCTTTATGCCAATACAATGCGATTAATGGCTCAGGAAAAAAACAATAAGTTGATGGAGTACATCGAACAGAACGGCACCAACTCACCGGATATTACTTTGCCTGATATCAAAGGAACGGATATTGCCCTTTCATCTTTGAGCGGAAAAATTGTTTTGATCCAGTTCTGGTCGCTTTTAGATCGTGTTTCGCGCATACAAAATCAGGCATTGGCAGAACTTTACAGTAAATACAAATCGAGAGGACTTGAAATTTATCAGGTCAGTATTGATACCGACCGTGATGCCTGGCTCAAGGCCATCGAACAGGATGGACTAAACTGGATTAATGTTGGCGATATGAAAGGCAGTATTACGGCTTTGAATATGTATAATATACAAAAAATTCCATCAAATTATATTCTTGATAAGGA
Source organism: Bacteroidales bacterium (assembly GCA_038248385.1). Lineage (GTDB taxonomy): Bacteria > Bacteroidota > Bacteroidia > Bacteroidales > Prolixibacteraceae > Aquipluma. Next base: position 50,304 of record JBBRXN010000017.1, read on the forward strand.
AGGACGCATTGTCGGCAAGGATTTGCAGGGACCTGCTCTTGATCAGGCAGTTGCCAGGCTTACCAGATAATGCATTCATGAAGTAAATATGATTTGAAAAGTTTGTGACAGTCAATACTGCTGGCACATTCAATTTCACTGTTATATTTGCGTTCTAATATTGTGAACCAATTCATAACTGTTTTGAAAAATCAAGACAAAAAGGCGTATTTCGTATCCGATATTCATTTGGGAGCCCCTGCTTTACGAAACAACAAAGAGCGTGAAAAGGCTTTTGTGGGTTGGCTGAACGAGATTAAGGAAGATGCATCCCACCTTTTTCTGATGGGAGATATCTTCGATTTTTGGTTCGAATATAAAACAGTTGTTCCACGGGGATTTACGCGAACCCTGGGTAAAATTGCTGAAATTGCCGATTCGGGCGTTGAAGTTCATTTTTTTACCGGGAATCACGATGTTTGGGTGTTTGATTACCTCCCGCAGGAATTGGGTTTGATCTTGCACCGTAACGAATATAAAACCCAACTCGGAGGAAAGAAATTCTTTCTTGCTCATGGTGACGGACTCGATTTATCGGATAAAGGTTATATATTTCTGAAAAGGATGTTTACAAGCAAGACCCTTCAATGGATGTTTGCCCGTCTTCATCCCAATTTCGCACTTTCTCTTGGGCGACGATGGTCAAAACATTCAAGGATATCAAAAGGAATTTCCGGAGAAGATTTTAAGGGTACAAATAACGAAGGAATATATATTTTTGCTGAGTCAATTCTAAAAGAAGAAACGTTTGATTATTTTATATTCGGGCACCGACATGTAATGGTTGATTGCCCTATCGGTGAAAGCAGCAGGTTTATCAATCTGGGCGACTGGATCAACTACTTTTCGTATGGAGTATTTGATGGAACTGAATTTAAGCTGAAACAATACAATTATACAGGTCCACGTGGCCATTGAAAATAGAATTATGACAAAACGATTATATGCAAAAATAGTGGGAACAGGAAGTTATATTCCCTCCCTGATTATTGGGAATGATTATTTCAGAGATTATACTTTTTATGGTTCCAGTACCAAATTGCCATTGGAGAAAACCAATGACGAGATTATTCAGAAATTCAAAGAAATAACCAATATTAGCGAGCGCCGTTGGATTACTGATGATATGCTGAATTCAGACATGGCTGCACTGGCAGTTAAAGATGCGTGTGAATCATCAAATATTGACCCCGAAACACTTGAGTTCATCATTGTGGGGCATAATTATGGCGATGTCAGTCCTGGCTCCACACGGGTTGATCTTTTGCCCAGCCTAGCAAACAAGGTCAAAGCCAAATTGAACATTCAAAATCCGTTTTGTATCTGTCATGACATTATTTCGGGCTGTCCGGGTTGGACACAGGGGATGATCACTGCCGATGCGTATATCCGGAGCGGAATTTATACCAGAGGGATCGTGGTGGGTTCTGATGTCCTCTCACGAATATCCGATCCGCACGACCGCGATACATTGATTTATGCTGACGGGTCGGGAGCAACCATTGTGGAAGCCGTTGAAAGCGAAGAGCCAACCGGAATTTTGTCACATTCGAGCAGAAGCGACTCAGTGAATTACTGGCATCTGTTAACAAATGGAGATTCTTTTAATCCGGAATTGAACGGAGACTCGCAGTTTATAAAGATGGCCGGACATAAATTGTATGTGTATGCCATCAGTTATGTTCCGGGAGTTGTAAAGGATAGTATCGAAAAAGCCGGATTGCAACTGAGCGACATTAAAAAAGTATTGATCCATCAGGCCAATGAAAAAATGGATGAAGTCATTCTGAAAAACGTTTTTAAACTATATAACGAAAAGAATATTCCGGAAGGAATCATGCCCATGAGCATTGAAAAACTTGGAAATTCATCATCCGCAACTGTCCCAACTCTATTGGATACCATCATGAAAGGCCGGATGGAGGGACAAGAAATCAAGAAAGGCGACTACATTGTTTTTTGTTCTGTTGGTGCCGGAATGAACATCAATTCAATCGTTTACAAGGCATAAAATACAATTCATCCCCAAAATCCGACAGTTCAGCAACTGTTTCTTTGAGCTCTACTGGCTTTGTTTCACCTTTGAATCGTGAAACATGAAAAGTCAGCAACATGAAGCCAATTATCTTCTCCATTTTATTTTTTCTGATCGGGACAAAAGTTTTTTCACAGACTGTAATTACCGGAAAAGTGATTCAGGAACAAGGAGAACCAATGCCCGGGGCGAATGCCTATTTGCAGGGAACTTACGATGGATCAACAAGCAACGAAAACGGAGAATTCAAATTCAAGACAACCAAATCCGGACAGTTCATCATTCAGGTTGAGTTTATGGGTTACGAATTGTTTTCGCATAAACTCGACTTGAAAGGCGATACCATTCGGGTGGATGTTCGGTTAAAAGAGGTTTTCAACCAATTGAATGCTGTAACCATCACAGCAGGAACTTTTGAAGCGAGTGACAAAAAACAGGCAGTCACCATTACCCCCATTGACATGGTGACCACTGCCGGTGCCGCTGGAGATGTTTACGGCGCTTTGCAGTCATTGCCGGGAACAACAATCAACGGCGAGTCGGGTAGGTTGTTCGTAAAAGGTGGCGACAGTGAAGAATCACAGACTTACATCGATGGATCGCTGGTATGTGTTCCATATAATTCGTCAGCTCCTAATCTGGCAACGCGCGGAAGATTCAATCCATTCATGTTCAAAGGAACAATTTTTAGTACCGGAGGTTATTCGGCCGAATACGGGCAAGCACTTTCATCTGTTTTGCTGCTCAATACCAATGATATGCCTGCAGAAGATCAGCTCGATCTATCGTTCCTTTCGGTTGGCGCCGAAGTAGCAGGTACTAAATTGTGGAAAAACGGAGCGGTTACCGGATCTTTTTCATACAACAATCTTCAGCCATACATGAGTCTTGCACCACAAAATTATGATTGGGTTCAGGCTCCGGAGTCAAAAAGCGGTGCACTGAGTATTCGTCAAAAGACAAGTAAAACAGGCATGTTCAAGTTTTATTCCAGCTTCGAAAACGGAGGGTTCAATATTCGTCAGGAAAACTTCGATTTGGGAGGAACCCCATTCGATTATAAACTTACCAATGGCAATTATTATATGAATGCTTCCTGGAATGATAAATTGGGCGAAAAATGGGCGATGAATACTGCAGCTTCATTCACCAATAATACCGATAACATTACGTTCGGCCAGACCACAGTGGCAAAAAAAATACAGGGAACTTATCTGAAAAACGTGTTCTCGTATCCGTTCAGCGAAAAATTTATCCTGAAATTTGGTGGCGAATTATTTGCCAAAACATTTTCTCAAAATGTCAGATTGCCCAATGAAATACATGACTCCGGCTTTAGCAATCATACTTTCTCCGGATTTACTGAAGCACAGATTTATGCTTCTACTAAATTTGTATCCCGGATTGGCGGTCGTGTGGAATATTCTGATTATCTGAATCGGGTAAAAGTATCGCCTCGATTATCTGTTGCCTATGAAGTAACCGATAAAAGTCAGTTTTCCATGGCGTATGGATGGTTTTTTCAGAATCCGGTGGACAATTATTTGCTTTACACCGATCAACTAAAGCCCGAACGCGCCGATCATTACACTTTTAGTTTCTTGTCTTCGATAAATAGACGAACTGTCAAGATTGAACTTTATTATAAAGATTACAAGGATTTGGTAAAGCTAAATGGCGGTGCATTTTATCTTCCAGCCAGCTATTCTAATGAGGGAACCGGCTATGCCAAAGGATTGGATATTTTTATTAGAGACAAAGAAACTATCAAGAATGGCGATTATTGGGTGTCATATTCATATTTGGATACCAGGCGCGATTACCGCAATTTTCCGGAAGAAGCTATTCCGACATTCGCCAGCAAGCACAATTTGTCGCTAGTTTACAAACACTGGTTCGGTAGTTTGCGCTCATACCCGGGAGCCAATTTCAGATATTCATCCCCGCGGGTTTATAACGATCCCAATTCAACCATTTTTAACGGGGAAAAGATGCTTGCCTACCGAAGTCTTGATCTGAGCTGGAGTTTTCTGTACCGTCAAAACATCATTATTTACGGCGCAGTAACCAATGTAACCGGATTTAAAAATGAATTCGGGCGAAGATATGCTGATACGACCGATGCCAGCGGAAAATATCCCGGTGCAGCCATCCAACCCGGCTCGAACCGTTTTTATGTACTGGCTTGTTTCATCACCTTAACGAAAAAGGGAAATGCGAACCAGTTGGATAAGATTGAGTAAGAGCCTCCCCCAAACCCCCTCCGAAAGAGGGGGCTTTAAAAAGCACTATTATGAAGCAGTATTTTGATAGAGAATTAGTTTTGAATATGCAGAACCTGAAAGTCCCATTTGGGGGATTTAGGGGGCCTTAATTTTAAACTTTAAATAAAAACAATCATGAAAAAGATCATTTTATTACTTGCAATTGTTGTAGTTAGCTTGGTTTCCAAAGCACAGAAACCGGAATATTTTCAGACCATGGGCGAAACGCTCAGTCAGTTTTCAACCGTGCGAAGCGTGTCCGATATGCAGGCTTTGGGCAACAAATTTCAAATGATTGCCAACGCCGAAAAAACGGAATGGCTACCATTGTATTATCATGCCCATTGTTACATCCTGATGAGTTTTATGGAACAGGGAGATGCTGCCAAAAAGGACAGTTATTTGGATGAAGCAGCAAAATCAATTGAAAAGTTGATTGCCATGACTCCCGGTGAAGCTGAAGTTTTTGCCTTGCAGTCGTTTTATTTTACCGGACGTCTCGTAGTCAATCCAATGGAACGCGGACAGGAATTCAGCGGACTTTCAGGGCAGGCAGTTGGCAAAGCATTGGCCATCGATCCGACCAATCCGCGCGCTAAATTTATTAAACTACAAATGGATATGGGTTCCGCACAATTTTTTGGTACCGATCCCAAATCGTTTTGTCCGCAAGCCAAAGAACAGTTGGCCAATTGGGATAATTTCAAACCCAAATCACCTATCCATCCCAATTGGGGAAAAGATCAGCTGGAAAGAATTGTCAATGGATGTCAATAGTGCAGCAGAAGGCTTGGAGCACAAGACAGAGCTTATTCAGTAATAATAAATTCCGGGTCCGGAGGATTTTCAGCTGGAACCGGAATTATCTTAACTTTACGAATCAACAATCTTTAACAACTTGACAAATGATTATCGCTGGATCATGGCTCAAAACAATTAGCCTAATAAAGTACATAATATCAAATGCGGTTGTGAGCATAATCATAATCGCAGCTTTTATGTCCGGAAATTTTCATGATTGGAACGGTTTTCTAATGATTTTTTTGTGGACTTTTAGTATCACCATTACTCAATGGACAGGATTGTCGCTTATTTACAAGATCATTGATGGTAAAATTTCATGGATTGAAACTCCTGTCAGAAAGGTTTTTGTTCAAATTGTTGTCCTTCTGGCTTATTCAACAAGCGCCTTTATTTTTGTACAGTTTTTTAACTACTATGTCTGGTTAGGTCTAATTCCTTCGCAGTCATGGAATTCAATTGTCATATCCATCCCAACAACTATTCTGATTTCATTCGTTATTTCATTGATATTTACTGCTATCGGTTTCTTTTTTGCCTGGAAGAATTCAGTGATTAAGGCTGAAAAACTCAAAGCAGAGATGATGGCTTACAAATACGAATCACTTCGGAATCAGATTAATCCGCATTTCCTGTTCAATAGTCTGAATGTGCTGAGCGATCTGGTGTACGATGATCAGGCAATGGCGGTGAAGTTTATCAGGCAAATGAGCGATTTGTTTCGTTATGTGCTCGACAGCCGCGACAGAGAGCTGGTTCCGCTGAAAGAAGAACTTGAGTTTATCAGTTCATTTACCTTTTTACTTAAAACCCGCTTTGAAGAAAAACTGATCATTGAAATTGATGTTCAGGCCAGTCCTGAAGAATACATTGTGCCTATGACTTTGCAACTTTTAATCGAAAATGCGGTGAAACACAATGAAGTTTCAGAAGCTTTTCCGCTAAGAATTATTGTCAGAAGAAACGGGGATTCGTTGGAGGTTGAAAATAATTTGCAACCTAAAAGTACAGGGGGGGATTCGAAGAAAACAGGGCTGAAAAATATCACCCAGCAATTTGCATTCTTCTCTGAACAACCGATCAAAATCATCTATTCGGATGAGCGTTATATGGTTCGTGTTCCCATCTTAAAAGAAATGAAGAAATGAAGATCCTGATTTTTGAAGACGAATCGCGTGCAGCAAATCATCTGGAACGCCTGTTGGCAAAGGTCGCCCCCAACATGGTGGTGATTTCAAGGCTCGAGTCGGTGCGCGATGGAGTAAAATATCTGAAGAACAATCCGGAACCCGAACTTATTTTTTCTGATATCCAACTCGCCGATGGCTTAAGTTTCGAAATCTACGATCAGGTAAAAGTGAGATGCCCGATCATTTTTACAACCGCCTATGACCATTATGCCATCGAGGCCTTCAAAACCAATGGCATCGACTATTTACTTAAACCAATTGAGGAAGAGCGACTTCTGAGAGCCATCGAAAAAGCCAATCATTTTTCTCCGGGATTGATGTTGGAAAAACTCCTGGCAATGAATAAACCTTCTAATGAAAAGAACTATAAATCGCGGTTTATGGTTAAAGTAGGCGATAAAATCAAAAGTATTCCTGTTGAAGAAATCCAGGTATTTTTCAGTCAGGAAAAAGCAACTTTCATCCACACAAACGACAAGCGAACGTATTGTATTGATTATGCACTTGATCAGGTTGAGCCAATGCTCGATCCTGAAAAATGCTTTCGGATCAACCGCAAATACATTGTCTCCATTGATGCCTGCACCAACATTTTGGCATGGACCAACTCACGCCTCCGCCTGAAAATTGACGGTATTGACGATCCGGATATAATTGTTGCAAGGGAAAGAGTTCAGGAGTTTAAGAATTGGCTCGATCGGTAAAAATTAGTTTCAAGTTTCCAACTTCAAATTTCAGGAATGTCCTTGCAAGAGATAGGGTTTCCCCTAAAAGGGCAGAATATCAATATAAATATTTATCGATTGATAGGTTTTCAATCTTACTCTTTCTTTCCAAGTGATTTCAAATACTCTTTATTGTAGGCATCCCCACGGCTCACAAGGTATTCGAAACAAACGGTATTGCTGACGATTGTAAAAATGAAAAACGCACGGTAGGAACCAATTCTGATACGGTAGGTGTTGCTGAATCCTTCCAGTTTTTTGCAGTCGGTTAATTCTTCAACCGACAAAGCCGCCTTAACCTCCCCGATCTTTTTCTGAAGTGAGGTTTTGTATTTCCCGTCCAACTTTGATGCTGACTTGATGAAAGCTTTGGAATATTGGATATTCATTTTTCAAGCCATTGTTCAAATGCCTGTTGTTCTATGGTTGAAGCCATTATTTTACCTTCCGGTTCTGCATTTAAAAGCGTAGTATAAAGATCCTCATCACTGATGATTTTAGCCTCTGAAATTAACAGATTTTCAATGTACGACTTTAAACTTTTCCCTTCTGCTGCAGCCATGATGGACAGGCTCCGGAATGTTTCTTCCGGAATGTCAATTAATTTTCTCTTTAAACTAGTTGTGCTCATTGTTTGCTATTTTAATACAAATATAGAGTATATATTGTATATAGAAACGAAATTCCTCCATTAAACGGTAAACATTAACTATGTCAAAATCATAGTAAAATCAGGTATTTCAGCAAGAAAAGCGTACGAATTATCTTCGTAATTGATTTGGCAGCAAAAATGTTCCAATCCATTGCTGACAATCAGAAAGGGGACCTTCAGCTGCATATTGTATCTCACGATCTGATCAAAAGTCTGCTGGCTTATTTTTATTTCCGGAGCTTTAAATTCGGCCACCAAAGCTGGATTTCCGGAACGGTCGAAAACAACCAGGTCAGCACGTTGAGGATTACCATTCACTTTCACACTAGCTTCAACAACAATCAACGAAACTGAATAATTTTTCTCAACAATCAGAAACTGTACAAAATTCTGCCTCACCCATTCCTCCGGAGTAAGCCGGACATACTTTTTCCGGAGCGAATCAAAAATGAAAGATTTCCCTTCTGTTGTTTTAATTCTGAAAGAATATTCGGGCAAATTCAGTTTTTGCATGATGAAGCCAACAAAGTTTGTATTTTTGTTTTTGTTCCGGCGATAAAAGTAACCAATAACTATGAAAACGAAAGAAGAAATTGTACAAAACTGGCTCCCGCGATACACCGGAAGGCCTCTGGATGAGTTTGACGATTTGATTTTACTCACCAATTTCCACCTTTATGTGGATATGTTCGCGAAAAAATTCGGGGTTCCGGTTGTCGGTGAAAATAAAAATATGCCCAATGCAAGCGCTGTGGGAATCACGATTATCAATTTTGGTATGGGAAGCCCAAATGCAGCAACCATGATGGATTTACTGAGTGCAATTCATCCGAAAGCTGTTTTGTTTTTGGGAAAATGCGGTGGCTTAAAAGCCAAAAACCAGTTGGGCGATTTCATTCTTCCCATTGCCGCCATCCGCAGCGAAGGAACTTCCAACGATTATTTGCCTCCTGAAATACCTGCACTTCCTGCATTTAACCTTCAACGGGCCGTTTCGACCGCCATCCGAAACCGGAAACATGATTATTATACCGGAGTTGTTTATACCACCAACAAACGTGTTTGGGAATACGACGAACGTTTCAAAAAATACCTTGAAAAATCGAGGGCAATGGCTATCGACATGGAAACTGCCACCATTTTTACGGTCGGATTTTACAATCAGATTCCTTCCGGAGCGTTGTTACTCGTTTCTGACCAACCCATGATTTCAACAGGTGTAAAGACGGATGCCAGCGACAAGATGGTGACAAATAACTTTGTACAGGAACATCTCGATATCGGTATTGATGCCTTGACTGAAATAAAAAACAATGGAGAATCGGTAAAACACCTGAAATTTTAATATTATTTTAAGCGAATGACTTTCGAAGATATCATCAGCAATCTTAAAAAAAAGATTTATCATCCCATTTACTTTTTGATGGGCGATGAATCCTATTTCATTGATAAAATCAGTGATTACATTTCAGACAACGTACTCAACGATGCCGAAAAAAGCTTTAACCAAACCATCATGTATGGAAAGGATACAGAGCCACACCAAATTATTGCCAATGCACGTAGGTTTCCAATGATGTCGAACCATCAGGTAATTGTTGTTCGCGAGGCACAAAATATTAAGAAAATTGAAGATCTTGAGCCATACATCAAAAATCCGCTCAACTCTACCATTCTGGTTATCAACTACAAATACAAAACGCTCGATAAAAGGAAAACTTTCCCGAAATTGATTGATCAGAAAGGGATTTTATTTGAATCAAAGAAAATTTACGACAATCAATTGCCTACCTGGATCGGGAACTATCTGAAAACTCAAAATTATACGATTGCGCCTCAGGCCGCAGCGATGCTTTCAGAATATCTGGGTGCCGACCTTAGCAAAGTAGCAAACGAATTGGATAAATTGATTATTTCGGTTCCTGCCGGGACACAAATATCTCCCGATCACATCGAGAAAAACATCGGGATCAGCAAGGAATTCAACGTTTATGAACTTCAGAACGCACTGGGAGACAAAAATTTACTGAAAGCCAACCGTATCGTCAATTACTTCGGGGCAAATCCATCGTCAAATCCGATGCCTGTAATCATTTCCGGGTTATTTTCCTATTTCCAGAAAATTTTGAATTATCATTTCCTGCTTGATAAATCGCAAAACAACGTGGCATCGGTACTTCAGGTACACCCGTTTTTTGTGAAAACTTACGTTGCTGCTGCCAAAAATTACAACATTAAAAAACTGGTCGAAATTATCAGTATCCTCCGCGAATACGATATGAAGTCGAAGGGCTGGGGCAACGTTTCTGCCTCACCCGCCGATTTGCAGCGCGAAATGATTTACCGAATCTTACATTAACAATTTTTACATGACTATCATTCTCATTATTATCACTGTAGCTATTTCTTATGCCGCATTCAAGTCGCCAAAATTGATGGACCAGCTGCAGTTTAATGCAAGTAAAATTTATCACAAAAAGGAATATCACCGACTGATAACCCACGCCTTTGTTCATGCCAACTGGGAACATTTGTTTGTGAACATGATTGTGCTGTTTTCATTCGGAACAGCCATCGAAGCTTATTTCAAAGAAAATTTCGGGAACAACCATATTTTGTATTTTTTCCTTCTTTATTTCGGGGGGATCTTAGTTTCAAATCTTTATGCTCTGTTCAAACATCGTAACAATTACTTTTACAATGCAGTTGGAGCTTCAGGAGCTGTATCGGCGGTACTCTTTGCAGCTATTTTCTTCGACCCTTGGAACATGATTTATTTCTTCGGAATTTTACCGATACCCGGAATTGTTTTCGCCATTTTATATTTAGTCTATTCCTATCAGATGAATAAGAAACAGAAGGACAATGTGGCTCACGATGCCCATTTTCTTGGCGCATTGTATGGCTTCCTTTTTCCTGTTATACTTAATCCCAGGTTATTTGAGGAATTTCTGGATAAACTTTTCAGAATAATGTAATGAACAAAGCCATTTTTCTTGACCGCGACGGTGTTTTAATCGACAACTGTCATCATTATTACATTTGGAAATCAGATCAGCTTAAATTCAATGATGGAGTATTCAAAAACTTGCAAATGCTGCAACAGAAAGGATTTCAGTTATTTGTCGTAAGCAATCAAGGCGGCATTTCACGAGACTTGTATTCAAAAGAAGATATCCTGAAACTGCACAAAGAAATGATAGAGACATTCAGCAATAACCAAATCACAATTTCAGATATTGTGTTTTGCCCTCATCATAATGAAAAAGAGAAATGTTTTTGCCGCAAACCTGAATCGCTGATGATTGATAAACTTATCGCCAAATATGAGCTAAATCCGCAGGAATCAATCATGATCGGCGATAGTGAATCAGACATGAAAGCTGCTGAAGGTGCAGGAATTCAGGGAATAAGGATTGTGGCCAATCAAAATATGTTTCCTTTTATTTCAAAGTTACTCCAATGAACGATGGCAATTTCATACAGGTAAACGGATCGTTTGTCCACGCTGACGAGCATAGAATTTCATTAAATGAATCAGATGAATTTCTTTTCTCAGAAAAGATCCGCGCTGTTCGTTCTGCCTTCCCTTTCTTCAGCGAAAGTCTTGAAGTGATTACGCTTAAGTTGCAGATTTTCAACCAAACTTTTCCTGAATTGACAGACAATGATGGAGCTGGATTAGAGCGTCAAATGGAGCGGACACTTACCAAAAACAAACAATTTCTGGGATCAGTGCTTACTCTCCGATTTTGGATTTCAGAACAGATAATTAGATATTCCATTCAAAGTACAAAGCTCGAAAATTCAGGCTATGAACTAAATACCAATGGTTTATATATTTCGGTTTTTCAAAACGTCCAAAAATCAATTTCATCACTTTCAAATTTGTCTATCGGATCAGAATTGTATTGGAGAATTGCAGATAACCATTTAAAAACCTCCACTTTCGATCAATTTCTGCTATTAAATACTGACGATCAAATTATAGAAGCCATCCGGTCGAATGTTTTCCTGATAAAAAACGGTATGGTCAGAGGCGCATCCATCCATCAAGGTGCTTATGAGGATATTACGAAGCCTTTAATTGTGAATATTTCGGGTAAACTAAAACTTAGCTATACCGAAAATGATGGAATAACAGAAAAAGACCTGATGGAAGCGGATGAAATTTTTCTGGCAAATGCGATTGACGGAATTCAATGGGTAGTCGGGTTTGAAGGGAAACGTTATTTCAATCACACAATCAGGAAGATCAATGATCTGTTTATCAGGAGCCTGACTAATTAAGTGATGGATTTTCAGGGAAATTTTCCCACATGGAGTATCTTCCACCCATCGACTTAACCGATTTAACCCACAATTCGTCTTCATCAATGGTCATCAGGTCGGCTTGTGAAATATCAGCCACCAACCATGAATTTTCTTTGATTTCTTCTTCAAGCTGACCGGGATCCCAGCCGGAATATCCCAGAAAAAAACGAACCTGATTTGGACGAACCAATCCGAGTTTAATCTGAAGTTTTAAAGCATCAAAATCGCCGCCCCAATAGAGGTTTTCTTTAATGTGAAGGCTACCGGGAATAGCATCGCCAAGTGTATGAATAAAATAAACGGAATCAGTACCAACCGGCCCCCCGATGTGAATTACTGAATCAAAATCAGGAAAGTCAACGAACAAATCTTCAACCGGATAATCTACCTTTTTATTCAGGATAAATCCAACAGCGCCTTTTTCACTGTAGGTAGCAAGAATAATAATAGATCTGTTGAAATAGCTTCCGGATAAAAAAGGTTCAGCAATCAGGATATTTCCCCTTTGCGGAGCAACATGATTGGTCTCAATCCGGAATATGTTCAGATCTAATTTCATAGTTGGAACTTGATTGATGCAATATAAGAAAATTATTTTTCTTCAACAATAATGAAAATATCTTCATCCGCTTTTTTCATTAAAAATTGTTCGCGGGCAAATTTTTCCAGGTTTTCATCATTGGTTTGCAACTCATACAATTTCCGTTTATCGGCTTCAATCTTGTGCTTGTAAAAATCAACCTGTGCTTCGAGCTGAGCAAGTTCTGCCAAATTCTGTCGGTGCTGCATCAGGTTATTGTCATCAAAAAATACGATCCAAACCACAAAGCCGGCAAAGACTATCAGGTATTTATTAAAGGAGTTATTCAATAATTTTAGTAACAATTCTTTGACTTTCATTTCGATTGATTTGAAACAAAAATAGATTCTTTTTCGGGTAAAAAAAAAGGAGATGAATTAATTCACCTCCTTTTTTTATTTTTAAGCTATTCCTGATCAGGTAAAAAGCTGGGATACATATAGTTCTTCTGCAAAACGAAGTTTTCTTTGATCGTCCGGATGGAAGTCCAGCGAAGAAAATTGAACACCGAACCTGCCTTATCATTGGTACCAGAGCCACGACCTCCGCCAAAGGGCTGCTGGCCAACAACCGCTCCTGTTGGTTTATCGTTGATGTAAAAATTTCCAGCGGTATTTTCTAGTCTTTTAGTCAGGTATTCAATACTGTAACGATCCTGGGAGAAAATAGCGCCTGTTAAAGCATAGATTGCAGTACGATCCAAAACATCAATTGTTTTGTCCATGTCTTCGTCTTCATAAACAAAGATGGTAAGAACCGGGCCGAACAGTTCTTCAACCATGGTAATATAATCAGCTTTTTTAGCCAGGATTACAGTTGGTTCGATAAAATAACCAACCGATTTGTCGCATTTTCCGCCAAACAACACTTCGGCATCGGCATCTTTACGCGCGGCATCAATAAAACCTGCCAGTTTATCGAACGAAGATTCATCAATCACTGCATTGACAAAATTGGTAAAGTCTTCCGGCGGTCCCATTTTTACAGTAGCCAGTTCTTTGCCTAACCGAGTGCTCACATCTTCCCAGATACTACTAGGAATATATGCTCTGGAAGCCGCTGAACATTTCTGTCCCTGGTATTCAAAAGCGCCACGAACCATTGAAATCGCCACAGCCTGGGGATCAGCAGTCGGATCAGCAAAAATAAAGTCCTTACCTCCTGTTTCGCCAACAATTCTTGGATAGGATTTGTATTTGTAGATATTTTCTCCGATGGTTTTCCAAATGCTTTGAAATACTCCGGTTGATCCGGTAAAATGGATTCCGCCAAAATCGGGTGATTGCAGCACGACGTCGGCAGCAGTAGGACCACCAACATAGACAAGATTAATTACGCCATCAGGCAATCCGGCTTCCTGAAAAACCTCCATAATCACGGCAGCAGAATAGACTGCGGTTTTTGAAGGTTTCCATACCACAACATTTCCCATCATAGCCGGAGCAGCGGGTAAGTTGCCTGCAATGGAGGTGAAATTAAAAGGTGTCAAAGCAAATACAAATCCTTCCAGCGATCTGAATTCATTGTAGTTCCATATTCCGGGCGCTGATTCCGGTTGCATTTTATATATATCGGTCATGCATTTCACACCAAAGCGGAAAAAGTCGGCCAATTCGCAAGCGGCATCAATTTCAGCCTGATAGGCATTTTTCGATTGTCCTAACATAGTAGCTGCGTTGATTTTCGCGCGGTAAGGACCTGCCAGCAAGTCTGCTGCTTTAAGAAAAATAGCTGCACGATGGTGCCATGCCATCGTATTCCATTTTTCGCGTGCCAGCATGGCTGCATCAATGGCCATTTGAACATGTGATGCATCACCCTGATAATAATATCCCAGTGTGTGTTTTATTTCGTGTGGAGGAGAAATCCGGATCCGGCGATCGGTAGTAACTTCCTTACCACCAATAATCATAGGCAGTTCAAGCTCTTTTGAACGCAAATAACCTATCATTTCCTTTAATTCGGCCCTCTCCGGCGAACCCGGGGCATAACTTTTTATGGGTTCGTTTTTTGCAACCGGAATATTGAAAAATCCTTTCGACATAGCTTTATTTATTATTTTGAAAAACTTGGAATTTTGTTCACAAAACTAAGGTTTCCGGCTATTTTAAATCCTAATAAAAATCACCTTTCAAAAAACCGGAAAATCCACGGCTGTTCAATTCTACAAAAAGTGTTGATAACTGTATAACCTATCTATACACAGGCTATTCTCGTACATTTCACCTTTGATATTGGCTACATTATTTTTTCGCATAATGTTTAAGGCAAAGCTTCGTAACCTGGCCA
>JBBRXN010000018.1:0-64632 GCA_038248385.1 Bacteroidales bacterium
AGGGGGATTAGCTCAGTTGGCTAGAGCGTTTGACTGGCAGTCAAAAGGTCATCGGTTCGATTCCGATATTCTCCACTGATTTACAGGTAGTTACAAGGGGCTTTTTTAGTCCCTTTTTTATTTGCCCAATAATTTGCCCAACTACACACAAACAAGCTCCTAAAATCCCAATATTCTGTAATAAAAAAAGCGGCTCAATATTAAATGGCCGCTTTGATTGAAAGTAGAGTTTTGTAGAGTTTAGCAAGGTTTAAATATGCCTTGTGCGTGCGCGCGTGCGTATTGTTTTGATTCTCAATTATTTTCTAACAATCGCAGGAACTTCAATCAAATATTGGTGGCTTTACAATTATAATATGATCAAGCTCTCCTTTTATTTCGGTCGCTTTCATTTCAGGAATAACAAACCTTGACAATCTCAATAGAATATCAAAAGCTTTGACCGGGTCGTTTTTTGCTATTTCCCTTAGCCAAATTTCAATATTAGATAGATTGTTCTCAACTAATAATTGATATGCCTGTTTTACGTCTGTTTGTGCCTTATCCTTCGCTCCTTTTGGTCTGCCTGTCGGATTGCCTGAATTACCTTTTTTGAATGCCATAATGCTGTTTTTAAATTGTTATTAACAATGATTGATAAATTTTAAAGCGGTCGCCCGTTAATGTACCCGGTTGCAAGGTGAACCAATAAAGCGGTTAATTCTTGGGCGTTGGTCATCTTCATAACTTTGGAGGCTTCGGCTATTGCCTTTGCTGCCTTCTTTAAAGCATCCATCTGTTTAAGGCTATTCATTTGATCTTCTGATAATTCGTATTGCATAATATTTATTGTTTAATGTAACTGTAACTAAATTGAATAATGAATTGTAACACTTAATAGGCTGAATATTAGCGTTGTAACAATGTAACTTATTTTCAGCTTACTTTTATATACTTTTCTTATACTATTACTATACTGTGGGTATATAATATTTATAAAAAAAATGTTACAATGTTACAAAGGGCTGTAATTCGCTTAATGTCAATTTATTAAAGTGTGACAAAAACGGTAACAATCTGTAACATTGTAACTCATTCAATGTCTTTTAAGTAGAAAATATAAGGCCTCCCCACTATGCTGACAATTTGTGAACCATCTGGAAACCTGTATCTTGATGGTATGGCGGTGGGCTTTAATCCCATCTCATCCCGGATAGTTCTGCGAATGTCGGATAAACCAATTCGATTGTTATTATTAAAAAATTGCTTCTTTATATCGTTGGCGGTGCATTGGCATTCTGTTAGGTTTTTTTCAACCATGTAGCTGGTTAATGCTTCTTTGAGTTCTTTGAATAACCAACTTTTTGATTCTGCTTTTACTGCCTTTAGTTCCTCCGTTTCGAGTAATCCCGGCTCGAAGTGCATTCGGCTGGCTTTGGGGGTTGACAATTGGCGAAGCTGAAGGAAATGTAAAAATGCTGGTATTTCAGATTTTAACAGGCCTTCAAAAGTAGGATCGAATTTAACCGGGTCTAATTTTCGCACCCAAAAACGCTGGTCGTTATCTGAAGCGTTTATGAAGTCTTTTTCGTTGTTTGAAAGTAAAATGAACTTTCCGAAAAATTCAATAGACTGGTGGTCTGTGTGCATACGTCTTAATTGAATGGTTTGAGCGGTGGCCATCATTTTTACACGCTCCATGTCCTTTTTTTCGATCTTACTTTCATCTACAACAATGGCCAATTTGTAAGCAAAAGAGGCGTTAAACTCGGTCGTTAGTTCCTTGCTGCCAATCATACAGGCATTGGCTCCAAAAATCAAAATTAAGAAATTTGCAAAGGTGGTTTTCCCTGTTGAATTTTCTTTTGAAACTAAGCAAAGGACTGGCAATAATTGGCAGGGGTTGAGGTATAAAATTTGAAGGTAATCCAATCCAATTTCAAACTGGCTCCCGAAAATATGAAGCATGAATTTTTTAATAGTTGGCCAATCTCCGGGGGCTGGTCGGTGCTGTAAAGGTTCGTAAAGATTCCGATTTCCGGCTATTCCGGTTTTCAGGTTTAAATTATCTGGCACGTTGCAAAAAGCATCATATTTTTTCACCTGCTGCAAAAAGCTTTTCCCGAAGTCATCAATTAAGGTTTGCCGGGCTATCGTAATGTAGGTAGTTGACTGGCTCCCGAATTTATTAACCTTTGAAATTTGCTTCAGATAAGTATTTCCAACTCTGATATAGATTTCATCGGTTTTGGGTGGTTTTGGTGCGTTTTGCCGGGACTTCTCTGGTTTTAAGTATTCTGCTGCCAATTGCTTTATACAGGCGTTCCAATTATCTGCAAACTCCAAAAGACAAATTATCTGAACATCGGTATAAGCTTTGGCCGCAAAGGGTTGAGCATTGTTTGAGAAAACAGTAAACTTAAAAAATCCATCTTTGGGGTCGGTGTTCCATTTAGCTGAAATTCCATCTTTCGGGGCTTTTCCCGGCCTTGTACATTGTTCACCTTCAATTGTCCAACATAAACGAATTAAGGCCATTTTTGCCCGGCTGTGGATTGCATCCAAGCGGTTGAGCTGCTCGCTCGGACGTTGGTAAATTTTGGGCGTGTGGGCTTCTTTCGGGGCCGGTGTGGCGGCTGGCTCAACAACTGGCAGAATGCTCAAAAGGGTTTTACTGTCAACATTTCCATCAGAAAAATAGGCCTCCGGGTCGTGGCATAAAAAACAGGCACGAGAAATATTTTTACAACTCTCATCAACTGGCAATTGGTAATTATCTACAAAGTATTTCCGCAAAGATTGAAAGTACTTTAAATGATTTTCAGGCTTGGCATTGTCAATGGTAATAAATACTTTCAGGCCGTGACCTCCGGGCGAAACGAAAACCAGCGAAGGGCTTAAAAAAGGATCTCCAGACAAAGTATCTTTTATTTCGGTTTTGATGTGGTCAAAGTCAATACAAAATATACCTGAATAGTTTATTAAATTGGCATCCTTCCGGGTGCTGAAAGTGCCTGAAGGGGTTACACTTGGCAGGTTCTTTTTATCAGCTTCTCCAGCTCTGATCTTTGCCGTTATCGCTGCCAAATCTTCACCAGTGACCAAGTTGTAAACATCGGCCAAACTGATATTTTTTTCCGGCAAAGTATTGGTAATTGGTGATTTAAAATAAGAAATGTATTTTGTATTTTTGTCGTGTCCGTTATCCTGAAGGCTCGCTGTGGTGGTGGGCTTTTCTGTTTGTGTTCCCATCTTATTTCCTCCTTTGTTTCAAAAGTACTTCACTGGCCAATTCATTGGCGGTCTTTCTCCGGCCTTCATTCAAAAACTCATCCAAATCGGATTTCAGGAATGAAAGTTTCTTTCCGGCTTTGTAGTGCTTAATCAGCTTTTGCGAAGTGTGGGCATAGAGCGTGGGTAAAGCAATGTTTAAATAATCGGCTGCCTGCTTTGCGGTCAACCTCTCTAAAAGCTTTGGGCGGGTTTCGTTCAATTGGAATAAAACGGATTCAATACTATTCAGCTTCTGATACAATTCGTAAACGGCTGAAGGTAAATTTTCAAGTGTTAATGATGTTTGCATAATACTGTTTTTAAAGTGTTCAGCAAACATCGAAAAGGGTTAAAAACGGGTCGAAAACCCGCAAAAAACCCGCTTTATTATTCTATTGATTGTAATACCTTATTGTAATCTTTGTCAAAAATTCCGTTCCTATATTCGTTAAAATGTTTGTTTGTTATTGTTTCCTTTGAACCGTTAAAGCATTCAAAATAAGAATGTAGGAACTTTATAAAGTTATCATTTATCCTTTTTCCGTAGAGTTCTGTATTTAGTTCCCTGAACAATTTTCTGATAAATTGCATCGGTGCTTCCTGCTTAATCTGTCTTTCTGGTGGCAATATTTCCCCGGTGTCAATCAAATAAAAAACCGACTCAATGATTTCTTTGTACTGGTCATCGGTCATTATTATTTTGTTGTTTATCCATCGCCCGGCCAATACTTTCAGAATATTTTCCGCTTTGTTTTTCAGTTCTGAATTGTTGTCTTTCAGCTTTGGTATTTTTATTTCCTGATTCCCTCCGGTTGTAAGTGCCTGTTTCAGTTCATCCAATACCCTTTTTAATTCATGGTAGCTTTTTTGGTACGTTTCATAAACACGCTTTGAAAGTTCCTTTTCTCTGTCGGTTAAACTAAAATCTTTTGGCGTTGTTTCCGGCAAATAACAATAGGCAACAAACTGGCTGTAAATTGCTTGCTTTCGGTTTTCAGGCAGATACTTTTTGAAGTGGTTTTCATGCTTCAGGAAAAAAAGAACAATTTTCGATTGTTTGAATTCTCCAAACTGGTTTATCAAATGTTCCCTGATTTCATTAATTGAACTTCCAAAAGTTTTATCGAGTTCCTGAATATGCTTTTCTGAATTGCATGGAGGTGCTTTTGTGGGTTCTGTATAGTATATCAATGCTGATTCATCCAACTGCATTGTATTGTTGGGTTCATTGGCTTGCTGGTCTTCGCTCCAATGTTCTGAATGAAATAATGATTTCTGAATTGAGTTTTCAAACAGCTGATAAATGTTTGAAATTTCTTTCGGGGTGGCTTCGGTTAAACTTAGCATTGTCATGTTGGTTAAAATTCAGTAAGTAAATTAGTGGCCTCTTTCTTTGTGTTAAAATCAATCTTTTGGGCATAATTCAGGGTTGTTTTACTGTCGGTATGTCCTAACTGTTGGCGCAAAAATTCAATGCTTATTCCGGCTCTCAATAGCTTTGAAGTGTACGAATGCCGGGCGACGTATGTAGTCATTTTGGCATCAATACCAACTTTGGCGGCCACTTTCTTAACATACTTGTTTATCTGCCAAACGGCCTGTTCTTTTACTTTGTGCTGTTTGTCTGCTGTCATTTCTTTATTCAGGAAAGGAAAAATAAAGCTTTCGGCCTGAACTGGCTTTGTTCCCCACCGCTCAATAATTTGTTTGGCTATTGGTGTTAAAATGGCCTCTATTTCGGTTCTTTGCTTTGTAGTGTGTTCGGTTTTGGCACGGACAAAGATTAAAGATTCTCCGTGAATGTCTGAATATTTCAGTCTTAAAATGTCTTTAATGTTGAGGCCGTTACATAGATAACTGAATAACCAAAGATCAAAAAAATAATGTTCCGGGCTTCCGGCTTCCGGTTGGTATTCAAACAGTTTTTTAAGTTCATCGTTTGTTAATGCTTTTTTAATGCTGTTGGCTGTCGGAATTTCGTATTTTCCAACTCCAAAAGGATAGGCACTTGCTTTTATTACATTAGTCTTAACGGCTGTATTCATTAAGGCTCTCACATTCCTTAAATACATTCCTATTGTTGTGGCGGTCTTTCCCTGTGACCTCATCCAACGGTCGTATTCTTTCAGGTAGGAAACTGTAATCTTTTTGAAGTGTAGCGGTTTTGTTTCTTCCGGTTCTTTGGTTTTGGCGGCTCCCCTTGCTTCAAAACTTTGCAGTGATTTTTTGGCGTATTCGTAACCAATGGCCGTTCCGATTCGCCCGGCCTCTCTTTTTTGCCCAACTATTTCATCAAAAGCGTTAAAAACATTGGTCATATCTCCCCGTTTTTCAAGGAACAAATTTTCAAATTCAGCAAAGGTAAATTCATCCATCTGGTCGATAATGTCATTGGCTTTTTTTACTGTTGCTGCCAATGCTAACCTAATATTTTTAATCTGTTCGGTTTGCCTTTCGCCTTTCTTTATAATTGTAACCTTCTCATAATCAAATTCATTAAGGCTGTATTTCGTGCCGTATTTTCTATTTTCTTGGTCGAATGTAACCCGGATTTTAACCGGAAAAGTTTTATCGTTTTTCTCTCTTCTTTTGTCCAGTACTGTGGCCGTTGTTGCTTTCAGTTCCATGCTTTTGGGTATTAAGTTGGGCAAATAAATTTGCCCAATAATTTGCCCAACAAAGATACAAATAAACACGAATAATCAATAATAATCAATAGACAAATATTTGTTATTTGTCTGAATATATTATCTTTACGAAATATTAATAAAATGAAATAGGGG
Source organism: Bacteroidales bacterium (assembly GCA_038248385.1). GTDB lineage: Bacteria > Bacteroidota > Bacteroidia > Bacteroidales > Prolixibacteraceae > Aquipluma. The sequence continues at coordinate 6,036 of JBBRXN010000018.1, forward strand.
TAATTTGTTGACTGGCAGTCAAAAGGTCATCGGTTCGATTCCGATATTCTCCACTGATAATCAAAGAGTTGTAAAGCAGTTTGCAACTCTTTTTTTGTGCGTACAAACAATGTATAAACAACTTGTTGATCTATTCACCTTTTAGGAACAAATTTATACATCAGCTAAAAGTCGCCTATTCTATGGATTGTAGCTGTTAGTTGTTAGTAAAATCAAGTGCAAAAACCATCCCTAATAACACGGAAGTAACGTGTAACATCATCAAACACAGGAATACAACAGTTTGTCATCATCAGCTATAATCTCCTATTAACAAGGGTTTTGAAGGATCAATTTAAATAGTTGTGGGAAATAATTTCTCCAATACAAAACCTGTAGGTGATTTTTTTACAGTAACCTTATGCTTATCAAAAAACCATAGCCCCGAGCACTCGGGGGTCAACTCCTGAATCCCCAACCTTAATTGACTGACCGGAACATCACCCCGTGTTCTAAGGGAACACAATCACTTCCTGAAGTATTATCAGGGGAAGGTGAAATAAGGTAGATAAGGTTTGGATTGGTGGTGATTGATCAATTAACAAGGTAATTGAAAAGGAAATAAGGTTTATAAATTCATAATTTTTGACCTGTTTATTCGGGTTTTCATGGCATTTATGCTATTTTATTCAACTGTGCTTAGTAAGAATATAATATTCAGTAATTTTTGCAGGATTGGTAACTAATGAATCTTTCCCGGACATTCTAATTATATTCGATAATAAATAGAAAATCATCATTTTGCTGAAAAATATGTTTTAAGTTTGCCACCCCATGATAAACTTAATTTAAATTTTTATAAAAAATTAATTCAAACCATTATGAAGAAATTTATGCTAAAACTTTTCAGTTTTGCAATTATTATTGCATTTGCCGGAACAATTGCGGGCTGTAGCAAGGAGGATAAATCCAATGAAACACCCTACATAAAGCTTGGAAGTTCAACGCTGCCTGTAGCTAAAGAAGGAGGAAATGCAAATCTCGTTATTGAAACGAACAGTGAGTGGAGCGTGGAAATTCCTGCAGAAGCAACATGGATAGCATCAAGTCCTTTGTCCGGCGCTACTAATAATGCGATGATCACTTTTACTTTATTGCCCAATACAGGTCTTGCAAGAGAAGCTGATGTCAAGATTAAAATTGCATCAACTTTCGCTAATGTAAAAATACAGCAGTCTGGTGTAGTAAAAACCTATATCACAGTTGCTCAATTAAGAGCCAAAGGGGAAACAACAATCGCCGAGGACCTATATGTTAAAGCTAGTCTCATCAATGATCAGGTTGGAGGGAACAGCACATCACTCAAGAACTTGTATATTTCGGACCTGAACACAGGAATGTGCGTAAGACTTACAGCTGATGCCGCTACCATGGCAATAGGTACAGAACTCGAATTTAAACTTCAGGGTGCAGTTCTTTCAAAGTACAATGGTCTGCTTCAGCTCAATAACTTTGAAATTACAAATATGAGTTTAACCGGGAAAACTGCTGTAATCCCGGCAAAAGTCATTACTGCTGCTCAACTTGTGACCGGTAATTTCGAATCAATGTACGTTGCAGTGGGAAATGTTCAGGTAGTGAATGCTGATCTTTCAAAAACTATGGTTGTTGGAACTGCTCATACATCAATCAATATGGAGGCAGCAACAAGCGAAACTTTTGTAATGTTCAATGCTTCCTATTCAGAATTTAAAGCCCTGACTGTTCCACAGGGAAGCGGCACTATTAAAGGAATTGCAAGCTTAAATAATACAATATACCAATTAATTCCACAAAATCGAAGTGACTTTGCAGAACTTACTGGCGTGCGTTTTGGAAATGCTCCCCAACTTGCGATCGGAACAGCAACTCTTGGCGGTTCGATGAAGAAAAGTGTAGCTTTTACTGCTGAAAATATGATTACCATTCCTTATACAATGGCTACTATCGGCCAGACATATAGTGTTTCAGTTGCAGTTACCGGAACAGGAGCCGCTGGTATAACGACCCCTGCTACAGCTTCAGGTAGTTTCACAACTGCTGCCGGTAATATTACAATACCTTTTGCAGGAACTCCAACGACAGCTGGCAATGTAACATTCACAATCAGCGGAACAGGCCTCTCTACTCCAATTGTACTTAATGGAACAGTTATTGATCCTGTAAGCTCTAAAACAATGGCAACATGGACATTTGGTGCACTTCCAACTGCATTTCCCATTGCCTCATCAACAATTTCTACTGACGATTCAACCAACGGATCACTCACATTGACCGGCTTTGCATCACCATTACCAACAATTGGTTATACAGCCACTTCTAAGACGATCTACCTGAACACTTGGGCACAAGGAAATGCATGGCTCTTTAGCTTTACTCCAAAAGAGACAATTGCTTCAGGGAAAACCCTTTCTTTGACATTTAAAGCTTACGGAAGCAGTACTGCTCCAAAAGACTTTGTCGTTGAATATTCAAAAGATGGTACCACCTGGACTCAGATGGGCGCTGCAATAGCTTTTACAGCCGCAATTCTTCCATATACACAGTCTATTGTTCTTGCAGAATCTTTGAGCAGTCAGGTACAAATGCGGTTAAAAGTCAACAGTACTGTATCGATCGGTTTAGGTACAATTGCCGCCGGAGGTAACTCCCGTCTGGCAGATGTAGTAATTTCAGTTAATTAATTTTTGAAAGCGAAATAAAAATAGCCCAAGTGATATTGGGCTATTTTTTGCTTAAATATTTGACTATTTATGAACACAATTAACCTTAAAAGGTGGCCGTCTGCTATCCTGATATTTCTGACAGTTTTTCTCCTTTCTTGTTCAAAAGAAGAGATGAACAAAGAATCCATATTATCGGCACAGACCAGTGCCACTGCATCGGCCTCCGCAACGAGCCAATTCCTAAGCATTCAGTCAAATGGTGATTGGAGGATTGATGTGACTTACATTTCCGGAGGGACCGATTGGGTTAGTAAAACTCCGGCTAACGGAACAGGAGATGCAAATGTGGTTTTACAGTTTACCCCAAACGGATCATTCGAGAACAGAGTTTCAGAAATATCGGTAACGAGTGCGGATAAAGTAGTAAAACTTTCTTTTACCCAACAGGCTATTGTGATGCCTTCGGCCAGAATTCCTAATCCAGTTTGGATTGAAATCCCTTCCGGCGGAGGTAATTCAGATTGTGTAGCTTTAACACACGAAATCGTAATCAGAACATTAACAGTAAGAAACTATTCAATGCTTTACGATAAAAAAGAGAAGATAGCCTATTGGGTTGCATACCCCCACAACCCTAGTTATCTGGGAAGCACAGGTCGTACAGACTACTGGCAGCCCGATCCGAATGTTTCTGCTACATTGCAACCCAACTATTTTTCAGGAATAACCGGATATGACAGAGGTCACCAGATTCCTTCGGCTGACAGAACTATTACTACTCTTGCAAATAACCAGACATTTTTCTTTACAAATATGACTCCTCAGTTAGGGCCTCTTAATCAGCAACTGTGGGCAAATCTGGAAGGTCAAGTGAGAGGCTGGATGTCGGCAAGTGATACCTTATATGTTGTAACCGGGGCTATTCTTAAGACTGCCGGAGGCAATGAGACTGTAACTTATGCTACGGATAGTAAAGGCTTGAAAGTGGCGGTTCCAAACTACTATTATAAAGTGTTGCTAAGGCTCAAAGGTGGCAAATATGACTCCATTGGCTTTTGGTTAGAACATCGCTCATACGGAAGTGGCCAGGCAACAGCATCAATTACAAAATCGGTTGATCAGATAGAGCAACTTACAGGCTTCAACTTCTTTTCAAGCCTGCCAAAAACGATGCAGGATGCGGCAGAAGCAACGAATATCCCAAGCGACTGGGGTCTGTGACAGATATTTTATTTCCTCAATTTAACAGCAGGAACATCACTGCAGCAGTTGTTGCACCTACGAATGGCCCCAGAATCGGCACCCATGCGTATTTCCAGTCACTGTCTCTTTTATTTGGGATGGGCAAAAAGAAATGCATAATTCGCGGACCAAGATCACGTGCCGGATTGATGGCATAACCGGTTGGTCCTCCAATAGATAAACCAATACCAAAAACAACCAGTGCAATCGGAATGGCATTTAAAGCACCCAAACCTACTTCAGGAACAGCCATGTAAAGAACCGCCATACAAAGAACATGTGTGCCAACCACCTCTGTTGCTACATTGTACCAGTAACTTCTGATATTGGGGGAGGTACAGAATACAGCCAGCTTGACGTCTTTATCGCTGGTTGCATCAAAATGCTTTTTATAGGCCAACCAAACCAATGCTGCCCCGAACATGGCACCTAATACCTGAGCGCTTATATATTCAAACATCAGTGAAGGCGAAAATTTATGTGCGATTACCAATGCCAGAGTTACCGCCGGATTCAGGTGTGCTCCACTAACCGGCGCTGCATAAAATACACCGGTAAATACCCCGACAGCCCAGCCGGCGGTGATCACGATCCAACCGCTGTTGTTTCCTTTGGTACCATTCAGTACAACATTGGCTACAACACCTCCTCCAAACACAAGAATAATAGCTGTCCCGAAAAATTCTGCAAAAAATGGATTCATAAGTTGAAATATTTACGATTTAATTATTTACGATTTACCATTAATCGTACTCATTCCTGCATCCAAATAGTCAATTGTTTATTCTTCGTCAGCCCAGACAGTAGCTGCCCTGACCGCGCGGTGCCAGCCTTTGATCAGCGCGACTGTTTCTTCAGCCGGAATGCCCGGCGAAAATGTACGGTCGAGTTGCCATTGCTGACTGATCTCCTGAATATCCGCCCAATATTTTACAGCCAGTCCGGCAAGATATGCAGCGCCCAGAGCGGTAGTTTCTGTAATTTTTGGCCGTACAACATTTGTCTGGAGCAGATCTGCCTGAAATTGCAGGAGGTTATTGTTCACCGTTGCACCACCATCAACTCTGAGTTCAGAAATGGTAACTCCGGAGTCCTTTTGCATGGCAAGCAGTACTTCCATCGTTTGATAAGCAATGCTATCGATAGCTGCGCGAGCAATATGTGCTGACGTTGAACCGCGGGTGATACCGGTTATTGTGCCACGGGCATGTTGATTCCAATAAGGAGCGCCCAGACCGGCAAAGGCTGGAACAAAGTAAACACCATCGCTGTCTTTCACTTTGGCGGCCAGCGGTTCAACGTCTTCCGATTTTCTGATTATTTTCAGACTGTCGCGCAGCCATTGGACAACTGCGCCACCAATAAAAATACTTCCTTCGAGTGCATACCGGGTTTCGTTTCCAATTTTCCATGCAATCGTTGTGAGCAATTTGCTCTTCGATTCAATTGGTTTGTTTCCGATATTCATCATCATGAAACAACCTGTACCATAAGTATTTTTCACCATACCCGGTTCAATACACATCTGCCCGAACAGGGCCGACTGCTGGTCGCCGGCAATACCTGCAATCGGGATCGGAGATGCAAGACCAACGGTATGTCCGTATATTTCGCTTGATGATCTCACTTCAGGAAGCATGTTTGCCGGGATGTTAAAAATCCGGAGCAACTCTTCATCCCACTGTAACGAATGAATATTAAACAGCATGGTCCTGGAAGCATTCGATACATCAGTAATGTGCAACTTGCCTCGTGTCAGGTTCCAGACTAACCAAGAATCGATGGTTCCGAAAGCAAGTTGCCCTCTTTCTGCCAGGCTTCTTGCGCCTTTCACATGATCAAGAATCCACCTGATTTTTGTTGCCGAAAAATAGGCATCTATTATCAGTCCCGTCTTATCAAGGATTGTTTGACTTTGTCCTTCGTTTTTTAACTGATCACAAAAGTCAGCAGTACGCCTGTCCTGCCAAACGATTGCATTATAAATAGATTTTCCTGTTTTCCTATTCCAGACAACTGTTGTTTCGCGCTGATTTGTAATCCCGATAGCTGCAATATCAATACTTTCAAGGCCAGCCTTTGTGATTGCCTCTATTGCAACTCCTGCCTGGGTTGACCAAATCTCGTCAGGATCATGCTCCACCCAGCCGGGCTGAGGATAGAATTGGGTAAATTCCTTTTGCGCTGTTGCAACGGGCAACCCGTCGTGGTCGAATACAATGGCTCTTGAACTTGTTGTACCCTGATCAAATGCAAGGATATACTTTTCCATATCTATAAATAATTTAATATCAATTGGTTGTATTTTTCAATCTCTTGCTCCTGCCATTTGGTCCCATATCCCATTTCAAAGGCCATCAGCGAAGCCACTTCAGGAGCCATTTCAGCACTTGCCCTTACGTCGAGAAAAAGTGCACGGGTTCTTCTTGCAAGCATATCAGCCAGGGTGCGGGGCATTTCATTGCGGCATATCCAGATGATTTCAGCTTTAGTATATGGAAGTGTTGGATGAATGGGTTTCCCAAGTTCACGGTCAAGTTCAATCATTTTCCCAATTTCAGATGCTCCGTGATCATAGATTTTCAAACGGTTTGAAAACTCTATCGGCACAGTATAAAGTAAAAGAGCTCTGGTTATGCATTTTCTTTTCTCTATCATCCCTGCTTTTATTGCCCGATTAATTGTCTCTTTACCCATCAGTCGATAGGTAGTCCATTTACCGCCAACAATTGAAAGCAAACCTGAAGGTGAAAGTGTAATTTTATGCCTGCGTGAAACTTCCTTAGTGGAAGATAGTTTTCCGGGATTGGCTGCCAGTGGCCTCAAGCCGGCAAAAATGCTTAAAATATCTTCACGTTTCGGTCGCTTGACGAGATAATTACCGACCGTATTCAGAATAAAATTTATTTCCGATTCCAATGCTTTTGGCTCCACTTCTGAAGTATCCATTGGTGTATCGGTGGTGCCAACAACTACTTTTCCATACCAGGGAATTGCAAACAGTACGCGCCCGTCATCGGTTTTTGGAATAATGAATGCAGACTCGCTCTGCAGGAATGAGCTGTCGAGAACAATATGTACTCCCTGACTTGGACGTAAAGTCGGCTTTGAGCCCGGATCATCCATCATGTGTATTTGATCAGCAAAAACACCGGTGGCATTAATTACCACTTTAGCATTCAGATCATATTCTCTGCCCGACTCCAAATCTGAAGCTATTACGCCTGTTACCTTTCCCTGGTCATTTTTTTTCAGTCCATTAATCCTGAAATAATTAAGAAGTACGCCACCTCTTTCAAGGCAGGCATGAGCAAGTGAAATGGCCATTCTGGAGTCATCGAACTGACCATCATGGTAAACCACACCTCCCCTTAATCCATCCGGCTGAAGTTGGGGAATACGTTCCAGCGTTCTCTTTCTGTTAATATAGCGCGATTTGCCAAGGCTTAAGTATCCTGAAAGAACATCATAACAGAAGAGACCCACTGAGTAAAAAAAGATATCCCACCTGGTGTAAACAGGTATAATAAATTCCTGATTTGACGTTAAATGCGGAGCGTTTCTGAGCATTCGGCCACGTTCGTACAGTGCCTCTATGACCAGATAGATGTCGCCTTGGGCAAGATAACGAACCCCTCCGTGAACCAGCTTTGTGCTACGTGATGAAGTACCTCCCGCGAAATCGGCCTGATCGAGCAAGAGCGTTTTATATCCCCTGGAAACAGCGTCAACCGCAATGCCCAGGCCGGTAGCTCCACCTCCGATAACTATTATATCCCAGGGTTCAACCTGTTGTGTCAGCTTCAGGATTAATGATTCACGATTCATAATATGATTGTTCTGCCTATTTCATTTAAATTACAGAAACAATTTTCAATAATCCTAATTAAATAGCTGACTGCAATAAGAAAATCAAAAACATTGTAACAAAATCAGAAATCAGGATTAAATGTCGTTCAGGATTGGCCGTTAAAATTGAAGTTGCACAATTCCCTTGCTGAAGTAAGATGATTTTCCTAATTTTGGCAATCACACATTCATAAATCAACAACTTAATAAACACAACATGGATAATCAATTTGCACTGAGCAACCAACAACTGATTGAAATTGCCAACGACCTGAGACAAAAAATTGAAACCGGACTTCAGGATGACGGTACCGAAATTAAATGTCTTCCAACTTATATTCATCCCAAGAAGGATGGAATCAGCGGTGAGGCTACTGTTTTTGATTTGGGCGGAACCAATTTTCGTGCTGCCGTGGTTTCGGTAGGCGAGGAAACTAAAATTACCAGTTTGGCTGAAAAAGATATCACCGAAATGAAAACCGATGGTTTTTCGAAAGAAGATCTCTATCAATCGCAGGCAGAAACCATCAAACAATTAAAGCTTCCGGCAAATTCGCCTATCGGTTACTGCTTCTCTTACCCGGCCAAATCGCTGACCAATGGAGATGCAGAACTGATTAACTGGACCAAAGGAGTGAACATTGCCGGGATGACCGGGATGCCCATCGGAGTGCCTTTGGTTGAATACTTAAATCAGAATACCGGCAGTAATTTCTATAAGATTGCAGTTGTAAACGACACCATTACCAGCCTTTTTGCCGGTTTGATGAATCCCGGTTTTGATGCCTATATCGGACTGATTGTTGGTACCGGCACCAATATGGCTACATTTTTCCCGTCTGAATATATTCCTAAAATAAAAGACTTGAAAGGTTGGTCGGGTGAAACACCTGTAAATCTGGAATCAGGTAATTTTAATCCGCCTCACCTCACTGCGATTGATGATGAAGTTGACGCCAATTCCGACAACAAAGGCTTCCAGCGTTTCGAAAAGGCGATTTCGGGGATGTATCTCGGTCGCGTTTTCCGTGCCGCTTTTCCAAACGATTCAATTGATGAAAATATGGATGGTGCGGGGATGAGCCGGATTATGAACAATCCTGAAGCCAACAAACCCGATCATGTTGAGGTGGCATTTCATATCTATCAACGCTCGGCCAAATTAGTCGCCGCTTCTATTGCCGGTCTGGTGCTGAACCTGAATTCGGCTTATCCGTCCTTAAAAAAGATTCAGGTATTGGCTGAAGGAAGTTTGTTCTGGAGCAAGGTGAAAACCAACGATGCCAAGTATGTTGATATGGTAAATGTCTGCCTGAAAGAATTACTCGAAGAACTTGGATTGGGCGACAAGGAAGTACAAATTTCGGCCATGGAAAATGCGAATCTGATTGGAGCCGCCATGTCGGTGCTGTCATAAAGGATACCATTTACTGACGAAACGAATTTTTCAAAGCTGTTTACGGCGGTTCGAATCCGCCTGGAACATCAACAAAATAAAGACCTCTTGAAAATCAAGGGGTCTCTTTTTTGTTCGATTCTGAATTTGATGTTGATTTTCTTTATTTGCATCGGATTCGTAACAATTTATGACTTATTTTGGAATCTGTAAATGCTTCTTATGAACTCCTCTATTATCCGTTATTCCATTCTGTTTGTCCTGTTCCTTTCGCTTGGCAGTTGGGGTGAAAAAGCGCACCGGAAAATAAATACTTCGTGCGTTGATTTTTTCCCGGTTGAACTAAGCCGCCTGAAAGTGTGGGCTCCTGTTTTAGGCGATCATTCTTCGGATGCCGACTTCAGGAAAAAAAGTGACAAAACAGAATTTGTCAAACATTTTATTGACATCGACATTTACGATGATTTCATCAATACTCACAAAATTGCGGAGGATTTCAATGTTGCCTGCACCAAATACGGGAAAGGGAAAGTTATTAAAAACGGCACTTTGCCATGGGTAACTGATTCGACTTACAAAGAACTGGTTCGGAACTTTAAATCGAAAAACTGGGATCAGGCAGTACTTACAGCATCCGATTTGGGCCACTATGTGGGCGATGGATTTATGCCTTTGCATATCACAGCCAACTACGACGGTCAATTGAGTAATCAGACCGGAATTCACCGCAGGTACGAAGAAACAATGATCGACAAGTACATTGATCAGATTAGTTTGAAAACATCAGGAATCAACAAAGTGACAAATGTTCAGTCGTATATTTTCAGGTATTTATACAATAATTACTCCTCCGTTGGCTTGTTGTTGAAGGCTGACAGCCAGGCTTACGAAAAAGCAGGAAAACAATACAACGATGTTTATTACGAAAGCCTTTGGGTAAAAACCAACATACTCACCAGTAAACTTTTACAGGAATCATCAAAAACCCTTGCCGGTTTAATTTACTCAGCCTGGCTCGAAGCCGAAAAACCTGAGATTCCAATCAGTTTATGACTCATCGTTCTTCGGATTGATCGCCTTTTTAATGATGATCTTTGACTTTTCTCTTTTTACAATTTCTTTCTCCAATGCGGGTTTTCGTTGCTCTCCTTCCGGACCACGCATATAAACGATTAAACCATTCAGAAAATTCCGAAGCAACTGGTCGCCACATTCCTTGTAATTCGGATTGTCTTCAGCCCTGAACAAGGCATTGATCTCACTTTTTGTAACCGCGAATTCAGCCAGGTTTAAAACATGAATAATATCTTCGTCACGAAGTTTCAAGGCAACACGTAATTTCTTAAGAATATCGTTGTTGGTCATCAGAATGAAGTTTAAAAGTCTCGAAAATTGATATGACAAAGAAACAAAAAACTTTAGGATTGAATTAATTCCAAAGGGATTAAACGTGAATAGAAATAGTCAGGGCTTCACTCAAAGTGAAACCCTGACTAAAAACTCCAGGCAAAGCCCTGACTGAAAACCACAGTTTATTTTATATTCCGTTTCTCATCGCCCCACAATTGGCTTTTTTTCCCGTTTTCAATTCGCCAGGCGTCGCGCCATTTGTGAATTTCGGAAGCGCCGATAATGGGTTTGTGCTGGCGTTCTTCCTTCGTCAACGATTTTGGCAACCGCGATGCTTTGTCCTGATACCAATAGGCCACTGAAGCCAGATCAAGCGTGAGGTTGTTGTTGTGACCGTGTTCGATGGTAAACCGGCACGATTTGTCGAAATAGACCGGATCGGCAATAAAGAAGCGGTAAACATGGGTGTGTCCCAGCCATCCGGTTTCGTTATTAACCCGAGGATAGCCGAAATACGGATGCGAAAACAGTTCTTTGGGGCACCACGAAGTGTTGAAAAAGTCTTCAGTTCCGGTACCGTTTAAGGTCGGGATGGTATCGCCGTCAATAAAAACCATCTCGTCGCCTTCGCCGTACCACATCGGTGTCGGGCAATTGACGTAATAGTTTACTCCAACGAATTGCCCTTTTCCCTGAATATCGGCAAACAAATAATTGCCTTTCCCCTTCGGGTTTTTACCGGTTTCGCCCAATGTTCCCCATTCATTTTCGCCACCGGGAAGGGCTTCGGTCAACTCGTGATTGTACCAGGCATGAAACCGACCTGTATTTTCGGGTAATGCAGGCATTTCGGTATAGTCGATATTGAAATAAAATGATTCGATTTTTGCACCCGACTGATTCTCAATCTCGATTTTTGCACCCTTGGAAAAAGGCATTGCAAAGTAACTGACATACGATTTCCCCCAACCGGGAGAAACCGAAAGCGGTACAGTAACAAAATTGTAGGTTTCGTTCCATCCGTTTCCGAAGAAAGGCCCGATGGGCGACTCAACTGAGGGATAAGTGTTTCCGTCCCAGTACATTTTAAGAATGATGTCGTTGCGGCTTAATTTACCAGCTTCAGGAGCAATAGTTATCCAGATATGGTTAATAATGCCTGCTCCTTTTACATCCATGATGGTCAATTTTTCTCCATCGTTAATTCCACTAAGGCAATCGCCATTGCCGCCGGTTCGGTCGAAACTGCCGACCCGCTTGGTTTTTACATCTTTTTTGATCTGGGTAAGTGACAACATTTCGCTTCCAGAATTCTGCGAAAACAATACTCCGAAACTGAAAACAAGCAACAAAAAAACTACAGTTCTTTTCATGATAGTAAGGTTTTAAAATGAATGGATTACTGAATTACTGCGACTGAAAACTGCGACCGATCACTATTTCGCCGGATATTGCACTTCGCCTATCTGCCTCCAGGTGACCAACTGAATGTTGTGATCTTTAATTGCTTTTTTAAATTCGTTGCTCAAAACAAAATCCAGATCGTGTTGACGCCATTCTGCTCCAAAATCAGGATGATTTACCATGATGGCCTGCGTTTCATCGGTATTTTTTGCCAGATGAACGATAATTTCATTCAGGCCGGGTTGCATATTTCCAATGAACTTCAGGTATGGATTCCCCCATTCATTGGCAGGACTTGCCTGATTAATCATGAATAGATGATCTACCACAATATTGTCTTTTTTCATCGGTTCAAGCATTTGGGGAGCAATTGAGGCAATCATATCAGCAGGAATTAAAACCGGAAGTTTATATTCATGCCCAAGTTTCAACAATACCTGATAATATTCGGGTGAAGCCAGAATGGTTCCCATGTGATTGTCCAAATGAGATGGTTTTATTCCAAAAGCAAGGGCTTTTTCAATCTGCAACCTGATTTCCTTCTCAACTTCAATAGCGTTCGCATGTTTGGCAAACTCTTCCACGGAAGGATAGAAATACCCGTTTTTATTCAGCAAATTAGGGATGGCATCTGACGAAGAAATGCCACCGAAGAAATACCGGTCCCATTCAGAAGTGAGTGTAAGGTGAATTCCAATATCTAATTTCGGATTATTTTTGGCGAATTCAGCAATTTCAGGAAACCACGGACAGGGAACCATGATGCTTCCCGAGGTGATTCCGCCTTTCTGAAAAGCCTCCATTACAGCGCTGTTGGTGGAATGTGACAGGCCCAGGTCGTCGGCATGAACGATAAGAAGTTTGGCATTCCGGCTGTACCCGAGTTTTTCGGCCAGGTTCTTTTGATCCTGAGGAAAAGCAAGCAGAAAAGGAAAAAGGAAGATAGTCAAGAAGAGAATGGTTTTCATTTCAGTTTTGCTTAGGTTTAAAAATATCCAATTTTTTCCAGATAATTCAGTCTAAAATTAGCACATTATCTTGTTTCATTCTTTTTTCTGATGCTTGTTTTTTTTGGTTATTTTGCATTGTTCTAAAAAGCAATCAACATGAAGAAAATTCTCTCCTATATCCTGACACCCTTTTATATGTTTCTGTTTGCGATGCTTTTGCTTATTTTCCATCCAATCCAAATTATTACCCGGTGGATTTGGGGCTATCCGGTGCGAAAAAAGGCAGTTGATATCATGAATTTTGGGTTGCTTTACAGTCTTTGGATTTTGGGAACAAGAATTACTTACCGTGGACTCGAAAAAATACCTAAAAACCGCCCGCTTATCATTGTGGCCAATCATCAAAGCACATTGGATATTCCTGCTGTGATTGTTGGGTTCAGGAAAAATCATCCGAAATTTATCTCTAAAATTGAATTGGCCAAAGGAATTCCAAGCATTTCGTACAACCTGCGGTACGGAGGATCGGTGCTGATCGACCGCAAAAATCCCAGGCAAGCGGTTAAAGATATCCTGATGCTGGGTAAGCACATCGAAGCAAACAACTACGCAGCCTGTATTTTTCCTGAAGGAACCCGCACCAAAACAGGCCTTCTGAATCATTTCATGCCCGCCGGAATTGCTTCACTGATCAAAACTTCGCCTTCTGCTATCATTGTTCCGTTTGCGATTGACGGACACAGCAAATTGTTTCAGTACGGTAATTTCCCAATGACATTTGGGATGCATCTGAAATATACCGTGCTTGATCCCATCGAACCAAAAGGTATGGATACTACCGAACTGACCCAAATGATCGAAGACCGGATCAGGGAAACACTACAGCCCCACTCCAACCTCTCCCCAAAAGGGAGAGGCTAAGAAAGAGAAAGTAATTGCCAATTGCTTACGGATTAAGGATTCCGAAGTAATCGCGTTGGTTCTTTAAGCCCCCTATTTTGGGGGAGGGCTTACTTCCAGACCGGCAACCTTCCCGGTGTCCATGGTGCATTCGCTTTATTCAATGCAGATTCCAGTTGGGGAATGTCTTTTTCAACCATCAATTTTACAGCATCTAAAATCGGCGGAAATTCTTCTTCCAGAATGGCAAATTCAGCCTTTTCGGATTCAGTGATGACCGAGGTGGAGCCGTAATGGGTATAAACCACATTGTTCAGCCGTTCCATAATTGGAACCTCAGTCACCGGAATTTCTTCGTAACTGGCTTTCGCAGGCATGCCTTCCATTTTGAATTTCAGTTCTTCAAGTTTTACACCAAGTTCGCGTGCAATATTCATCAGGTTTTTATCCGCTTCAGGAGCAGCATAAATGGCTTGTTTGATGTTCTCCACTTTCGCAATCAATTCGTCGGTCAACTGATTGGTTCCATTGATTGCCAATGATAATTTTGAAACTTTTCTGCCAAAAGCTACGACTTCCTGATAATCGGCAGCCGGCAATGTGGCCAGATTCAGCTTTTGACAGGTAAATTCAACCGGAGCAACCAGCTCTTTCTCCTGACCTTCCATCCATAAACTCAGTCCAACCTTGTATTTGCCGGGCATGGCAAAAATGCTTCCTTTCGATTCTTTGAGCGGATCGAACTTACCCTGAGATGAACGGGTACCGGCATATTTCAAATCCCAGTTGATACGGCTGATCCCTTTGGATGGCGCTTTGGTCAGGCGGCGAACCACGTTTCCGGCTTCATCGGTAATGGTAAAAATCAGGTGCATCGTTTCCTGATTGGCTTCAAGCTGCAAATCGCGCCAACTGGGCTGTGGAATAGGTTTTCCTTCCTTGAAAAGCTTCTTTTCGGCTTCCTGCCTGATTTCCTTTTTGGTTTTCGGAACCTCTTTCATGTAATAAGTAAATGTCGCCCCAAACTCCGGATTTTTGGCCAGATAATAGGTACTTCCCTGATTTCCTTTCGATGAGGTCTGAACAAACATGTTTGCATTCTTTACCTTGAAAATATGGGCTTCGCGGCTGGCCAGCTCGTGTGAAAGCTCGCGCAAAGGGCTGTAATTGTCGAGAATATAAAATCCGCGGCCAAAAGTAGCCAGCACCAGGTCCGATTCGCGGGTTTGCAGGGCAATGTCGCGAACCGGAATGATTGGGATTCCGGATTTCATTTGTGCCCAGTTTTTTCCACCGTCGATGGTGAAGAAAACACCAAATTCGGTACCTGCAAACAAGAGGTTGGGAACTAAAAAATCCTGTTCGATGCAATGAACGGTTCCGTTTACCGGCAGGTTTCCGGCAATGGAAACCCAGTTTTTTCCTTTATCCGTACTTTTCATCAGGTAAGGTTTAAAATCGTCGCGCTGATGGTTATCAAAGGTGGCGTAAACAACATTTTCATCAAAGCGGTCGGCTTTCAGGTCGCTGATATAGGTATATTCAGGAATTCCGGATAAATTTTTAATTTGTGACCAGCTTTTACCTGCATCTTCGGTTACCGAAATTACACCATCGTCAGTTCCGGCATAAAGCAGGTTTTCTTTCACTGGTGATTCGTCAAGCGAAACGATGGTTCCCCACTGCGAGGTCGAAACGTCTTTGGCAAGGGCATCGGCACTCCAGTATTTTCCCATAACCGGGAAGGAATTGCGGTCGGTTTTGGTGGTGAGGTCTTCGGAAATTACCTGCCATGAGTCGCCACGATCATCACTACGGAAAACTTTATTGGCAGCAAAATAAAGGCGTTTTGGGGAATGTTTGCTCACGAACATGGGTGCATTCCAGTTCCACTTGTAGCCCAATTCTCCTTTTGGTTCTCTGGGTTTGATACTGATTTCTTCACCACTTTTGCGATCGAAACGGGCCAGTCCGCCGTATTGCGATTCGGTATAAATAATGTTCGGGTCAATAGGGTCGGTATCAATCCAGAAACCATCGCCACCAACGGTTACAAACCATTCATCGTTTACAACTCCGTCGTCGGAAGTAGTTTGCGACGGTCCGCCCATCGAATTATTGTCCTGCGTTCCGCCATAAACATTGTAGAAAGGAAGCGCATTGTCAACATTTACCCTGTAAAACTGGGTAACCGGAAGATTTTCCTTAAAATCGTAGTTTTTACCACCATCCCACGATTCGTACAAACCACCATCGCCGCCTATCATAAAATGTTCGGTATCTTTAGAGTCAATCCAAATGGCATGGTCGTCAACGTGCCTTTTGTTATTTCCCAAAGCATTCCATGTTTTCCCGCCATCAATAGTGATTTTGGAAACAGTTTCGGTTGAGTAAACCTTGTCAGCATCCAGCGGATCACATACAATTTCGTTGTAATACTGGCCACTGGAGGTATAATCGCTCATTTTGTTCCAGCTTTCGCCTTTGTCGGTTGACTTGAAGAATCCACCTTTGCCAAATTGTGCTTCCATAATCAGGTAAACCACATTGGGATTTACGGGTGACACATCGATGCCCATTCCGCCAATATCCACTTTCGGCAGGCCTTCCACAATTTTGTGCCAATTTTTACCGCTATCGGTCGATTTGTAAATAGCCGATTCGGGACCTCCGCCAATTTTGGTAAAAACATGCCTGCGGCGTTGTTCCGAAGTGGCATACATGATATCCGGATTCGACGGATCGATCACCACATTGTTGATACCGGTATTTTCGCTCACGTTCAGCACTTTTTCCCAGGTTGCCCCACCATCGGATGTTTTATATAAACCGCGGTCGCCTCCCGGACCCCAGGCCGAACCTTCGCAGGCCACAAAAACAATATTCGGATTGCGCGGATCGATCACAATACCACCAATCTGGCGGCTTTCCTTTAATCCCATGTTTTTAAACGACTTTCCGCCGTCCAGCGACTTATAAACGCCATCGCCGTAACCCAAAACGCGTTGGTGGTTGTTCTCTCCGGTTCCAACCCAAACCACGTTCGGATTAACAGGATCGAGTTCAACCACACCAATCGAATAGGCGCCATATTTATCGAAAACCGGTTCCCAGGTGGTACCGCCGTTCACCGTTTTCCAAATATTTCCGCTGGCAACAGCCACATAATATTCTTTTGAATTTCTCGGATTAACTGCCAGATCAGCAATTCGGCCACTAGCCCATGCCGGACCAATACTCCTGAATTTCAGGCCATCAACCAGCGAAGTGGAAATAATGGTGTCACCTTTGGCTTTCTCTTTGGCTTTGTCTTTTTCGGCGCTTTTGACCGAAATGGACCAACTCATGAGCACCAGAACTGAAAGGAAGAAATGAATGATTTTCATACGAATTGAGATTTAGATTTATACTTAGATCAGACGGATTTGAACTCGTCAAGATAAATGTGATTCAATCAAAGATACGTGATAAACTTCAGGGAAAATTTAACAAATCAAAAAAGTAGCTGCTTTTTCTGTTCATAAGTTTTTCTGAAAAAAAATCAGACATTTTCAAATTTAATAACATAAATTTACTTAACTTAGTACACATAAATCTAAAAACCAATTATTATGAGGACATTTTTTCTAATTGGCATTTTGCTTTCAGTTTGTCTTTTGGTTCATGGACAGGAACTTAAAACTAAAAAGATTACAGGTCAGCATTTTACTGAGATTTTTCAAGTTGACAAACAAAGCAAACAGAAACTTGGAACTTATCTTAGAATTCAAAATATTAATAAGGATACGATGATCATGGGTCAATATTTGAACGATTCCAAAGCAGGAGTGTGGACCTTTTTCGATCTGAAAGACCAACCTTACATGAAGTATGATTATTCCCTTGACAGTTGTCTGTGGATATCGGAATTGGTAAACAAGCCCGACACTTTTCCTGTCAGGATCGGTAATGATTTTAAATTTGCAAAACTTGACAGACCTCCACTTTATATCGGATTTTCAAAAGAACCCGAAATCGCATTTATTAATAGTATCAAGGTACCCATCGATGTTATGGAAAATGGGAAGAGTTTGCTGTTCATTGCAAATTTTGTTATCAACACTGCTGGTGAAATAATTGAAGTTAATACGAACGACATCCAAAATCCCCAAATAAGGTCAGCTGTGGAAATGACATTTCAAAAGAACAAATGGAAATATCTGCCGGGGCTCTTGGATGGCAAACCAGTTGATACCCGGCTTTTTCTGGTTTTTGATATCGGGCCAATCGATCAAGAGCAGAATATACCCACAAAAGCTTATGTGATGAAAATCAATATTCAATATTTTGGGGTTAAAAGAGAAGTCAGAACAGTCGGTTATAGTACAAGGGAGGTGAAGTCCATCCGATTTTAATTCTCGCAGGAGTAAAACTGGAGGCATAATAATCAGACGATAATAAGAAACAGGTTATTTCTGAAATATTGTTCAAATCAATCCAAATTGAATTTTTCCATCAGTACGAATTCACCCAAAATACAAAAAAAATGAATCGAGCCATCCTCTTTTTGACTGCCCTTTTCCTTTTCGCCATTCAACCTTTTGATACATTTTCGCAAACAGAAATCCATAGCTTTAAGATTTCAGGTAAAATAAAAGTACCCATTTCTCCGAATTCTATGGCATTCAGAGCAGTAGAGTATGATCCCGGGAGCACCGACCACTTATTTATTTCCTATTTCAATAAAGATGGATTGATCACTACAAAAAGTCAATTCCAGTTTAAAGGAAAGCGATTCAATCTTGAAGATGTGAATATTTACTTTCGCACAAATGAGCTACTGAAAGATGGGACTGAACTAACTTACCTGGCCAATGGATCAATTGGTAATGAAGACATTACGAAGGAAGGGAAACTTATAAGAAGAACCATTTTTTACCGGGATGGGAAAAAGAAGCTAATGTTTTCAGCTGATGAAAATACATTGAATGGAGAATATCAAATGTGGTATCCCACTGGTACAATGAGTTTTTCAGGGAACTACAAAAACAACGTAAAAGAGGGTGAATTTCAGCAATTTGACCCATCAGGAGCATTGACTAAAAGAGGTATATATCAGGAAGGCAAACTCATTTCCGGAGAAGTTGTAGTTCTGGATGTGGTTTATGAAAATCCGGAAATACCAGCACAATACCTTAACGGCAATGAAGATTTTGACGATTTTTTAAAAAGAAGATCAGCAGAAATTAATGGGTTGAAAGAGTTGAAGGTTGAGAAGAAGATAAACCTGAATTTAGTGGTGGATAAAACCGGAGCAATTACCAAAATTGAAACCCTTTCAGTTTTACACCAGCCTGAACTTGATATCATGAATGCAGTCTTTAAAGAATTACCTCAATATACTCCCGCGACCGTTGAAGGTATCCCGGTCGAAAGCATCCTGACACTTAAGCTAATCCTGTCAAAAAACGGCTTCAAAACTAATGTTGAAGAAAGAAACCATACTAAAACAGACATTACAAAGGTAGCAGAAGTAATGCCGCAATTCCCTGGTGGACCGTTGGCCTTACGTAACTATATTGCAAATAGCGTCAGGTATCCGCGCGAAGCTCAACAGCAAAAAATTCAGGGAAAGGTATTTGTAAATTTTATAATCAATACCGATGGAACGATTGCGAATGTGTCCATAATGAGAGGAGTCAGTTTCCTTCTTAACGAGGAAGCAATCAGAGTAGTAAAAAATATGCCAACCTGGATTCCCGGCAAACAGGACGGGAAACCTGTCAGAGTCAGTTATACTGTTCCAATTAACTTTATATTACAATAATTCGATTAATCTTAAAATTTTCTCTTGAAGTGGTGTAAATACTCCATTTATTTTCCATCCATCAAATTGATTCCTACAAACTGTTTGATCCAAATCATTGATCCGTAGTCTTTCTGCATGGTTTCCATGAAAGCTTTGGCTTCGGCAGTGTGATTGGTTTCGTACAATGTTTTCAGGATAAATGCCCGCAAAAGCATGTGTTGCCAGTTGCATTTCAGGTTATTCCGGGATTCCATCAGTTTCAATGCTTTTTTGTAACACACGAGCGCTTGATTTTTGTCGCCACCAAAGGCAGCCGGACGATACAGCAGCGAGTTGCCTTTTTCGATATAACCCATCGGTTCTGCCGGATCGAGTTCAATCGATTTCTCGATGTGATACATACTTTTTGGACCCAGAAACGGTGCTTTGTAAAATGCAAGGCCAATTTTATATCCGTAAAAAGCGCCTGATAAACTGTGAAGTTGGGCATTGTTGGGATGATCGTCCAGCAACTTGTCAAGATAAACGTCCGCCTTGTTCACATAAGCTCTTGCCAAATCTTTGTTTTTGGCCCCAATCTGGTAGCCCACCAATCCGTACATGGCTTTCACCATTTCTGTCTGCCAGGCCAGATCAACAGATTTTACCTTCTCCATTTCAGCAATCAGTCCGGGCCATGGAGCCATATTGCCTGCCCGATAGCTTTCAAAAAAAGCACACTGGTAATATGCCAGATCTTTTTTCTGCGCGGTTGCCGCTAAAATGGGGAAAATCAGCAGCATTATAACTAATCTCAGGAATTTCTTTAGATAGATCATTCAGGCAAATTATAATCTTTGATACTTAATTTTTTGATGAATTTTATTTCGTCCGAAAGGAGGCAAATGCTTTTTATGCAACCTGCTCCAGACAGTTTTTGATTTATCTTTTACATTGTGCTACAAATATTTCACCCCCTCTGGGTCTATTTAACAATCTACCACCTGATAATTTCCTATTTTGACCAATGAAAACTGAGACTGAAAACTTCTTTCTTTGCATTTGTAAGTGCTTTCATTCCTGACCAAACGGCAGAATCAGAGCTTTATTCTCCGTTCCTTCCATGTCGTCTCTTTCTTTATTCTTCTGAAAATATTGTAAAAAACGATGGCCGTAAAACTAATCATCTGCATCGGATGAAGCAAAACCGAAGCAAAACTACTTTGACGGCAGGCTCCTGCAATAAACAACCGGTTGGCCAGAACCAGTAGAACAAATAAACCTAAAAACTTCCACCCAAGTGCAAGAAAAACGATGAATGGCCCAAAACATACGATGAACCAAAAGACAATCATAATTACTCGTTTCCCACCAAAATACTCGTGAATATTGCGTGAAAAACCCAAAACAGCTTCATCTAAATGGCGGTACATGCGGCAATAAATATCGTTGTTTCCCAGTAAAACAGCCATTTTCAAATCTTCAGTCTTGACCATTCGTGCCAGACGGATGTCTTCTACATTCTGGTTCCTGACTTTCGAATGCCATTGATAGTTCCGGTAGTTTTCCGCTTCGAACATCATCAATTGGCCGTTTGCAGCCGAGATAGATGGGAAATTGGTTTTTCTTACCAGAATCATAGGCAGCAAACTTTGTAATATCCAGTTCATCACCGGCACAATCATTTGCTCGGCAAAAGTCTCCATTTTTTGCTGCGGGAAAACCGATAAAAGCGATAATTTCTTTCCCTGAAAAAAGGATACCGCTTTGGTAATGGCATCTCTGCTCAATTTCACATCTGCATCCAAAAATATAAGGTATTTTCCGGTTGCCTTTTTCGCCAGTTGATGACAGGCGAAATTTTTACCGAGCCAATCCACCGGAAGTTTTTCACCCAAAAACCAGTGAATCCGATTATCTTCACCGGCAAACCAGTTCAGAATTTCTTCCGTATTGTCCGACGAATGATCGTTGCAGACAATAACTTCGTAATCCGGATAATCCAATTGCTGAAGTCCGGTTAACAACTGTCCGATCACAGCCTCCTCGTTTCGGGCAGGAATCAGTATCGATACTTTCGGAAATTCCAAGGGTTTTGTATCCGGAAGATGCAGACCAGACAAGAGGTTCACCAGCGAAACAAACGTCCGGAGAGCAAGAAAAGCCAATATGAAAATTGCCGGAATTTCCATTACTCAGTTTGTTTCAGAATGCAAGATTGATAAAACGAATGGTAGGCTATTTCAATGGTTTCAGCCGTTCTTTCTCCTATAAAATTTTCAATATAAATCCGGATTTCAGGACGCGACTGACTGAAATGATCGATCAGTACCACAGCAAAAGCAATAGCCGCATGATTGTCTTTATTACCTGCCAATCGTGCAAAACCACGCTCAAATTTAAAATTTTGAAGATGATGTGAAATGATTTCACCCGACGGATAAATGGTGACCACATTGTGTGGGTTTTGAAGCAGTTCGGATGCATAATTGAGCGATTCAATCAGGTCGCGGCTGTTTTTGCGAACCGAAAACACCCCGCAACGGGTCAAAAACATCCTGCTTTTCATTTGTTCTTCCAGCATCATCACATGAAACCTGCGCCTTAATACTTTGTGACACAAGTACATTGACCAATAGCCGTCGTAATAACTGAAATGATTCTGAAGTAAAAGTACCGACTGATCTTCAGGAAAAACAGCTTCGGAAATCACCCTGATTTTACGGAAATGAATTTTCTGTAAAACCCTGAAATAGGAACTGTAAAACCACAGCGACAACGGATTGTAATTGGCTTTAATCATGATTGTTGGCCTTTCAATTGGTAAAGTTTCCACCAGGGTGTGCGGGGCGATTCATGGTGCTCAAAATGATATCCGAAGAAATAGCAGGAAAGCATTGCCCACCAGTGAGGTCCTTTCTGGGTGCGCGAATTGTGAGGCAACATCGCTTCGGTATGCGGCAAACGGTGAGGCCGGTAGGTTCCGAAGTAAAACAACTGAAAAGTTGCCAGAATGGAAGGCAGAATCCAGAACAAAATCAGGTTCAATTGATTGACCCATATCTGAAGGACATTAAAAACGATGGCCAGAATTACAATTTGCCACCAACTGATGTAGTTTTTCAGGAAATAAAACCACCAGCGCCAGAAATTTTGCGAGGTAGTACAATAATCTGGATCGCCCGCTTCGCCCGGAAATTGATGATGCAATTTGTGCTTTTTCAGAAGTCTGGAATACGAAAGTGCAGCAAAAAACCGGGTTGCTAACTGCCCTACCCCATTGTTAATTGCACGGTTGCGGGAAACCAATCCGTGCATGGCATCGTGGGCTGTGATAAAAAGTCCGGTATATAAATAGGTCTGAACCGCGATATGAACGTACATCATCGGCGAAGTGAACGAAACTTGTACAAATACAAGTGACCAGACCAAATGACCCAGCCAGAAAAAAATAATCGTCAATGCAATCAGAAGGCCCATAGCGGTGTTCGGATTAAAAGGTTCAATATCAAAAAAAATACGACCTGCATAACCAACAGGATTCCTGCAATTTTGTTGTTGATTTCAACTTTCAGGATACGAATCATCAAAAATAAGAAACCTGAAATCAGGAACCAATCCATGTAATTTTTTAGCGGAATTGACCCATCGGGCCAGTTCCACATGCCGGTGGCAATGGCGACCGGTTCCATCAGCCAGTCGAACGCCACCATTGACGCAGCGCCAACCAACGGGAAATACCACCGGTCACGAATAGGCTTTATAAGCGACGAAATGCAATAAACCAATACCAGCCAGTTCAGCCCGATGGTCAAAGGCGTATTCCAAAGTTTGAATCCAAGCACTTCGCCATAGATATAATTGCCAAAAAGAAGCTGCGTATTCACACCAATCAATTCGGCGAAAAAACCAATTAGTGCGATACCGGCAAAAACAAGCCAGCTTTTCAAAGTTCGCGGTTCGTGAAAATATAGTAAAAGAATAGCCGCTACAAACATTCCCCACGGCGTAAGCAATTGAAAAATCGGGCGCATTGGATGAAACAGGAATCCGGCCACTCCAACAAGATACCAGACAACTATCAAAATCCGGATGAATGATATTGATGATATATATTTCATTTTATCAATTGTCCTTTCACCAATCCGTCAACAATTTTCGCTGACGACAAGCACAACGGAATTCCGCCACCGGGATGCACGCTTCCGCCAACAAAATACAATCCTCTGATATCTCTCCTGAAGTTCGCATGTCGGTTAAACGAGGCATACCGGCTGTTCGAGCTGCTTCCGTACAAAGAACCGTTCACCGAACCGGTTTGTTTACAGATTTCGGGAGGTGACAGAATTTCTTCGTTCACAATATCATACATCAGCTCCTTGCCCAACATTCCTTCCAGCTTTTCCATAATGATGAAGCGCGAACGTTCAACTATCTCCTTCCAGTTTTGCCCCACATCAGCCGGTGCATTGATCATCACAAACCAGTTTTCGCAACCTTCAGGAGCATCCTCCTTCCGGTATTTGCTGCTGATGTAAATGTAAATAGTCGGGTCGTCAAACACATCTTTTTTCCTGAACAAATGATCAAATTCTTCCTTATAATTGGCGCTGAAAAAGATATTGTGGACGTCCAGTTCGGGAAATGTGCCCTTCATCCCCCAGTAAAATATCAGCGCCGACGATGATCTTTCTTCCTTGTTTAGCTTTGCCAATCTCTTCGAATCGGGTAACAAGGTGGAATAAAACCGGTGAATATCCACATCGCTCACCACAATATCTGCCGGAACAAATCCGGAATCGAGCCAGACTCCCTTTATCTTGCCTTGTTCAGTTTCAACTTTGCGAACAGGATTTTCAAAATAAAATACTACGCCCAACCGAATGGCCTGCTCCCTCAGCGATTCGGTCACTTTGAACATGCCATCTTCAGGAATGAAAGCGCCCAGGTTGTGTTCCAGATGTGAAATCACGCTCAAGGTTGCAGGAGTTTGATACGGATTGCTGCCATTGTAAGTAGCATACCGGTCGAACAACTGAACCAGTTTTTTATCGCCCAGTTCACGTTCATTAAATTGATGCAGACTGCTGAATGCATGAAGTTTTCTGAAGTTCAGGAGTGTTTTCAGTGATTTTCGGTTCATCAGGTTTTTGATGCGGTGGAACGAACCGAAAATAAACAGATCAGCAGTCAGTTCATAAACAGTTTCCGCTTTTTCAAGATATTGGATTACCTTTTCTTCCGGAACATTCAACTTTTCATTTATTTCGGCAGACAATTCCTGAACATCGCTGTATGCGGTCAGCTTTGTACCGTCTGGATAGAAATATTTGGTAATTATTTCGAGCTTTATGAGCGGAAACTGAAGGTCTTCGTCGAGTAATTCGAGCACCAATTCAGGCAAAGTAAGCAACGAAGGGCCGGTATCGAACCGAAACCCACCGGAAATTTGCTCCGAGACCTTGCCTCCGGGCTTTTCTGAAGCCTCATAAACAGTGGTCGTAATTCCCTGACTCGCAAGCCTTATAGCTGTTGCAAGCCCCCCAATTCCCGATCCTATAATAATCGCATGTGCCATAATTGGTTAAATTTATGCAAAGCAACAAGGATTCCAAAAATAATTTCGTAAATTACTAAAACATTTTACGCTAACTTTGTTTAAGTATAAAACAAATAAATTGAACAAGTGCAAAAAAAAGTATTGATAATTGGAACCGGACTTGGCGGATTAGCCACTGCCCTTAGACTTTCGGCCAGAGGATACGAAGTAGAGATGGTCGAAAAATACCATCAGGCAGGTGGAAGACTTAACTTGCTTGAAAAGGACGGTTTTAAGTTCGATATCGGGCCAACCTTTTTCAGCATGAGTTATGAATTTCAGGAATTGATTAAAGATTGCAATATACCAATGCCTTTTGAATTTGTAGAACTCGACCCGCTTTATGCAGTTCATTTTGAGGGAGATCAGCGCAGCTACCTGATATACAAAGACCTGAAAAAGCTGGCACTGGAATTTCAAAATGTTGAGCCCGATTTTGAAAAGAAAATTCACAAGTTTTTGGATGCTGCCGGTAAAATGTTTCACGACACCGAAGGAATTGTAATTCACAGCAATTTCGATTCTTTGGCTCATTATCTTTTAAAACTTACCACTGTTCCATTAAAACACGCTCCAAAAATGTTCTATTCGATGTGGTGTGAAATGGAACGTAATTTTGAGTCGTTCGAGGTAAAAGTGATTTTTTCGCTGGTGGGATTTTTCCTGGGGGCAACGCCTTTCGACACACCAGCAGTTTATACCTTACTGAATTACACCGAGTTGGTTCACGACGGATATTATAACGTTAAAGGCGGAATGTATAAAATCGTGGAAGGTTTGCTTCCGGAATTGGAAAAACGGGGGGTTAAAATCCACTACAATACCGAAATTATTAGCTTTGCGGAAGAAAACGGAAAGATCAGTTCGTTTACCGACAGTTCAGGAAAAAGTTGGAAAGCCGATCAATTTGTGGTGAATGCTGATGCCGCTTGGTTCCGGGGAGTAATCCTGAAAAGAGCCGCATTTTCAGAAAAGAAACTGGATGCAAAAAAATGGACGCTGGCCCCGTTAACCATTTACCTTGGGCTGGATGCAAAGATTCCAAACATGTACCATCACAATTATTTCCTGCGAAGAAATTTCAGGGAATATGCCGGAAAAATTTTCAAGAACAAGATAAAGTTAGATAAACCATACTACTACGTAAATATCCAATCGATGCACAACCCGGATTATGCGCCTCCGGGAAAAGAAAGTGTATTTATTTTGTGCCCTGTGCCTGATTTACGATACAAATCGGATTGGAGCGACGATCAGGAAATTGCCGATGGTATCATTCAGGATATGAGCGAACGAACCGGTTTCGATTTTCATAAACATACCGAGACCAGAGTTGTATTAAATCCTGAACACTGGGAAAAAATGTTTGGTTTGTACCGTGGAAGTGGCCTTGGTCTGGCACACGACCTCAATCAGGTGGGTGGTTTCAGACCAAAAAACAAGGATGAAAAATTCGGTAATTTATACTATGTTGGCGCATCAACTGTTCCGGGTACAGGATTGCCGATGGTGGTCATCAGTTCGCGATTGGTAACCGAACGAATACAGAAAGACAATGGATTTATATCGTAAAAATAACCTCGATTGCAGCAGGATCACTACCCGCAATTACAGCACTTCGTTTTCGCTGGGTGTGCGCGTGCTGAGCCCGAAATACCGTGAAGGAATTTACAGTATTTATGGCTTTGTACGTTATGCCGACGAAATTGTCGATACTTTTTTTGAGCAAGATCAACGAACCATTTTTGATGAATTCAGGGTGGAAACCTTCAAAGGTATTGAGCGTGGTTTCAGCATCAACCCGATCATCGACAGCTTTCAGATGGCAGTTCACAAATACAATATTGATCATGAACTGATTGACGCATTCCTGGTAAGTATGGAAATGGATCTCACTCACGATGTGTATTCTGCTGAAATGCTGAAAACATACATTTATGGATCAGCCGAAGTTGTTGGACTGATGTGCCTGAGGGTTTTTTATTTTAACGAACCCGAGAAATATGATGCTTTGGTGGCTCCTGCGCGCAAACTGGGTGAAGCCTTCCAAAAGGTGAATTTCCTTCGCGACGTTCGTGACGATTTTGATGAAAAAGGCCGCATCTATTTTAAAGATATTGATTTCAACCATTTTACTGAAGAAACAAAAAAACAACTCGAAGACGAAATTGAAAAAGACTTTCAGGAATCGATGGAAGGAATCCGTCAACTGAAAAAACAGGTTCGTTTGGGGGTTTATCTTGCCTATACTTATTATCTGCATTTGCTGAAAGAAATCAAAAAAGCCCGTCCTGAAGAAATTCTGAAAAAGAGATACCGGATTACCAATACAAAAAAAAGTGTTCTGTTGGTAAATGCCTATCTGAAGAACGCGTTCAATCTGCTCTAAATTTTATAATTCGTTCAGCTCCTCAAATTTTGCTACTTTCGTGTCAGAATTTATTCTGAAAAACCAAAGATGTTCAAATTCCTTTTATTACCCTTTTCTGCTATTTACGGACTGATTGTGTCGATACGCAATTTCATGTACGACTATAAAATATTTAAATCAACCGAATTCGAAATTCCTGTTATTTCGATCGGGAACATTACCGTTGGCGGAACAGGGAAAACTCCTCATACTGAATACCTTGTTGATCTTTTAATGAAACAATTCAGGGTTACCACTATCAGCCGTGGGTACAAACGGAAAACCAAAGGCTATCAGGAAGTTGAAGTTGGTTCACTTGCCACGAATATTGGTGATGAGCCTCTTCAAATCAAATCAAAATTCAGCGACATTCAGGTGATTGTGGACGAAAAACGAGTCCATGCCATTGAAATAATCCAGAAACAGGAAGCCAGTCAATTGCCCGACATTATTTTGCTCGACGATGCTTTTCAGCATCGCAGTGTTAGCGCCGGAATCAATATCTTACTGATTGATTTCAACCGCCCGATCGACAAAGATTCGCTGATGCCGTATGGACGTTTACGCGAATCGAAATGGCAGATGCGGCGCGCCAATGTGATTATTTACACCAAATGCCCGCAGGAAATTTCGCCCATCACCCGCCGGATTTTGATGAAAGACGTGAACCTGCGGCCTTACCAGAACCTGTTTTTCACCACCATGGTCTATCAGCCCCTCACTCCCGTTTTTCCTGAAGAGGCTATCCCAACGCCCAAACTGGCATCTGATAAAGTGAGTGTTTTGCTGGTTACCGGAATTGCGAACCCTGAACATTTGAACAAATACCTGAGCAATTTTTCTGAAAATATTACCAACCTTAAATTCTCCGATCACCATAATTTTAACGCTTCCAATATTCAGCAAATTGAGAATAAGTTTGCCGGAATTGAAGCAGAAAATAAAATCATCATTACCACCGAGAAAGATTCCATGCGGCTGAAAGACATGGATTTATCACCATCAATAAAAGCAAATTTATTTTACATACCGTTAAAAATTAAGTTCCTTCATAGCGAAGGAAAAAACTTTGACGAAAAAATTGTTACCTATGTTAGAGAAAATAAAAGCAACCGCGACCTTCATAACCGAAAAAGTAAAAAAGCCAATTGATGCCGGAATCATCCTGGGTTCGGGACTTGGCGGGCTGGTAAATGAAATCGAAATCGAACTTACAATTCCATACAGCGAAATTCCTGATTTCCCTGTATCGACCGTTGAAGGACATTCAGGGAAACTGATAATTGGGAAACTCGCCGGAAAAACTGTGCTGGCCATGCAAGGTCGTTTCCATTACTATGAAGGTTATTCGATGAAAGAAGTGACTTTCCCGGTGCGTGTTATGAAACAAATGGGCATCAAAACCCTGTTTGTTTCCAATGCTTCAGGTGGACTTAATCCAACATACAATGTCGGTGATATCATTCTTATTACCGACCACATCAATTTTTTTCCTGAGCATCCGCTCCGGGGGAAAAACCTGAATGAATTGGGGCCGCGTTTCCCCGATATGAGCAAACCTTACGATCAGCACCTGCGCGACAAAGCCAAAGCGATTGCGCTGAAAAACGGAATAAATGTGAAAGAAGGCGTTTATGTTGGTGTGTCGGGTCCAACTTTCGAAACACCCGCAGAATATCTGATGTTCCGTCTTTTAGGCGCCGATATAGTTGGTATGTCAACTGTTCCTGAAGTGATTGTTGCCCGCCATGGAGACATGACAGTTTTCGGGATTTCTATCGTGACCGACAGCGGCGTTCCCGGACAAATTGTTGAAATTTCGCATGAGGAAGTTCAGGAGGTGGCCATGAAAGCCGAGCCTAATATGACACTGATTTTGAAGGAATTGGTTGCAGGACTTTAGCATTCCATCAGAATGGGAGAATACAGCCCATAAACGAATAACTGGAAGGTAGTTGAGAGCAATTGAAAAAGTTATCGGGTTGTCAAAAAAGCTCCGTTAGGAGTGGCCTCTTTGCAGGCAGATAAATAAGGGGGGAAAACCGTCCGCGGCAGCACATAGATCAAAGCGTTTTCCTTATTTCGGACGGAATTGGAATAGGATGAAATTTTTCTTCATATTCTGCCACTAAATCAGATAAAAGATCGAGTTCAATAAAATTTTTATCCTCAGGCAGGGTATCATTTCCAACCACTTGCAGAAGTTCTTCAATCCGGTCAAGTGATATCAGATACTGCGTCTCAGTTTTAATTTCAGTCCTAAATCTTGATTTGAATTATTTTTTGTTATTTGCTGACAAAATTAAACTATTTATCGATGACCCAATTACCAACCTTTACCGACATTGAAAAAGCGCACGATCGCATTCGTCCGTTTATTCACCGTACTCCGGTATTAACCTCTGAAAGCATCAACCAAATCGTTGGCGCTGAGTTGTATTTTAAATGCGAAAATCTTCAAAAAGTTGGCGCTTTTAAATTCCGTGGAGCCTGTAATTCGGTGTTTTCCCTATCTGATGAAGAAGCTAAAAACGGAGTCTGTACCCATTCATCGGGGAATCACGCGGCAGCTTTGGCTCTCGCAGCAAGGATGCGCGGCATTCCGGCTTATATTGTGATGCCTGAAAATGCTCCTGAAATCAAAAAGAAAGCCGTTGCAGGATACGGAGCTCAAATCACTTTTTGTGAACCAACGCTTGCCGCACGCGAATCAACTTTGAAAAAAGTAGCCACTGAAACCGGCGCCACTGAAATACATCCGTACAACTATTTCAATGTAATTTGCGGACAGGGAACTGCTGCCAAAGAACTGATCGAAGAAGTCGGTCAATTAGATATCATCATGGCTCCTGTTGGCGGAGGCGGATTGTTGAGCGGAACAGCCATTTCAGCCAAAGCCATGTTGCCAAACGTTCAGGTAATTGCCGCAGAACCTGCTGGCGCCGACGATGCATTTCGTTCATTTCAGTCAAAAACACTTCAACCTTCAATTGCTCCAAAAACCATTGCCGACGGACTTTTAACTTCTTTGGGAAGCCTGACTTTTCAGATTGTCATGAGTGAAGTGGATGATATTGTGACTGTGTCGGAAGAAAAAATCGTTGAAGCGATGCGCATGGTTTGGGAACGAATGAAAATCATTATCGAACCATCGTCGGCTGTTCCACTGGCAGCCATTCTCGAAAACAAAGTGGATGTAAAAGGGCAAAAAGTGGGTATTATTTTAAGCGGCGGAAATGTAGATTTGGGAAGGTTGCCGTTTTAGATTTGTATATTTGGGTTCAATTAAATAGATTGCGGTCATTCAATAATTTATAGGAGAAGAAAAGATGGGAAGAAAATTATGGATCTTATTTTTTGTCTGTTTATCAGCAAGTTGGGTCAGCGCACAAACAAATGGCACATTGGCAATCACCGTAACCACCAGCTCCACAGGAGGAAATTATGCACCAAAAAATATCGTTGCCATCTGGATTGAAGATAGTTCGGGAAAATTTGTCAAAACACTATTGGCCTATGCCAATACCCGTAAAACACATCTGAATACGTGGGAAGCCTCGACCACCATCGCCGGAAGCGCATTTAATACTGCTGACGCGATTTCCGGTGCGACACAAAGTAGTCACGGAACCCGCACTTGTCAATGGAATGGAAAAGACTATACCGGAAAGCTGATGGCTGATGCTGATTATAAAGTCCAAATGGAATTAACCGATAAAAATGCGACCGGGAATACTGCTACATTCAACATTACGAAAGGCATAAATGCACATAAACTGACTCCGGTAAATGTTCCGAGCTTTTCGTCTGTTACTTTGAACTGGACTACTTCGGTTACCGGAATCGATCCTGAAATAACTGGCAACAAAACTTTTGTAATTTACCCCAATCCGGGAACCGGTCTATTTAATGTTTTAGGTGAAGATATTATTGGATTGGAGGTTAAAGATCTTTCAGGAAAAACTATTCGCACCAGCAGAACTCAGGTTGTTGACCTCACCAATCAGCCTAAAGGAGTTTACCTGATTTCAATCCAGACAAGTCGAAAATCAGTTATTCAGAAAATAATTAAGGATTAAACGGGCTATAAAGTAGCCAGAAAATGACAGGTTTTGTTTCCGCGGCGAACTGATTCCAGTATTTTCACCTCAATGGGTCTTCCCAAAGCTGTCTCGAAAATAGTTTGATGGGTTGCACGGGTGCATTCGCAATGTATGTCATCGGGTTTTGCCGGACGGTATTTTGCAGCAGGACAATAACATCCCTGAGAAACTTCGCCATAGCGAATGTGAATAGTATTTCCTTCTTTCCAGACTTCAAAGTTAGTCTTGTATGCTTCAATTAATTTATCCAGATCGCCTTTCCCTTTTTCGGCAATGTCGCTTTTAAATTTGAAGCGGTTGAAACAGCCCCGTCCGCAACCGGCCAGCAATTTTACACGGGTAGGTTCGTCCAGCTGTGTTTCGATGGTCGAAATAAGATCCGACAGCCAATTCTGGATAAACTCTTTTTCCTGTAAAAGTTGTTGATACTTTTCATCCTGGGCAGAAACACTTTCGGAGGCAATCAGGCTGGAGGCCGGTAACAAAAAACATCCGGCACATGTACTGGCTGCCAGCGAACTCAGGAAGAAATCTTTTCTGTTCATGGTGTGATTTTGGGTTTTCAAAAAGACATTTCTGAAAGAAAAAACCCTCGAATGGTTGATGAATATCGCGATTGAACTGCGACTGAATTCTGCGACTGAAAACTTTTTTACAGCATCGGGCTTAAAATCCTGGCAAACGATTCTTTAATTTTATTGATTCGTGGCCTTTTCATCCATTCGTCCAAAATTACAGCATCACTTTTACCCTGATCTTCCAAAAACTGTGAAGCTAATATACCGGCAATTTCCTCATCGTAAATCATCGCATTGACTTCAAAATTGGTTTCCAGGCTTCGGAAGTCAAGATTTGCGGTTCCGACCGAAGAAAAAATGCCATCGACCACAATCACCTTACTATGTATAAAGCCTGCCTTGTAGAAATATATTTTCACCCCCGATTCGAGTAATTCTTCGATGTAGGAATTGGTTCCCCATTTGGAAGTAACGGCATCTGACAAGCCGGGAACAATGATACGAACATCAATGCCACCCAAGGCAGAAGTCTTAAGAGCAGTCATAATGTCGGCAGTTGGCATCAAATATGGAGATGAGAGGAACACGAAATCGGTAGCGCTGGCAATGGCCGAAAAATACGCCTGCCCGATGCTTTCCCAGTCCGAATCCGGTCCACTTGCCGAAATCTGTACCAATTTCCCGTTGCCGGATTTAAATGGCTTGAAATACTGATCGCCCTTGAATATTTCCTTGGAAACAAAATACCAGTCGGCCATAAAAATAATTTGCAGCGAAGTTGCCCCACCACCAGTCACTTTCAGATGTGTATCCCGCCATGGCCCGATTCCGGGAACTCCATCCTGATAGCGGTCGGCAAAATTCAGGCCGCCAACGAATGCAGTTTCGCCATCCACAACCAAAATTTTTCGATGGTTCCGGTAATTTACTCTTGAAGTCAGGTTAGGAAAACGAACCCGCATAAAACAATCCACTTTTACCCCGGCGTCAGTCATTGAGCGTAAAAATCTACGTTTTAACTGCCAGCTACCCACATCATCGTATATAAAACGAACTTCCACCCCTTCGAGTGCTTTTTGGATCAGAAGTTCGCGCAGGTAATTGCCAATCGTGTCATTTTCAACAATATAATATTCGAGATGAATATGATGTTTCGCTTGTTCAATGCTCCTGAAAATTTCCGGAAAAGTCTCTTTCCCATTACGTAAAACCGTCACCTCATTGTTGCTGGTCAAAATCGAATTCGAATTCGAAAGCAACAGGTTCATCAACCGTTTCTTTGAATAAAGCCGATCACTAATCTGAAAATGATTTTTTGGGAGATTATCGAGTTGTTCCAAAGTAAGCTTTCTCAGTTTTTCCAAATCCTTCAGGCCTTTACGCGAAAACATTTTTGATTTTCGGTATTCCTGCCCAAAGAACAGATATCCAACAATTCCGATAAAAGGCAATAATACCAATACCAAAATCCAACTGATGGTTTTTACCGGATTACGGTTTTCCAGGATAATCAGTACAGCAATAAAAACTACCGTCAGAAAATAAAGGATAGTTACCAGACTTGGCATCGCACTCCATATATTATACAAAATCCCCATGCGATTGCTCCGTTTTTAATTGAGACTAAATTTCATTAAAGATACATTAAAAACAAGCAAAAAATATCGGAACACGATTAATAGCATTGAAAGATAATCATGATTTGAAAATTTGATTATAAAAAGTATTTTATCCTGTCTATCCTGTTCTGACGTTTCTCATTACATGCAATTTGCAGTCATCGAGTATTTCGAAGGCAATGGTTTCTCCTGAAATGTGCGGAGCTGCAACACCTTTTCCGAAGAATTGATTTCCTGTGTAAACAAATGCTTCGTCCCATAAACCGGCTTCCAGAAAGCTGCTCAGCAATTCGCCACCACCCTCAACAACTACCGAAAGAATATCACGCTTGTATAATTCTGAAAGTAACTGCGGCAGGATATTCTGATTAAAATCGAGTAATATAAAATGCAGGTTTTCCGACCCGGTTAATTCCTTTGCGGTAAAAAACCAGGTCAGCGCTTTCCCATCGAAAATGTGCAGTCTGGTATCAAGTCTTCCGGTTCGGTCAATTGTCATCCGAACAGGCTGATTGCCCGTCCATTCGCGGACCGTCAGCGCCGGATTATCGAATTCTGCAGTATTGGTACCAATTAAAATAGCTGATTCTTCTGAGCGCTGTTTGTGCACCAGCCGTTTTGAAAGAGCATTCGTAATCCAGGTCGGATGTTGAGTTTCCGTGCGGTCGGTATCAATAAAACCATCGAGCGTTTGCGCCCATTTCAGCAAAATATATGGCCGTTCTTTTTCATGGAACGTAAAGAACCTGCGGTTCAGTTCACGACATTCATTTTCGAGTACCCCCACTTCGACTTCAATGCCGGCATTTTTCATGCGCTCAATCCCTTTTCCGGCCACTTTGGCAAACGGGTCAATAGTACCAATTAAAACATGCGGAATCCGGTTTTCGATGATCAGATCGGAACAGGGAGGCGTTTTGCCGTGATGTGAACAGGGTTCAAGTGAAACATACAAGGTTGAACTTGAAAGTAATTCCGGATTCTGCACCGATCGAATGGCATTCACCTCAGCATGTGGCTGGCCGAACTTCTGATGGTATCCTTCGCCAATAATAATACCATCGTGTACAATCACACAACCCACCATCGGATTAGGCGCCACATCACCCATTCCAAGGAGCGCCAGATCAAGACAACGTTGCATAAAAGTTTCAGCAGTACTCATCAGCGAAAAAATTAACTTTGCCAAAAATAACAATAATACCGATTGGAGAATTGTAATAGGCCAATCTTCATACACTCAATTGACCTAAACATTTCTATCCATCGGCATTATACCAGATATAGCTATGGATTGGATTAAAATTAACTTTGGTATAAAATGAGGGCAGGCATTGCATCCATCCGAAAAGAATTGGCAGGCTTTTTCTCCAAAGAGGAAATTGAAAGCTTGATTTTCATGATTTTCGAAAAGCTGAAAGGTTACTCACGCACTCAATTTTTGTTGGCAAAAGAAGATGAACTCAGTCAAGAAGAGCTGATCGAAATCAGGAAAATTGTTACGCGCCTTAAAAACCATGAACCCATTCAATACATTCTTGGAGAAACAGAATTCTACGGATTGCCGTTTTATTCGTTGCCCGGCGTATTAATTCCACGCCCTGAAACAGAGGAATTGGTGCAATGGATCATTCAGGAAAACCAACTTTCGGAGCCTTTCATTCTGGATATTGGAACCGGAACCGGATGCATTGCCATTTCACTCCACAAAAACATTGTACAATCCACAGTTCTGGCCTGCGATATTTCACCCGTTTGTATTGAAACTGCACGCCGGAACGCAGAACTGAATGTCTCAGAGGTTTCATTGTTTGAATATGATATTTTAAATGGCACTCCGGAAGTTCGTTTTCAAGAATTGGATTTGATAGTTAGCAATCCACCTTATGTTCGGGAAACCGAAAAAATATTGATGGAAAAGAATGTGCTTCAATTTGAGCCGGAGCTCGCTCTATTTGTCCCCGATGAAAAACCGCTGATTTTTTACGATCGAATCGCTGATTTTGCTCTTATACATCTCAAAAACCAGGGGAAACTTTACTTTGAGATCAACGAAGCTTTCGGAAAGGATTGTGTAACTATGCTTCAGCAAAAAGGTTTTTCGGATGTTCAACTGAAAAAAGACATTAACGGGAAAGACCGGATGATTCGTGCATTACTTTTCAGACCCTGTTAATCCGGCCAAATACAATACAATAAATTCATATATTTGTAACAGGCGCGGGCAAATAAAAGTAATGCCGGAACCAAAACCACAAGCCATTTGAAACATCTTTTTATATATACACTTCTGTTTTTTAATATCATTGCAGTTTTTGCATTAGGTATCGCTTCCGGATCGGTGTATATCAGTCCTGAAAAAACATGGATTCCGGCATTATTTGGAATGGCATATCCATATCTTCTTGTGGTCAATATCATTTTCATTGTTTTATGGGTTGTCATCAAATTCAAATTTGCCTTCTTTTCGCTTGTGATCATACTTGCGGGATTTAACCATATCGGCAACTATCTTCAGTTTTCAGGAAAAAAAACCACCCAAAAAGGAATCCGGATAACCAGTTACAATGTGAAGTATTTTATGGGAAATACAGAAGTTCCGAACAAGGAAAATGCTAACCACATCCTTGATTTTTTAAGGCAGGACAATGCTGATATTATTTGTCTTCAGGAAGTCAGGCTTAACAAACGACAGATCTTCGACATCAAAAACACAAGGCTTCCGCAGGTAAGTCACTTGCAACTTGCACACAACAGTTATGCCGGAGGGCAAATTACCCTGACCAGTTTCCCCATTTTGAATATGGGCGAAATCAGGTTCAAAAATTCGGGAAACATGATCATTTTTACTGACATGCTGATAAATACTGATACCGTAAGGGTTTACAACTGCCATTTGCAATCGTATCGGCTACGCGAAGCAGAAATCAATGCCATCGATTCCATCGACTTTAACAATCAGCCTAAAACAAAAGAAAAGATGATGGAATTAAGCCTTAAGTTTAAAGATGCCCTGATCAAACGGGCAGAACAGGCAGCCACTCTTCGCGAACATTTGAATCAATGTCCTTATCCGGTAATTGTTTGCGGCGATTTTAACGATACACCGGTTTCTTTTACATACCGCACCGTAAAAGGCGATCTCGAAGATTCGTTCACCCAATCAGGAAAGGGAACAGCCAATACCTACAACGGAAAATTACCTTCGTTCCGTATTGATTACATTTTGTACAGTCCGATTTTTACAAGTTTTAATTTTGAGGTTTCAACCCTAAATCACTCCGATCATTTCCCGATAAGCTGCGATTTGTTCCCGGCTGGGAAATGAAAAATGAATATCCATTTTATTACCTGAATATTGAATATCGAGCCGTTTTCCTTCTATGTTGACTTCAGTCAACGGGAAGAAGAAAGACTAAAATACCGGGCATTAGCCCAACATCCGGTGGCTAAAGCCAATAGAGAATTCACATCGGTATTGTAATTCGAGCAAAAGGAAATCCGGAAAGTTCATTTGTTGCATACGATATATCGTAAAATTTATAGATTTATTATTAAAGTTTCATGTATATCGCAAACTTAACATTTACTAAAACAACCGCTTTCTCTTCAACAAATAGGTATAAAGTACATGCTTAAAATCTTCATTGATATCGGCTTCAGCCAGATCAATTTGATATTGACCACAACGGACGCGCATCTCTTCGAAATAATCTGACATGGCCTTTTCGTAATTCTTTTTCAGATCGTTGGGCGAAAACCGGAGGTGTTCACCGGTTTCGAGATCGACAAACCGGTAAGGCTGGTTCCTGAAATCGAACTCCTTTTCCTGACGATGGTCGGTTACATGAAAGAGCAATACTTCGTGTTTGTTGTATTTCAGGTGTTGAAGAGCTTCAAACAATTCATCGGTACTTTCGTCTTCAATTAAATCGCTGAACAGAATAACCAGCGATCGTTTGTGGATGTTTTCAGCAATCATGTGCAGTGCATCAACCGTATTGGTTTTTTTGTGCAACAGAGCCTGTTCCTGACGCAACAATGCTCCCAACTGATTGTACAATAAATCGATGTGAACCGATGACAAACGGGCTTCTGAGTGAAAATCAATATCATCTGAAAAAAGCGAAAGGCCAACTGCATCGCGCTGTTTCCGGAGCAGATAAATAATTGCGGCTGCCGAATAAACCGAAAAAGCCAGCTTGTTTACTTTTGATGGTTTTCCTTTTTCATAAGGAAAAAGCATGGAAGAAGATGTATCAATCACTATCTGGCAGCGAAGATTGGTTTCCTCTTCGTATTGTTTCACGAATAAACGATCGGTACGTGCAAACAGTTTCCAGTCGAGATGTTTGGTCGATTCGCCGGTATTGTATAGCCGGTGCTCAGCAAATTCGACCGAGAAACCATGAAAAGGGCTTCGGTGCAGCCCGGTGATAAAACCTTCGACCACTTCTTTCGAGATCAGTTCGAGGTTATCAAATTGCTGAAACTGTTGTATATCAAGTAAGTTATTCAAATCGCATAATCCCTTTCCCTCATGTCAAATGCTTTTTCCTGTTTCCTTTTTTCAAAAACCTTATTATTCAAAGTAGACCTTAGTAACAGGAAGGAAGATAAGGCATTCTCCCGTTCACCGTCTTCTTTTCCTTTTCCTAATGACGAATGTTTATTTCCATATTCAGAAATAAAAAAAGGCATAAGAAAAACCGATTCTTATGCCTTTTCGTTTTGCAATTACCTTTTAAAGAATGCTGTCAACTTTTGAAGAAAGTGTTGATTTTGGAGCAGCGCCAACATGTTTATCGACCACAACGCCATTTTTGAAAAAAAGGATAGTCGGAATGTTACGGATTCCGTATTTGGAAGCAATACCGGGATTGCTGTCCACATCCACTTTCCCAACTACCAATCTTCCGGCGTAATCTTCCGAAAGTTCCTGTACAATCGGACCTACCATGCGGCACGGGCCACACCATTCAGCCCAAAAATCAACCAGAACCGGCTTATCAGACTGAAGAACCAATTCTTCAAAGTTTGCATCATTAATTTCTAAAGCCATTTTATTATATTTTATGTGTGAATACTATATCAAATCTCAAATCCATTACAAAATTAGCCTAATTAATTTTAAAAACAAGATCGTCATTTTTATCAAAATAGGCGAGCAATTCGTTGGTAATATCAATGCGAATATTTCTTGAAAACAGATTAACCATCATTTTTGTTTCTGGATCCCAGATATCAAATTTCAGTAACGATTTTCCTTTGCTTTTTTGGGTCAGGCGCTCCAGGTCGGTAATCAGTTCCGCATTGATCACATGAATCGGAACCGTCACAGTAATACTTTTAAAATATTTCTCACGGATTTCTTCCATTAATTCAATCCGACTGACTTTAAATTCAAGCTGTTCGCCCCCGAAACGATTCTGAACCATTCCTTTTACCATCAAATAAAGGCCTTGTTTGCAGTATTTACTATACTCAACATAGTCTTTAGTGAAGAAAAACAATTTATACGAATCGGTATAGTCGGTCAGAACGATATAACTATAGGGTTTCCCTGTTTTACCAATCGCGTCTTTGGCTTCTGTTACCATCCCGATAAAAGTCAATTCCCGGCCTTTTAACGCTTCAATATTGCTATTCAAATCTTGTATGGTAACATCTCTCGAAGCCAGTGTTTCAATTTCGATTTTATATCTGTCGAGCGGATGCGAGGTAAGGTAAATTCCGATCAGGGCCTTTTCTTTGTCGAGCAAAACCAGATTCGGCCATTCGGGCACTTCCTGTGGTTCGGGCCTTTGAACCGATTGTGTTGACATGATTTCGCCAAAAAGCGACGGTTGCATATTGTTGCTTTCGTATTGCATTTTATTGCCGTACCTGATCAGTTTTTCGATAAAAGTCACATCATTTTCATCAGAAGCGAAAAACTGGCTCCGGGTATGCTTTTTAAAACCGTCAAATGCCCCGGCCATGGCCAACGCTTCGATATTCTTTTTGTTGGCCGACTGAAGGTTCACCCGTTCAACAAAATCATAAATATCCTTGAATTCGCCTCCCTGCCTGGCTTTGATGATATCCAGAACGGCTCCTTCGCCCACTCCTTTTATGGCCGCCATTCCAAAGCGGATATTCCCGGCTTTGTTTACCGTAAACTTGGCATAACTTTCGCTCACATCAGGCCCCAGTACATTCATTTTCATTCGTTTACACTCCTCCATCAACTTCGAAATCTCAGTGATGTTACTGAGGTTCCGGCTCATGTTGGCAGCCATAAATTCGGCCGGAAAGTTGGCTTTCAGATATCCGGTTTGATAAGCCACCCAAGCGTAACACACCGAATGTGATTTATTGAAAGCATAACTGGCAAAAGCTTCCCAGTCTTTCCATATTTTTTCGATCAGTTTCG
Source organism: Bacteroidales bacterium (assembly GCA_038248385.1). Classification (GTDB taxonomy): domain Bacteria; phylum Bacteroidota; class Bacteroidia; order Bacteroidales; family Prolixibacteraceae; genus Aquipluma. The sequence goes on from JBBRXN010000018.1 coordinate 46,242, forward strand.
TTGCATCCTTTTTGCCTTCGATGCAACCTTCCATAAATTTTGGATTGTTCAGACAGCCATCTTTAAATTGCACTTTCAGCTTGTCCATCAGGTAAATCTGTTTTTTACCCATTGCCTTCCTGAGTGAGTCGGAATCGCCGCGGGTAAAACCTGCAAGCACCCGTGACTGGAGCATCACTTGTTCCTGATAAACTGTAATTCCGTAGGTATCCTTCAGGTAAGGTTCCATCAACGGGTGATCGTATTCAATTTTTTCCTGACCATGTTTTCGCTTGATAAACGAAGGAATATACTCCATCGGCCCCGGACGGTAGAGCGCGTTCATAGCTACCAAATCCTCAAATCGGTTGGGTTTCAGATTGCGCAAATGCTTTTTCATTCCGGGCGACTCGAACTGAAAAATACCGGTAGTATCGCCATTTGCAAAAAGTTCCAGCGTCACAGGATCCTTCTCCGGAATCTGATCCATATCAACCGTAATTTTGCGTGAAAGTTTGATGTTTTCAATCGTTTCCTTAATGATGGAAAGGGTTTTCAGGCCGAGAAAGTCCATCTTCAGCAAACCGATGTCCTCCACGAATTTACCGTCGTATTGGGTGGTGAGCAGGTTTTCATCATCTTTGGAAAACATCACCGGAATATGTTCGATCAGAGGATCACGGCTGATCAGGATTCCGCAGGCATGAACCCCTGTCTGGCGCACCGAGCCTTCGAGTGTTTGTGCAAATTTCAGGGTTGTCCGAACCAGCTCATTGGATGACGACAATTCCTGCTTCAGCTCCTGACTTTCTTTTAACGCGATGGAAAAATTCATTTTAGGCGCATCAGGAACCATCTTTGTCAGGCGTTCAGCCTCATGAAGCGGAAGTTTCAACACACGGGCCACATCTTTGATGGCCATTTTCGTTGCCATTGTTCCGAAGGTACAGATATGGGCCACCTTGTCGTTTCCGTATTTTTTGGTCACATAATCGAGTACTTTCTGGCGGCCATCATCATCGAAGTCGATGTCCACATCAGGCATCGAAATACGGTCAGGATTCAGGAAACGTTCGAACAGCAGATCATACTTTAACGGATCGATGTTGGTAATTCCCACACAATACGAAACCACCGAACCGGCAGCCGAACCACGACCTGGACCTACCAGCACATCCATCCGGCGGGCTTCGTTGATAAAATCCTGGGTAATCAGGAAGTAACCGGGGAAACCCATCCTTTTGATGGTATTCAATTCAAATTCAATACGCTCTTTGACTTCTTCCGAAAATGGTTCGCCGTAACGCGGTTTGGCTCCCTCCCACGCAAGGTGTTCAAGATAGTCGGCCTCGAGCTTCACCCTCACCACTTTGTCGTATCCGCCAATGGAATCGTACCAGAATTGGGTAAATTCCTCAAGTAACATTTCTTCGGTAAAGCGGGCACGATAATCTTCCTCTTTCCCAAATTCTTCAGGAATAGGGAAAACCGGCATAATGGGTGAAGAATTCAGCTCGTAAGCTTCAATTTTATCATTTATTTCCTGAGTATTGGTCAATGCTTCAGGCACATCAGCAAACAAATTATTCATTTCTGAAGTGGTCTTGAACCACTCCTGTTTCGTATAGCGCATTCGGGTCGGATCGTCCAAATCCTTGCCGGTATTGAGGCAGATCAGCAAATCGTGCGCATCAGCATCTTCTTCATTGATGAAATGGATGTCGTTGGTACAAATCAGTTTAACCTGATGCTTCTTAGCCAGTCCGAGCATTTCCTTGTTGACCAGTACCTGATTTTCATATACATTCTGGCGCATCTCCTGCAAATGAGACGGATGTCGCTGCAATTCGAGGTAAAAATCATCGCCGAAAATGGATTTGAACCATTGAATGGTATCGTCAGCTTCCTGAAGATGACCAGCCATGATGTGCTGCGGAACTTCGCCTCCCAGGCAGGCCGATGAAACGATTAATCCTTCATGATATTTTTCGAGCAACTCTTTGTCGATACGTGGTTTGTAGTAAAAACCTTCGGTATAAGCAGCAGAAACCAGTTTGAGCAGATTGCGGTAACCCACCAGGTTTTTGGCCAGCAAAATAAGGTGATAACCCGAACGGTCAACTTTTGCATCTTTCTTGTCGTGGCGCGATTGCTCGGCTACATAAGTTTCGCAACCCAGAATGGGTTTGATTCCTTCCTTTTTGCAAACATCGTAGAACTCTTTGGCGCCAAACATGTTGCCATGATCAGTCAAAGCCAGGGCGGACATTCCATCTTTCTTGGCTTTGGCAATCAGGCCGCGAACACTGGCAGCGCCATCAAGAATTGAGTATTGTGAGTGAACGTGTAAATGTGTAAAAGGAATCATAACCAACAAGTTAAATCAAGCATTTTTTTCTCCTGAACCAGAATGTCTGGTTGGGTAAAATTACCATTTTCAATGCCTGAAAAGTGGATTGTTGATAAAAATTGGGAAAGAAGTTTGGTACAAATTTAAAGCCTAAAAGGAATACTATTTTCGTTTATATGAACCCAAGAATTTTAGCATCTTTGTTTTCCAAATCCAACCAGCATGAAAACTTCAATCTTCGGATTCTTTTTTGTTCTACTGTTGCAAGCATTTATTCTGGCACAACCGCAACCAGTGGTTATTCCGCTATGGAAGAATGGCGCTCCCGGATTTGAAAACCGCAAGGATATTCCTGAACAGGCCAAGGATTATTGGGTGAAAAACATTAACAATCCGTCGGTTACCGTTTTTATGCCACCAAAGGGAATGGCCAACGGTTGTGCTGTGGTGGTGGCTCCGGGAGGTGGATTTCGTGAGTTGGTCTTCAATGCTGAAGGCAAACAGGCTGCTGAATTTCTTAATTCAATCGGAGTTACGGTATTCGTTTTAAAATATCGTTTGCCCGAAGAGGAGAATTCACCATACTCAATAGAGAATGTTCGACAGGATGCATATCGGGCCATTCGATTGGTGCGAAGCCGCGCGGATGAATTCCACGTTGACCCGAAACGTATTGGTATGTTGGGATTTTCGGCCGGTGGAGCGGTGATTATGATGGTCGCTTTCGACAAAGGCGATGGCGACCCAAATGCTCCTGACCTTATTGACCGCGTAAATGGTCGTCCTGATTTCCAGATGATGGTTTATCCCGGCGGCAAAGCTCCTGAAAAGATTTCAGCAGAAGCACCGCCGGCTTTCCTAATTTGTGCCAACGACGATGAATACGGTTGTGATGAAGTGACGCTGGATCTGCTCCAAAAATTTCGCAATGCCAATGTTCCGGTTGAGGCCATTTTTCTGGCCAAGGGCAAACATGCATTCAATATGGGCGACCGGTCACCACTCATTACTATAAACACTTGGCCGCAACGAATGGCCGATTGGCTCAACGATAGCGGGTTTCTTAAAAAATCGATTACACCAAGAGGCTTTTGAATATGTTGAGCTGGTAAGGAGTTGAATGTTTCTGAATACCAGTTTCACTAATACTTTTTCAGTAGAGAATCCTGATTAAACAGCAGGAAAAACCCATAGCTGTAAGAAAGGTTTCCGGTAGGCAAATCTAGCAAACTTTCGATCCTGAAGGCTACACATGCATCTTTTAAATACATATTTCTTGTTCAGCCACATACGTTTCGCAACCCAGAATTGGTTTGATTCCTTCCTTTTTGCAAACATCGTAGAACTCTTTGGCGCCAAACATATTGCCATGATCAGTCAGCGCCAGTGCGGTCATACCATCTTTCTTGACTTTGACAATCAGGCCGCGAACACTGGCCGCTCCATCCAGATTTGAGTAGTGTGAGTGAACATGTAAATGTGTATAATGAATCATAAACAACAAGTTAAATCAAGCATTTTTTACTCCTGAAAAAGGCAAAAGGTAACCCTCACAACAGTATATTATAAAATATATTTGCTGTTTCCCGCGTATGTTATAAAATACATTTTGTAACTAATATTGTATCTGTTTGATATGTAATGCTTTGTTTCTAATATAAAATCGGGGTAGGCAAAATATATTCTGTTATGTGTAGTTAATAACTTAACTTGGTCCAATCAAACCACTAAAATCCATCAGATATGCCCATCAATAAATTCATTTCAGAAATAAAAGGCCGAACCATTAAAAACTGCTATTTTTGTAATAATTCGATCAATCAACTAACTTATTAAATTAAATCTGTAAAAAATGCCGGAAAAAGATAAAGGGTTCAGTTTTAGACGTCTGTTCTTCAGAGAAACTGAAAATAATGTGTCAGAAAACCAGGCTCAGGATTCACAATCTAATTTGATAAAAAATCCTGACAGCTTTACTCCAGGTACAATCTCCTATTCTTCTGCCGGAATTCAGGAACAACCTCTGATAGAGGATTTTGTACAGCGACTTCAAACCTTGATTAACCAAAGTAATCAACCGGGATTTGATTTTCTTGAATTTACTGAATCACTTTTTGAGGAAAAACAAAATCCCGGACCCGATGTTTATAAAACCGTTTTCCGGATTGCACAAAAAATTGACAAATCACTGACCCCTTCGCGATTACTCGACAGCGCCATGTTTTATAAGGATTTGGTAGGACGAACTGTTGAGACTGAAGTAAATAAAGGGGAGTCAAAAAAACAAGGATTGCAGACTGAGAAAGACAATGAAAGAAATAACCTCGACAAGAGCCTTAGAGAAACAAAGTCAAAAATACAGCAACTTACGCTGCAGATTCAGGAACTTCAAAATCAGGATTATACTTTGAGCAATCAACTTTCGGCCATTGATCAAAAATACAGCAGCCAGTTTATTGACATCGACCGGAAAATTGCTGCCATCCGGAATGCAAAAGATCAGGTGATTGTAAGTATTGTTGACATTGAAGCCGGAATCAAATCAAATCTGTCCTAAAAAAATCAAACCCTTAAAACACAGATAATATGCAAACTGAAACTAAATCAATTACCCAGTTGCCAATTATGAAATATTTCGATGATGCCAAACTGGTTGAAAAAGGTAAAGAAACCTTGGGAAAATGGCGTAAAGGCGAAAAACCCATTGGCGCTTTTATCGGACTGACACTAATTGGGGTTATCGGTTACGGAATATTTAAATGGATAATTCCTGCTGTATTCATCGCCTTGAGTCAGGTTCTTGCTGTGATTGTCTCTATCCTTGCGGTGATTTTTGTAATTTTGTTATTACCAGCCATATTCAAACTATTCCGAAGGATAGTTCGCGGTTTTCATAAAGCTATAATCCGCTGGAATCCATTTGATGAGCTTGATGAACAAAAAGAGAAAATGTGGGAAACACACAATCTATTTTTAAAGCATAAAGCCAAAATCAAACAACTTCGCACCGACTTCGAAGCAATGTCGCATGAAACCAGCAAGGCTGCCGACGAAGCAAAAACCGAAGTTCAGAGCCAGACAAAAAAGGCCGGTGAAATAAAAGCACAAATGGATAGTATGATTGCAGAAAAAGGGGTAGCCTTTAAAGAAACGGATGAATATGTTGAGCTTCAGCAAAAATTCATCAATGCAACATCAGCCGGCACACGTATGAACACCAATCTTGAGAAGAACATTGAATGGACCACAAAATATGCGGCTCGTTCCAACATTTTCGCCAATCTCGACCGTAAATTGGCCATTGGGGCAACACTTCTCGAAAACAAAATCAAGGATTTTGAAGAAAGTATCAGCATCATGAAAAAAGACTGGGAAATGGCAGCTGCATCACGTGGGGCAACTGCAATATTGCAGGAAATACTTGGTCCCGGTGGTCAGAACTGGAAACTGGAATATGCGCTTGAATTCGTGGCCGGACGTATTTCTGAAGATCTCGCAATGACAGCCCAAAATCTTGAAGATTTGGAAAGAAATACGACAGCATTTAATTTCGACAGCGATGAAGCTTACGATAAACTGCTGGCAATCGGCAATAAATTGGATGCCGGGCAAATTGAAATTCCCAACGCGTCAAAAATAGCTAATCCCAATCACAAGTTGACTCGCGAGGAAAAAAGATCTGCCGGTCCACTTGGAGATATATTTTAATTAACCATAGTATTATCTTACAAATTAATCCAGAAAACCAATCATGGCAACAACTTACCAAGACAAACCAGGAAAATCAATTCCGGGATTTCCTAAAAGCTGGACATTCGGGTTTCAGCTTCTCGTGCTTTTGCTCATTGTTGGAGCAATTGGATCCGGAGTATATTTCGGGTATCCATCTTTAAATAAATCGTTGAAAGGCAATAAAGCTGATCTTCGCGGAGGCTTTAACAACTTTGTGGGTTTTGCTCCGGGGATAGATATGAACGGGGGAGCTGCGCCAAACAAAACTTCCAGAATGTACACCGAATTCGGCCTTACTTTCGAGGCTGTCAGGATGGATGATATGCAAAAACTGAATGATGCGCTCAAAAACGGTGATCTTGATTTTATTTTCACCACTACCGATATTTCGCCCATTGGGATGGACCGAAGCAGCGACCTTGCAAAGATATCGGTGATGCAATTCCTGAAAATTGATGATTCGCGCGGAGCGGATGTTTTCATTGTGGATGAATCCATTAACTCGGTGGCCGATCTGAAAGGTAAAAAGATTGCCTGCGCTCTTGGTTGGCCAAGTAATACCTTATTGCACGCCACCCTCGAAGCAGGCGGGCTCACCGAACAGGACGTGGAAATATTGCCCATGGGCGATCCATTTGCAGCAAAAACTGCATTTACTACCGGAAACGCGGATGCAACCGTTGTTTGGTCACCTGACGACCAGGAATGTCTGAAATCGAGGGCCGCAAAAATATTGACGAGCACCGACCTGCTTCCGAATATTATTATGGACGGATTTATTGCCCGCAAAGAGGTTCTTGAACAAAAGAAAGAATTGTTTGTAAAACTATCCCGCGCCTGGCTCACTGCCAATTCCGAAATGAAAGATCCGGCAAAAATGGCAAAAGCAGCGCAAACCTATAAAACTGCTTTTCAGGTACCCGACGATGTAAGTATTGTTCTCGATGGAATGCAAAAAATCCATTTTGCAAATTATGGAGACAATGTAAATTTCTTCGGATTAAGTACTGATTATACAGGTATCACCGGACAGCAGCTTTACACCAAAATGGCACGTGTTTACAAGACAGGTTACGGAAATAATTTAACAAATATCGTCCCTTGGGCTGAGGCTTCTTATCCCGGTATTGTTCAGGCAATTAATGATTTAACAGGTGATGCTCATGCTCCGGAAGGACAAATTCAGTTTGCCGCTCCTACTGCCGCCGATACCAAGACCGTTGCAGTTGCCATTAAACCGATCATCATTAATTTTGCGACTGGTTCATGGGCGTTAACATCCGATACGAAAGACAAGATAGAAAATCAGCTTGGGCAGTTATCAGTTGAATTTGCCGGAATGAAAGTAAGAATAGAAGGTAATACTGACAATGTTGGCAGCGCTGAAATGAACAGGGACCTTTCTTATAAACGCGCCAAAGCAGTGGCTGACTTTTTGGTTAAAACATACAGTTTTGACAAGAACAGATTTATCATTGTTGGAAATGGACCGGATAAACCCATTTCCACCAACAATACTGAAGAAGGAAAAGCAGCTAACCGCCGTACCGAATTCCAGTTATTGGGGAAATAAAACAAGTGTTTTTTACTCTTTAATAAAGGAGGATTTGTATAATCCTCCTTTATTATTTTTAACGGACAAATCAAAATAAAACATGGAAACAGTTAGAAAACTATTCAGGTTTGCAGGTGAAGTAGATAAAAAAACTTCATTGATTATTAGTATTTTGGGCTGGCTTCTTCTTATATTCTTTTGGTGGCTTATGCCAACAATGGGCTGGATTAAACCTACCATTCTCCCTTCGCCTTTTGATGTACTAAAATGTTACGGAACCCTTTTCACAGAACGTAACCTATTGTACAATACCGGTTATTCCATATTCATTAATCTTGGCGGCTATTTACAGGCGCTTGCCTTAGCTGTTCCATTGGGTTTTGCAGTTGGATTGATTCCATTCTTCAGACATCTCATTAGCAAACAAATAGAAGCCATACGTTTCACCCCGCTACCCGCAACAACCGGAATTTTTATGGCTCTTTTCGGAATTGGATTGGGTGTGAAAGTTGAATTTCTGGCTTTCGGCATATTTGTTTATTTACTTCCATCCATCACACAACGAATCAGGGATATTGAAACCGACGATCACCTTAAAGCGCTTAAACAAACGATGTGGACCTTAAATGCAAGTCCGTGGATGACCCTAAAACATTTTTATATCCCATCGGTGTTAAGCAGGTTTTCGATGGATGTAATTAACCTTGTTGCAGTCAGTTGGACGTATATTGTAATTGCCGAAATGGTAAATGCACAAGGCGGGCTGGGATCAATGATTTATATGGCCACTTCGCGCGGTTCGCATGTTGATCAGCTCTATGCAGTATTGCTCCTGATTATTTTTATCGGGTTTGTTCAGGACAAACTTTTAAAACTTCTCGATAAAAAATTATTTAAATTCAAATATGCCTGATTATGAAGAAGAATATCTTTCAAAAAAGCAATGATACTGAAGATCAGGAGGTTTTTACAAATGCTCCTAAAACTGAAAAATCTGTTAATTCAATACCGGGACCTCAAGCTTCACCTAAAAAGGAACAACTTCCCTCCGACATAATCAATCTGGTGAATATCAATCAGGTGTATTCAGAACACAGTCCTCCGAATGTGGTATTCAAGAATTTTAACCTTGATATAAAAGACATCAAAAACCAGGGGCAATTCATTACTCTCATGGGGAAATCGGGTTGCGGAAAATCAACTTTGCTCAGGTATATTTCCGGGTTACAGGTACCAACTTCAGGAGAAGTTTATATATACGGAAAAAAAAGGACGGAAAAAGACCGGATTCCCATGGTATTCCAGCAATATACTTCGTTTGAATGGAAAACCGTATTGCAAAATGTTGCATTGCCTTTGATATTAAACGGGGTTCCAAAAAATGAGGCCAACGAAAAGGCCATGGAAATGATAAAAATTGTTGGCCTCGACGGGCATGAAAGTAAATGGGCCAAATACCCGATACTGTCGGGCGGGCAATTACAAAGGGTTGCCATTGCACGTAACCTGGTGGTAAATCCCCAAATTCTCCTGATGGATGAACCATTCGGCGCTCTGGATACCGTTACCCGCAAACAAATTCAGATTTTTCTGCGCTCGATCTTCGAAAATGCGAAACTCGATCCGACAGTGATCTTCGTTACCCATTCCGAAAGCGAAGCAGTTTTCCTTTCAACCGATATTTATATATTAGGTTCTGGACCGGCCACCATCAAACATCAATATAAAATTGATTTGCCTGATGTGCGCGACGAATCCGTTCGTTATTCCACCCTGTTTACCGAATATGTAAACAAACTGGGCTTACTGATGGAAGATTTGAAATGAAAAAAGGTGGTCTGTATCCGATTACAGCCACCCTTTATGATTTTTTTAAACTTCCGAATTATTTTGCACTTCTGACCGATCCTGAACCGGTTATAGCCTGATCAACAGAAGGTTTTCCTTTATAAGTCACATTTCCGGAGCCGGCCAAACGGATATACAAATTGTTTTTAGCTTCGATGCCCGCATTTCCTGAACCGGAGATTTTTATCGAAACATCGTCAGCGCTGTAATCCAATCCTTTAAAATTTCCGCTGCCCGAAATCGCAATACCCAGATCCTGTGCAGTGGATTTTCCGGCAACCATAATGTTTCCCGACCCGGAAATAGTACATTTCACTCGCTCAGCCAAAAGCTCCGAAAGTTTAATATTTCCGCTGCCACTCACCGCCAAATCTATTTCTTTGGATCTTATTTCATCTTCAGCAATAATATCGCCTGAACCTGAAACAGCCAATCCTATAATGTCAGGAGTGGTAATATAGATAGTGATGTCGCCTGGTTGAAAAGTACTCCAGAAATATTTTTTGTTGGGAAACCGGATGATCAGCTTGCCATCTTTAACTTCGGTAATTATTTCTTCCAAAGTAGAGGGTTTGGCCTTGATTTCGAGTTTTTGTTTATTGCCCTGTTCGAGATAAACATTGGCCCCGATCCGAAGAGAAATTTCATTGAACGAATCAACCTTGCGTGTTTGGTCGTCAGCCTGAACCTGAATGCCAGTCAGGATAAAAGCCAATAATAAGAATGCTGTCGCTAATTTTGTTTTCATTGAACTGATATTTAAAATGATTAATTGCTTTGCTTAGAACGTATTTAAAGACGCCAAATTATTCGGGAAGTTGCATTCAGCCTAAAATTATTCGTCGTCGAGATCAAACAATCCCTCAGGAATGCGGAGTTCAATTTCTCGCAGGTCTTCGTTTATACGTACAATCAAATCATCATTTAAGGGTACAAGCGCTTCTTTTCCCTGATAATCAACCAACAGCAACAGGTTTCCGGCATAATCGTGTACCTCGTTAATTTCGCCGATCAGCCCGAGTGCCTCATCGAACAATTGAAACCCGACCAAGGCATGAGGGCTCATTTCTTCGTCAAACTCGATCACATCTTCTTCCTTTACAAAAACGGATAATCCGCAAAGATCTTTGGCTTTTGCGTCAGAATCAATCCATTCGAGTTGTGTGATCACTGATTCGGATGATTTAAACCGAAGCCCCTCTTCAGCAATAAAGAAAGGAACAAGTAAATTGTCAATTTCCATAAAAAGAGTCGGAAACTCTTCAAGCGTTTCGTAATATTCTTCCTGAAAACGGATGACCAATTCTCCGTTAATGCCATGCGGCTTCTGCACATAGCCCACTTTTACACAGTTATTTTTCGGTATTGTTTCCATGTGGGTAAAAATAGAAAAAAGCGACAGATTTCTCTATCGCTTTTATAAGTTGTCTGTTTTATACCGAAGTTTAAAACAGGATGTAACCGATGATTAACCTTCTGTTTCTTCAGCAGCAGCTTCTTCCGGAGCGGCTTCTTCTGTAACTTCAGGAACAGGAACCGGGGCTGGAGCAGAAGCGGCCCTGGCAGCAGCGACAGCATCAGCATTGCGTTTTGCAATTGCTTTGGCTCTTTCTGCATTTTTCTTGGCTTCCATATCAAACTGACTCTTGCGTGAAGATTCAGAATCAACGACCAATCCATCTTTTTTAGCCTGAACTTTATTCGCTTTTTCGGCCACCCAGGCTTCGAAACGGGTTTCAGCCTCTTCAGCAGTGAGAGCGCCTTTGGCCACACCACCTAAAAGATGTTTTTTGAACATCACTCCTTTGTAAGATAAAATAGCTCTTACTGTGTCGGTTGGTTGAGCACCCTTTGAAAGCCAGTCTATAGCTTTATCAAAATCGAGTTCAATAGTAGCAGGATTTGTGTTTGGATTATATGATCCAATCCTTTCAATATTACTACCATCCCGTGGTGCCCTGCTATCAGCTATCACAATGTGATAGTAAGCATACCGTTTGCGACCATGTCGCTGCAATCTGATTTTTGCTGGCATTTTGCTTAAATTTAAATGATAAACAGTTATTAAAAATTTGTGGCGCAAAGATAAAACATTAATTCTTAAATCAAAATGGTACTCAAATAAAACCCTGGTTTAGTCCGAATGGTAAAGTACAAATAAATATCTTTGCAGTGTGGAACAACCTTTAATAACAAAGTTACATCTTTAGTAAACGATATATAATTAGTCAGTAAAAACATACACAAATGAAACAACTAAGGATTTTTACCATTTTAATAGCAGCTATTTTAATGGTTTCATGCAATAAAAATGACGATCAGGCCACCGGTGTCGGCGATATATTGATCGTAACGAAGCAGACGGGACCCAACACTGTTTATGGTATTTCAATTTATGCTTACTCATTAAGTCCGTTTGCAAGTGTTTCCGTGAAGGGCACTTCAGACCCCGGCAAAACCTACCTGTTAAAATCAAATAAAAACTTCAAGACAAATTTTTACTACGAAACTCCTGACAACGAATTTTCCGCCACAAAACCGGCAGCTGACACCTACATCTTTTCAGCAACTTTTGAGAATGGTGTCAGTCAGGTTTTTCAGAATATTTTAACTGACAAGGTTTTACCTATTCCTGCCATTGGAAAATGCGAATACAATGTGATCGACCATCAGCTTGAGGTGAAATGGACTCTGATTCAGGAAGCAAGCAGTTATTCCGTAAATATTCTTGACGATTCAAAACTGGTTTTTGGAAGTACTGAGCTTAAAAACACATGGGATGCATTTTATATCAGCGCTGCCGGCAGTGGTTGGGATGTGGGATTTACTCCGGTAGCCGGGAAAACATATACTGTACGTTTGTTTGCCTATTTGTACGAACCAGGAGGAGGCGTTTACAACATTCAGTCAACATCAATGGCTGAAAGTACCGTAGTTTGGGGAAATTGATTTTTTTATCAATTATCCCGATTCATTTTCTACTTTTGCTTTCAGTAAACTATAAAACAGAAAAATGATTCTTAAAGAGCAAATAAAAGGTCTTGTTGATCGCCGGGATGCGTTAAGGAGGCATCTTTGACTACGATCAGAAATTGATCCAACTACAGGAAGAGGAACTGAAAACCCAGGATCCGGCTTTCTGGAACAATCCAAAAGAAGCAGAAACTCAAATGAAAGTCATCAGTTCAATCAAAATCTGGACTGATGGATTTATTGACGTGAACCGGCACATAGAAGACCTGTTGGTTTTGTATGATTTTTTTGAAGCAGAAGAAGCCACCGAGGAAGACATTGAACAACAATTTACCGCTTCACTCGGATTAATTGAGGCGCTTGAAGTCAAAAATATGTTGCGGAAAGAGGAGGACAAACTTGGGGCACTCCTTCGCATCAATGCCGGAGCTGGTGGAACTGAAAGTAACGACTGGGCCGAAATGCTGATGCGTATGTACATACGTTACGGCGAAAAACAGGGCTATACGGTAAAAACTGTAGAATACCACGGGGGCGACGAGGTTGGCGTAAAAAGCTGTACCATCGAGTTTGAAGGAGAATATGCTTATGGCTACCTGAAAAGCGAAAATGGAGTTCACCGGCTGGTACGCCTTTCGCCATATAATGCACAGAATAAACGGATGACCACCTTCGCGTCCGTGTTTGTTTCGCCCGCGATTGACGATACCATTGAGGTGGAAATAAATCCTGCAGATATTACCTGGGAAACTTTCAGGTCGGGAGGCGCTGGCGGTCAGAATGTCAACAAGGTTGAAACCGGGGTGAGGCTTCGGCATGCTCCTACCGGAATTACAATCGAAAATACTGAAAGCCGTTCCCAATTTGGAAACAAGGACAATGCGCTCCGGTTGCTGAAATCGCAATTATACGAACTCGAACTGCGTAAACGCCGCGAAGCCGAACAACTGATCAATTCAACCAAGAAAAAGATTGAATGGGGTTCACAAATCCGGTCATATACTATGCAACCATACAAGTTGGTGAAAGATGTTCGGACTGGTTTTGAATCGGGCAACGTACAGGCAGTTATGGATGGTGAAATCGATGGCTTCATTAAAGCCTTTCTGATGGAATTCAGCGACGACCTAAATTAATAACTATCATTATGAACCCAATCATCCGACTTGCAGAAAAACGCGATGTACCGGAAATTCTGGAAATATATGTTCCATTTATTCTCGAAACAGCAGTTACCTTTGAAGAAACGGTTCCTGATGAAAACTCTTTCTGGGAACGCATTCAGGGAATAATGTCTGAACTGCCCTATCTGGTTTGCGAAATCGACGGTCGTATAGCCGGATATGCATACGCGTCAGCATACCGGAGCCGCGCTTCGTACCGATGGGCCAAGGAAGTTTCGGTTTACATTCATCCCGATTTTCACCGGAGAAGAGTGGCACAGGCACTATACACCAGCCTGAATGAGATGGTCCGTTACCAGGGAATCGCTGATTTATTAGCCATCATTACCATGCCAAACGAGCCAAGTGTGGCATTTCACGAGCAATTTGGATACCGAAAAAGTGGCGAATTCAGCAAAATAGGCTACAAATTGGGGCAATGGCAAAATGTTGGCTGGTTCGAATTATTTCTTCAGGATGAAACAAAGGCGCCCAGGGACAGAATTTTACCCCTAAACGAAATTACCAATCTTCCCATTTTTCAGGAAGCCATTCAGAAAGGATTGGAAAAACTGGAAATTACATAGACATAAGGAAAAATCCTTCTAACTTACAGCCGAAAATTTTATCATTCTTCACTAAAGAAAAGGAAATGGGTTTGTCAGGCAAATACAATAACAGGGAAATCAGTTGGCTTTCGTTCAACGAACGGGTGCTTCAGGAAGCAGAAGACCCATCAGTACCATTGTTTGAGCGAATCCGGTTTCTCGGAATTTTCTCCAATAACCTCGATGAATTTTTCAGGGTACGGGTGGCTGCAGTGCGTCGTATGCTTGAATTCGGCAAAGACGAAGAAGGTCTTTTAGGAGATTATTCAGCTGCCGAACTGTACGACAAAATACAGGAAACTGTCATTTATCACCAGCAAAAGGCTCAGGAAATTTACCGGAACATCTGGAAAGAAATGGCCACTGAAAACATTTTCATGGTCGATGAAAAACAGCTGACACACGAGCAGGGAGTCTATGTGAGAAAGTATTTCAATGTGAAAGTGCTTCCGAATATCGTTCCGATCATGCTCGGAAAATCGATGAAATTTCCTTATTTGCGCGACAAATCGGTATATCTGGCGGTTAAATTATCTAAAACAAGCTCACCTGACAAGTTTTCTTATGCACTTATCAGGGTTCCCAGCAGGTCGGTTTCGCGGTTTTTGGTTTTGCCTGATCAGGGGAATAAAAAATTCGTCATCATGGTTGACGATGTCATTCGTTTTTGCCTGAATGAAGTTTTCCCAATTTTCAACTACGATCATTTTGAGGCCTATACCATCAAAGTTACACGCGATGCGGAGCTGGATATCGATGATGACATTTCGAAAAGCTTCATCGAGAAAATGGAAATCGGGCTAAAAAAGCGCAAAGTCGGCATTCCTGTCCGGCTCATTTACGACCGCGAAATGCCTGATGACTTGCTCGAATTCATCATGAAAAAAATGAAACTCGACGGAGCTGAGAAAACCGTATCCGGAGGAAGATATCATAACCATAAAGATTTTATGAATTTCCCAGAGATAGGGAAACCTCAGCATTATTACCAAAGCTTACCCCCAATTCCACATAAGGATTTAACTCCACGACAAAGTATTCTGAAAAAACTCCGGAAGAAAGACATTTTGCTTCACTATCCGTATCAGAGTTTTTCACATTTCATCGACTTCCTGCGCGAAGCTGCCATTGACCCGAAAGTCCGCGAAATCGGGATTACTATCTACCGTGTTTCCGAAACCTCCAAAGTGGTCAATGCATTGTTGAATGCCATCAGGAACGGTAAAAAAGTAACGGTGGTCATAGAGCTTCAGGCCAGATTCGACGAAGAAGCCAATATTTTCTGGTCGAATAAGTTGCAGGAAGAAGGCGCGCATGTAATCAACGGCATACCGGGTTTGAAAATACACTGCAAACTGGCTTGGATACAGCGTAAGGAGAAAAACGGACTCCGCAACTATGCCTATATAGGTACCGGAAATTTTCACGAAGGCACTGCCCGCGTATATGCCGACAAGGGACTGATGACTGCCGATCCGCAAATCGCCAACGAAGTAGCCAATATGTTCGAATTTTTCAAACATACCTATACTCACTTTAACTTTGGGCAAATCATCGTTAGCCCTTTTTCGATGCGGAATTTCTTTATCCATAAAATTGACCAGGAAATCGCCAATGCAAAAAAAGGGAAAAAAGCATACATCATACTGAAAATGAACAGCCTGATTGATCCAAAAATGATTGACAAATTGTATGAAGCAAGTCAGGCAGGAGTAAAAATACAGCTCATTATCAGGGGTATATTCGGCCTTAAAACCGATGATCAGGTCTTGAGCAAAAACATTGAAGCCATTAGCATTGTCGATAAATTTCTGGAACATACGCGTGTTTTCCTCTTTGGCAATGGCGGAAAAGAAGATATTTACATTTCTTCGGCCGACTGGATGCCCCGTAACCTCGATCGCCGTATCGAAGTTGCCTGTCCGATTTATTCTCCTGAAATCAGAACTGAACTGA
Source organism: Bacteroidales bacterium (assembly GCA_038248385.1). GTDB lineage: Bacteria > Bacteroidota > Bacteroidia > Bacteroidales > Prolixibacteraceae > Aquipluma. Next base: position 62,406 of record JBBRXN010000018.1, read on the forward strand.
AAGAATTACTTCGGATTCAGCTTCGTGACAATACCAAGGCCCGCATTCTGGACAGTGAATTGAGCAACCTTTACAACAACCAAACGAACGGATCGCGATACCGTGCACAGGAAGACTATCACAATTACATCAAAAAAAGACATCACAACATTATGAAAATATATCACAACCCACGCTGTTCAAAGAGTCGCGAAGGCCTTTTGTACCTTGAAGAAAAAGGATATGAATTTGATGTGGTCAACTACATGAAAGACGGAATTACTGCCCATGAAATCAAGGATTTCCTATACAAATCAGGGCTGAAGATTGAAGACATTATCCGGACCAACGAAGAACTTTATAAACTTCAGTATAAGGGGAAAGAACTTACCGAAGAAGAATGGATAAAAATTCTGATCGAAAACCCAAAATTACTTCAGCGTCCGCTGGTAATTAAAGGCACTCGTGCAGTACTGGCCCGACCTGTTGATGAGATCCAGAAGTTATTCTGATGAATTGGGTGCTTTGGTTGGAAGACGGAAGACGGAAGTCCGGACTTCTGACTAATTTTTTTTAACCATCACCATAAAACGAAAACCATGATCACCTTAACCCAACTTGAATACATTGTGGCTGTTGATACCTTCAGACATTTCGGGAGAGCAGCCGAAAACTGCTTCATTACCCAGCCAACCCTCAGTATGCAAATTAAAAAGCTGGAAGAAGATCTCGAAGTGATCATTTTCGACCGTAGTATTCAACCACTCATCCCTACTGATATTGGCCGGAGAATCATTGATCAGGCCCGGATCGCTCTTCAGGAATCACAAAAAATAAACAGTATTATCAAAGAGCACAAGAACCTGATTTCAGGAGAACTGAAAATCGGGATCATTCCAACATTAGCCCCATATCTGTTGCCTTTGTTTATCGGCAACTACAAGCGAAAATACCCCAATATAAACATCAGGGTCGAAGAGCTGACCACTGCAAACATCATCGACCGCCTGAACCGTGATTTGCTGGATGTTGGCATACTGGTAACTCCGCTCAAAGAGGACCGGATCAACGAAAAACCAATTTTCTACGAAGGAATGCTGTTGTATGTACATGACAATCATCCGCTTGCAACAAAGGAAAACATTAAATTGAAAGATATTGCCACTCCCGAGATATGGCTTTTGAGTGACGGACATTGCTTCCGCGATCAGGTAATCAACCTTTGTTCGTTTAAAGGGGCAGTCAATACTGCATTGCCCTTTCATTTCGAGGCAGGATCGTTGGAGACCATCATGAACATCGTTGATAAAGAAGGCGGCCTGACCATTATTCCGGAACTTGCAACGCTTGAAATGAGCGAATCGCGATTCGAACATGTCCGTACCTTCAATGATATCAATCCACTCAGGGAAGTTAGCCTGGTTTACTCGCGACATTTTGCCAAATACAAACTCATCGAACTGCTTTGGAAAGAGATTGTTGCTTCGATGCCCGAAAAGCTGCTTCAAAAGAACAGAGGAACCATTGTTGAATGGCGATAAATTATTTTCATAATTAGCTTGTTCTTTCAAAAAACTTAATTTTCTTTGCATCGCCAAAATAAAAAGCCTTTTACTAAACGAAGTTGAGGTATTTTGGTAAAAATTTCTGAAATAATTTGGTGACTAAGAAAATTGGCTTATTTTTGCAGTCCCAAATCAGGGATATAACAAGTTGGCCCGTTCGTCTAGGGGTTAGGACGCCAGGTTTTCATCCTGGTAGCAGGGGTTCGAATCCCCTACGGGCTACAAATAAATTTTAACAATTTAGAAAATAAAAAGATGGCACATCATAAATCAGCAAAGAAGAGAATCAAACAGGACGAGGTAAAAACTGTACAGAATAAATACGTTGCCAAAACAATGCGTAATGCTGTGAAGAAATTGCGTCTCGAAACTGACAAAGAATTAGTTGCCGCAGCTTTACCAAAAGTTGTTTCGATGATTGACAAACTTGCAAAAAAGAATATTATTCATGCAAACAAAGCTGCCAACCTGAAATCTTCACTCGCGTTGCACATCAACAAGATCTAAAAAAGATTATTTCTTTCATAATATAGAAAAAGCCGTCTTGTTTCAAGTCGGCTTTTTTCGTTTGCGCATAACCCTTGGGTGAGGAAGTCTCCCGAAAGGCTTTCATATTTAAATATTTATTTCTAACTATTGCATTTATATTCGCAATCATGGCAAAGGCTGATTTCACCTTTCAG
>JBBRXN010000019.1:0-64480 GCA_038248385.1 Bacteroidales bacterium
AGAAATTCTTTGGCGTAGAATCAAATATCAATGGTTACCTTTTGATGCCTATCTCTGTTTTCAGAATCTAAAAGAACGATTGTCGTTTGTGCTAAAGAATTTTGGTAAATTATACGACATTATATTTTAACCATTACTTATCTGCCTCCAAGTCGTAGTTTGTCCAAACGTTTTTATGCTTCATAAAATACGGTAGAACAGTTTTAATCTCTGATGTTACTAATGTTTCCATAATATTGTCTTTTTAGAAAACTTTTGTTCCTTATTGGAAAGATAAGATGTTATTACAAATCCATCAGTTTGACTAATTTCCTTGTAAACAACAACGATAAACTTCATTATTGAATTAATTTGAAAGCTCACAGCAATAAGCCCTTCATTGTCTCCTTGATAAATAACTTGGGGGATCTCAATTGTATCAAGTATTTCGTAATAATAATCAGCGATTTCTGGATGACCTGTAGTAATATGGTACCATCATCGGTCAGTCTAATTGGAACTTTATTTTTTGAAATCGCTACATCCATATTTCTAATTCTAATATTGCAAATATAAGTAATAATACGAAATCTGTTCTTTAACTGATTATTGCAATTACAAACAACGACTTTTTATAAATTCCCTCTCCAAATATACAGCCTATTGCATTTGAGAATTTATTCTTTCTTTCAAATGTTCTTTTTTCCTCCTTCTCTTCCGCTTGTTGAGGGAAATCGGAGGAGTTGGGGTATAATCGGTGTTAGTTTGATAGCTCATTCCAAAAGCAAAATTTATAGTAAGCCTACAACTGAACCATCATAATTATTAGGATGCTTTTTCAGAAGTATCCTGATTCCCGGCATCAAAAATGAATTTTCGGTTCTTTATTTATGCCGGCAAACTACCTTCTGATATTGCAGATGAACTTCAAAACTATGTAACACAAAGTCGTAACGAATGGAACAACCTAAGTATTTAATTGATACCAATGTGTATGATTTTGTTTTGATTTCCCGTAATGTCACCGACTTTAAAAATATTCAGGGGTTGAAGCTCATCGACCCATATACCCTTTAATTGCTTTTAACTCCGTTACTTTGGGCCTGGCCGCTGATTCTGATTCTTTCCATTGTTGGCTTCCTGCTACTGATTCCAACAGTTACCATGAAACTTAACGGGTTCTGATAATAACGAACAAAGGCAGCCTGGAAAAGACAGTCTTTGTTCGTTGAATTCTCATCCTATATTATTTATCGAGCCACATCCGATCCTGAAGGTTGGGCAATGTAGGTGGAAAGTTCTTGTTGTACAGCCGCTCGGTTTGTGGGTAGGAAAAGCGACGTGGAATTGCGCCGCCCGGATTCTGGTTGTGATCGCCATTAACATTGGGTGTCAGCTGCGGAATACCTGTTCTCCGGTAGTCGGTCCAGGATTCGATTGAGCCAAACAAAGCAATGTATTTTTGTTTGATAATTGTTTCGAGGTCAGCATTTAAATTGCCTTTCAGAACCGCATTTGTGCTTAGATAGCTATTTAATGTGGCATCATCAGTAGCTGTTCCTGTTACTTTTTTGATGTCGGCTTTTACAGCATCCTGCAAGGCTGTTTGTGCTTTCGGATCGGAGGCGTTTAATCTGATTCGTGCCTCAGCTTCAATAAATTTCAGCTCATGATAGGTCATTAAAAATACCGGAGAACTGCTTGAAGTAAAGAACTGCCCGTTAAGTGTTGCTTCACCGAATTTCTTTTTGTAATAAAAGGTTCTTCTCGGATCGTTTACCTGAAGCATAAAACTCGTGAAGCTAAGGTTGGGCACAATGTAATTCAGGATGGTAAAGGAATAAAACGGGTTGTATTCCGAAGCATTATAGCCAAAATGGTAATCCATATCCGAATCGCTCGATTTCAGGGCATTGGCACAGGCATCCAGCGCTTTTTGAACCGGATTAAAATCAAGATCTGCTGCCCGTTTTGAAAGGTGCATGTAATAACGGGCTTTCAGGGAATAGGCTGCCTGTATCCATTTGCTCATGTTTCCGTTGTAAATTACATCGTCGGCAGCGGGTTTCCTACCGGTGTAGCTGGTTTGCATATCCTTGATTCCATCATCAAGTAATTTCTGAATGGCTTCGTACACATCTTTTTGAGGATCATAAACCGGGTTGGTATTTACCGAACCGTTGAATGCTTCCTTATAGGGTACATCGCCCCAAAGTGAGCTTACATTTCCCAGGCAGTTGGCCATTAATACTTTTCCGATTCCTGCATAATAATATGATTTTTCCTTTTCTGCCAGATCAATCATTAGTTTAACGTTGATCATCGGGCCATCGTAATAATCGTTCCAGTTCCAGTCAACATAAAGCGCCTCATTCAGAATATACTGCTGAACCTGAATCGGATGATTGTCAATTCCCTGATAGTATTGCATGAAAATTCCGGTAACTACCTGTTGGGTTCCGCAACTCAGTCGGGCAGTTGATTCCTGAATGTAAGGAAGCATGACTGATGGAGGAACTTCAGTCGGGCTGTTTGGGTTGATGTTGGTTTCCTCCAGCTTGCAATTGGTAAGCAGAAAAAAGCTCAGCAAAATGGGCAACTGTATGATGTATTTTTTCATTTTCATGATTCGTCGGATTAGAAATTAAAGTGACAATTGAAGACTGAATTCAAAACTCCGGGTGTTTGGCATGTTGAAATAATCGCGGCCAAGACTGTTGGATACTCCTGAAAGATTCGTTTCAGGATCAATTCCGGAGTATTTGGTCCAGAGAAGTAAGTTTCGGGTGTTAATTCCCAGATTAATTCCTTTGATTGGTGATTTTGAAAGCCATTTCGATGGCATGTTGTACGAAATTCCCAATTCGCGTAAACGAATATATGATCCGTCCTCGATGGCTGCTTCAGACAATCCGGCCAATCCGCCCTGGGCTGCATAATAAGGCTGGCGCCGTTTTACAACCACGGTGTTCGGTTGTCCGGTTGTGGCATTCACTCCGGGGAAAATATAGTCTTCATCGCGGTTTTCGGTGAATTTGCCGGTTCCAAGCGAATTCATCACATTTTTGGTTCCGTTGTAAACATCTCCGCCATGTTTAATATCGAACAGGAATGTCAGTTCCAATCCTTTATAGCTGAAGGTATTTCGGATGCCAAGGAGAAATTTGGGATTTGGATCGCCAATAACTCCGGGCAAAACATCGACTTGCGGATAACCGTTGCTGCCTACCAGAATCTGACCTTCAGAATTTCGCAAATAGCGTGTTCCGTAAAGTACACCGTAAGGCTGACCTTTTATTGCAACCGATCGGGTGCTGCTCACCCCAGTGGTTTCAAAATCGAGCAAAGGAACTCCTTCAGGCAAATCTTCCACCATGTTTTTGTTTTTGGTGAAATTGATATTCATGTTCCATACAAAACCTTTGTATTCAATTGGGGTGGCTGAAATCTGGGCCTCGAATCCATTGTTGGTAATGGTTCCCGCGTTCAGTACAATGTGGTCGTATCCTGAAGCATAAGCTACCGGAACCCTAACAATTTGTCCTATACTTTTCGACCGGTAATAGGCAAGATCGAAACTCAGTTTATTTCTGAAGAATCGAAGATCGACACCCACTTCTGAAGATTGGGTAGTTTCGGGCTTGAGGTTCATATTGCCGATCGTTTTTTGTGTCGCGAAGGTGGTTTGACCTTTGACTCCGCCCTGAATGGCAGTGTAGTAATTCATTAAAGAATAAATTGGTGCATCGTTTCCGACTTCGGCCCAGGATGCCCTGATTTTTCCGAAGTTGAAAAATTTACCTTTTCCAATACCAAAAGCTTCAGAAAAAATCAGACTGGTATTGAACGACGGATAGAAAAATGAATTGTGGCCTTTTGCCAGTGTTGATGTCCAGTCGTTTCGTCCGGTGGTATTGAAATACAAAAAGTCTTTGTAGCTGAACTTGATATCGTAATAAGCACCTACAATCTTATACTTCGTTATATTGTCATCGCTCGATGTGACTGCTGTATTGCTCAGGTCATAAAAGTTGGGAAGTATCAGTGAATCACCGCGCGATGAAAGGTTGTAGGTTTCTTTGGCGTAATAGTTGTGTCCGGCTAAAACATCCAATTTCAAGTTTTTGGTAAGTTTCTTTTCGGCCGTGAGGACAAAATCGGAATTGACTCCCTTGAAGTTGTAGGAACTGGCTGTAACATAACCGTTGGGCGTATCGCTCGAGTTGTTGTCGAAATAGGAGCTTCGTTTTTCATTATAAAAGTCAATTCCAATGCGGTACATGGCATTCAGCCACGAAACTATTTTATAATCGGCCTGTGTGCTGCCAATCAGGCGGTTCACTATTGAATTGGCCCGGTTTTTATTTACCGACCAGTAAGGGTTATCATAAGCACTGTAATAATTCCGTTGGGTGCCATCAGGATACATATAAGCTGCCGGGTCTTTTGCCGGATTTTTGGTACCATTCGTCAGGTCGAAAGTAGGCGTATTCCGCATGAGGCCAACCATAACAGCCGAAAGGTTACTGCCTTTTTGGGTCAGGTTGTTATCTGAGTTGGTATAGGTTGCAGTTCCTGATATTTTGAATTTTTCGGTAAGCTTTGAATCACCTGATATCTTAATCGATGTGCGCACAAATTTACTGTTTGGTACAATCCCGCTTTGATCGAGATGACCAACCGAGCAGAAATAGCTTCCGGCATCATTATTTCCTGACATACTCAGGTAGGAGTTGCTGGTGATTGCTGTTTCGAAAAAATTATCAATAGGGTAGGCTTCAACCTGTTTGCTGGTAGCCGAAGGATCTTTCATCCCAACAATGTTTCCGTTGATGTCCTTTGGATTATTGGTTGCTCCATCGAATCTCAGTGTGTCAATTCTGGCTCCCCAGCTGGTGTTCGAAGTGCTGGAATATTTGCCACTTGATCCCTGGGAATAAATCGTTTGTTTCTCCGGAAGGTTATTAACCTGATCAATACCTATGGATGATTTGAAGGTGATGCTTTTTCTTACTCCACCTGTGTTTTTTCCTGATTTTGTAGTCACCAGAATTGCTCCGTTGGCAGCCCTGATTCCATAAAGCGCCGAAGCCGCAGCACCTTTCAGAACAGTAACCGATTCGACATCGTCTGAATTTAAATCAATGGCACGGTTCGAATAGTCGTAAACGTAGCTTCCGTCGTAACTGTTGTCAATCGGCACGCCATCGACCACAAAAAGCGGTGAGTTTCCTGAAGCACGTAATGAGGATCGTCCGCGAATGATTATGCTCGACGAAGCACCTGGCGTACCTGAAGAACTTATTACTTCCAGCCCGGCGACTTTTGAGCTCAATGCATTCACAATATTGCTCGTTTTCGAATTACTTAAATCGCTGCCATCAACCTGCTGAGCCGCATAACCAATTGATTTTTTTTCGGACTTAATTCCGATTGCGGTCACGATAACTCCCTCAAGTTCCTTGGAATCAGGAGAAAGTGAAATATTTATTACTTTCTGGTTGCCTACTGTGATCTTTTTACTGATGTAACCCAAGAAGCTAAATTCAAGCACATCATTGCCAGATTTAACCTGAATAGTATAATTGCCTTCCAAATCGGTCAGGGCTCCGGAAGTTGTTCCCCACATCTTAATAGTTGCCATTGGCAACGATTCACCTGAAGATTCATCAGTCACTTTTCCGCTTACGGAAAGCTGTGCAAAACTTGTTGTTGCGGCAAACAACAAAATCATCAGAAATGTAAATTTTCTTCTCATGTATAGGAGTCTTATATAATTGAATTAGTCCGAGATCGTAGCTTAATACACCTTATTCAACCGATTCCCTTAATTCATTAGCAAAAAATATTTTTGAAAAATGATTAAGTGAATTTATGTGGTCAGGTGTATAAGCTTTATGACAATTTGGAATATTTATCAACCTTAAAAAATAATGCGTATGAAATCAAGAATTTTACTTGCTTGTGCTTTTGTTGCACTTTGTTTCAGTTTAAGTGCACAACCTTTGAACTGGACGGAATCCTTGTATAATCCGCTAAAGACTTCAACAATTACCAGGGAGGCCACTGTGAAGTCGGAAGGATCGAGTTCTTTGAAGTACGTTTTTACCGATGATGGTACTCCGTATTTTATTTGTGATACTTTTAAAGTAACTGGCGGTGCAACCTTCAATTTTTCGGTGGATTATATGGATAATGATCCAGCCGGAATTATCAGCACCCGGATCTGGTTTTTTACTGCTCCAAAAACAGCTTATTTAAGCCGGTTGACTTCAGGCAATACTGTGGACTCGCCTAACTGGCAAGCCATTACACAAACCGGAACTGTTCCTGCAACTGCAACATTGGCTTATGTTGCCATTCGCATGAATGTCGCCAATGCGGCGACTTTTACATCAGCAACCTTTTATGCCGACAACATGAAGTACACTGAAGGAAGCAGTACGACCAATGCAATTAAAAACGGAGGTTTCGAAAACTGGTTCATTGCACCCGGTTCAACTTTGCTGAACTGGACGGAATCGTTGTATGACCTCACGAAAACATCAGTAATCGTAAACGATACAAAGGCGGTGAAAGATGGCGCCAATTCATTGAAATATACTTTTACCGATCCCGGAACTCCTTATTTGATTTGCGATACATTTAAAGTTACCGGTGGAGCAACGTTTAATTTCTCGGCTGATTACCTTGAAAATGATCCTGCAGGTGTTTTGAGTACCCGGATTTGGTTCTTCACAGCGCCGAAAACGGCTTATCTGACACGATTGACTTCAGGGAATACAACCGATTCTCCAACCTGGCAAACCATAACACAAACCGGCACAGTTCCGGCAACCGCAACTCTTGCCTATGTAGCACTGCGCATGAATGTTACAAGTGCTGCCACATTTACTTCTGCTACTTTTAATGTGGACAATGTGAAATACACTGAAGGGACAAGTACCAGCAATCTTGTGAAAAACGGCAGTTTCGAAGATTGGAAAGCTCCAAGTAGTGGTCCTGAGTTTTTATCTTTCAAATTTGCAGGTCTGACTCCCAATGTGGTTGGTTTAGTGAATAAAACTGCTTATGCAGTATCGGTTGAAGTTCCATACTCAACCAATGTTTCCGCTCTGGTTCCAACATTTACAACCACTGACGGAACAACTGCAAAAGTTGGAACAACTGCTCAGGTTAGCGGCACAACAGCCAATAATTTTACGAATGTTGTTACATATACCTTAACCAAGGGAACAACTACTCAGGATTGGAAAGTCACCGTTACAAAACCGGCACCAACTACAGGAAATGATATTCTTTCTTTTAAATTTGCCGCATTAACTCCAATTGTTGAAGGAACTGTAACAGCATCGAGTAAAACTGTGACTCTTGAAGTTCCAACGGGAACAAACCTTTCAGCCCTGGTTCCTACGGTTACTTTATCTGATAATGCTACGGTTTCCCCTTTATCTGGTGTAGCTCAAAATTTTACTGCTCCAAAAACCTATACGGTGACAGCACAGGATGGTACAACCCAAACATGGACGGTTACTGTAACCACTGCTCCAGCCGGACAAACCACGCTGTTCTTCGAAAATTTTGAATCCTTGAAAACGATTCCATCAACCTGGGTGATTGTAAACAACGACAAGTATTTACAAGCAGTTGGTGAAGAACGTTGGCAGGATAGTGCCTGGGTTGTTTCTACCTCGACACGTACCGAATTAAAAGGAACAAAAGTCGCTATGGCTTCTTCCTATACTTCGAACATGCCATTGACAGGCAGAGCCGACGACTGGATGATTTTACCAGCAATTACAATTGGCAGTAATTCAACGCTTAGCTGGCAGGCGATGTCAATTACATCATCAGGAAATTATCCTGACGATTATAAAGTTTACATTGCGCCTTTCACATCAGGAGTTATTCCTTCTGTAAGTTACTTTGAAGAGAACGGTAATCTTTTGCTTTCGGTTGCTCCTGAAAACTGGTCGGCCGGAGTTGGAAACCCCGGAGCGGGTATTGCCAGTCGTTCGGTCAATCTTAAAACCAACACGACTCCTGATGCACCGAATGGCTGGTTCGACCGTAAAGTTTGGATCGCATTCGTGTTAACTACCGATCAGTACACCAATCCAAAAACCGGTGTTCCAAATTCATCTGCCGGAGGGTCAAATCTTGCCATTGATAACATCAAAGTAGTAAACAACATCAATACCGGGCTGGATGAAACCAGTCTGAATGACTTTGATACCAAGATTTATCCGAATCCTGCGAGCAACGAAATTCAGCTTTCGTTTAATTCTTCGGTTACCACAATGGCTTATGTCAGCATTATTGATATGATCGGGCGTGAAGTCCGGTTGGTGAATAAAGAGGTTGTTTCAGGTATGAATAACCTTAAAGTTGACGTTTCTGACCTGAGACAGGGAGTTTACATGGTTAAAACTTCGGTGAACGGAAAAGTAAGTAGGACCAAATTGATTTTGAAGAAATAATCACATTTCGACTAAATAATGAGGCTGTTTCAGATGCTTTGGAAAGCTATGGATCAGCCTCTTTTGTTTGGTTTAAAAGCACTTGCAATATGAAGCAATTCTCATTTCTATTTAAACTTTTTATTGCCTTAATCGGAATTAGTAGTCCGGCATTCGGACAGGGTTCGCTGATGCTGGCAGGTGGAGGGGCCGAAAGTGCCGGTGGCTGGAGCGACATACCTTATCGCTGGGTGGTTGAACATGCCCTGAACAAGCGAATTGCTGTAATTACCTACGATACGGGCGCAACCGAATGGATTCCGAACTATTTCAAAGGTTTTGGAGCAAAATCAGCAAAGAATTTCATTATAAACAGCAGAATACTGGCTGATCAGCAGGCTATTTATGACTCACTTGTAACTTACAACGGAGTTTTTATAAAAGGTGGCGATCAGGCCAAATATTACGAATATTACAAAGGCACTAAAACACAGAAAGCACTTCAATACATTTATGACAAGGGTGGCGTTCTTTCGGGAACTTCAGCCGGAACTGCTATTTTATCGCCAATTGTTTATACAGCCCAGGTTGCGTCGGTTGAGCCATCGGCCGCTTTACTCGACACGTATTCTCCACAAATTACACTTGCCGATGACTTCCTGAAGACCATATCAGGAAAATATATCTTCGATACTCATTTTATTGAACGGGGCCGTTTGGGACGACTTCCGGCTTTTATGGCCAGTTGGTATAAAAAAACGGGGGTTTTGGCCACAGGGTTTGGCATCGACGACCATACTGCCTTGTGCATAGAAAAAGATGGAAAGGCCACTGTTTACGGCACAGGTACAGTGTCAATGATCAAGAATCTGAATGCCAGCAAGCCTTTCAATACCAATTTGCAAATACTAAGCAGTACTGATTTGACTCTTGCTCAGACTCCGCATGGTTGTACAATCGACATGAATACAACGATTGTTTCAGGGCTTAAAAATTTGGTGAAACCCAAAAAATCAGGTGAAATGTCGTTGCTCCGGATCATTTGTACCGGCACAGAATACCCATCTGACGAAGCCTTTGATTATTTTGTGAACCAAATCGGGGCTATTTCCGATCCGATTGTGATTGTCACCGGAAATACCCTGACCCGTGCAAACGATATTAAAAGTAAATTACTCGATAAAGGAGCTCTGGCTGTTTCCGTTCTTCAGGCTATTTCAGGAAATGAAAATGATTTGGCGATTAAGGATAAACTGAATCAGGCAAGAAAAATCTTTATTATTGCCAATGAGTATGCCGATTTTATGAAATTCATAAAAAGCGGCGACAATGGCACTTTGCTGCAAAACAAGCTTCAATCTAAAAATACTGTTTCATTTTTTGCAGGCGACAATGCCCGTTTTGCAGGGAAAACAGTGATCAACAAATACACTGGATTCGGTTACGTTTCGTACAACGGAAGTCTGGAGTTTTTACCCGGTTTAGGTTTGCTGAGAACGACGGCGCTTATGCCCAATTCGTTTTTTAGTGCCGAAACTGTTGAAAACACTGTTTCCGGTTTACCTTATGCCATGATTAAAGACACGCTGCAATTTGGATGCTATCTTTCAGGATCAGCTTGTGCAGAGGTAAATTATTCGGGCGATGGTAAATTGTATCTGAAAAACCTCTCCGGATATTTCCCGGTAATTGTGCTCGAAAATAAAGGAACCATGACCGGATTCGTGAATCAGGGGCCCAACGCCCTTTCGCGCAATATTGCAGGTTTCGAAAATATGAACCTCAATTATCTGGGAATTGGCGACCGCATCAGCATCGGCGATCTTTCGTTGGGCACTGCTTTGCCATACAAAATGCCAAAAGTTAGACTATTCCCAAATCCTGCTACCAAAGATTTACAAATTGAGGCTGATCAGGGATCGTATGAGGCCGGTATTTACAATCAATCGGGAATTCTTTTGCGCAAACTGCAATTCAGTAATAAAACAAGAATTGGCCTCGAAGGATTCTCTGCCGGAATGTACCTGGTTCGTTTAACTGAAAAGCAATCATATAGAGAAACAACCTTTAAACTGATCATTAATTAAGTACTAAGAATGTGACAATGTTGTATAATTTGGTTTAAAAATCCTGACTCACCCCCATCACCCCCTTGGTGTGATGCCCCCTCTCTTTTAAAAAGAGAGGGGGGAAGACCGCCTGCGGACTTCGGGGTGAGTAATAAAAAAATACGATATTAAATCTTGTCTATTACATAGTTAACAGGGGTGACTGAAAATTCGAAAAACCAAACCTATGAGAATCAAATCCTTTCCGCATACCATAACCATCATTATTTTCATCATGGTCGTTTTTGCGGCAATGACTTGGATAATCAATGCCGGTGAATATGAACGTAAAGATTTTAACGGTCGAATGGTGGTTGTGCCGAACACCTATAAAGTGATAGAAAATCATCCTCAGGGACTGTGGGATATTTTGCAGGCCCCCATTAAAGGATTTGCGTCGGCTGCACAGATCATAGGATTTTGTTTGCTGGTTGGCGGTGCATTTGGAATGATCAATAAAACCGGTGCGATCAGTTCAGGATTATCAGGTGTTTTACGTTTCAGTATGAAGAAGCCGCAGTACCGGAATATGGTAATCCCGATGATAATGGTTTTGTTTTCGCTGGCAGGAGCAACTTTTGGCATGAGCGAATCGGTAATCGTTTTCGTGATGATAACCATCCCGCTGGCCATTGCCATGGGTTACGATTCGATTGTCGGAATTTGTATGTCGTACATGGCGGCTGGAGTTGGTTTTGCTGCCGCCATAACCAATCCTTTTAATATCGGAGTGGCGCAGGGAATTGCAGAATTACCCATGTTTTCGGGCTGGGATTTCCGAATTCTGGTATGGCTGGCTATGACTTCCATTGCCGTTGGGTATGTAATGGTTTATGCCCGAAAAATTGAGAAGAACCCCAGCCTGAGCCGGGTTTATGAACTTGATCAAAAACGGGAGATCAAGGATTTGCAGGCTTCAGGACAAGCAGATTTTAACCTGAAACACAAACTGATACTTATTTTCCTTTGCATAGCTCTTGGATTTTTGGTGATTGGTGCAAGCAAATGGAAATGGTACATCAACGAAATTTCGGCTTTGTTTCTTGCTTTGGGAATAGTTTCGGCTGCCATTTACAGGCTTTCAATGAAAGATAGTATTGATTCGTTTATCGCGGGTGCAAAAGACATGATTACGGCAGGGCTGATCATTGGTCTTTCACGCGGTTTACTGGTGATTGCCAGCGATGGTAAAATTATTGACACCATTCTGTTTTCTGTTTCAAACTGGGGAAAGGATTTGCCTGCCTATATTTCCATCCAGTTCATCTTTCTGTTTCAGTCGTGTTTTACCTTTTTTGTCCCTTCCGGCTCAGGTCAGGCAGCATTAACAGTACCAATTGTTGCTCCCCTTAGCGATTTGCTCGGGATTGGCCGCCAAACGGCTATTCTGGCCTTTCAGTTGGGCGATGGGATTATGAGCATGGTCGTTCCAACAAGTGGAGTGACCATGGGAGTCCTTGCCATTGCCCAAATTCCTTATCAAATCTGGATAAAATGGTTTTATAAATTGTTACTGCTCTTTCTTGCCACTGCCATGCTGCTTTTGGTTTTATCGCTCTATTATTTTAAGGCTGTCTAACTTGTTTATTAAGATTTATGCTTCATTCTAATCGTTGAAATGTTAGCTTTGTCTTGGAATGAAAGCTACAACTCCTTATGGTAAATGATGGTGATGAAAAGCATTTGGGTGGCAGGCTGAAAACTGGTGATGAAAAGGCGTTTGAGGAAATCTTTAAAAAATACAGGGAAAAGGTTTTCTATTTCGCTCTCAGGTATTACAATTCAGCCGAAGATGCAGAAAATATCGTCCAGGATGTTTTTATAAAATTGTGGGATGAACGCAAGGGTATCATAGAAGGCCTTTCTCTCAGCAGCTACATTTATACCATTACCAAAAACCATTTGTTTAATATCCACCGGAAGAAAATTAACGAAAAGGCCTATCGAAACTACATCATCGATCATCTGGTTCAGTATCCTAACCTTGAAAATGAACTGATTTATGCCGACCTGAGGGCCAATATCGATAAAATCATCGACAGCTTACCCGCCCAGAGAAAGAAAGTTTTTATCATGGGAAATATCGAAGGCATGTCGAATAAGGAAGTTGCGACGATCATGAATCTTTCGGTAAGGACAATTGAAGTGCATAAAAGTCTGGCTTTACAAACAATTAGGAAAGAAATGAGAAGAATATCTCTCTGATCTCTTAAGTAATTCCAGCATCATAAGTGTATAAGTATATAACAACTTGAAAGTTGAAGAAAATAACAACAATAATGAATACTGAATTATTTAAACGCTTTTATACCGGATCCCTCAGCCGGAAAGATGAAAGAGATTTGCTTGAGTCGGAAGACGTAAATCGTTTGATGGAAGAACAGTGGGAGAATAGTGATGAAATGAAGTCAAAGGTAAATGCTCCGGATTTTGAAATGATTTTCAATAATATCCAGAGCAAAACGGCCAGCAAAGGAAAAACCAGGCAGCTTAATTTTTATAAATATGCCGCGGGTTTTGTGTTGTTGATTGGCCTGGCTTCAGCTGTATTTGTGATTTCCAAAAAATTGAATTCAGCCGATAACATTCAGTTTGCCAATAAATCCGGAGAAGTTGAATCCTTGTTCTTACCCGATGGTTCTCAGGTTTTATTGTCCGAAAACAGCAAAGTCGTTTATCCGTCCAACTTTCAGAAAAACAGGATTGTAGAACTTGATGGACTGGCCTATTTCAAGGTGGTTAAAAATCAAGCTCCTTTTAAGGTGAATGCCGGAAAACTCTCGGTTGTAGTTACCGGAACTTCTTTTAGTGTGCTGAATAGAAGTGATTATCCGGATATTGAGACGGTTTTGGTTGAAGGTATTGTTAGCATTACAGACAGGAATGGGAAGTTGATAAAACAACTTATGTCTGATGAAAAGTTTTTATATAACAAGGAGTCAGGAATCAGTAGAACTGAGCGGGTGAATGCCAGTGAATTAACCCTTTGGAAAGAACCCGGGCTTATCTTCAACAATACGCCTCTTTCTGAAATAGTAGAGAAACTTAGCATTCGTTTTGGATTGAAAATGAATGTTTCGGAGAAAGCAGCTGATTATCGCTTTACTTTTAGCCTAAACCATGAAACTTTGGCCGAATCTCTTGCCTTGATAAAGACTCTTGCTCCCGTTGAGGTTAAGCAATCAGACAATACTTTAAATTTCGATTTGAAGAAATAGTCAACTATAACAAATTGCCCTATATTTATGCTCCAAATCGGGCATAAATGATTCAGAATGCACTAAATTTTATATCAGTTTCCAGCTATTTAATTTCCTGTAGATTAAATAGGGTTGCCTTGCTGATTTTTTTATGCTGCACTTATACTTCACTATTTTCACAAACTGCTGTCAGTATTAGTGTGGAGTTTGAGTCCCGTCCTTTAAAAGAGGTGCTGGAAAGAATCACTTTGCTTTCGGGATTCGAATTTGCCTACAGCGATACAGAAATCAACAGCAGTAAACTGATTTCCTTTTCTGCCCGACTGCGAAAAGCTGATGAAATAATCAGACAGATCGTGCAGGAGGCAGGTTTGGAAGCCAGTTTTGTCGGGAAAAAAGTGCTGCTGAAACCATCAGATTCTCCTGCCTGCTATCAGGTTTCAGGAACGGTGAAAGATGCCCGAAATATGTCATTGCCCGGTGCCAACATTACCTTTACTGATGTTTCGGGAGGTACTGTGGCTGATTCAGACGGAAATTTTAATTTGAAGGTCTCTCGTTCAAACCCAATCATCCGGATTTCCTTTATCGGTTTTACTCCTGAAATGGTGAAAATAGTGAGTGATACACTATTTGATGTTCACCTGGAAGCGGAAATTCAGAAGTTGGTTGAAACTATAGTTGTTGCATTTGGCCGTGAATCCAAAGACCTGGTTAGCGGATCGGTTTCTTTCATGAAAATGGATCTGAAAGACCTGGCAAATAACAGTTCATTGAATGCAACACTGCAATCTCAGTTAACCGGTTTGCAAATTCAGCCCAATGGTGGAACTCCTGGTTCAGCAATGAATGTAACCATTCGGGGAATCAGTTCAATCAATGCGGGAAACAAGCCGCTTTACATTGTTGATGGAATACCTGTAATTACCGGCGATTATTCGCAACTCGATTTTAGCGGACAGGCGATTGATGCCATCAGCGATTTGAATGTGAATGATATTGAATCTGTTTCGGTATTGAAAGACGCGGCTGCAAGTTCGCTTTTTGGCTCAAATTCATCAAATGGGGTTATCTTAATCAATACCAAACATGGAATTGCCAACCATCATTCCATCAGTTTTCATTCGCAATACGGAATTCAGCAGACCACCGGCATGCTCGATATGCTCAATGCCAGCCAATACATGAATCTTATGAATGAAAAGGCCATAGCGACAGGAAAACCGGCGGTTTATACCAGTGAAGACATTGCAGGTAATCGAACCAACACCAACTGGCAAAAGGAAGTATTTCGCCTTGCTCCCACATTTGATATTGGTCTGTCACTGAGAGGAGGAAACAATCAATCGAGGTATTATCTGAGCAGTAACTATTTTAATCAGGAAGGTATTCTGATCGGTTCAGATTTTAGCCGCTACAACCTTCAGGTGAACTATGATTACCGGATCAATGACCGGCTGAATATTGAAACCGGCAATGGTTTCGCCTATTCAATCAATAACCGTGTTGAAGGCGATCAGTCGCTTAACGGACCACTCCCCAATGCCATCTCACTGGCTCCGGTTTTGCCTGTTTACAATCCTGATGTCAGTTTTAACAACGATGGATTTTATGCCAATCCGGTTTCGATTGCCAAACTCGAAAAAAATCTGGCTTACAGTTACCGAAATACATTTCATTTTAAAGTAAGCTACGACTTGTTTCGGAACTTCAGGATTCAGAGTCTGTCAGGTCTCGATTTTTACAGTCTGGGTGAGCAAACCTTTGCACCAAAAACCACCCGTCAGGGTTCCAAATACAATGGATTGGGCATCGAGGCAACCAGCAATGCCCTTCGGTTTTACCATACATCGTATGCCGATTACTCTTTGATGATGGGGCGAAACCAGATTTCGTTTACAGCAGGATTCAGTTTCGAAAACAACAGGCAGCACGATGTTTTTTTAAGAGCGCAGAATTTTCCTGGTACAAGTTTCAAGTTTCTTCAGGATGCTGCCACACCCATCGCCACACAATCGTTTGAGACCGATTCACGTGGAAATTCACTTTTTTCACGGGTAAAATACAGCCTGAACGATCTTTACTTTTTTACATTGAATATGCGGTACGATGGCTCTTCCAAATTTGGAGAAAACAACCGGTTTGCTTTTTTCCCTTCAGTGTCGGGACTTTGGTACATATCAAAAGAGTCGTTTTTCAGGAGTAAATCAGTTACCAAGCTTATATTTTCTGTCAGTTATGGTATCACAGGAAACGATCAGATTGGCAATTTTATGTCGCTCGATCTGTTTTCGGCTGGCAACAACTACAACGGTGAGGGCGGAATTAGCCCATCGCAACTGGCTAATCCTGATTTGAAATGGGAATCAACCAACCATTTTAATTTCGGCACACAGCTTGAATTAATTGGTGGTTTGACTCTGAGAGCCGATTATTACCGAAAACGAACCAAAGATTTATTACTTCAAAAACCAATGGCCACCTCATCAGGTTATGCTTATGTGATGGATAATATTGGTAAACTACAGAATCGGGGTTTTGAAGCCTCGCTTGAAATTCCCTTGCTGAAACAAGTAGTGAAGTGGAATGCCATTCTGAACTTTACTTCGAACCGGAATGAAGTGGTTGAATTGTACAAGGATCAACCCATCCACGATATCGGTCGGGCCGGAAGCAGCATTTCGGTTGGGGAACCGGTTTCTTATTTCTACGGTTTCAATTCCCTGGGAGTGAATCCTGCCGATGGAAATCTGATTTACGAGGACCTTAATTCGGATGGGAAAATTACAGATATCGACCGGAAGAAAATAGGAAGTCCGCATCCTGATTTTTATGGTGGACTCGGAAGTAATTTTTCCTACAAATGTTTTGAGCTTGATGTTTTGTTCTCGTTTTCGTATGGAAACAAAATTTTCAATTCAACCCGTGTTTATACCGAAACGCTGTCGCAAAGCAACCAGACGACCGCAGTTCTGACCCGGTGGCAAAAGCCTGGCGATATCAGTACCGTTCCAAAAGCAGGTGTATATAATCAGCGGATTTCATCGCGCTTTGTCGAAGATGGTTCATTTCTCCGGATGAAAAATATCCGGTTGAGTTATGATTTTCCGGCCAATAAAATCTCGAAATACCGTTTTTCAGCCTTGCAACTGTTTGTTGCCGGAAAGAACCTCCTTACTTTTACGAAGTATTCCGGAATCGATCCGGAGGTTAATTACAACGGGCACAACTCAATGACGCTTGGAACCGATTTCTTTACCTGTCCGCAGGCAAAAAGTTTAATTCTTGGATTATGCGCAAAATTCTGATTGTTATACTATTGTTGGCATCGGCTTGCGAAAGTCAGCTCGATTTGCGGCCCAAGATGCAGGTGTCCGCAGAAGAGGCATTTAGCAATAAAGAGAATGTTTATGCTGCTCTGGTTGGTTGTTACGATGGTCTTCAGCTTCAGCATTATTACGGACGTAACCTCATTATTGTGGGTGATCTGGCCTCCGACAACAGTATTGCCAGCGGTACAAAGGTGGAGTACTACGATGTCGATAAAAATACGCTGCTGGCCAACAATATTCTGGTGGAGGGAATCTGGGCCGATATTTATCAGTCGGTCAACCGTGTAAATTACATGCTTCTGCAACTGGAGTCCAATAGCTTTTTATCGTCTTTGGAAAAAAAAGATTTTCAGGGACAGCTGAGGTTTTTAAGAGCGCTTCATTACTTTAATCTGGTAAGATTGTATGGGGCAATTCCGTTAAAATTATTGCCCACCCGGTCTGATTCACCTGAAAATTTTCTGCCCCGGAATCCGGTAAATCTTGTTTACGAACAGATTGTAGCTGATCTTGAGTTTGCCCGATTAAATATATTAAACAAAAAATCGGATAAAGCTACCGCGCTGGCTGCAACTGCTCTGCTTGCCAGTGTTGAACTTACACGTGGAAATCCCAAACAGGCAAGTCAAAATGCCAGTATGGTTATACTGGAAAGACCCTATCTTGAAGCCTCCTACAAAGATTTATTCCAGTCTGCATCCGATCCAGGCAATGAGATTCTGTTTTACATTCCCTTCAGCGCCTCTGATAAAAACCGGCTTGCAGAATACAATTATCCGAATACCTTGGGAGGCAGGTATGAGAATGCTCCTTCCGCTGATCTGATAAGCATGGATGATAAGGATTTGCGAAAACCTTTGATCGCTTCATTTCAGACTGGTAAATACTTTACAACGAAGTATTCTGACCTGATCACAGGAAAGGACCGGGTGATTGTTTTACGCACTGCCGAATTGTATTTTATACGCGCCGAAGCCAATTATCAGCTTGATTCTGTAATCAATCGTACTTTGATATTTGCAGATATCAATGTGATTCGGAAACGTGCCGGATTAGCTCCTATGGCAGATTCAGGAGTTCGTTCATTGCAAAATCTGATTGAGCATGAAAAACAACTGGAATTTGCTTTTGAGGGCAAGCGATGGTTCGACCTGATCCGAACCAAACGTGCAATAAAATTATTGCCGACAGTAACTTACGAGTACCAAATGGTTTTTCCGATACCCTTAAGTGAAATTCTGGCCAACCCTAATATTGGTATAAAAAACCAGAATGAAGGGTATTAAACTGTTCTAAAACCCTATTTTTGTTTCAAATTGTTATTTATACAGTAAACACTAAATCCGACATACCATGAAAAGAATTTTGTTTCTATCTGTTACTGTGCTGTTTTTGGCAGCCTGTTCACAAAAAGTATGGGAGAAAACCCCGAACGGAGTGCTTATACATCCGAAATCGAAAACAGAAAAAGGTGCCAAAATCGTAAATCTTGAAGTTATTAATGAACAGATTGTTCGTGTAATGGCCTCGCCAACTGACGTGCTTTCCAGAGTTAAAAGTCTTTGTGTCGTGGATCAGACAGCCGAACCTGTCAAATTTGAAATTATTGAACAGAACGACAGTGTGATTCTGTCAACAGCCAAAGTAAAAGTGAAGGTTTCAATGGTTTCAGGAGAAGTGAAGTTTTATGATGAAAACAATATGTTAGTCCTTCAGGAAAGGAAAGACGGAAAATCATTTTCGCCGATAAATGTTGAAGGAACCAATGGATATACCTTTTCGCAAGTTTTTGAATCACCTGATGATGAAGCATTTTATGGCTTGGGACAACATCAGTCGGATGAGTTTAACTACAAAGGACGCAACGAAAGCCTGTATCAGTACAATACCAAAGTATCGGTTCCATTTGTAGTATCGAATAAGAACTATGGAATTTTGTGGGACAATTATTCGCTAACCAAATTTGGCGATCCGCGCGATTACGCTGATTTGGATCAGTTTAAACTTTTCAATGCGAAAGGCGAGGAGGGCGGATTGTCAGCTCTCTACTACACCAACTCTGATACAAATAATGTATATGCCAACCGCAACGAATCGGCAGTTGATTATGAAAATCTGACAACTATTAAAAAATTTCCTGAAGGATTTCAGTTCAACAATTCAACCATTGTTTGGAAAGGCCAGATTGAGCCAAAAGAGTCCGGAGAATTTCATTTCAAATTGTATTATGCCGGTTACACCAAAGTTTTCATCAACGACGAGCTGGTTGTTCCTGAACGCTGGCGCACCGCCTGGAATCCGAATACATACAAGTTTACAAAAGAGCTGGCGCAAGGCAAAAAATATTCTCTTCGCCTGGAATGGAAACCCGATGGCGGAACTTCCTATATCGGTCTGAAAGCTCTGAGTCCAAGAGCAAAATCCGATCAAAATACATTGTCGCTGACCTCTGAAATGGGTGATCAGATCGACTATTATTTTATCCATGGAAACAACATCGATAATGTGATAAGTGGTTATCGCACTGTAACGGGTAAAGCGCAGATCATGCCAAAGTGGGCCATGGGCTACTGGCAAAGCCGCGAGCGTTATAAATCGGCTGACGAATTGATTAATGTAGTTAAAGAATATCGCCGTCGCCAGATACCGCTTGATAACATTGTGCTCGACTGGAGTTACTGGCCCGTTGATTCCTGGGGATCACATGAGTTTAACCCTGCTTTTTTCCCGGATCCAACAGGAATGGTTGACAAAGTCCATGCGTTGAATGCTAAAATCATGATCTCCGTCTGGCCTAAATTTTACTATACCACCGAGCATTACAAGGAATTCGACAGCAAAGGCTGGATGTATCAGCAAGCGGTAAAAGACAGTGTGCGCGACTGGATTGGCAAAGGTTATATCGGTTCGTTTTATGATGCCTACAATCCTGATGCACGTAAATTATTCTGGGAACAGATTCGTGAGAACCTTTACACTAAAGGATTTGATGCCTGGTGGATGGATGCTTCGGAGCCTGATATCCTTTCGAATGCCAGCATTGAATACCGCAAGAAATTATCTGGCCCGACCGCTCTCGGCCCATCGACCAAATATTTCAATGCTTATGCTTTGATGAATGCCGATGCGATTTACAATGGTCAGCGCGGTGTTGATCCGAACAAACGGGTATTTCTTTTAACACGCTCGGGATTTGCAGGTTTACAGCGTTATTCAACAGCTACCTGGAGCGGCGACATCGGTACACGGTGGGAAGATATGAAAGCACAGATTTCAGCTGGTTTGAATTATGCCATTTCCGGAATTCCATATTGGACAATGGATATCGGTGGTTTTTGCGTTGAAAACCGTTATGCAAATGCCAAGGCAGGTTCAGAAGATTTGAACGAATGGCGCGAGCTGAATGCCCGTTGGTACCAGTTTGGCGCTTTCTGTCCGCTTTTCCGCAGTCATGGGCAATTTCCGTACCGCGAGGTTTACAACATGGCTCCTGAAACCCATCCTGCCTATAAAAGTATGGTCTATTCCAATAAGTTGCGTTATCGTTTGATGCCTTACATATATTCTTTGGCCGGGAAAACTCATTTCGAAGATTATACCATCATGCGTGCGTTGATTATGGACTTCAACGGCGATACGAAGGTGAACAACATTGGCGATCAATACATGTTCGGGCCTTCGCTGATGGTTGCCCCGGTATATAAGTATAAAGCAACAACACGCGAAGTTTATTTTCCGGCTGCTGCGGGCTGGTATGATTTGTATTCAGGAAAATTCATTGAAGGCGGACAACAGATCAGTGTCGATGCGCCTTACGAACGGATGCCTTTGTTTGTAAAAGAAGGTTCGATTGTGCCTTTTGGTCCTGAAATACAATACACCGGGGAGAAACAAGCCGATGTAATTACCTTATATGTTTACACCGGAAAAGATGCTGAATTCACTATGTACGAAGATGAAGGTGTGAATTACAATTATGAAAAAGGAGATTTCTGTACGATACCTTTTAAATACAGTGAACAATCAGGAAAACTGACCATTGGCAATGAAATCGGATTTTTTGATGGAATGTTGAAATCGCGTACTTTTAATATTGTGTGGATAGGGAAGGACAAACCGGTTGCTTTCGATTTAAGCAAAAAAGCCGACACAACGGTTACTTACGAAGGCAAGCTGATTGAAATTAGCCGGAAGTAGAGACAGAACATGTCCTTTCTTTTAAACAGAATATAGACATATTTTGTTTTCGTCAAGTGAGATCAAATCCGATCAATAAAAACCTTTTTCAAAGCAGAACCCTTTGGAAAAGGTTTTTTCTGTATGATAGCATACGAATTACAAAAAAACGTTTTCTTTGTATGAACAGGTGATTTAAACTAAGCTGATTAACCATGGAAGCGATGGAAGATATTTTTCAAAAAATTGGTACCACACAAACTTTGAGTCAGAAAATTGAACGGAACATTGAACGTGCTATCCGTGAAAAGAAGTTGCCAATCGGGGCTAAACTTCCCTCTGAACGAGAATTGTGTGAGATGTTCGCTGTTAGCCGCACTGCCCTTCGTGAAGCATTGCGGAGGTTGAGCGCCCGTGGATTGATCGAAATCAAAAAGGGGAGTGGAATGGTGGTCACCAAGATTGACATGAAAGATGCCATCAGTTCTCTCAATTTGTATTACGACTTGAAGTTCGACGAAAATCTGATTAGTCAGATTATTGAGCTTCGCCTGGCTTTTGAACCCGAAATTGCCAAAATGGCTGCCTTGAACAGAACTGATGAGGATCTGAAAATCATGGAGAACAATTTAATCGAATTTGCCAAATGCAATCCTGATAATACCCAACTCGAATCGGATATTGATAACCGTTTCCATCTGTCAGTGGCACGTGCAACCGAAAATCCTTTTGTGATCGTTACCATGGAACCGGTGCATAGTTTGTTGCCCCGCATGCGCAACTTTATTTATGCCAATATTGAAGGTGAGAAAGAGATTACACTTGGTTATCACAAAGAAATTGTGAATGCTATTCGTGAGAAGGATGCTGAACGTGCTTACGATAAAATGCAGGCGCACCTTGATCGTAATATGCAGGTTTACAACAAGTTCTTCAAGCATTCCTGAGTTTTAAGATTAAAACACATAAGTGCATAAGAGTAGCTTATTGATTGGCGGTAGATTGCATTTGAAAATTGTGCTATGGCAAGACTTTCAATTATAATACTAATAGGATTTTTGTTTAGTTCGTGCGCTACATTGATTAATCGTCGGACAGTTAATGTAAATGTGCATTCCGATGTTGACTCCTTGAAATTTTGTGTAAACAACGATACTAACAGGTGGTACTACACGCCAACATGTATTTATCCTATACGCTCGAGGAATGATTTGTTGATAACTGCAAAAAAAGATGGTGTACAAAATTTAATTCAAATTAACAGCAAATTATCTACTGCATTTTGGATGGGTAATATGTTTTCCGGCATTGGGATTTTTGGTTATGCAATTGATTTAACGAACCCGAAAAGATTTGCTTATCCGCCTTATGTTACGATAAATCTCGAACCAACCAACCAATATTTAACAAGAAGGTATAAGCCATGGATTAAACCAGAAAAACATCTATTAAATTTTAAGCTTTCCATTCCTGAAGGGAATCATTTTTATCTGAATAAAGATCATGGTTATGGCAATTCATTCGGATTTTTAGGAATTTCAGGAGGAGCAGAGTATTATTTTAGTGATAAATATTGCGTTAACATGGATATTGGTGCATTGACTGATTTTATGGCTCCATTTCCGGCTCCAGTTGATTACAAAGGTAGTTATGACCGGTCATTTGCAACTTATGGTGACATTCAGATTGGTCGTGATTTCAATAGATTCCATTGTGATTTAGGTATTCAATACAATCGAACTTCCTATTACGAAAGAGAAACTGTGGAATTGTATCCGGATTATATCGACAGGTTAAAATTCTCTAAGATTCAGAATAATATAGGATTGGCCTTGTCAACGTATTTCCGGATTTCCAATGGTTTTAATCTTGGAATTAATTATTATCCCTCATTCTTCTCTTGGGACAAAAATAAGATTCAGACACATTATGGCCATTTGATATTTTTTGAGTTCGTTTTCAAACTTGAAGCATTTCGACCTGGGAAAAAATGAGATCGCAAAATAAAGAAGGCAGCTCAATCGAGCTGCCTTCTTTATAAAATGCTTTTATTCAAGATATTATGCCAGAACTTCCTATACCTGTTTGTAAACATTTTCGGCAGTAAATCCAAGTTTTTCGTCGCGGACGTTGAAAGGTGACTATTTTCAAGGATGGAATCCTTTTAACTGTATGAGTTTTTTTAGAGTTTGTTGCTACGTTCCTGCCAGATTATAGGATCGCGACTTGTATGCAGTACAGAGCTAACGATTACAATACTATTTTCTTTATCAACATAATAGTGTATCAGGTAAGGAAATTTCTTTACTAAAGCCGAATGGCTGCTTTTATACCTTACTGGAAAGGCAAATGGATTTTTATGGAGAATTTTGAAAATAAACTGAAGCTGCTTATAAAACTTTATTCCCAGTCCGGGTTGAGCCTTGTTGTACCAGTCGATGTAAAAGGTAATGTCGAGGTTGGCAGCAGGGCTGACAATAATTTTATAAGCCATATTTTTGGTTTATTTCCTTTTGAACATCTTCCCAGTTCTGGAAGCTTTCGGGGTGTTCCTTGTAATTTTCAGTCTGTTGGTCAATTATGGCTTTATGCCATTCTGGTATATCTATATTCTCAACACTTTCAATTCCTTTAACAAATGAAAGGTTTTTCATCAACTCAATAAAAAGGGTCTCTTTATTGTCGGGTATTGTAACAGCAATTTGTTTCATAATAAAAAGTTTCAGAAGTGAATGTAGTCCCAAAATTTCAACGAAAATAAGTATAAAATTGGGAGAAAAAGGATTCCATCCCTCTTCTGAAGGATGGAATCCTTTATTATTATTATGCCAGAATTTCCTTTACCTGTTTGTAAACATTTTCGGCAGTAAATCCAAGTTTTTCATCCAATACGGTGTAAGGTGCAGAGTATCCGAACGATTCCAGACCAAATACTTTGCCGTCGGCACCAACCAATCCTTCAAGATTCACAGGCAAACCGGCCGTCATTCCGAATTTTTTAACCCCGGAAGGCAATACACTCTGTTGATATTCTTTCGTTTGGCTGCGGAACAATCCTTCGGAAGGAACAGAAACAATGCGGCATTTGATGCCTTCTTTTTCGAGCAGTACCTGACCTTCAACCAAGGTGGCAACTTCAGAACCGCTTGCCAAAAGGATCACATCCGGTGTTCCTTCGCTATTGGTAACAATGTAGGCGCCTTTTGCTGCTTGCTGAGCTTCATCATAACGGTTGCCTTTCGATGGCAAGTTTTTGATATTCTGACGTGATAAAATCAGCGCTGTGGGCGAATCCATATTTTCGAGTGCCAGTTTCCATGCCACTGTTGCTTCTTCGCAGTCGGCTGGCCGAAGCACCAAAGTTGAATTTTTGCCATGGTGATTTTTAAGCTTTTCCATCAGGCGGATTTGAGCTTCCTGTTCGACTGGCTGGTGAGTCGGTCCATCTTCACCTACTCGAAAAGCATCATGGGTCCAGACATATTTTACAGGTAATTGCATCAGGGCAGCCATACGCACCGCTGGTTTCATGTAATCGGAGAACACGAAGAACGTGCCACAAACCGGAATAATTCCGCCATGAAGCGCCAGGCCGTTCATGATGCAAGCCATTGTCAGCTCGCAAACTCCCGCCTGAAAGAATGATCCGGAAAAATCGCCTTTGGTAAAAGCGGTAGTTTTTTTCAGAAAACCGTCGGTTTTATCAGAGTTTGAAAGGTCGGCAGATGAAACAATCATGTTTTCAACTTCGCCGGCAAAGGCAGCCAAAACGGTACTCGAAGCGGCACGTGTTGCTGAACCTGCTTTTTGAACTATTTTACTGAAATCGAATTTCGGAGCTTCTTTGCTGAAGAAGGTAGCCAGTTTTTCGGCCAATTCAGGATTTGATTTTTCCCATGCTAATTGTAAGGCTTTTTTCTCAGCTGCGGCTGCAACCAATTTATTTTTTCGATGATCGAACAAGGTCTGAACATCGTTGAAAATGACAAATGGATTTTGAGGATCGCCTCCCAGGTTCTCGATTGATTTTTCGAATGATGCTCCTGCTTCTCCCAATGGCATTCCATGTGTAGCGCATTGACGTTCGAAACTTGAACCGTCAGCTTTTAAAGCGCCTAATCCCATAATGGTTTTACCGATGATCAGGGTTGGTTTTTCTTTTTCTGATTGTGCTTCCTTTAAAGCAGTGCGAATCTGGTCGGCATTGTTTCCTTCAATGGTTACAACTTTCCAGCCCCACGCTTCATATTTTTTTGCGGTATCTTCTTTGGTTACAGCGTTCGTTTCAGTCGAAAGCTGGATATCGTTTGAATCATAGAACATGATCAGGTTGTTCAATCCGAGGAAACCGGCAATGCGCCCGGCACCCTGCGAAACTTCTTCCTGAACACCGCCATCAGAAATGAAAGTGTAGGTTTTATGAGCCATCCATTCACCAAAACGTGC
Source organism: Bacteroidales bacterium (assembly GCA_038248385.1). GTDB lineage: Bacteria > Bacteroidota > Bacteroidia > Bacteroidales > Prolixibacteraceae > Aquipluma. Next base: position 25,701 of record JBBRXN010000019.1, read on the forward strand.
TACTAAAAACCGTTCTGCGATTGCTGCTCCAACTGCCATCGTATGACCTTGGCCGAGCGGACCCGATGTGTTTTCGACACCACGGGCAGGTTCAACTTCAGGATGGCCCGGAGTTGGGCTGCCCCATTGACGGAAATTGGCCAGTTCGTCCATGGTGTAGAAACCATTCATGGACAAAACGGAGTATAGCATGGGTGACATGTGACCAGGATCCAAAAAGAAACGGTCACGGTTTATCCAGGTCATATCACTTGGATCATAATTCAGAAATTCAGAATAAAGGACAGTAATATAATCGGCGCCACCCATTGCACCGCCGGGATGACCTGATTTAGCTTTTTCGACCATTGCTGCCGAAAGAATACGAACATTGTCAGCCGCTTTCGTTACGAGATTTTTTTCCATTATTTGTAATTTGATAGATTTTTTTTTTAAATAATACCCGGCAAAGATAGCATTTAGGCACTATTTACCGGGTATCAAATAAATGTTTTACCGACGATTATTATTTCGGAGGAAGAATTCTTACCATCACAACACCTTCAATTGCCGAAATCAGGTTTCTTATTCCGGCATGAACCAATCCGTCAACATCAATAATGTTATAGGCTATTTCATCCTTGTTCCGGTTGAGCATATTCGAAATGTTGAGGCCTTCGTGGGCAAGTAATGCCGAAATCTGGCTAACCATTTTAGGTACATTTTTATTGGCCACCACAATTCTGGTTCCACCGTTTCGTTCCATTTGAGTATCAGGGAAATTGACCGAATTGATGATATTTCCGTTTTCCAGATAATCGATGGTTTGGTTTACCGCCATAATCGCACAATTGGTTTCCGACTCTTCGGTCGAAGCTCCAAGGTGAGGAATGGCGATGATGTTTTTCACATTAATCAATTCATCTTCAGGAAAATCGGTGACGTATTTTCCAACTTTCCCTGATTCGATGGCTTCAATTATGTCATGATTGTTGACCAGTCCACCACGGGCAAAGTTCAGAATTTTAACTCCGTTCTTCATCATCTTCAGTTTATCTTTATTGATGAAGCCTTTGGTCTCGGGTATCAACGGGACATGTAGGGTAACAAAATCGGCACCTGAAAGAAGTGATTCCAATCCTTCGGCTTTTTTTACGTTCCGGCTTAATTTCCATGCGTGTGAAACCGAAATATAAGGATCGTACCCCAATACATTCATGCCTAAAGCCTGTGCTGCATTGGCAACCAATACGCCGATTGCGCCCAGACCAATTACAGCCAGGGATTTTCCACGGATTTCGGTTCCACCGAAGTTGGTTTTGCCTTTTTCAACTAAAGCAGCAACTTCAGCTCCCTTACCTTTCAAGGTTTTAGCCCATTCAATTGACCCGGTAATGTCACGCGAAGCGAGTAGCATTCCGGCAATTACAATTTCTTTTACGCCATGGGCGTTTGCTCCGGGGGTGTTGTAAACAACAATTCCCTTTTCAGTGCATTTTTCGACCGGAATATTATTTACACCGGCGCCGGCTCTTGCGATGGAAAGCAAACTGGATGGCAATTCGATGTCGTGCATGGCCTGACTGCGAACGATAATTGCATCAGGATTAGTGAATTCACTGGCAATTTCGTATTTGTCAAGAGGGAAAATTTTCAATCCTTCAGGATCGATCTTGTTTAAAGTCTGGATTTTGAACATGATAGTTGATTTTTTTTGTCATGAAAAAGTATGACAAATATCACAAATATATTTTAAAATTGAAGGCCATTGGATGAAAAAGTTGTCAATTTCATTGGCTTGAGTGGAAAATACTATTTCACTCCAAAGAAAATGATTTTGGCCTCGGCAGTGCTGAATTTTGTGTCGATCCTTACCAAACCCGAAGGTAATATTTTTACTTGTGTGTCGCGTGTTTCCCAATGTTTCGGGTCAACCTTTGTCTTTGAAATGTAGCTGTAAGATCCGGCATGACTGGAGAAAATTACAATTGCCCCACGCCCTGTTACCGGATTAATTTTCTCGTAAACTTCAGGACTGCCGCCAACTGCTCCGTCGCGAATTATGGCTGTTTCGGTCATGTCGTCACGAACTTGTTTGTACATTCCGAGGGTTTGAGCAAAGAAAGCAACTCCTTCAGGAGAAATTTTCGGCAAGTCGCCCCAGATTCCGTTTTGACCTAAAATGAGCGAGCCAACGGCAATCGACTGATTTTCGTAAGGATCGTCGGGCAGGTAATGAGTCAGGAAAAGTGAGGTTGGAATCCACTTGTCGAAAGTAAGCGGTGTGCGGCAAATCCAGGTACGAGCCGGACCGGGATAAAAGAAAATGTTCCACTGTCCGTTTTCACGATCAAACGGAATGTCGTAATTAAAGAAGTAAGGACCATTGTTGATAAGGAAGTATTTTCCTGAACTCAAAAAGCCCAATCCAACCGACCGTCCACCTTCAGTAATATCAAAATCAACAATAGCTTCAGGGCATTCTTTACAAAGTTTATCAACCACATAACACATCGATTTGCCGATCTCGAAAGCATACGATTCCATGCGTTCCTGAGGTGTATTTGAATCATTTCCATGATAATGGCGAGGGTCGTTGCATTCGTATTGGCCAATAGCATCCCATTTAAAATAGGTGACGCCCAATTCTTTGTTGAGACGGATCAGTTCGTCAGCAAATGCATCGCGGTATGGGCTAACCAGGCACATGCCGTAGCTTTCTTCCGTTTCCCAAACCTTAGAAGGTTTTCCTTCATCGCCGTTACGCGTGCGGACACAGTCGCGGTGGTTTTTCAGCATGTTGCTTGAAACAGCCGCAACGGTTGGATTGAACCACAAACCAAGTTTCATATCGTTCTCTTTTAGCTTTTTGCTGATGGTTTTTAGTCCGTCAGGGAATCGTTTCAGGCTGGGTTGCCAGTCGCCTGTCTTTTCAAACCAGCCGGCATCGATCACAAAAACCTCAATTCCCATTTGATGGGCTGCATCAATTTCACGCATCATCCGCTCGAGGGTCATATCGGCCAGATACGGCTTTTTGAACCAATGTTTGTTTCTTTCCTGAAAATTCCAGGTATTGTAAAAAATATAAGGTTTGCGGCTTTCGTTGTTCTGGCTCATGTGGTGAAGTACGAAACTCCGGAAGTTAGCGGCCAACAGATTTTCATCGCCGGCAACAGCACCCACTTCGAACCAAATGGTTTGGTACGATTGATCTTTATTGATTTTATAACCGTTGAAATAATTCCCTTTTACAGCCTGAAGATTAACAGAATGGTCGGGTTTCAGGCTAAACTGAAGAAATTTATCGGGTGCCTGCGATCCATGTTCGTAGCCCATTATAAATGAGTTTGCTCCATCGGAGGCAACAACCAACGGGCCCATCAGGCGAATGCTGTCAGCAAAATGTTTTTCTTCAATGTTTCGCTCAGAGAGGTTAAAACTGTGCACCATTTCGTTGAATTCGGAAAGCCTGATCTCTTTAACTCCTGAAAAACCTTGCAACGAAACATTCAGATAATTGATCTGATCGTGATCATCGGATTTTGTCAGTTGATGATTTCCCTGACTGAGTATATTGTAGCGAAATTTAACGATGGGATTATCTTCCGAAACTTGAAAAGTAGCACGAAGGGAAATGTCAGGAATTCCGGACAGATCACCTTCAATTACATATTCAGTCACTCCGTTTTTTAACTTGACAGGGTTTTCTATCAGTTTAACTGACGCTAATTTTGACTTGCAAAGTTTACCGTCAATTTCAAATTCCGGAGCCTGAAACGAAAAAGTTTTACCGGTTTTCAAAACTGTGTATTCCCAGAAAACCTGATCGGTGTTGGGAACAGAGATTTTCAACATACTGTTTTCAGCAAGCGACAAAGGCTTTTCATTTTTGCAGCTGATCAGGCAGAAACCAGCCAACAGGAATGCAATTATAAACTTCGAGCTTTTGTTCAGTTTAATAGTCATAGTTTCGGTTATAAGTTGAGTTACTTTCTATCTATCCTCAATGCCATATCTTCCTGATAGTTTGGCGATTCAAACTTTGCAATTCCTCCGGAATGGCTGAATGAACTTTTCTTTTGGGTTTTGCCTGTCATCGGATTTAACCACAAAATAGAATAATCTCCTTTGGGAAGCTGAATGTCAAGCTTCACCTGTTTTCCGCCCATCCAGTAAATTGCATATTGTTTTCCGGTTTCGGCCAAAACAATGACCTTATTTTTGCCTGTCAAACCTCCTGAATAAATTGATGTATCAGGTTTCATAGCTACAAAGTTGAATGAATCCATGAATTTTTTCAGGTAGCCCAATTGCTTCCGAAATGCAGGACTCCCTCCGCCTGGCTGCTTTTCAGGATATTGAAAAGTGCCATTTTCGTTGTCGGTGGTGAACGAATAGTCGAGGTTGTTGAATAAGCCAGCTCCGGTTAAAATCAATTCCCATACTTCTTTTCGGTAGGTCGAATCTTTTTGTCCGTTGAAACCGGTTTCGTTTTCGCCGATTACTTTATTCAGATCATAGTTGAGAGAAACCGCCTTGGGTGGTGCTGCATAATGAAAATTAAACACCGAAACCAACGGATTCGGGTTTTTAATTTTCTCGAAGCCATTGCCGATATTCTGCGAAATCAGGTGTTTATGCGGAAATGATTGTTCGGCATCGTTAATCACTTTCGAAATATATTCCTGCCATTCCAGGGTAATTCCGCCAAAATAAGGCTCGTTGCAGATCTCATAAATCAGGTTCGGAAAGCCTTTCAGTTCCTCGACCAGTTTTCGAACCATTTTTTCCTGAACAGCCAGCAATCCTTTGTTTTTATCGAGGGTGTAAACATCGGTACGTGGAATATCACCCAGATTATTGACGTTATTTTTGATATTAAACGGACTGAGTTTCCACTGCATTTCCTCGTAAAACGGACAAGATAGGGAAAGCTCCACAATAACTCCACGTTTTTCCGCCTCAGCCATAAAATTTTTCAGCCGAGCAAAATACGCTTCATCCCATTGTGTGAGGTCGAATTTCAAATCAGTGCCAATTCGCTTCCAGGAGCATAGAAATTTTGATTTATCAGGCCCCATCGTGTTTTTTGAAATATTGAAAGCACCAGCAGGTTCAAAATAAGCGCCAGTCATGGTTCTTGTCAGGTTAAGACCATCTTTTTGCAGCGTCTTCAGGTAAATTTTGTAGTCGAAATCAGGATTCATCACAGCGCCATAATGCTCTCCGGAAGTAATGAGAACTGTCGGTTTCCCTTTGTAGCTGAAGTAATGCGGATTGTCAGCATTCAAGCTGATTGGTGCAATTTGTGCAGAAATTGAATTGGCAATAAGGATGAAGATTGCCAAAATTGAAATGGTTCTTACTCTATGGTTGTTCATTGTTTAGATTTTTGTAGCGATTAATTTCCCTGATAAATGATCTTGCACTGATTAGAGGTTTCTTCAGAGTTTATTCTGATGATATACAAGCCATTGTTGTGGAAGGCCTGTTCAGAAACAGTAATCGTTTGAGCTTCAGGATTAAGATTTGACCACACCAGTAGCCCGGTAAGATTGAAAACTTCTGTGCGGATATTTTTTTCAGGCTTTGAAAGCTGAATGGTCAGGTTTCCCGAAATCAAAGGATTTGGGAAAAAGACAAAGTTTCTTTCCATATCAGCAATGGGATTTATTCCGACCGGAAAACCTTTGCTTTCGGCTATCACTTCAATATCATCATACCAAACCGGCTGCCACCAGGCATATAAGCCGATTCTTCCATACCGAAAAGCAGTGGTAGCAATCTTCGCAAATACGACTTTACCGTTTACTTCGATGGAGGTAGTTTTACCATCGTTGGTTATTTTCACGGTTGAATAAACGCCTTCTCCGCCACCGGTATAAGCCGCAGTTGAAAGTAATTTTTCGGAGCTATTTTTCACTTCAAACAGCGAAGCATTCCGAGGACTATTCCCGAACTCGACGCGGTAGTAATTTTTGCTATCAACATAATTGAACACCATTCCGAAGATGTTACCCCATTCGGGTTTCAAACGGGCGGTGTATATGTAATTGAAAAAAGTACTTCCATCATAAAAACTGATAAAGATTCCGTTTGTGGCGCTGGCATGGTATTGATTGCTTTCGGCCAGCCAGATGCCGCCAAGGTTTTGCCAGTTCTGAGCCAACCCGTCATCAAAATTTTCGGTATAAGTTAATTGGCCCAACTGCCCATTCACAGAAACCGGCACAGGCAACGAGGTTCCTGTCACTCCGGTGTCGTCTGTTGCTTTTGCTGTCAGGATATAATCACCTTTCGGAACATTTTTCCACTCAAAATTGTAAGGCGCTGACAGCGATTCTCCCAATCTTTCCGCACCATTGAAGAATTCAACCTTGCTAACAGTACCGTCTTTGTCAGTTGCCGTTGCCGAAATGCTGATGTTCGAATTTTCAGCAAAGAATGTATTTGCGGCAGGAGCTGTTATGACGATTTCAGGTGAAAGCGATACCTGTACGATTATTTCAACCAATACTGATTCTGTATATTTTCCTGCTGAATCAGTGATTTTAGCCTTTATTTTATAGTTTCCAATTGGCGCTTTTGTCCATGTAAACTGGAACGGTGCAGTTGTCGATTCTCCAATTTTTTCAGCATCATTATAAAACTCTACTTTTGTAACGGGCTGATCAAGAATGGTGGTATTGGCTTTGATAACAATATCGGTTCCTGAAACAAAAACACTCTTCGTGGCAGGTTCGCTAATATTAACGGTCAGGCTTTTTATACCAGCCTCTTTCCATATTCCGTAGCAACTTCCGGCGGCCCATAGTTCACGGGTACGCGGATTTACCCGAAGGGCAAATACTTCGTTTGCTCCGTCGCCCATTTCAATGCCATTGTTTGTGCGGTTGTTTGGTGTGATAATTTGCCATGTTTTGCCTGCATCTATTGATCGACGAACACTTCCATCGCTTTTATATACATTTTTTGCACCGGCACAATAAACGATTTTCGGATCATTCGGATCGGTTGCAACAGTTCCAATCGCTGCTGCATTGTACTGATCTTTTGGAATTATTGAGGTAAGCTCTTTCAAACCGCTGGCATCGAGCTGAAATAAGCGGTCACTATTTACAACAACATAAAGTCGGTTTAAAACATGATCTACAGCAATATCCTGCACATCGCCAGGGAAAGTGGCAACAGTAGTCCAGTTATCACCTTTATCGGTTGATTTTACAACTTTGTTTCCACTTGCGCCATAAACTTCCTTTTCACCATAAATATTCGGTATCAAAACACCATTGCAACCATTCATCACTTTCCAAGTTGTTCCCAAATCTTTACTGTAATAATTGCTGAAATAGATCACATTAGGATCTTTCGGATCGCCGCAGCCAACATCAAGCCCGGTGCAAATCATCGAGGTATTCACAAAACTACCTCCACCATTTTTGCTGATGGTTAGCTGCCCATCCTGTCCCCAATTTGACGATTTTTGGGTTACCAACACATCGGCGCCAGCCGCATAGGCTCCATAGGTGAACCCACCCCAGCCCAGGTTGGCCGCGTTACAGTATTTCCAAGTTTGGCCATTGTCTTTGGTAAATGCGCCATTGTAATCCTGTGAAGCAACAAAAAGCAGGTTTGGATCGGCAATGTTGAAATTGAAGAATCCGCCAACCAAGATTCCGTTGTATCCGTTGGCATCCCAGGCAAAGCTTTTGCCAGCGTCTTTGCTACTCGAAATCCAGTCGCCTCCCAAGGCCCATACTTTGTTTGGGTCGGTAGGGTGCCAGGCAAATTTTTGATTGCGGTCGTTATATGGCATGAATGACTGGGCATTACTTCGCGCAGCAACCGACCATTTGAGACCACCATCGTTCGAATAATAAATCGGGCCTCCCCAATCATTAGCTTTATGACAAACTGCCATAAAATCAGAGTTTGCTGGACTAACATTGAGTGTTATTACATTCGTAGGAAATCCGGTTGTTGTAATTTTTGTAAAGTTTTCGCCACCATCAGCCGAAACAAAAAACTTGCTGGCAGTACAAAGAAAAACCTTGTCGGGAGCTGTGGTAACCACATCCATGTCTTTAATATTCTCATTCAACTTTTGTATAAAAGTTACTCCACCGTCAGTGCTTTTATAAAAACCGGTGCTGTTGGCAATGTACACATTGCCTTTTTCAGGATGAACTTTCAGAATGCTTTTCCCGTAATTGGCGTTTACTTGGGCCCAGGTTGTTCCTCCATCCAACGATTTATAGATTCCTCCGGCCGGATTCGACCAATAAGCAATTTTCGAATAACCCAAAGTTACATCGAAACTACTTTTTACAAAATCGACTTTGTCGAACATTCCGACATAAACATCATAGTTTCCTTCGGCTTTAACTTGTTTCCAGCTTGCTCCCTGGTCAATTGTCAGGTATAATCCGTGACTTTGATTTTTTGTACTATTGGCACCTACCGCCAATGCCCTCCTGTTATTGTTTGGGTCGATGGCAAATCCGGTATTTCCTCTTGCTGAATAACCAATATTGCAGGGAGCCCATGTTTTATCACCATCCAGGCTTCGGTAAATTCCGCCCACATCAGTTCCCATCAGCAAAAAAGAACCATCGGTCTGGTCGCACTCAATTGCCTGAACGACCTGGCAGCCTTCGCCACCCTTCAGACCCAAATCTTTCATTGTCTTGGTAATCAGCGGAACTGCTTGCCAATGTTGAGCATTAGTGCGTTCGAGGCCAATCAGCAAGATAAAAATCAGGATAAGACGAGTTGAATTTTTAATCATCGTACTTAGGTATTTTAGATAAAATTATAATCAATTCATATTTCATTAATTACCCCAAACATTATCGAACTTGTAACGTCCATCGCCCTTTTTGACAAAGTTGTTAAATTTCGATACCCGTTAGAAGCGTTAGGGGATTTTGCTAATTCCACTAACTGTCTTTTTTTTCATGATACAAATTTTCATTTTGCTGAAAATAACACCGCACCATGAGGCGGCACTCTCATTGACAAACCTTTTCCAAGGGTTCCTAAATCGGCATTTTTCCAGATGTCACGAATGGCTGATTGATCTGAAATACCTAATATTTCAGAATTGCAGGTAACTTCTGAAACCTGGTCAGAAACGTTCAGGATGGCAATATATTTTGCTTTTTTTTCTTTGTCGTCGGCAGTCCAGATACTGATTCCGTTTTTGAAACTGATTTCCTTGTTGTTTGTTGAATGTTGATTGACCCGAAGCATTTCATCGTTGGTTAAAAGCGAAACGGTGAAGTCATCGTTGTCAGGCATGTTTCCTCCAATCATCAGCGGCGAGCGGAAGATCGACCACAATGTCATCAGGAAATATTGTTCGTCTTTCGTAAAATTGGTGTACCGAGGTAATCCGTCTTTCAATTCCGTTCTGATATTCAGTTTTCCCAGCGGAAGCATATCTGCATCAGGCCAGTGTCCTTCGGTTACCATTGGTGCCCAGTCGCGGCAAAGTTCAAGCTGACGTTTCAATGCCGGCCATTTGTCCCAGAAATCGCCCGAGATGCGCCATAAATTGGCATTTTCAGCCAGGTGTTTCGGATTGCCGATAAAGGCCGGGCCGGGAGAAAGACTCAACACAATTGGGCGCGCACAGTTGACAATTGCTTCATGCACAGCTTCAATTTCGTCGGCATGATACGGGAAAGAAATATCATCGACTTTGATGTAATCGACATCCCAGTCAGAATAGAGTTCAAAAATAGAATTGTAGTATTCCTGCGCACCAGTTTTGGTCATTTTCAAACCGGTTAAACCACCATACCAAACGCAGGTATCAGCTAAATTGGCCACTTCAGCCGCTTTTGCTGTTGAGTTTTTGATCGGTGTGTTGGCTGAAATAGCCTGACGTGGAATGCCTCGCATGATGTGAATACCAAATTTCAATCCTTTGGAATGAACGTAATCTGCCAAAGGTTTGAAGCCTTTTCCGCCTGCGGAAGAAGGATGAAGTTTTTCAGAAGGAAATAAACGACCGAACTCGTCGATGTGCTGATCTGGCCGACGGTTCTGAAATTTTTCGGCTGAATTTTGATCATCGCAATACCATAAAAAGTCAACTACAATGTACTCCCATCCATGTTGTTTCAACTTTTCAGCCATGTAGTCGGTATTGGCTTTTACTTCGGCTTCGGTAACATTTCCGCCGAAACAATTGTAACTGTTCCAACCCATTGGAGGAGTTTGAGCCAATTTGATTTCAGGTTTGGGAACGCTTGTTTCAGCTGTTTTTGTAGCAGGAGAGGTACACGAATAGCCAATGCAGACGGAGAGAAGCAATAAATTTCCGAAGATGTTTTTTTTCATTACAATTATGATTTTAAATTAGTTGGTTGAGCCAGTCATCGTTTTATAAATTGCATCAAAATTCTTCCGGTAACCGACTTCGGAAAACTGTTCAGGAAGCTTTTGAAGTACTGCATTTTCGGCAGCTTTATCCTGAATCAGTTGGTTTTTCCCGGGTAGGAATTCAGCTTTTCGAACTGTTCCGTAAACATGTAAAATATCGTGACTTACTGAATTTGCAAACAATTTATTCCCTTCGAAACTGCTTATGCCCGTGCAATCGAAATATCTCTGAAAAACGGCATTCAGGCTTTCTTTTTTTGTTGAACCTTTTTCCCCGTTTGGTCCTGAAAACCGGACTTTGCTGGCAATGAATGTATTTCCGGTGAAATTAAGATTGGAGCAAAGCGGGTAGCTGATTGTTTGCAGGCCTTCGTCGATAAAAATATTGTTTCGCATTAACAAATCGTTTGCCATGTGGTGATGCACCGGCACAATGGTATTGACTGCCAGATTATTCTCCATGATGCAATTTTTCGCCAACTCGTCGAAATAGTAGGTCCAGCCTTCGGTGGTATTTCCTTTCCGGCAAATCACTGCATTGTTGCGGTAAATCATGGAATCGACTCCGCCCGTGTAAATTGCGCCGCCATCCACCATCATTTGCTTGAAATCGTAGATGAGGTTGAATTCGGCAACCGACTTGCTGCCAAGGCCATTAATAGCACAATATGGAATATTGTACAACTCGCAGTGCGATACCAGGTTGTTGTCGCCATCACCCATGATACCAACCGCACCAAAATAGAGTTTTCCCAAATCATGAATCCCGCAACGTTCAATTTTAATGTGATTTCCATTGTAAGAAAGTCCACCGGCACCTGTTTCAGAAAATTCGCAATCTGAAACTGAAATATCAGACCCCGACAATTTAACTGCCCAACCGCCCACATTTTTAACCTGAATATTTTTCAAGGTAAGTTTGCTTACATCGTTTGCCAGAATTGCACCAGTAATTTGGCCTGTTCCGTAGCCAGTGTTTGAAACCGGAGCGCCCGCACACGAAAACTCAAGATTCTCCATACTTATTCCTGAAGCATTTTTGTTGATTTGAATGATGTGTGATTTTGTAGGAATCATGGCATTTAAAGAGGCTGCATTTTCATACGAAAAAGGCCAGTAAACCAATTTCCGATGGGTACGGTCAACAAACCATTGCCCCGGTTTGGTCATCCCTTCCCTGATGTTCCATACGATATACTGGTGGGTTTTTTCGCCTGCCCACGAGGCAAAAGCGCCAGCCGGATGTGTGGCGGCATTGGCAAATTTCAGGCTGTGTTTAATGGTATCAATTCCTGAAAGCGCCACATACGAATCGTCCCAGGCATGAAAAACCGTGAGTTCGCCATTTTTCACATCCAACCACGAACCGATATCTGCCGGATCATAAATTAAAGTGGTCAATTCCTCTTCAGTCGGTTTTTTCGACCAGCCACCCTGCGAGCTCTGCCACAAATATGGCCATTCGCTCTTATGTCTGTAAGCGCCTGTTTCGGGCAGACGTGCCCGCTGGCGAAGACTGTCGTTAATAACCAATATCCTGAAATCCAGGGCTGGCCATAGCAAATCGGGTATTTGTGCTTCGAGCCATTTGCCTTTTTGCTCCCATTTTCCAAAAAACCGACCTCCATAAAGCCTGACTTTTTTGCCAGCTTCTCCTGAAATATTCAATCCCGAATCTTTTTCGGTTAATGTGACCGACACATCGTAATAATTTCCTTCAGTGATAACAATCTTCCTGATTTTCGAGTTTCTGGTCAATTTAACGGCAGCCTGCAATGAAGCTACAGGTTGCGATTTTGAACCGACATACTTGTTATTGCCCGAAATTGAGACATAAATAGCCGGTTCACTGCATGAAGTCAGGCATATCATAAAAATAATCAAATTGATTATTTTTATATCGCCTATGAATATTCGTTTCATATTTTAAATTTTATGTTGAAAACTAAATCATTTGGAATTAACCTCTCCACGGCCTTTTTCGTTTTATGTTTTTCAGAGAATCAAGTGCAATATTACAATCGTCAACAATCTGAAAATCATACATTCCTACACAAATAAAGTCTGCGCCGTTATCAAATGCATATTGAAATCCATCTTTGGGCTGAATAGCACCTGCAGCCAATACTTTATAAGCGATCCATGGTTCTTCCAGACTATTCATAAAATCAATGGTTACCTGTGGTTTAAAACAAAAAATATTGTCTCTAAAACCCGCGTCAACAGTACTTAAATGTTCAGTATCAACTTTTGCCGACCAGTAATTATGGTGATGAAGGGTTTTTACCCAAAAATCGGGTTTAATACCCTGAGCTACACAGCCCTGAATGGTTTCAATTCGGTGTGCCCCGATCCCTGCCGGTTTTCCATAACTACGAATCAAATCCAGGGCTTTTCTTATTTCGTCAAAATTGCCCTTCTGAACCAGCATATCAGAATTTCCTCCATGGCAATACATTGCAACTGCGCCAGCTTCTTCCGACAACCTGGCTCCTTCAAGTAAGCCGTTCTTATGGCCGCAATCTGAAATAAATTTTATTTTTCCGCCGGTTTCGTGCCAGTATTTATTGACGATCCTGATAAGCGCAGGATTTGTAAGAATAGCATCAATTCCACATTTTTCAGCCAGTTGCATGGTCATCATTACCCGTTCATCTGTATGGTAGGCCTTTACAAGTTTATCCGTATAAATCAAATCGCGCCCATGAGCCCAACCACCAATCAGGTTGCCTCCCATAATCAGTCGACTAAGCTCCAAATTTCCAATTTTTCCCTTTGGGACTTTCCCTTTCAATTCAGACAAAGAAGCAAAATTGAAACTTTTTATTGTTGCGCCAGACAAGGCATCCGGCTTCCCGTCCAGAAATTTATTTTCAAAACTATCCCATTTACTTTTCTTATAAACAGCATAAGCAAAAGCTCCAAAAAAAGGAACACTGATCAAATCGCGCAGTAGTTCGCGCCGCTCAATAATTCCTCCTTCTTTCTTTTGTGCAGGTATTGGTGCATGAGGTTTTTCTTCTTTCCAACGTTTGATCCACCGGTCAGCACCAAAAAAGAAGTCGGTTGGTAATGCTGCAAAAACCAGCAAGATAAAAAATTCGATCAGCGTCTTGTTTACCCAAACATAGCTTCCTTCGGTGACTGTTCCAAAAGTGTGTCCTGCAATAGGAGGATAAGCAACAAAGTAAAGTAGCAGCATAAGAGAGCCGGCAATTGAAGCCCAGCGGACAAACAGTCCGGCAAATAGCGACAAGCCAATCAGGATAAGCCCCCAAATATTTAAAAAGTCAACCAATTTCATTATTCCCGGTGACGCAGCCATCAGGTGAAAGAGGTCAGAAAAAATCCATTGCGATCCCATCAGGTACATTTTGGCGCTCCATCCAGGGGTAATTAATTTGATAATCCCTTCGTAAAGGAAATGCCATCCCACTAGTATCCTCAATGCGGTCAATAAATAATTCGAATACTTCTTCATGGTTGTTCAGATTTAGGTTTCTTTCAATATCTTTTTCGTTCCATTTATCTTTTCTTCAAAATTATTTCAATTCAACTTTTCCGAGTATGGTAAAGCCATTTTTATCGGTCAGCGATTCATTTAAGCCAATCTGTATGGCTTGTTTGGTTTCTCCATATACTTCTTCAAGCCTGAATTTCAGAACATATTCACCTTTTTGGGCTTCCGCAGGAATATCAAATGAATAGTTTTCTGTTTTGATGATTTCGGGAATCCAATTTTTATTACCCGAATCATTTATAACCAAATCGAAAGAGTAAGCCGGATTTTCAGATTGCAGCTTTAAATTCAGTGCATAAATATTATAAGCCGGGGCCACTCCTTTGTTCATCCATTCGATTGAAATTTTATTATGTCCAAAGTTCAGTATTGAAGGGAAGTCGGCTTTCACCGGGAAATACCAGTATCCGCAGCGATTGGCCAGTTCGTTGGTTAAATCAGGATTGTCGGCCAGCCATTCTTCGCAATAACCATGATAACCGATGTAGGTGGCATGCATGGTTTCGATGGCTTTCCGCAAAATATCAGCTCCTGAATATTTGTATTTTGGAATGATTCCTGAACCGTTCTTACCAATCCAGTTGCCGTCACTTTTTACCATTCCGTAATGTTGAAGTTCAAAAACGATTGGTTTTTTCAGGTACAGCGGATCGTAAAATTCAGGATTGGTAACCGACCATGTTTTTAGGTTGTTTTGCAAATACCAGTCAACCAGCGGACTATCATCGCGTATTGAAATGCCGTTTGTAACAGCATAATCATAAAGTATTTTGGTGTCGGCTTTTGATTTTCCGAAGTAAATCAGATCGTCGGTACAAACCAATTGGGCTTTCTTGAAATTTTTCAGGTAAATATCGATATTGGCTTTTACTTCGGCCACTGTTGGCGGTATTTTGGTAGAGAAACTGGTGTGACCTTCGCCCCATTCACCAATGCTGCCGATATCGACATAGCGAAGCCAGAGTTGTCCATCGTATTTTGCAGCAAAAGCCTTCTGAAAATTACCCAGTTTTTCGAGGTAAACCGGATCGCCCCATTTCGGTGTCCACGATTTAGTATTCCAAACTTCAGTCATTACACCTTTAGCCCCGGCTTTTTCTACCCAAGTTGGTGTAGCATACTGAGTCCCATTCAATTCCTGACCTACTGAACCAGGATAAGAGCCGGTTTCCTTACTGGTTATCCTGAACGAAATTTTGTACCCGAGCGGAACATATTTATTAACCACCTCGTCAATCCGGTGCCAATCGTACTGTCCTTCGGCAGGTTCCAGATAGCTCCATGCCAGTCGCAAATACAGGTGATCCATTCCGGGGAAAGCCTTGAAAACTGTTTCGTCTTTGATTGCATACTTGTCAATTCCATTATCGAGCAAATGGTGGTACCAACCTTTATAAGGGTTTTTCAAAACACGGATGGTGTCCCACTGAGGTTTAAAATCAATGGTTTGTGGTGTTAACAGAGTTGTTGTGGAAACTGCTGAACTGCATGAATATAAGAATATCCAGATGGTAAACAGGAATAGGTTTTTCATTTCAGTTGGTTTATGAGTGTCAAATATACAATTATAAATTTGTTTGAAAACCGAATAGAAAAAAAGTGACTTACACCTGATTTTTACGTTAACTATTGGTGTTTAATATTGATCTGGAAATAACCGGCTATTTTAATTTGCAACATTATTGAATGAATAAGCTTACTGTTAAAGTCAGAATCAGACCTAAAACTGAGATAATGGTTTCCATAATAGTCCAGGATTGAAGTGTTTGTTTTTCAGTCATTCCAAAGTATTTGCCTACCAGCCAAAAACCACTGTCGTTGACGTGCGACAATAAGGTTGCCCCAGAGGCAATGGCAATGACAATTAGGGCCGTGTGTGTTGGTGATAAATTGAAAACTCCCAGAACAGGTGCCATTATACCTGCTGCTGTGATCATGGCAACTGTGGCCGAACCTTGTGTTACGCGAACAATGGCAGCCAGAATCCATGCCAGCAGGATAGGTGGAAACGAGGAATCTGCAATTGATTCTGCCATCATTTTACCGATGCCGCTGTCAACCAAAATTTGTTTCAGAACACCGCCGGCACCGGTAATGAGGATGATAATTCCGGCAGGTCCAAGCGCTTTGGTACTCAGATCCAGAATTTCTTTCTTGTTGAAGCCTTTTTTTATTCCCAGGAAATAAATTGAAATTAAAGTAGCGATGGTCAGTGCCGTAAACGGATGTCCGATAAAACCCAGAATTTCAGGAATTAGCCCGTCGGAAATGAACTGCTTTTTAACCAATAAACCAGACACCGTAGCTAAAACTATCAGAAACAACGGAATGGCAATGATGCTGATAATTAATCCGAAAGAAGGCAGGTCTTTTCTTGTTTCAGGATGAGTTATACCGATGTTTTCAGGAGGAAAAACAATGATTTTTTTACTGATGTAACTTCCAAAAACCGGTCCGGCGACAATCGCGATGGGCAATCCGAGAATGAAGCCCCAAAGAATGACATAGCCCAATTCGGCATTGATAATTTCGGCAACAGCGACCGGCCCCGGAGTTGGCGGAATAAATGAATGTGTTACTGCCAGGCCTGCCAGTAAAGGAATTCCGTAGTAAAGAACTGATTTTCGGGTATCGCGCGAAAGAGCATAAACAATAGGTACAAGAATGATGAACCCAACATCAAGAAAGACAGGAATACCAACGAAAAACCCGGTTAAAACCATTGCAAACGGAGCTCGTTTTTCACCGAATTTTTTCACCAGATAACGCGCCATCGATTCAGCCCCTCCCGAACTTTCGAGCATTTGTCCGAAAATGGCACCCAGGCCGACAACAGTTGCTACAAAACCCAGGGTCCCGCCCATCCCTTTCTGAATACTTTCCAGGATTCCATTAAGTGGCATTCCTGTGGCTATTCCAACAAACATGCTGGTTATCAAAAGCGCTATAAAAGCATTGAGTTTTATTTTCAGGACCAGAAAAAGTAAAAATGCAACGGCAAAAACAACGGTTAAAATAAGATAGGTCGTACTCATGGTTGTTTTTTATTATTTCTGACAGGTGACAATCAGTGGCATACTGGTTTCATTCAGCGGTTCTGCTTTAAAATTTCCAAAAAATTCAAATGTTCCGAATCCGGCTTCTTTCAATAATTTCTGAAGTTTATTTTGCCCGATGGCATATAGTTTTACCGAATTGGTAATTTCCTGACCGGTTGATTTAACTGTTAGTTTTGTATTGAAATCAATCAACTCAGAACCTTTTGCAAATGCATAATTTCGTTCGAAACTGATGTATTCATTATCGATCAAAGGAAGCGATTTGATTTGATTGTCAATGATATGTTGATAATTCATGATTTGTATAGCAAGTTTTCCGTCCGAAGAAAGTACTTTGTGAGTCGCCTGAAAAAATTTCCGGATATCATCATCAGTAGGTAAATGAACGAGTGTATTTCCGAAGCAAATGACTGTATCAAAAAATGCTTCAGGGTAATGCTGATCAATCAATCGCATATCCAGCTGCTCAAAAACAGGGAACATGGTCTCCTCCGGTTTTTCACTTTGAGCCAATCCAATCATTTCGGCGTCGAAATCAAATGCCCAGATTGGGAACCCGAATCTTGAGAGTGAATATGACAAATCACCGATGGCACAGCCAACATCCAACACTTTTGCTCCGTTGTATGGTAAAATTCTACTTAGAAACCTTATTTGTTCAGGATTGGCCGGAAATATATGCTGGTAGTATTTCGCTATACTGGTATAAAAATGTTCTGACATAAAATAACAATTTGACAATTCGGTAATTTGAAAAGTATGAAATGCGCTAACTTGGAATTTGAAACCTGGAATTTGAAACTCACTTTGGGTATTCGATCCTGACGTGGTAAATATTGACCAGTTTCTCAAGCAAAGTGGCTTTCAGAATACTTATTTCCCTGAAAGTCAGATCCGCATTGATCAATTGGTTCGATCTGATTTTTTGTTCCACCATACTTTCGATCATGTCACGAATGTTTTCGACCGATTTTTCTTTCAGACTTCGTGTGGCGGCTTCAATCCCATCAATCAGCATCAGAACGGCTGTTTCTTTGTTTTGAGGCAATGGTCCGGGGTAGGTAAATAATTTAGGGTCAACAACTTCATCTGGGTTTTCGTTCCGGTACATTTTATAGAAATAGTCGGTCTGTGTGGTGCCGTGGTGGGTGGTGATAAAGGAAATCAGTATTTCGGGCAATCCGTATTTTTCAGCCAGTTTTACTCCGTTGGCTACATGGTCGATGATGATTCCGGAACTTTTCAGATGATCAATCTGATCGTGCGGATTCATTCCAACCGCCTGATTTTCGATAAAAAACTCAGGATCGAACGTTTTACCAATGTCGTGGTATAGTGCACCAGCCCTAATCAGAAAAGGATTTCCGCCGATTCGGTGTATGACTGCCTCAGCAAGATTGGCAATCTGAATAGAGTGCTGGAAAGTCCCCGGTGCCTCTTCTGCAAGCTTTCGTAGCAAAGGCTGATTGGTATCCGAAAGTTCTATCAGGGTAACATCTGACACAAATCCGAACATCTTTTCGAAAATATAGATGAGCGGATAAGTAATAAAAATGAAAAAGCTACTTGCGCCGAACCATTCAATGGCTACCCAATTGATGGTATCCAGACTGCCTTCCTGCACCATCGCCATAGCGAGATAAACCACAGTATAAGTAAGGAATACCCAAAGAGCCGAAAATACAATGTGCGACCGTTTGTGTAATCTGTTCAGGCTAAATACGGCTATTACACCAGCAATCATCTGAAGTATAATGTATTCGTAACTGTTTGGCGCAAAATAGCCAATCAGCAGGGTCGTGATCATCAGTGAAAATATAGCTGTGCGCGAATCGAAAAATATTCGGACCAGAATAGGCAGAATAGCCATCGGAACCATGTATATATTAACTGATTTTACTTTGGTGGCAAACCCGGCCATAAATACCATCAAAACAATCATCATAAAAATGAAGGATAGTTTTCTTTTATGGTCGAATATGTCGCGCCGGTAAAAGAGCAGATAAAGAAACATCATCACGATGAATATTGAAATAATAAGCAGCCGGCCTGCTATTACCAGAAAATATTCAATGTTGTCGCCTCTTTTGGTTTCATAAGTCTTTTTGAGTGACTCGAGAATCTTGTATTTTTCCTGTCCAACCAAATCGCCCTGAAAAATGATTCGTTCGCCTGCCTGAACCATTCCTTTAGTGGTTGAAAGTTTATCGAGCAGTTGATTTTTCTCATTTCGGTTGAGTTGCTCATCGTAAAAAAGATTTTCTGTGACAAAATCACTCAAATTGACAGCCGTCATAAAATCAGTATAGAATTTTCCTGATAACGCACGGATAGTATCATTCAGTTGCGAATAAGCCGATTTAATTGAATACAATTGAACGATTGGACTTTTGACAGCTTTGTTACCTTTTATCAGCATAATATCTGATTTTCCGGCCAGTTCTTTATACGAATCTGTTGATTGCTGTAAAATTCCGGTCTTGTAAATTTGACTTAAAATCATCGTAACGCTCTCTAACTTACTTGATAATTTCTTTTTATCATCGCTGTTCATAAATTTTGAGATGGCCAGCGAAAATTCTTTTGTTTTAGAACTTTCAATCAGTGTGTCGAGCGTGAAATATGGATTGTAGGTTTTTAATACAGAGTCGGTTTCATATTTAATTTCTGCCTCTGTTTTCAGTATAGCAAAGTCAAATGGTGCAATAAGTGTCTCGTGCCTCCATGGACTCCCTTTCTGGAATTCGTATTTAAAGCGGCTTTCGCCCGGAAATATCAGAAATATCAGACCAATACCAGCAATAAGAACCATTACAATAAAAAACAAGTGATATGATTCATTCAGACGGGTTAATAACTTTTTCATAAATACTGGATTTTGAAAACCATTGCAATTTAGAAAGTAACGGTTAAGTTTTATCTTTGAGAAAATAAAATTAGTAAAATCTTCGGGAAACTTGCACAAACCGCAAACTTCGCGAAGCTTTAAGTGCTGCGTAGAAATTTTCCCGGATAATAATAAAAAAATGAATTACGGTATTTCTGGCTTAAGTATCATTCCGGTTCGCAAAGAACCTTCAGAACAAAGTGAAATGATTACCCAGATTTTATATGGTGAACATTTCGTTGTAAATGAAATAATGCTTGGATGGGCACATCTGAAACTGGCTTTCGATGGTTATGACGGTTGGGTAGATATGAAAATGATTACTCCTTTGAGTGAAAAAGCCTATCAAAAGATTGAACAGAACCACTTTGCAGTGACTACCGATATTTTTAACATTATTCCTGTAAATGCCGACCAAACCATGATGATTGTTGCCGGTAGTACGCTTCCAAACTGGCGTCCTTATCTGAAGGATTTTTCAATTCAGCAGGAAATTTTTCATCATGAAGGAAACTATACCTATAAACGGCCTGTAAATATTCGCAAGGTATTGATTGATCAGGCATTGAAATATTTTAATGCACCTTATTTGTGGGGCGGACGATCGCCGCTTGGGATTGATTGTTCGGGTTTTGCCCAGATCATTTATAAAATGGTTGGCTATGCAATTCCTCGTGAAGCAAGTCAACAGGTTCATTGCGGAACCGCTTTGAGTTTTGTTGAAGAGACACGACCCGGCGATCTTGCTTTTTTTGATAATGAGGAAGGACAGATTGTACATGTTGGAATTATCTGGGAGAAGCATAAAATTATTCATGCCTCCGGAAAAGTACGCATCGACAATGTTGACCAGTTTGGGATTTTTAATGTCGAAACCAAAAGATACACTCATCAGATGCGGGTAATGAAACGGATTATAAAGGATTGATTTGAAACTTGAAACTTGAAACCTGGAACTTGAAACCTGAAACTATCTTATGTACACCTATAAATATCCCCGACCTTCGGTAACAGTTGATGCCATTTTAATCAGTAAACAGAACTCGGTTTTGTTAATTGAACGTGGAGGTGAACCATTTAAAGGAAAATGGGCGCTTCCCGGAGGATTTATTGAAATGGATGAATCGCTTGAAATTGCCTGTCGGCGCGAACTGGAAGAGGAAACCGGATTAAGGGTAGGGGAGTTGACTCAATTCAGGGCTTATGGCGCTGTTGACCGTGATCCGCGAGGGAGAACCATTTCAGTGATTTTTTATTCATTTCAGGAAGAAGAGCCCATTCCCAGGGCAGGCGACGATGCAGCAAATGCACGATGGTTTCCTATTGATCAGCTACCGGAACTGGCATTTGATCATCACCTGATTATAAAGGAGTTTAAAAAAGATATATTGAAAATAACTTGATTAAGTCAGGGTTTCACTCCAAGTGAAGCCCTGACTTCAGTCACTATCAGTTTCTATTCAAAGCTGTTCACACCATCCACTTCAGCCGTTTTGTCAACTTTTTTAATTAATCCCTGAAGTACTTTTCCGGGACCAATTTCGGTGAACAAAGTAGCGCCGTCAGCAATCATATTCTTTGCAGTTTGAGTCCATCGAACCGGTGCAGTCAGTTGGGCAATCAGGTTTTGTTTGATGATTTCAGGATCGGAAGTTGGTGCGGCATTTACATTCTGGTAAATCGGGCAAATTGCTTGTGAGAATGGCGTTGCTTCAATGGCAGCAGCAAGCTCTTCGCGTGCAGGTTCCATCAATGGTGAATGGAAAGCGCCGCCAACAGAAAGTTTAATTGCACGTTTGGCGCCACGGGCAGTCAATGATTCGCATGCTTTATCGATTCCGGCAATGGAGCCGGAAATCACCAATTGTCCGGGACAGTTGTAATTTGCAGGAACAACTATTTCGTCGATCGAAGCGCAAACTTCTTCTACTATTTCATCATCCAATCCAACAATTGCTGCCATGGTTGAAACTTCCATTTCACAAGCTTTTTGCATGGCCTGTGCGCGTTTCGATACCAGTCGCAAGCCGTCTTCAAAACTCAATGCACCATTGGCAACCAGGGCAGAAAACTCACCCAACGAATGTCCGGCAACCATTTCAGGTTGAAAGTTTTCCAGCGTTTTTGCAAGCAATACAGAATGCAAAAAGATAGCAGGTTGCGTTACTTTGGTCTGTCTCAAATCTTCTTCAGTTCCGTCAAACATGATGTCAGTAATCCTGAAGCCTAATATATCGTTGGCTTTTTCGAATAATTCTTTTGCCATTGGCGATTTTTCGTACAGGTCTTTGCCCATGCCGGGGTATTGTGCGCCTTGTCCCGGAAATATGTATGCTTTCATCTGTCGTGATTTTTAAAATTTACAGCGGGCAAATATAGTACTTTTTTCAGAGCGGGTAATTGATTAGAAATATCGGAAGGTAAATCGCTTTTAAACCTTTAGTTACAATGGAATGACCGAATAGGTCAAAGAAATGACGGAATGATTGACAGAAATACACGATTGTTGCAATGGAATGACCGAATAGTTCAAAGAAACGGAAAGCTAACTTACTTTGGAAGATAACCCGGATGGGTGGGCTGTTAAGAATTTGGCATTGAGAATTATTTTTTTGGTTCGTTTTTATCAAAGTGCATGACAAGAAAGCTGCATAGCAACGACCTCTTTGTAGAGAAACATAACGCGCGATGTGAATAAGCCGCGTAGCGGTGACCTAAATACTGCTTTTTGATTGCTTTGTTGATAAATTTTGAGGTCACCGCTAAGCGACTCAGGACTAATGATTGATTTTTTGTTCTACAAAGAGGTCGCAGCGAAGCTGCTTTTCCAATAGGTAGCCAGACTGATTAATAATGACAGATTTATTTTGGAACTAAGAAAAAATAACTGAATATTGAATTTTTGACAGCCCACCCGAAGGGTGTTGAATAAAAATATACTTGAAAATGATTTTCAACCTGTTCCACGTTGCGCTCTTCCTTGTATTTCCTTCCCTCCGGTTTCGCCGGAGGTGATTAATATTTAACTCCTTCGGAGTTGGAAGTTGTCAGGCAATAACTCCTTCTTCCCTGCAAATATCCAGAATCAGCTTCAGGCTTTCTTCAATATTATTGTCGATGCCGACTGAAAAGCGCACCAATCCTTGTGAAAGTCCCATTTCCTGCTGAACGGAATCCGGTATCTCAGAGGAGGTGCTTTTTCCGGAGCAACTGAAAAGGGTTTTGAAATAGCCCAAACTTACTGCCAGAAAACCAACGCCGGCTTCCTGCATTTTTTGCATCACCAGGTTGGCTTTCGAAACGGTTCCGAAATCGATGGCCAGCATTCCGCCAAAGCCAAATTCTTCGTTCATCAGTTGTTTGTGCAATTCATGCTGAGGATGGCTTTCGAGTCCGGGATAGGAAATCCGGAGGCCAGCCCCCGATAATTCCTGAGCAAGAATCATCGCATTTTTACTGTGTTGTTTAATCCGGAGATGCAAGGTATGTATATTCTTGAGGATAGAAGATGAGCGAAGCGGGTCGAGCACAGGCCCCAGCAGCATGGCTGTGCCGTTATTTACATTTGAGAGATCATCAACAAATTGTTTACTTCCGCAAATGGCTCCGGCGATACAATCGTTTTTTCCGTTGATAAACTTGGTCATGCTGTAAACCACAATGTCGGCACCCAATCTGGCAGGCGACATGATCATAGGTGTAAACGTATTGTCAACCATCAGCAAGGCTTTATTCCGATGCGCCAATTCGGCCAACCTGGGGATGTCAGAAACCTGAAGTAACGGGTTGGTTACACTTTCAGTATAAATTACCCGGGTGTTTGGTCTGATGGCCGCTTCAACCTGATCTAAACGGGTGATATCAACAAAACTTACTTCGATATTGAATTTTGGGAGGTAGTTTTTCAGAAAAGCATAAGTTCCTCCATAGGTTGTCACAGCTGTAACGATGTGATCACCCGTGTTGCACACCTGTAGAATGGCACAGGTAATGGCTGCCATTCCCGAAGCAGTAATCCAGGCCGACTCGGTGTCTTCCATTGCTGCCAGTGCATCCGCAAGATTTTTGTTGGTCGGATTCCAGTGTCGTGAATAAAGGAAACATCCTTCCATGTGCCCCAGAAAGGTTTCCTCCATATCGTCGGCATGACGAAAGGTATAAGTCGATGAATCGGTTATGGACGGATTAACGCCGCCATATTCGTCATGTTGCTTTAAATGCTGAATGTTTGAAGCAGGATCAAATTTCATAAAAATCATGTTTTAGTTTCTTCGGAAAGATAGACTTCCTGAAAAGAGTAATTCATGACTTTATTCAAGTGTAACAGATATTGTTCAACATCATGGAAGATAAATAACTCCTCCGGAATGGTCATGGTTGGCTCCGGTAACTGATTTCAAACAGTTGACTTCATTTCTGAATCGGAGTACTCCCAAAAATGCAAATATGACAGCTTCCTTAAAATTGATGATTTGTGCTGAAGGTACGATGGTTTTGTGCTTTGTTTTTTCACTGAACAATTCAATCAGGAATACATTGTTGGCGCCTCCTCCGGTAATCAGTATCTGACCTTTCGGGAAATCGTCAACCGCCATTGTGATCTGGTCAGAAACGTGCTCATAAAGGGTTCGGAGTGCATCTTCAGGAGCCAGTTGAAAAGAATAAATCAGCGGCAGAAAATCAGTTTCAAACCATTCACGCCCCAAGGATTTAGGCCCATCCAATTGATAAAAATCCAGCGAATTCAATAAATTCAGTAATTCAAGATGAATTGTTCCTGAACGTCCCATGCTTCCGTTGAGATCGTATTCGTAACCCAATTCTTTGGTAAAATGGTTGAATGCCATGTTTGCCGGACAAATATCGAAGGCTTTCCTTACACCATCTTCACGAAAGGAAACATTGGCTATACCACCCAGGTTCAGGCAAAATTCATATTCTCCAAATAAAAGTTCATCGCCAATTGGAACGAGCGGTGCTCCTTGTCCGCCTAAAGCCACATCCAAAGTCCTGAAATCGCAGATGGTTGGTATTCCGGTAATTGCCGCAATGTATGCGCCGTTGCCTATCTGAACGGTCAGATTCATATCGGGTTGATGGAAAATTGTATGGCCGTGTGATGCAATCATTTCAGGTTTTTCAGGCAGGTCGGAACAAAAATCGACGATTTGTTTTCCTGTAAACTTTCCATAATCGTTGTGCAGAAAGGCAAAATCGAGTGCATTAAGTTCCGACGCGGTCGATAGTTTATTCACCCACTTATGTGAATAGGATATAGTGCTGGCTTTCAGTATTTCAAAACTCCAACTCAGGTCGAAAGTAAACCGACAAGCAACCAGATCAAGGCCATCCAATGATGTTCCCGACATACAACCTATGCTCGTGTAACTTTGCATTATTTGTAGAAGTTTTCCTTATAAGTACTTGTATTGCCTTTAAAGTCAGTTACCTCCAGGTTCAATTGGTGATTTTTACCCAACTGAAGCCTGTCTTTATCAAACGTATAACTGATTAAATTGTTTTTGAGGTCGTATTCAAACAATACCCACTGGTTGTCAATGGTACCGCGGAAAGTTTCTATTCCCGAAAGGTTGTCGGTGATGGTAAATCGTAGTTTGCCTGTTTCTGTCAGTGTTTTTTTATTGGTAATACTCAGCGAAACAATTTTTGGAGCAACCGTATCAACTGCAAGCGCGTAATTGCCCAATACACGGATATTTCCTTCCACCCAGCCGTCAACAAACTTTCCGGTTGCCGAGTAGATTCTTCCTGAAACCGGATCAACCTGGGCGAGCATCACTTTTGATTCCAGACGTGCAGGTAGGTTTACAGCTTTTATTCTTAACGGACACGCGAAATGCAGGGGAGTATATGAATTGTGCAATTTATATACTGATGAATAAAATTTCGGATTCGACGGTTTCTTTTCATACAGAAAATCCACATCATTGTATAAAGCTCCTTCAGGAATGCTGAATTCAATATCCTCATTACGGATATGATTATTTCTATTGAATTTGAATAACTCACCTTTGGACTTTACCGGTGTGAATTGCATTTCTTTCGATTGCACCTTAAATGAAAGGGAAGTCGCATTGCCATAAGCATCTGTTATGTCATATTTTATCTGATGTGGCTTTCCATCGGTGGCTTTAAATATCCCACTCTTTTCATGTTTGTTGTAAATATTCAGTTTGTTGCCGGGTTCAATCCAGGTGCGGAATAAGCGTTGACCAGTGCGAATCGCCTGTTCATAATCAATAAGCGAATTGATGTATTTCGATTCTTCTATCACAATATTATCCATTGTAAATGAATAAACCAGTTCATTGTCGATACTCATTTTCAAAGTGTAAATTCCGCATTTATTGGCATTTCCGTCCAACAGGTCGAAGGCTTGCAATCCAAAGCCGATTTTTCCCCAAACCTGAATCGGAAGTTTGTTTTTTAATTGATAACTGTTTCCATTCAGTATAGTTTCGAAACGTTGCGGTAGTTGTTTTCCTGAAACGCCTGCATCGTCCGAAACCGGATAAACCATCAATGCCTGAATAACCGGTTTGGATTTATCTTTAACGGGCATGTGAAACAATAATGGATTCATCATGATCTCTTCTTTGGTCCGCCTGATTTCGAAATGTAAATGTGGACCGGCAGAACTTCCTGCATTACCGCTTTTTGCTATTTGTTCGCCCTTTTTTACAGGTAAAGTATCGGAAGGGACTTTCTGATCGATAGCGAAAGTCTCTTTTTCATACTGAATTTTACGGATGTAATTTTCAATTGGAGGAGCAAAACTCTGAAGGTGCCCATAAACGGTTGTAGTTCCGTTTGGATGTTCGATATATAATGCATTTCCGTAGCCGGAAGGAGAGATAACAATTCTCGAAATACTTCCTTCGGCTACTGCATAGACAGGCAATCCGGTTCTTCCCTGTGTTTTAATGTCAATACCTCCGTGGAAATGATTGGGCCGTAATTCCGCAAAATTTCCTGCCAGAAAAAATGGGATTTTCATTGGCGCTTCATAGTAATTCGGATCTATTTGTTCAAGTGGCTGTGCGCTGGCAGAAAATCCGATAAGCAGAAACAGGGCAATTTTTAAAAGTCGTTTCATTCAATATTATTTGGTCTGCGAAAATATAAAACTTATTCAATCCATCCATCAGCAAACTCGTTCTTGTAAATAACGAAATAATGGGTTTCAGATTTTATGTGATTATTATTTGTTTTTTAGTTGCCACATGGAACTCCCATACTCATTCTCCTATATGTAAAAGATTTTCTCTTGGTCGTTTCATGTATTGGTCAAAAATGTTAATTTTGTCGATGAAAGCAAATTCAAATGACTGATCCGGAGCAAAACCTATTGATAGAATTTCAGCTTAAAGTGAAGCAGATGATTGCTAAACACGAGAAGCTCAAACAGGAAAAAGACCAGCAAAGTATAATAATTGAAGGTCTTGAAAAAACTATCAATCAACTTCGTCTCGAAAATAGTTTACTTGACCAGAAATATGAAAACGTGAAATTGGCTAAAATGTTGGTTGTATCTGACGACGATAACAAGGATGCAAAAAACAGGATACAAAAATTAGTGCGGGAAATTGATAAATGTATTGCTCTTTTAAATAAGTAATACAAAAATAAATGACAGACAAGCTTTCAATAAAAATCAAAATTGACGGACGCGAATATCCGTTGAAGGTGGACAGGGAAGATGAGGAAAAATACAGGAAAGCTGCCAAAATAATAAATGATATTATTCTTCAGTACCGTCAGAAGTATTCAAGTAGTAGTACCCAGGATTTTTTAGCAATGACTGCATTCCAGTTTGCGTTAAAAAATATTGAACTTGAAGAAAAAGTTGACCGATCGCCATTGTTTGATGAGTTGACAAAACTGAATGAAGAATTAAGTGATTATCTGTCGTTGAAGGAATAAAATTTTATCATATATATAACCCGTATTTTATATTCAGATTCCCGAATTATCATTAATTCAGGGCATTTGAATTGAAAATGCGGGTTTATTTTTAGTGTAAACAAGTTTAATTTAATAACAAATGGAGATTATATATGCCATAGCTGGCTTTTTTGGAGGTGGGGTATTATCCTATTTTATGTGGGACAAAGCTCTTCAGAGCAAAAAAAAGAAAATTGTGACCGAAGCGGAAGCTGAAGGAGAAGTAATTAAAAAAGATAAAATTCTGCAAGCCAAGGAGAAATTCCTTCAGTTGAAATCTGATCATGAAGAATACATTACTGAGAAGAATATCAAGGTCAACAACTTCGAAGCAAAAATAAAGCAACGTGAAACTGAAATCAACCGGCGTAAAGAAGAACTTACCCGTAGCGTAAAGGATTTTGAAACTTCAAGACACGAAGTGGAAGTGATTCGCGAAAATCTGACCAATCAGCTTGAATTGCTTGAAAAGAAAGAACATGAAGTTGAGAGCCTTCACAAACAACAAGTGGAGAAATTGGAAGTATTGTCCGGTTTATCAGCTGAAGAAGCCAAAGCACAGTTGATTGAATCGCTGAAGAACGAAGCCAAGACGGAAGCCATGTCAACCATCAACGAGATCTTGGAAGAAGCCAAACTTTCGGCCAACAAAGAAGCCAAGAAAATTGTGGTGAAAACAATCCAGCGTGTCGCAACTGAAACTGCCATTGAAAATTCAGTTACCATTTTCCATATCGAAAGTGACGAAATAAAAGGTCGCATTATTGGCCGTGAAGGTCGTAATATCCGTGCACTCGAAGCAGCCACCGGAGTAGAAATTATTGTTGACGATACGCCTGAAGCCATTGTGCTTTCTGGATTTGATCCCGTACGTCGCGAAATAGCCCGTCTGGCGCTGCACCAGTTGGTGACCGATGGTCGTATTCACCCGGCCCGTATTGAAGAAGTGGTTGAAAAAGTGCGAAAACAGGTTGAAGAAGAAATTATTGAAACCGGTAAACGTACCACCATCGACTTGGGCGTTCACGGATTGCATCCTGAATTGATCCGAATGATCGGTAAAATGAAATACAGGTCGTCGTATGGTCAGAATTTGCTGCAGCACTCACGCGAAGTTGCCAATTTGTGCGCCATCATGGCCACCGAATTGGGCCTGAATGCAAAGGCTGCCAAACGTGCCGGATTACTTCATGATATTGGTAAAGTTCCGGATGATGAACCGGAATTGCCACATGCAGTGTTGGGTATGAAGCTGGCAGAACGTTTCAAAGAGAAACCGGATATTTGCAATGCCATTGGAGCCCACCACGATGAAGTGGAAATGACTACCTTGCTTGCACCAATTGTCCAGGTTTGTGACGCGATTTCAGGTGCTCGTCCCGGTGCACGCCGCGAAGTTGTTGAATCGTACATCAAACGTCTGAAAACGCTTGAAGATCTTGCCCTTTCCTATCCTGGAGTGCTGAAAACTTATGCCATTCAGGCTGGCCGTGAATTAAGGGTGATTGTCGGAAGCGATAAGATCAGCGATAAAGATTCGGAACAATTGTCGTTCGATATTGCAAAACGCGTTCAGGATGAAATGACCTACCCAGGCCAAATCAAAATTACCGTGATTCGTGAAATGCGTGCAATCAGTTATGCAAAATAAATAACTACTTTTATAAATAATTTAAAGGCCATTCGACAATTGACGAATGGCCTTTTTTTTAGTCGTTCCTGGCAGGAAATAAATGCCTGCAACATATATTAAACTGATACAACCTTAATTAAAAGTCCTTCTCCCAACTTTAAAATACATACAACATAGCTTATTGGCTCTTTAATAGGGCTTTGTGGATCTTTGCACTGTTCAAATTAGTGTAAACTTTTAAAATTAAACGTCATGAAACGAGTATTTTAGAGAAAACCGAAGTTGTTGTTAATTGTCAATCCAATAGGTGAACTTACCGAAATGAATGTAATCAACAGTGTTTGTTCCTAAACTGAAAAGAAATAATACAAGAATTAAATCTCAGAAAAATAACTATCATTTATCCTTTTTAGCGAAAATTGAAATCGCGAAAATTGACTTATTCTCATTTTCTTCAACTGCGACATTTTTACCTTGCCATTTCAGGATTTTTGCGGGAATACCGGCAATTAAAAAGCCTAAAACCAATAAAAGAAGGAATAAAAAATTGTTTCCAATTACATTGATAAGGAGAAACGAAAGTAAAATAATCAAACCATTTGCTGAAATCATGATAATGCTTGTTGCCAGATGGTTACCAGTTAATTTGAGTAGTTTGTGGTGAATGTGGTTCATGTCGGGCGAAAATGGCGAGCGTTTTTGAGCTATTCTGATTACAAAAACCCTGATGGTATCAATAACGGGAACAATAATAATTGACAGAGCAATTGCAGTCGAACCGAATATGGCAGTGCTTGAAACGGGCGTAAATTCGATAAAATGAATTGTTATAACTGCGGCAACCACACCAAGAATAAGTGAACCGGTATCGCCCATAAATATTTTGTTGGTGTTGCCAAAAACATTGTACAGGAAAAAGGCTATCAGACTTCCGGTTAAGCTGAAACAAGTAAGTGCATAGATGTAATCATGGGCAATCAAAAACAACACTCCAAAAGCTACAGATATGAGAATCCCGATTCCGGATGCCAAACCATCAACTCCGTCAATGAGATTTAGAGAGTTGATGATTCCTACCATGACCAAAACGGAAAGGATAATTCCTGTAAAATATTCAATTTCATGGATGCCAAGCAATCCGTGAAGATTTGTAATTTGGTAATGGCCTAAAATAACCAGATAGAAAGCCACCAGGATTTGAACGATTAACTTTGCTTTGGCAGATGTTCCAATGAGATCATCCTTTAAACCAACAAGAAACATTACAAGTACTCCTATTGATAAGTATTTTAATTCGTTGGTATTAAAACTATCCAAAGAAATTAGTTGGGCAAGTCTGAATCCGGCATATATTGCAATTCCTCCCAAGGTAGGGACGATCACTCTTGCTGCTGAACGATGATTCGGAACATCAAATAATTTCTTAATCTTTGAAACTTTGATAATCTTTGGAATCACAAAATAGACGATTGAAAAGCTTATTGCCAGACTTAAAAAGAGATATAACTGGATGAGCATAATGGAATTTTTTTGACAGACCAAAAATATACATTATTATAACTTCATGGGTAAAGTATATGTTACGAAATTGAGAAATATCATGAAATGGTCGAATTTCGCGA
This sequence comes from Bacteroidales bacterium, assembly GCA_038248385.1. Classification (GTDB taxonomy): domain Bacteria; phylum Bacteroidota; class Bacteroidia; order Bacteroidales; family Prolixibacteraceae; genus Aquipluma. The sequence continues at coordinate 56,758 of JBBRXN010000019.1, forward strand.
CGAACTGGGCATTTCAATGTACGAAACGCACATTTTGAATGATAATAAAATTAAAGTCCTACTCGATTTTACCTTAAAACAGTCATTTTTTAGATTCTTTTGAAATATTTGAACATTATTTCCAGTAATTTACCTCTGCTTCGGTTTCCTTGTCTGATTCCTGAAGCCAGTAGGCCGGCGTAATTTTCTTTCCTGAAGGACTTTTTAGCCTGCGTTCATAAACATCAATTATCGGGTTAAAAAGGATGTCTGTAACGCCGAGTTTGAGTGTTGTTGTGTCGGCTTCTTCGGCAGTTTTAACCACCAGACCATTCAGTTCCAGTATTTTTTTCAGAAATGCGGCACGTTCAGTAGTAATTCCTTTTTCGACCACAGTGCACCGAACACCCTCAATTTCTTCTACCAGATGTTTTCCTTTATTTAGGATCATTTTTATTCTTTTTAGTTTAGAAATAGTTTGCTGATGCTGCGGATATATTCGAAAATTCCGCTTGCAAATCCAATAACAAAAACACCTGTAATACACATCACCAAAGCAATCCGCATAGCATTTGTACTGCGGAAAGTCGGAATGGGTTGTTCATTCTTTTCAATAAATATGGCTCTTATCACCAGTAAATAGTAATAAAGCGAGATGGTTGCATTTAACACTGCGATCAAAACCAGAATATAATATCCGCTTCCGGCAGCAGCTGTAAACAAAAAGAATTTTCCGAAGAACCCTGCAATTGGCGGAATTCCTGCCAATGAAAACAACGAAATGGTCATCAGCAAGCCGAGTTTCGGATTTGTTTGGTAAAGGCCTTTGTATCCTGAAATGGTTTCAACGCCCGAGGCATTGTGAATGGCAGCTACCACACCGAATGCGCCAAGGTTGGTGAATACGTAAACAAGCACAAAATAGACGATTGAAGTCATTCCTAACTCGCCTGCGTTCAGAATACCCAAAAGGATAAAACCGGCCTGTGCAATCGACGAAAAGGCCAGAAATCGTTTGATATTGTTCTGACGCAAGGCAAACAGGTTACCAAGTGTCATGGTGAATACAGCCAGTGTATAAATCATCGGCCTCCACAGATCCACAATATTTTTAAAAACGGTGAATAAAACGATACTGAAGATAAATGCTGCAGCGCCTTTCGAAACAACCGAAAGATAGGAAGTCACATTGATCGGGGCGCCTTCGTAAACGTCCGCCGTCCAGAAATGGAATGGTACCAGTGAAATTTTGAATCCCATTCCGCTCACAAAGAAGATAAACCCAAGCAAGGTCATCGCATCTTTTGTAATCAGGCTGGTCATATCGGCAAAATAAATGGTTCCGGTTGCTCCGTAAAGCATCGAAAGGCCAAAAAGCAATATTCCTGACGATAGGGCAGAGGAGAGGATCAACTTGATACCTGCCTCGGCTGATTTGCTTTTCATTTTGTCGAAAGCGGCCAATCCGGCAATCGGAATGGTAGCTGTTTCGAGACCGATATAGAAAATCAGGAAATCACCCGCTGAAATCATGAAGTTCATCCCAATCAGTGTTGACAAGGTCAGGATAAAATATTCACTGATTTTGTCGGCATTTTCGGGTTTCCGAAGCCAGCCTTCTGCCTGAAGAAATACAATCAGTACTGCCAGATTCAATGTGTTTTTCATGAAACCGGTCAGTTGGCTCGACTGGAATGACCCGCCGAATAAAGTACCGTTTTCGACAGGGATAAAACCAATGATGGTAACCAAAGCGAAAAGTACCAAAGTGAAATTGATAATACGCGATTTATTTTTTTCGCCGGTAAAAATTTCAGCAACCAGAATGGCAAGAACTGCTAAAGTGAGCAGCAATTCGTGTCGCATAAGTATAAATTGTCCGAGATCCATATTTTAAAATTTTAGCCTCCCCCCAACCCCCTCCGATGGAGGGGGAGCTGGAACGCTTCGTTGATGTTTTTTTATCTAATTATTTTCTTTTTCTCTTTTAAGTCCCCCTTCGGGGGATTTAGGGGGCCATTAAAAAGGTATGACCATTGCCAATTTGGTAACGATTGGTTTTAAACTTGCAATAATGGTTTCCGACAACCAAAGCGGAGCCAAACCAATTGCTGCAACTGCCAATACAAGTGTTACTGTGCTAAGTTTTTCGTACCACCTGGCATCTTTCAGATGTGCATGATGCTGATCTTTTAATGGGCCAAGCAGTATCATGCCGACAACTTTTAAAATATAAACAGCGGTGATTACGATCGAAGACGCTACGATAATTGTCACTACACGATGAAACATATCAACGTGTTGAAAAGCTCCGACAAAAACGGTCATTTCAGCAACGAATCCGCTCAAACCGGGAAGACCCAAAGATGCGAAACCTGCGATCATATATACCACGGCAAGGAAAGGAATCACTTTCATTAAACCGCCCATTTCCCGGATGTCACGGGTATGTGTACGTCCGTAAATCATACCAATCAAAGCAAAGAAAAGGGCTGTCATCAGACCGTGTGAGATCATTTGAAGGATGGCGCCGTCCATAGCCGTTTGGTTCATCATCAGCAGGGCAAAGATTACCAATCCACAATGACTTACCGATGAGTAAGCATTTATGAATTTCAGGTCGGTTTGCCAGATGGCGCTGAAAGCTCCGTAAACCACACTGATCGTTGTCAGGATAATGAAAATCCAGGCCATTTCCTGGGCTGCCTGAGGCATCAGGAACATGGCAACGCGGAAACAGCCGTATCCTCCCAGTTTCATCAATACGCCTGCATGAAGCATTGATACCGCTGTTGGCGCCGAAGCATGACCATCGGGTGACCAGGTGTGGAAGGGAAACAAAGCGCCAAGGATTCCGAATCCAACAAAAGCGAACGGAAAAAAGAAGCGCTGTGCTGCGATCGGAATATTTATTTTGGAAATTTCAATGATATTAAAAGTAAGTGGGCCGCCACCGGGAGCCGAATTGTAATAAAGACCCAGGATGCCAACCATGATCAAAGCTGAACCTGCCATCAACATCAAAGTCAACTTCATGGCCGAACTTTCTTTCGGTCCGGTTCCCCAAAGGCCAATCAGCAAGTACATTGGGATTAGCGCCAGTTCATAGAAAAGGAACATTGTAAACAGGTCGAGCGAAATAAAGAAGCCGTAAACTGCGGTGACCAGCAATATGAGCGATATAAAAAACTCCTTGGTCAGGAATTGAAGTTCCCAAGAGGCAAAAATTCCAGCAAAAATCACAATCGAGGTAAGTCCAATCATCGCTACAGCAATTCCATCAACCCCGAATGCAAAATGGATATTCAAACTGGGGTACCATACGAAATCGGAAGTAAACAGCATTTCGTGCATCATCCCTGTTTTCCGTGCGGCAAGGTATGCAAGCACAAGATAAACTGTTGCCAGGAGTTGCACACCCATTCCAATTGCCGAAACAAGCCGTGCCCCTTTATAATCCTTGGTCAAAAGGACTCCGATCATGGTAAGAACCGGGATTAAGATTAATAAAGTCAGAATATTCATAAGAATATATTTGATTTAATTTTTAAACAATTTACATCAAAAAGTATAACATCGACAATGTCAAAGCCAATGTTCCGGCAACGAACATGAATGCGTAATGCTGCAACTGTCCCGATTGCATTCCTCTTATTCTGAATGATATTCTTTCAGTGGTTGTGCCGATTCCGACCATAAATCCATCGATGATATGGCGATCGAACCAGGCAATAGGACGAGATATATAATTGAAAATAATTTTCCTTGTAACGAAGAGATAAATTTCGTCAAAATAGAACTTGTTATAAGTCGCGGTATATAAAATTCCCCAGCTTTTAGCCAATTTCTCCGGAACTGCACTTTCCTTTTTATAGAGCATCCATGCCATTGCAATTCCGAGTACTCCAATTAAAACAGAAGGAATAGCCACCATTAAATCTGTATGGGTTTCGAAACCCATTTTGTCAGAAGTTACCAAATTGTGGAAGGGTAAAAATCCAGAGAACATTGCCATAAATGCAAGGAACATCAATGGAATTGCCATCGTCATCGGGCTTTCGTGTGGCGTATGATGATAATGCTGATCTTTTCCCCAGAACACTCCAAAATACAAGCGGAACATATAAAAAGCGGTTAAACCTGCAACAATATATTCTACGGCAAATAAGAGTTTGTTATGCTCCAGAGCAGCAACCAAAATTTCATCTTTACTGAAAAAACCGGAGAATGGAGGTATTCCAGAAATGGCCAAACAGGCAATCAGAAAAGTAATGTGTGTAATTGGTAAATATTTGCGTAATCCACCCATGTCCTGCATCAGGTTTGAATGAACAGCATGAATGATTGAACCGGCACCAAGGAAAAGCAAAGCTTTAAACATGGCGTGTGTAAACAGATGGAACATGGAGGCCATGAAGCCCAATCCTTCTTCACCACCGTAACCTGAAACGCCCAAAGCAAGCATCATATAACCCAATTGAGAAAGAGTTGAGAATGCCAGAATACGTTTGATGTCGTATTGTGTGATGGCGATAACTGCGGCAAAAAGCGAAGTAAAACCACCAACATAAGCAATTATTTCCTGAGTGGCAGGAGCCTGAAAGTGAATCACCGGGAACATTCGGGCTACCAAAAATACACCGGCAACCACCATCGTGGCAGCATGTATCAATGCGGAAACAGGTGTTGGACCTTCCATTGCATCGGGTAACCAAATGTGCAACGGAAACATAGCTGATTTACCTGCACCACCGATAAACATCAGTGTCATGGCCCAAGTTAAGGCCGAAATTCCCATGAAACTCATTGAAGCCGCACTGGCGAAAATAGTGGTGTCGGGTTGTGTCAGTTTGGCGAAATCAAAAGTTCCAGTTACGAATGAAAGGATCAAAATTCCAATCAGGAAACCCAAATCAGCAAACCGGGTAACGATAAAAGCTTTTTTTGATGCTGCTACAGCTGAAGGTTTTGTATAGTAGAAACCAATCAAGAGGAATGAACTAACGCCCACCAGCTCCCAGAAAATATACATCTGGAAAATATTGGTGGCAATGACCAATCCAAGCATAGCAAATGAAAACAGTGATAAGAAAGCATAGAAACGAGCGAATCCGGTTTCACCTTTCATATAACCCAAACTATAAATATGCACCATAAACGATATAGTGGTCACTACAACCAGCATCATTACCGAAATTGGGTCAAGTAGAATACCCATTTTGATGATCATGGTTTCAGAAAATTTCAACCAGCTTATTTCAAATGGAATAATTGATTGGAAACCTCCAGCTCCGGCCGTTCCACTAAAGAAATAGCTAATTGCGGTAATAATTGAAAGTGTAAAAGCAATTCCCATTCCGGTTGTTCCAATTATTCCGGAGACAATTGGTTTCCATTTCATTCCCAATAATCCGGTAACTAAAAATATGACCAGTGGTATCAGTAAAATGAATACGGTGTATGTATATCCTGCCATTATTTCTTATTTTAATATTTCATTTCATTAATATTCTCCACATCAATGTTTTGCAGGTTTCTGTAAATATTGATGATCAGCGCGATGGCGACCGAAGCTTCGGCAGCTGCAATTCCAACAATAAACAGTGAAAAGAAATGCCCCTGCATCTGATCGGGGTAAAGGTACCGGTTGAAAACCAAAAAGTTGATATTCACCGAATTCAATATGAGTTCAACTGACATCAGCATGGTTATCAGGTTCCGGCGAACGATGAAGCCGTAAACTCCGGTAAAAAACATGATCGTACTGACCACTAAAAAGTGTTCGATAGAAATTCCCTGAATCATATCTCTGAATTTTTATTTTTTTCTTTTTTGGCGACTATGATAGCAGCAATCATGGCTGCCAGCAGTAAAATACTGATTAACTCGAAAGGCAAAACATATCCGTTTTTACCGGTGCTAAGCAGTTGATTTCCTACTTCTGTCATATCAACTTTAAGTACATCGGCATTGTTTGCTTTGAAAGGGTGGGTGAGGAGTGTTGCCAGAACAACCCCAATTCCAACTACTGCCACACTGATTCCCATTACAAGGTTCATCACAGCCGGACGTGCAAAACGATGCGAAATATGGTGTGTCAGCAGAATACTGAAAATGATCAGAACCACAATACCACCGGCGTAGAGCGTTAGCTGCACTGCAGCCATGAACTCGAATTGCAGCATAAAGTACAATCCTGAAGTGGCGACAAGCACAAACAGCAGATATACGGCAGCTCTCAAAATTCTCCGTGTTGTCACCGACAGAACCGAGAAAGTCAGGATAATTCCTGATAACAGGTAAAACATGAATACACTCAGGCTCATTTTTTTGCCTCCTTTTTTAGTGAAGAACCCGGCTGGTTCAAAACTTTGGTCAGTTTGTGCCGATCGAAAACGGCATGTTCAAATTCCTGTCCGAATGCCAGTGCATCCGAAGGACATGTTTTCACGCACAATCCGCAAAAAGTACACATCGACAGGTGGAAAATATGTTTGTCAATCACACGTTCCAGTTTCCCTTCTGGATTGGCAACGCGGTCGGTAATAATTTCAATTGAGCCGTTCGGGCAGTTCATTTCGCAGATGCCACAGCCGGTACATTTGTGCTGGTTGTTTTCATCGTGCGGCATAATGATTTCGCCTTTGAACCCGTCAAACATTTTCAGGGTGGCACGGTTCTCAGGATATTGCTGGGTCACAATTTTTCCCGGACTAAAAAAGTACTTCCCCGTGATCCGCATTCCGGCCCACAGCGAGGAGAGTCCTTTAAATAAATCGCTAAAATATGTTGCTATGCTGTTCATCAGTTCAAAGTTTCAAGTTCAAAGTTTCAAGTTCCAGATTCCAAGTTTCAGGTTCAAAGTTCAAAGTTCAAAGTTCAAAGTTTCAGGTTCCAGGTTTTAATTCAAAAGTGCCAGTGCATCATGACTATAAATGCGATCACTACAATGTTGACAAGGCTGATTGGCAACAGGTATTTCCACTCGAGTGTGAGCAATTGGTCGATACGCAAACGTGGAAATGTCCATTTGAACCACATGATTAACAGGATAATAAACAAGGTTTTGGAAAAGAACCAAACAATTGGCGGAATAAAATCCATGATGTGATTAAAACCTTCCCAGTTTCCAACGTGAAATGGCATCCATCCGCCCAGAAATACGGTAGCAGCAATTGCCGCAACAATGAACATGTTCATAAACTCGGCCAGATAAAACATTGCAAATTTAATTCCTGAATATTCGGTGTGGAATCCTGCCGACAATTCTGATTCAGCTTCGGCAAGGTCAAAAGGTCCGCGGTTGATTTCGGCGGTACTGGCAATCAGGAAAACCACGAATGAAATCAAGGCCGGAATATGGCCTTTAAAAATCCACCAACCATTTGCCTGACTTTCAATAATTACTGAAAGCTGCATACTTCCTGAAAAAACTACAATCGCAAGAAGTGAAAGTCCTACTGAAAGTTCATAACTTACAATCTGCGCTCCACTTCGCATGGCTCCAATCAAAGGATACTTACTGTTACTCGACCATCCGGCGAGCAGGATACCGACCACTCCAAGCGATGAAACGGCAATAACATAAAATATCCCGATATTGAAGTCAATTGCCTGAAGTCCTTTTGCATACGGAAGGGCTGCCATTGCCATGATGGTGGCAATAATTACAATAAACGGAGCCAGATTAAACAATAGCTGGTCAGCTTTACGGATTGGAATCAATTCCTTCATCAAAAGCTTG
>JBBRXN010000020.1:0-62138 GCA_038248385.1 Bacteroidales bacterium
AAATAGTAATGAATTGCTGCTGTATTAACTCCAGCTTTATCTGCAATACGATGTAGTGTACTTCCATGATATCCGAATAATAGAAATGTATTTGTGGCAGCTTCCAATATTTTTGATTCAGTATTTAATTCATTGTTTTCCATCAGATTGTACATTAGAAAGTTAAAAATGAGATTCTGTTAAAACCTTAACTTCTCAGTCATTATTCCAAACCGCAACACATCCAGCCTGTGGTCGAAATACATGTTGTAGTAATCGGAGCCATGATAATACTGGACAAAAAGTCCGATATCTTCCAGAAATTTAGGGTGATAATAAAAGGTGAGACTTAGGTTTAGCCTGTCAGCCGAAACTGTATTCAGGTTATTGTAGTTTCCAAACATCCATGTTGCTTCACCTTTCATCGATATTGACGCATTCCCCTTATTTGTAATTAATTTATTGCCGTGTGGAAGTTTAAAGATGGAAGCTGCGGTATGCCAACGAACTTTACTGTAAATCCCATCCAATTCATCACTGCTATAACCTGAGGGATGGATTTCAACTGAAGTTTTAAAAAACTGGTAAGCATTTAATCGTTTATTTACATTCGTTATAATAAAACCAGGCTCAATATAATTGGTAGCAAAATCGCCTGTCTTTAAATTTAGTTCGCCGGTTTCCAAATAAAAGTTACCTTCCTGACCGTTGGAATGATGCGCAAATCGTACAAAAAGATTTTGTGACCGCAAGTTCGATTTATTCTTTAAACGATAGTAAAATGTTATTTGTGGTATATAGCTCGGAGTACGAATAGGATATGATTTTTCCTGATACATGCGGATGATAATTTGAGGAGTCAGGACTCCCATTATACGAGAATTTTTACTTTCTCTGATGTAAAAATTCGGAATTACATTTCCTTCGAACCATAACGGCTCAATGTTTCCAAAATCAGTTGGAAGAGATATATAGCTATTGCCCTGGTTTACCTGAGATATGATTGGAAGCCCAATTTGTAGTGAATCCGTTCCCTGTCCGATACTTAATTGGACAAGGAATATAGAAATCAGAATCAAAAATGAGGTTCGTTTCATCTCTTACAGGTATATAATCTTTACGTTTATCTTTTTGTCAACAAGCAAGTCAAAAGAAGCTTTCTTAAACGTTGGCCTATTTGAAAACCCAATGGATTTATAATTTGAAAAACCAATTCCCTCCTTGGGCATGATCAAACCCTTTTTAATTTTACCATCATTGTCTTCATCGTGAAGAATATTTACCGCGTATTTTCCTGCCGGAAGGTTTTCGAATGTTACGGAAGATGCTCCTTTTACTATTTTACCTGTAAGTTTCTTGAAATACTTCTGATAATGTTGGTCGGGGAAAGCATCTTCGCGATTATATAAGGCAAAAAGCACAGTGCCTTCGGAATTGCGTAAATCCGTTAATTCAACTGTTAATGAGAAGGATTCCTGCTTTTGAATGCTAAATGAAGACAGTAGCACGACAAGCACAAACGATTTTAAAATTATGATTGCTTTTTTCATTTTATTTCTCCTTTTTTTTTAGTTATTTTTTCTTTAATCGTATCCACCACATAATAAACCATTGGGACTAAATAAACCGTCAAAATCATAGAGGATAGCAAGCCACCGATAATTACCCAGGCCAATCCGTTTTTCCATTCGCTGGCCGTACCTCTGGCTAATGCAATGGGCAACATACCGATTGCCATTGCCAGTGTAGTCATTAAGATCGGACGCATACGCTCTTTACCGGCTATGATCAATGCCTCTTTATAATATTTCCCCTGAGCCTTCAATTGATTGGTGAAATCCACAATCAAAATGGCATTTTTTGTTACCAATCCCATGAGCATGATTAATCCTAACTGAGCAAATAAGGTTAAATGGTTTAACGATAAGTTCAAGGCCAGAAAAGCTCCGATTGCTGCCATCGGAATGGCAAATAAAGCCACAAACGGATAGATATAACTATCGTAAAGAGCTATCATTATCAGGTAAATCAGAATAAATGAGATTAGAAGAACTGAGCCCAAAGCTCCAAAACTTTCGTTTTGTGTTTTGATATCTGCTCCCCAACTAAGTTTTACGCCTTCGGGCAAAGGCTGAGTTTTCAGAAAACCAATGGCATCATCAGCCAGAGTTCCCGATGGCCTTCCAAACGATTCGGAAGTAATGGTTACCGAAGCTTGTCTGTCCAATCTTTCGAGTAACGAAGGAGAATTATCTTGCCTGACTTCAGCAAACTGCGAAACTTCAACAGGGATATTCATTGGATTTACGATGGTAAGGCGTTGTACGTCTTCGTAATTTTTCCGGTCAAAGTCATCGAGCCAAATCCTGACGGGATATTCAGTTCCATTCTCGGTCAGCGTCGCATCATCGTTTCCGGTAAAGGCAGTTCTTAAATTTAATCCGATATATGCAGTTGTTAATCCCAGACGCTGCATCTTGTCTTTATCGGGTATCACCTTATATTCAGGACTTCCTTCTTTAACTGATAATTGCACATTGTCGGCACCTGGTATTTTTTCGATAGCAGCTTTTAGTTCGTCGCCTGTTTTCATTACCAAAGCCAGGTCGCTTCCGCTCAAGGTTATTTTGATGGGCGCTTGTTTGGGCAATAATCCTAAAACCGCCATCGAAAAATTAACTCCCGGAAACTGTTTGTTCAGTTCTTCGCGAATGGATTTCATAAATGGCTCTGTTTTAATGCTTCTTTCCTTTTCCGGTTTTAACTGAATGGTAAATTCAGATAAATTGGCCGATCCAACTCCCAAACTTCCAATGCCTGTGCTAGGTCCGGCAACGTTGCTGAAAAGGGTTGCAACTTCAGGTTGCTGAAGAATAAAATCTTCTACTTTCCGTGTTCTTATATTATTTTCCTGAACGGTGGTTGTTTTGTCATATTCCAGATTTAAACGAAACTTTCCCTGATCGCCTGTTGACATCATTTCTTTTCCGATAATTCCTTGTTTCATGATCACAACGGTCATTATCAACAGAAAAAACACAATGCCGGTAAAGATGAGTTTATGGCTGAGAACCCATTCTAACTGACGGCCATACCAATCGATGAATGTTGTTAATTGCTTTTCGAACCATAGCAGAAAACGGTTCACGATATTGGTGGGCTGTAAATCTTCCTTTTTCCCAATCCGTGAAGCCAACCATGGAACCAACGTAAAACCAACCAATAAACTAGTTAGGGTGGAAGTAATTACCACGATCGAAAATTGTTTAAGCATGTCGGCAACAAATACCTGCAAAAACAGAATTGGTAAAAATACAACGACGTCAACCAGGGTAATTGAGATGGCAGAGAACCCAATTTCCATTCGACCTTCCAGCGCCGCGGTTGCTTTATCTTTGCCCATATCCAGGTGCCGCTGGATATTTTCCAGAATTACAATGGCATCATCCACCAGGATTCCGATAATTAACGACATGGCCAACAAAGTCATCAGGTTTAGCGTGAAACCCATCAGCCACATCACTGCAAACGCGGTAATTAATGAGGTGGGAATGGCGATTAATACAATCAAGGAGTTCCGGTAGCTTCGTAAAAATAGGAACATAACCAGTGAAACCAGGATTACAGCCAGAATCAGGTCATCAACTACTGAATTTACCGCCGCGATAGTCATGTCTGTTGAATCATCGGCAACAACAAATTTTACCCCGAGGTTGGCGTTTGCACTCTCAATTTGTTTGAGTTTCGCGTGAACTAATTTTGAAACTTCCACCGCGTTGGCATCGCCTTGTTTTTTCAGCAAAAGGCCAATCCCGTTCACTCCATTGTAGCGACTTACGGAACTTACTTCTTTTACACCATCAATCACTGTGGCAACATCTTTTACATAAACCGGCATTCCAGGCGCTGGCATCGCAACCTGCACATTCATAATATCATTAACGGTTGAAAACTTACCGATTAGCCTGACTGAATTGCTTTCTGCATCATTTTGAGCTTTTCCTGCCGGTAGATCAATGCCCGACCGATTAATCGCTTCAACAACCTGATAAAGTGATACTTTATACAGTTTCAGTTTGTTCTGATCGGCCTTTACCTGAATTTCCCGTTCTTCGCCTCCAAGTAGCGTAATTTCTGCCACTCCTTTTAATTGCTGTATTTGAGGTAAATACTCATCCTTCATCTTTTGATAAAACTCCGTTGCGGGTAATTTGCTTGTTGCACTAATCGAAATAATCGGCAAATCATTTGGCGAAACCTTACTCATTACCGGACTCAAAATGTCGGTGGGCAAATCTTTGCGGATATTGTCGATATACCGCTGGGCATCCTGCATGGCAATATTCAAATTAGTGCCATATTTCAGGTTGGCAATAATAACCGAGGCGTTGGGCATCGACTTTGTCTCCAGATAATCGACTCCTTCGAGATTCGACAAGGCATCTTCTATTTTTCTGGAAACGGAGGTTTCTACTTCATTGGGCTCGGCACCCGGGTACATTGTTTTGATTACAACTACCGGCTGGTTAAAGTCGGGCAGTAGTTCATACCCCAGGTTTTTATACCCGATGATCCCCAACAGGGTGAACACGCTGAAGAGAACAATGATCAGCGAAGGGCGATTGATTGATATTTTTGTAATGTTCATGATTATGAATTCTTAATTGCTGATTGAAACATTTGCCCCATCAAACAGGTTAATAAATCCGTTGGTAATAACGACATCGCCTTCGGCTAGACCACTTGATATCAATATTTTGTTCTGAAATCGACTTGAAATGTTGATGTTTTGAAGAATAGCTTTGCCGTCTTTTACGGTATAAACCTGAGGTTGAATATTTGTTCCAACAATTGAAGAAGCCGGGATAATAATATGTCTCCCTTCACTATCGTTTTTTAACTGTACTTTTCCAAACATGCCCGATTTAATTTGTAAATCAGATGTGTTTTTCACTGAAAATTGAATGGGAAAACTGTTGCCCAAGTTGGCCTTACTACCTGTCATGATCACTTCTCCCGACAAAACGGTTTCAGGATATACATCAGCGGCAAGCGAATATATTTGATTGTTTTTGAATTGACTTAACTCATCTTCAGGAACGTTTACTGTAAATTTCAGGATTGAAATATCAGTAATTTGCAATAACGGAATTCCTGGCGCTGCGAATGCTCCAACTTCGGTGAGTTTGGCAGTCACAATTCCGGCGAAAGGCGCCGCAATGGTTGCTTTATTGATTTGCTCCAATAAAGTGGCTCTTTGTACTTTGGCCGACTTTAAGCCCAACGCTGCCTTTTCCAACTGGACTCCCTGGATTGCATCAGCGTTTGCAAGAACTGTATATCGTTTTACATCAACTTCCAAGCCTTCAATTTGAATTTCAACGGTTTGCAATTGTAGTTTCAGCAACGAGTTGTCTAATTGAATTAAAGCCTGGCCTTTCCTGACAATGCTTCCGACATCAACTAAAACTGAGTTAATCTTACCCTGAATGTCGGCGCTGATTTTTGTTTCCTTATTGGGTTCAAAAGTTCCCGGATAAGAAATGTCGTTTTTTACGCTTTCAAGCTTTAACGTGATGGCTTGCACGTTAATTGCCTGCTCTTTATTGAAATGATAGACTCTGTTTCTGGTGGTTTCTTTATTGCTTTTCAGGCGAATAACCACGATTACGATTATCGCCAATGCCACAACTATGTATATGATATTCTTTTTCATGATTTCTAATTTTTAATTGCAATCAGATTTCCTGTTACGCGTTTATACTCCAATTCTGCTTTTCGAAGATTTATTAATGCAACGATATAATTCTGCTGTGCTTCGCGAAGTGCATTATCTGCCAGCAGCAAATCGGTAATATTGGCCACGCCTTGCTTGTTCTGTAGCACTGTATTGTCGTAAATCTTTTTAGCTAATTCGATTTGAACTTGCACCGTTGCAATATTCTTGATTGCAAGTGCGTATTGCATTTCGGCATTAATCAAATCAAGTTTCGTTTTTTCAGTTACCAATTCTTTCTGAATGATAGTTTTATCAATTTCAATCTTTTTCTGTACGATTTTGTGCCGGGTTACTGTGCCATTAAACAGAGGAATCGAAAGTTGCGCCCCTACATATCCGACCGGATGAAAATTGAAAAAACTATTGCTGCCGGTAGTTCCAAACCCATTTGTTCCATAGGCTCCATACGCTCCCAGAGAAGGTAATCTCGAATTTTTCAGACCACTTAACTCGGAGTTATTAAGAGCCATTTTCTTGTCAATAAGCAGAATATCCGTCGTAATTTGAGACTGAAAGTTGGGTTCAACAGCTGATTTTTCGCTGATTAAAACTTCGATGGAGTCTGAAATTGGTTTTCCCATCAGGAATTTAAGTGCATTTAGCACTTGCTGTTGTTGCGAAAACACAGTATTTCTTTGATTCGTTAACTGATCCAATTGCAAGTTTAATCTATCTACATCTGTTCCTTTAGCAAGTTGCGTTTGGTACAATAATTTAGTGGTTCGTACCAGTTTATTGGTGTTTATAATATTACTATCTAAAAAAACCAGTTGATTCATAAGGATTTGTGCATTGTAATAGGCATTCGAGACTTCAATCACTACATCTTCGTCGGTTTTAATTTTTTGGATTTGCGAAAGTTCATTGGCCACTTTCGAAGTTTTAATCGCGCTTAATGCGTTGGGATTATACAGAGGGAATGTAAGTTGCAGATTCGCATTCAGGCTTTGCGGCACACCGAACTGAACCTCTTTATAAGTGCCTTCAGGTCCACCGAAAGCAGCAGCTGGCATCAACTGATACGGTAGGTTGGTATAATAACGATAGTCGGCCATTCCGTTCAACTTTGGAAGCAGGTTGGCTTTTATCTCCTTGCTCTTTTCTGTGGCAAGATTGATGTCCTGTTGAGATAACCTGATCGATCGGTTATTTTGCATCGCGGTATCAATACATTGTTCCAGCGTAAAAGTCTGAGCATTTGTAATATAACCTGTAAACAGGAGAATCCAGAATAGCAAAACTTTTTGTAAATTAAGCCTTGATGTTTTCATTTTACTGTCATTTTAATTCGTATTTATTCCTTATTCGCTCTTATTAGTTTTAGATCCCTGATCATTTTGTTGGTCAGTTCCTGATCGCTCATGAACAAACGAAAGCGGCTTATAATATTTTCAACCAAATAGCTCGTAGCTATTTTATTATTGAAAACTCCGGTCTTCTTTCCCTGTTCCAGAATTAGATGCAGATATGTTTTAGTTTCATTTTTTATTCTTCTCAGAATTTCCTGAATGGACTTGTTTCTTTCAATCATTTCATCTGAAAAAAGAATATGCAGGTAGTAGGATTTTTGGTTGAACAATTCATAAAGACCTTTAAATAAATCCTGAAGTTCATTTTCAGGAGAATAGTTTTTCGCTACCACATTGGTGATTAATTGACGTATTTCATTTTCGAGGCTTAGCGACATGAATTCCAGAATATCAACATCGTTATTGAAATCGAGAGGAAATTCGTTTCGCGAAATTCCCATTTTCCGGATTAAAGTATCAATCGTAAGGGCATTTATCCCATCTTCATTAATTATAGCTCCTGCAGCTTCGCGTAAGGTTATATTTTGATTTTCCATGACTTTCATTTAAAGTGAATATTCACTAACTTGCGTACTATAAAAAAAACTTAACTATTATTTGAGGCTTTCTGGCTAATCGGCTTCCTGTGTTTACCAACCACCCTCAAAAGATATTGTTCTTTTGTCTTATTTGGGGCTTTCTGGCTAATCGGTTTCCTGTGTTTATTTATCGTACAATAGGCGAGTATTGCAAAAACCATTGTTATGGTAATTCGGAAGATCATAGCACCAATAGTTTTGGTTTCATAAATGCCACCTGAGTTGATGTGAAATAGCAAACCTATAAAAGCAAAAATGAGTACTATGGAGGAAATGCCCAATAGATTAGCAGTCCATTTTTTGTTTTCGATAAATCCATAAGCTGCAAAAAGATACAATACGCTACTGATGAAATTTGACCAAACTACAAACAAAACATAATTACCTTCTTTTGCTCTGACGCCAAACCAATCAAATATTATGGAGCTGCTAAGGAATAGGGTGAGTAACCCAAATGCTGCTAATATCGCAGCTATCAAATATGGAAGTGCCTTTTTCATATTATTTATTTTTAAGTAATGTCAGTACAGATTGAATCATTTTGTTCCCGCTAAGTTGGATATTGAACTCGAAATCTTCCAATCTCCATCTGAACATGTGTAATCTGAAAGTCCCCATTAATATGTACATCAAATCTTCTGTTGAAATGGTATCTGTAAATACCCCCTTCTGTTGGCCTTCCAATAAAATAGGGAATAAATACTTTATTTTTACACCTATAAGTTTGAGGATAGCTTCATTGATACTTTGGCTTTCTTTTAATAAACCATCTGAAAACACAGCCACTACAAAATGCCGGTTGTTTTCAAAAAAAATAAACTGGCTTTGGAAAATTGCTGTAAATTTTTCTTCAGGTCCATCATTAGTTAGAATAGAGTTTTGCAAACGTTCGTCTATTATTTCTGCCAAATAATCCAGCATTGCGATGATAATTTCTTCTTTACTTGTAAAATGCCGATAAATTGCACTTTCAGAAAATTGCATTTCTTTAGCCAGATTCTTTATGGTCAAACCACTAACACCCGATGATGTAAGTATTTTTCCAGCAGCCTCTATAATCTCTAATTGACGGGGAGTAATTTCCATGTTGATCGATATATATTTTAAAGTAATTTGGTTGAACTTGTTGGTCTTGGCGCTTTTACAACAATGATTCGGGCCAGGCTATCTGTTTCATTGCTGATAAAATGAACAATGTGGGCAGGGCTTTCAATCAAAGTATCTGCTTCGCAAACTTCACTTTCAGTGTCAATATGAATGGTTGGGCGACCTTCTAAAATAAAAAAGAATACATCCACCGGAGTTTTATGTGGCTTCAGACTTTCGCCGGGTTTCAGCGCAATAATCATTACGGTTGCCGATTCTTTGTTGTACATCTCCCTCACATCAAGTTTGTGAGGAGTTTCTTTTACTGCCTGATCACGATACTTAGTAATTTTCATATTTCCTGATTTTAATGTTAGTGAATATTCGCTCACAAAAATATAACATGTTTTGATATCCTGCAAGTTTTTTTCAAAAAAAAATCAGTAGCGTCCAGTTATAATTTATATAAATATGATAGAACCCAATGAATGTAGTACTTTCAATCATATTTCGCTCCTCTGGAGCTTTCATTTCACGTCATGCATTTTTTCTACAAATTGGATAAGTCCTATTATGATGTCTCAAAAAACCTTATTTTTAAAGAAAAAACCTCAGTAGAAAGGAGATAATTAATATAACCAAACCTTATTACCTTATTTATGAAAGTTGAATATGAATTATTTCGATGGTATCACATCGAAAATAAGGCCATCCCAATTGCATATTGAGACGGCCTTAAGAAATGCCTTTTTAATATATCTGGAAGTGATGCTATTTATCTTCAAGAGGTAATAATACTTTTTCATCCAGTTTTGACGGGGTGAAGATTCCGATAACACCTTTCAATCCGACGCTCATTACAATGTTGTAGAAGAATGCAAGAAAGGCCAAAAGCAATAAACTTCCGCAGATTCCGGCTAAGATCATGTAAAGATTAAATTCGCCATTCAGATAAATAGTTCGTCTCAACATTCCTTTCAAACCGGCCATTCCCATAAACGCACCCATTCCGATCCCGCCAATTAGGTGTGCCCAAAAGTGGAAGTTGGCCAGCTTTTGACTGTAGAGTTTTGCTCCATTTGTAACAATCGGGAAAAGGATATAGATAGCTGAATAAAGCGTCATTGTCAGCCCAACAAGGATTGCAACATGAACGTGTGGCCCAATAATCCATTGTGTATTGTGCAAAATCCTGTTCAATCCTAAATCGGCTTGCATAATTCCGGCAGGAACTGCCAATGCAAAACCTAAAAGTCCTCCCAATAAGAATTTCAGCGGATTGGTCATTTTTAATGGTCTGGCACTCCAAAGCGTAGCCAATGTAATGAAGAAGGCGAGCCCTTGAGTGATCAATTCAAAAGCGGTTACCATTTCACCTGAAGCCACCTTCAGGAAACCAGGCTGTGCCTGATCTGACATCAAATGATGTGACCAAACAGTCCAGGAAACCACCAGCTCGAGTAAAAGGGCAGCACGGGCTATGTTTTGCATAAAAAGTGTTTTTCCGGTAATCATCATGGCCAGCAAATACCAGGTTCCGGCAACAAAAATCAAAACCAAACCATCGGCAATCAAATCGAGTCCCCACCAGAACCAGTTTTTATACAATAGCGCATCAATGGCAGTATCTTTAAGGTCGAACCCAATTTGGTGAGCAATTAAATAAACCAGAATTAATACCCCGGTAAATAAGATAATGACAGCATTTAACGCGGTGTCAACAGTTCCACGGGCGATTGCAGCTACAGGTAACGAAACCAAATGCTCCTTTTGATTTTCTTTTTTCCTGAACAAATTTGTCATTCCGCTTAGTCCCATAGCAGATAAAAATAGTGCTTTCGACGGTTGTTTTGGCCAACCTTCAGGAGTATAAACAATGGTTTTGAAAATGTTGATAACGAAAAAAGCAGTTCCTGTCATCACAATGGCAATTCCAAGCACAAAGAAAGTTCCGCCAAGTGGGCTGAATTGACTAAAATCGGCAGGAAGCGGCCAGTACAAAGTGTATAGAGGTGCGTAATGGGTAATAAAACCGGCCAACCAGAAAATTAAAGTTCCAGCACCAATCAAAATGCATGTCCAATTGGCTAATTTATAGCTCCACAAAGGTTTCTTCATCAGATATGGAACAAGAAATAGAAATGCCCCAAATACAATAGAGTAGGTTGATCCAAAAATTCCAACCAAAGGATGGGCTGTTAAAATTGCAAAATATTGATAGTCCGGAATAGCTGCGATTGGACTGATTTGATAAATTCTCATAATCATTCCTTCAATTACTGCAAAACCATAATAAATAAGACCAATTACCACAAAGCGTAAAACGAGTTTTTGCATTGGAGTTAAAGTTGCTGGCTTAAACAAGCCTTGCTCGCCATTCATAAAAGTTTCTTTGAAATTCATATTTTCAGTTTTAATGGTTAACAATCTAATTAGCTACTACTTCTACTACATCTTTCAGGATCATTTGAGCTCCTTTCGGGCCTGAATATTCCGTTGATCGAATGGTGTAAACGCCCGGCTGGTCAAATTTCCATAAAATGTCGTTCAAGTGACCAGGAACAACCTGCATTTGAAAAACCATGGTGTTGTCACTCCTGAATAATCCAAATCCATAAGTAAGGTCTTTGGAATAGACTTTAAACATCGCCTTGTCATTCAGATGAATAACCAACTTTTCTGAAGGTAAGATGAACTTATGATTTTCAACCGAAATATCGAAAACCTTGTCAGCTTTAATTTCCTTCCGATTTAAATCCATTGAAGCCCAAGGAATTGTGTTGTAAGTAACGATGTGGAGCGAAACGCCCAGTACAACCAGGAAAGCTACAAAAGAGTAAAAAAGAGCAGAACTTACCTTATTGGTTTTTCCCGATTTAGTAATTCTTAGACCAAACCACAGCATCACGAGAATAATCGCCAACGCATAAAAAGTATAGGCGAAAGTTTGTCCGTTAAGCACTACATGCGAATCTACCATAATCTTAAGTTTTAAGTGAATGAATAGTATTAGTTAATATCTGGTTTTGAAGATTTCCCTGTTTGATGTCGGTCAGACTGGTCTTGGCAAGAATGGTGGTAATATTTGTTCTCACGGCCTCCCAATTATCGTGCATAATACAGACAGTTTGAAGGGTGCAGTTCTCGAAACCAAAGAAACACTGGTTCGTCAAATATTCAGGATCCACCGCATTAATTATATCAAGCAGGTTTATATCTTCGAGTTTCTTCGATATTTTGTACCCGCCATTTTTGCCTTGAATACTTTCAATAAAATCACTTTTCGTCAGATTGGTCATTAATTTGCGCAAGTAACGGTATGGAATCTGTAATTGATTGAAAATCTCATCTGCGCTGTAAAGCCGGACCTCATCCATAGCCATGTAACTTAAAATCCTGAAAGCGTATTCGGTCGTTTTATTAAATTTCATAAATGACACCTTGAGGTATTATTAAAGATCAAATATAATAAATTGATAATAAATTGATGTCATTTTTATTAGGATTTCGGCTAAATCAATCTTAATGTATCTATTCACACAAGAAAATGAGCCAATAATGATGAATTTTTGAAAATCACTCTTTATGGAGTATTTTATCTTTGAATTCGGAAATCAAACTATATTTGTTTTTCAAACCTAATTGCAAAAAAACTTGAAAGAAGGAGAAGAATATTTATTCGCCTTAAAATCCGGAAGTGAAAAAGCTTTCAGAATGATCATGGATATATGGTATTCACGACTTTTTAATTTTGCCAATGGTTACCTGGATGATCATGAAAATGCAAAAGAGGTTCTTCAGGATGTATATCTTAAATTGTGGGATAACCGAAGTCTGCTTGCGGAAAATACCATTTTGAATGCCTATTTATTTACTTTGACTACGAACCGCTGTATTGATCTAATTCGGCATGAGCGTTTACTAATACATTTCCGTATCGTATTAAAACTTCAAATAATTTTTTCAAAGGATAAAATAATAACTATATTTGCCCTATTTATGTAGGACATAAAACAATGTGGTTTGATTTAAAAATGTTGTGAAAATTTAAGTAGAATTTTGGCTTGCTTCTGATATTCAGGTATAAATATTCACAACAAATATTATCATATCTTTCAATAGTTTGGCAGAGCTAAAATACGTTAATCGTTTTTATATCAGTAACTTATATTATGAAACTTAATTGAAACTAAAATCAATACTGAAATGACATCAAACAGAAGGAATTTTCTAAGACAAACCTTGATAGGCGCCGGAGTCGTTGCCACCGGATTTGTTGGTCAGGCTGCCACATTAACAAGTGGGACAAATTCTGAGGCTAGCAGGAAACATTCGAAACATAGATTTAATATGTCGGGATTTGCAGCGCCAAAACTCGATAAAGTTCGCATCGGTTTTGTTGGTTTGGGGATGCGAGGTCCAGGCGCAGTTGATCGAATGTCGTTTATCGAAGGAGTTGAAATTGTAGCTTTGTGCGATCAGTACGACGATCGCGTTGACAAAATGCAAAAACTACTTGAAAAGAAAGGTTTACCACGAGCAAAATCATATTCAGGCAGCAAAGATGCCTGGAAACAAATGTGTGAAAATCCGGATATCGATTTAATCTACAGCACCACTCCCTGGTCGTTACATACGCCCATTGCAGTTTATGCCATGGAACATGGGAAGCATGTAGCTACCGAAGTGCCTGCAGCAGTTACAATCGACGAGTGCTGGCAGTTGGTCGAGACTTCGGAACGCACCAAAAAACACTGCATGATGCTGGAAAATTGCTGCTATGACTTTTTTGAATTATTAACTTTGAATATGGCTCGTCAGGGCTTTTTTGGTGAAATCATTCATGGCGAAGGAGCTTATATTCACAATCTGCTTGGGTTAAATTTCGACAAAAACGGGTATGCCGAAATGTGGAGGCTGAAAGAAAATGAACTCCGTAACGGAAATCTCTACCCAACTCACGGACTAGGTCCAATTTGTCAAATCATGGATATTAATCGTGGCGACCAGATGGAATATCTGACTTCGGTTTCTTCTGCCGATTTCCTGATGGCTGAAAAAGCAAGGGAGCTGGCTTCAAAAGACAATTTCTTTGCTGAATTTACAAGTGAAAATTATCGCGGGAACATGAATACCACAACAGTTCGTACAGTCAAAGGTCGCACGATCATGATTCAGCACGATGTTACCAGTCCACGTCCATATTCGCGTATTCACATGGTTAGCGGAACCAAAGCTTACGCCTGCAAATGGCCTGATCCTGCAAGAGTTGCCGTTGCTGACGAATGGCTGAATGATGAAGAAATGAAGGCGCTGGAAGAAAAATACACTCCTGAAATTGTTAAACGAATTGGCGAAATGGCCAAAAAAGTTGGTGGTCATGGAGGAATGGACTTTATGATGGACTGGCGACTGATTGACTGTTTGCGAAATGGCCTTCCGCTCGATCAGGATGTGTACGATGCTGCTTTATGGAGTGCTATTGCACCACTGAGTGAAAAATCGGTTGCCAATCGTTCAAATTCAGTTGATATTCCTGATTTTACCAACGGTTCCTGGAAAACAAATGCACCTGTCGAATTGACTTTAAAAGGCGGCGGGACAACCGGAGTGCGTAGCATTTAATAACGAGACTAAAGCTTGATAAACTATTTTTTAACCAAATAATACTTTAAAATCATGTTGTATTTAAGAAATAACATTTTCCTTTTTCTTATTCTTATTCTTATTCTGATTGCAATTACTTCCTGTAATTCAGGAAAGCAGCAGGAACTGAATATAGCAATTGTACCACAACCAAACAGTTTGGTAAAACAGGAAGGTTCATTCACGATCAATTCAAAAACGAAATTCATAGTTTCTGAAAACGAAAAATCATTGATCGCAGCCGTAGGATTAGTCAACGAGCGTTTCAACCGTGCAGCAGGGTTTAAGCTGGAAATCACCAGCGAACAACAAACGAAAAATTTTATTCAGATTGTGCTTGATTCACTTGTGATCATAGGAGAAGAAGCTTATGAGCTGACCGTTGACTCAAAAGGTGTAACAATCACAGCTGGTAATGAAAAAGGTGCATTTTACGGTTTGATGAGCATGTTGCAATTACTTCCATCCGCGATTGAAAGTGCCGATTTGGTAAGTGATGTTACATGGTCAATGCCCTGTGTTAAAATTACTGATTCGCCCCGATTTGTGTGGCGTGGAATGATGCTCGATGTATGTCGCCATTTTGTTCCGGTAGAAATCATAAAAAAACAGCTTGATGTGATGGCCATGTACAAGCTGAATACTTTTCACTGGCACCTGACCGAAGATCAGGGCTGGCGAATCGAAATTAAAAAATATCCGAAATTAACGGAGATCGGTTCGAAACGTATCGAAGGTGATGGCTCGGTAACTGAAGGATTTTATACTCAGGATCAGATTAAAGAAATCGTAGCCTATGCTGCCGAACGCTATATTAATGTAGTTCCTGAAATCGAACTTCCGGGGCATGCTTTGGCCGCGTTAGTCGGTTATCCTGAATATTCGTGTACAGGAGGACCTTTTCAGGTGCGAAATTTATGGGGTGTCGAGCCTGATGTCTATTGCGCCGGAAAAGAAGAAACTTTTCATTTTCTGGAAGATATTATTGCCGAAGTGGTACCACTTTTCCCATATAAATATTTCCATATCGGGGGTGATGAATGCCCGAAAGATCGCTGGAAGACCTGTCCGGATTGTCAAAAAAGGATGCGTCAGGAAGGCTTAAAAAACGAACATGAGTTACAGAGCTATTTTGTACAGCGAATTGAAAAAGTTTTGCTGGAACATGGCAAGAAGATGGTTGGCTGGGATGAAATTCTGGAAGGTGGTCTGGCTCCTTCAGCAACAGTCATGTCGTGGCGTGGTGAGGCAGGTGGAATTGAAGCGGCCAAACAGGGGCATGATGTGGTGATGACTCCCGGAGATTGGGTGTATCTTGATCATTATCAGGGCGACAGTAGGGTAGAGCCCGTTGCAATAGGAGGACATATTACTCTGGAAAAATCATACGGTTATAATCCAGTTCCTTCAGAATTAAATGCCGATGAAGCGAAATATGTGTTGGGAACGCAGGGTAATATTTGGTCAGAATACCTATATACTCCTGAAATGTTTGAATACCGCATTTACCCACGAATTATTGCCTTGGCCGAAGTTGGCTGGACGCAACCGGAAAATAAAGATTTTCAGGATTTCCTGAGCCGGATGGATTCACAATTTGAGCGATTGGATTATCATGGAATAAATTATCACATTCCACTTCCTGAAGGTCCGATTAATCAGTTTGCTTTTACCGATACCGCCAAACTTGATTTTACTTCAAGCCGGCCAATTAAAATGGTTTTTACAACAGATGGAACTGAGCCTGACCAAAAATCAAAAGTTTATGAATCGCCTTTGCAACTGACTGAAAATACAACTATAAAAATTCGTTCGGTATTGAATACAGGAAAAATGAGCACAGTTCGAACTATTAATGTTGAAAAACAATCATTTCTTCATGCAGTAAATGTTGAAGCCAAAACAATTGGCCTTACCGGAAAATATGCAGAAGGTTATTTCGCTAAAGTGAATGAATTGGATAAAGTGAATTCGTGGAAAGACATAAGTGTAACCAATAAGGAAACACTTTCGAAAATCAATAATTTCAAATCCCCAACAGCAGCCATTCTTCAGGGATTTATCGAAATTCCGGAAGACGGAGTTTATGAGTTCCAAACCAATTTTGATCAATTAGCTATTGGCGATAAACTACTGATCAGTAACGACGGAGAAGTGAAACGGTTTTCAAGAAACAATGCCACAATTGCCTTGGGAAAAGGAAAGCATCCGGTTAAAATTACTTACCTGAATAATAATTTTGGCGGTTTTCCGCAGTCGTGGAACGAGTTCTGGGTCAATTATAAAAGGAATGGAGAAGAAAAGTTCAATCAGATAAAACTTGAAAACTATACGTTTTAAGGATAGGGTGTTTTCTGCAGGGAGACTTCCGGATTTGTCCGGAGTTTCCCTGTTTTTTAAATTCTTCAGGACAAATAACAATTCGAAATGAAAAGACTATTTACACTCCTAATTGTTCCAACGCTCACATTATCGGGCTTTTCGCAGCCAAACGATCCGATAAAAAATGTGTGGTCGTATATCGAAAACGTTCAGGTAATTGGTGAGCACAAGGAACCGCCTCATGCCTCGTTTGTTTCCTTTGGTTCGTTACAGGAAGCGTTAACATCAAATGCTACGGAAGCTAAAACCAGGCAATATCTGGATGGAATCTGGAAGTTTCGATTGGCGCACTCGCCCAACGAACGTCCGTTAAATTTTATGAATCCATATGAAAAACTGGATGATTGGGATAACATTAAAGTTCCGTCAAATTGGGAAGTTGAAGGGTATGATGTTCCTATTTATGTAAACCATCAATATGAGTTTGCAGATTATAAAGCTCCGGTATCTCCTGAAATGGAATTTGAAGATCGGATTTATCCAAAATATCCGGGGAAAGTTCCACACGATTACAATCCGGTTGGATCGTATCGACGAAGCTTTACACTTGCCAACGACTGGGATGGAAAGGAAATATTTCTGCATATCGGTGCGATGAAATCGGGCGGTTTTGTTTGGATAAATGGTAAATACGCGGGCTATTCGCAGGATAGCAAGCTACCGGCAGAATTCAATATTACCCAGTACTTGCAAAAAGGACCAAATACCATCGCGCTGCAAATATTCAGATGGACCGATGGTTCATACCTCGAATGTCAGGATTTTTGGCGTATCAGCGGAATTGAACGAAGTATATTTATTTATGCCCAACCAAAATTGCGTATCAGCGATGTTGAAGTAAATGCTTCACTTGATGGAACTTACCTGAACGGAACACTTGAATTGAAGCTTGAACTTCAAAACCATCAGGCAAAATCAGGTCAGGTGCAACTTTCGTACGAGTTGATGGATGCCGACCGTACTATCATTTCAGGCAAAACTCAAAAACTTACGGTTGAAGGTGGACAGATATTCACCACGAAATTTGATACCGAGAATTTAAAAAGTATTCGTACATGGACTGCCGAACATCCCAATTTATACACCTTGCTCCTGAAATCTCAGGATATGAAAGGGAAAATTCTGGAAACTTCAGCGATCAAAATTGGCTTCCGGAAAGTGGAGATTAAAAACGGTCTTTTGCTGGTAAACGGGCAACGTATCACATTAAAGGGTGTTAATACGCAGGAAACTGATCCTGAAACCGGCCATGTGATGAGCGAAGAAATGATTTTGAAAGACATTCGCCTTTGGAAGGAAAATAACATTAACGCGGTACGGTTGAGCCATTATCCACGGGGAGCGAATTTTTATGAACTATGCGACAAATACGGTATTTATGTGGTTGACGAGGCGAACATTGAATCGCATGGCATGTATTACGGCGACCATTCGCTGGCCAAAAAACCTGAATGGGAAAAACAGCATGTCGATCGAATGGTCAGAATGGTTGAACGGGATAAAAACCATCCTTCAGTCATCATCTGGAGCATGGGCAATGAAGCCGGAAATGGCGTGAATTTTTATGCAGGCTACAAGGCGATGAAGGAAGCTGATGTGCAGAAACGTCCTGTACAATACGAGCGATCGTATAAAGATAAAGATGGAAGCGACCTTGACATGGACTGGAATACCGACATTATTGTTCCGCAATATCCTTCACCCGATTTTTTCGAATACATTGGCAAACGTAAAACCGATCGTCCGTTCATCCCCAGCGAGTATGCTCACGCGATGGGAAATAGTACCGGTAATTTTCAGGATTACTGGGATATTATTGAACAATACGAAAATTTGCAAGGTGGATTTATATGGGACTGGGTCGATCAGTCTTTCTGGAAAACCAATGAAAAAGGTGAACGCTTTTATGCGTATGGAGGCGATTACGGCAAAAATATGCCAACAGATAATTCGTTCCTGAATAATGGGATTGTATTTCCTGATCGCAGCCCTCATCCGGCTCTATATGAGGTTAAAAAGGCACTTGAATACATCAACTTTAAAGATGAAGGAATAAACGGCCAAAAAGAATTGCGGGTTCTGGTCGAAAATTTATATGATTTTACGAACCTGAATGTGTTTAATTTTACGGCTCAATTAAAAGCCGATGGGAAGGTTTTGAAAACCATCGGATTTAATGATCTGAATGTGGAAACACACACCGGAAAACTAATTCGAATTCCTTTGTCAGCTATTTCGTTTGAAGCGAATACCCGATATTTTGTTCATCTGTCGGCAACACTCAAAAACGATTGGGGCATTCTTCCTGAAGGATTTGAACTTGCCCATGAACAAATCGAATTAGCCAAGTTTTTCAAGCCTGAACCAATTGCTTCGGATAACGGATCAACTATAAATGTGCTTGAATCTCAAAGCGAGATAGCTGTTTCGAATGACGTGTTCCGACTGGTATTTAGTCGGAAAGAAGGTCGAATCATTTCTTATCAGTTTCAGGGAAAGGAACTGATAAAAGATGGAGAAGGGCCGAAACCGAATTTCTGGCGTTCGCCAACCGACAATGATTTTGGCAACCGGATGCAATTCAAAAATCTGGAATGGAAAAAGGCTACTTTGTTTGCTAAAGTTGAAGAGATAAAAGTTTCAAAACCCGCAACCAATTTAGTTGTTCTTCTGTTAAAATATCAATTACCGGGCGTAAATACGAGTTTTGAAAGTAAGTACGAAATTTCAGGAAACGGAATTGTAAAAGTGAATAACAAGCTGGCAACCAGTGATTATTCGGCTGATATTCCACGTATTGGTTTGCAAATACAATTGCCTGCCGAATATCGGAATCTGACTTATTTTGGTCGTGGCCCCTTGGAAAACTACATTGACCGTAAAGCTTCCGCGTTTGTCGATTTGTATCAATCAACTGTCAGTCAGCAATATGTTCCCTACGTCCGTCCTCAGGAGAATGGCTATAAAACCGATATTACGTGGATAGCTCTGAGCAATGAAAATGGAAGTGGATTGATGGTGGTAGCGCAGGATCCTAAAATTGGTTTGGGAATGAGTGCTTTGCACATGTTGAACGAAGATTTTGACACGACTCAGGGTTTGGATTATGTTGGTAACAGCGAACTGGAACCTGCATACCGGATTGATGGGATTCCGGAGGTGAATGAAAGTAAACACATTAACGATATTCGTGAACGCGATCTGGTGCAGTTAAACATCGATCTCGGACAAAGAGGAGTGGGTGGCGACGACAGCTGGGGTGCAAAACCTCTGAATAAGTATCTGATGAAGCCTGATATGGCTTATGAGTATGGATTCACACTTGTTCCATACAGTAATATTAAAGGAATCGATCAATTGATTGATTTGTCGAAAAAGCAATTCAACAGATAAAAAAAAATTTCATATCTAAATCATTTATAATGAATACTAATCCGAACAAATTAAATTCGAACATTGCAAGTAGTTCGTACGAAAAAATCCTGATAAAAGTACTTCCTGATTCAGCAAAAGCTTCAGTTGCAGTTGCCACTGAAATTGCTGATCTAATCCGAAAAAAACAATCGAAAGGCGAAAAAACGGTATTGGGACTGGCAACTGGTTCAACGCCACTTAATGTATATCAGGAACTTATCAGGCTTCATAAAACTGAAGGCTTAAGTTTTAAGGATGTCTTCACATTTAATCTGGATGAATATTATGGTATTTCTCCGGAATCGCCTCAGAGTTATGCCCGGTTTATGCGCGAACATCTATTTGATCAAATCGATATTCCAACTGCTAATTACCATGTGCCTGATGGAACTATCAATCCGGATGCTGTGAAGCAATACTGCGAAGAATATGATCGTAAAATTGATTCACTCGGCGGAATCGACTTTCAGTTATTGGGAATAGGTAGAAATGGGCACATTGGGTTTAATGAACCCGGGTCTCACATCAATTCGGTTACCCGCTTAATGACCCTGGATATTACCACCCGATCAGATGCTGCAAAAGAATTCGGAGGAATGGCTCACGTGCCAAAAAAAGCAATCACAACCGGAGTAAATACCATTTTGAAAGCAAAACGCATTGTCTTGCTGGCCTGGGGCGAACAAAAGGCTGAAATTATCAAATTGGCAGTTGAAAGTCCGGAATCGGAATCCATTCCTGCATCTTATTTACAAGGTCACAACAATGTTGAATTCGTTGTTGATGAAGCAGCTGCTTCTTTACTAACCCGATATAAAGAACCCTGGTTAATCGAAAATATAGTTTGGGATTCTAATTTGCTGAAAAAGGCAGTTACCCAACTTTCGTTTAAAATTAGAAAGCCAATCCTGAAATTGACAAATACCGATTATAACCAAAATGGCTTAAGTGATTTATTGGCTTTGTACGGTAATGCCTATGATATAAATATTGAGGTTTTTAATCTGCTGCAACGAACAATTACCGGATGGCCCGGAGGAAAGCCCGGCTCTGAGGATTCAAACAGACCAGAAAGAGCAGAACCATCCCGCAAACGGGTACTGATATTCAGTCCTCATCCCGACGATGATATTATTTCGATGGGAGGCACCTTTCAACGATTGGTCGATCAGGGACATGAAGTTCATGTGGCCTATCAAACCTCCGGAAATATCGCGGTGGCCGATGATGAAGCTTTGCGGTTTATTGAATTTATTAAAGAATTTAATCTCCACTACGGAATTACGTCTGAAAGTTCAGCAATTACATTTGATGAGGCATTTAAATTTCTAAAGACAAAACAAAATGGAGAAAAGGATACTGAATTTGTTCGGTATGTAAAAGGTTTAATCCGCAAGGGTGAAGCATACAACACCTGCAGATTTGTTGGCGTTCCGGAAGAGCAGATTCATTATTTGCGCCTGCCGTTTTACGAAACAGGCTTATTGGAAAAGAAACCCTTGGGCGAGATTGATATAAAAATCATTGAAGATTTAATTGCGACTGTCAGGCCTCATCAGATTTTTGCTGCTGGCGATCTGGCTGATCCTCATGGAACGCATAAAGTCTGTCTCGATGCTATTTTTGCAGCGGTAATCCGATTGAAACATGAACAATTCATGTCGGATTGCTGGGTTTGGTTATACAAAGGAGCTTGGGCTGAATGGGAAATTGATCAGATCGAAATGGCAGTTCCTATGAGTCCTGATCAGGTATTAAAGAAAAGACATGGAATTTTCAAGCATCAATCTCAAAAGGATGGAGTTGTTTTTCAAGGTTCTGATAATCGTGAATTCTGGCAAAGAGCTGAAGACCGCAATAGCGGTACTGCCGATCTTTATAATCAATTGGGAATGGCCGAATATGAAGCAATTGAAGCGTTCGTCAGGTGGAAATTTTAATTAAAAAACAAAGTAAATTCGTAAACAGATGGATCTAACAACAATTTTAAAAACTTATGGTATAGATTCCGAAAACAGTGAAATCAAACCACTGGGCGATGGATTGATCAATTTAACTTGGTTAGTCGATGAAAAAATCACCGGAAGTAAATTCGTTTTTCAGCGAGTCAATGATAAGGTATTTAAATGTCCCGAAGATATTACGTCCAATATCCGGTTGATCAACGATTATTTAAAGGAAAAATATCCGGACTATCTTTTTACTTCTCCAATTGCATCGCAATCGGGTAGCGACATGATTAAAGGCGAAGATGGTAGATATTACCGGCTTTTTGCTTTCATTCAACATTCAGTTACGCACAATGAATTAACAAAACCGGTGCAGGCATACGAAGCCGCAAAACAATTCGGGAAATTCACCAATTTATTAGCAGGCTTAATTATTTCTCAATTAAAAACTACTATTCCTGATTTTCATAACCTCATACTGCGGTTCGACCAATTTATTGACAGCATAAAAAATGCTGATCATCAACGGCTTGAAAATGCGAAAGAAGCGGTTGGTTTTTTGGTCGATAACCAGCGTATTGCTGATGAATATAGAAAAATCATCACATCAACGAATTTTAAACTTCGGGTGACTCATCACGATACCAAAATTAGCAATGTGTTGTTTGATGTTCATGATAAAGGACTCTGTGTGATTGATCTGGATACCGTGATGCCGGGATATTTCATCAGCGATTTGGGTGATATGATGCGAACCTACTTATCGCCGGTGAGTGAGGAAGTAAAGGATTTGAATAAAATTGAAGTGAGAACAGATTTCTTCAAAGCTATTATCCAAGGCTATTTAAGTGAGATGAAGAATGAACTTACCGGTCATGAAAAAAACTCAATTATTTACGCCGGAAAGTTTATGATCTATATGCAGGCTTTACGATTTATTGCTGATTATTTAAATAATGATATCTATTATGTATCCAGGTATCCAGGTCAGAATCTGGTTCGCGGTATAAATCAGGTAACCTTGTTGAAAAAATACCTGGAAAACGAAACACAATTTTCTGAAATAATTGCGAAGGAATTGGCAATTCCGTAAATCAAGGTTTGAGTTTACTCCGAATGGCTCAAAATAAACAATTGCCACCAAGTAGCAAAGACAATAAGTGACACAAAGCATTAAATATCAACGATTTTATTTCCTCGTGAACTTTAAAATTCTAAACTTATGATACGCCTTTTCTTCATTTTCATCTTATTTGGGGCTTTAGATTGCTATGCCCAAAAGTCCATCGAAATTCATGTTGTTACACACAACCGGCGAACGGTTGTATGTAATCCCTCTACCGGCTCGAAATCCTATCCAGGGTGGGGAGTTTTTCCTTCGGAAGGAATACCTGTCCGGAAAATTGTGATGAATGTAACTCTTGGGAGTCCCGACAGTTTACTCACGGCGCACTGGGATTATCTGGATCACATTACACTTCGTCGACAGGGTGGGAAAAATGGCAAGTCGGTTGATTATGAAATCGGACGTATGCTAACTCCGTATGGAAGCATCTACAACAAAGGATGGAGCTGGAAATGGGAAGTTGATGTGACCGATTTTTCTCCCTTTCTTCGCGATAGTGTTGAAATTGAATACAATCATTCGGGATATGAAGCAAAAAACGTTGGTTGGGCATTGACCATAGACTTTGAAATTATTTCCGGACCAGCCGTTATTAATCAGTTGAGCGCCATCCCGCTTTGGAACGGAAGCTATAAATATGGTGACCCAAACGAAAAGACCGAAGACAAATTAGGTCCGATTAATTATGAATCGGTGCCTGGTGCGTCAATCAACCGCATCCGAATTCAGCACACCGGGCATGGAATGGATAAGCCCAGAGGATGTAGCGAGTTTTGCTCGCGATGGCGTGATATAAAAATTGATGGCCAAATTGTAGATCACCGCAACATGTGGAAAGATTGTGGCAGCAATCCGCTTTATCCGCAGGGAGGAACCTGGATTTACGATCGGGCCTATTGGTGCCCCGGTGATTTACAGATTCCCGATGTGATTGATGTACCGGTAAAAACAGGCGATCATACGATTTCTGTCGCGATGGAACCATACACTGCCACTGACAACATTCAGGCGGTTGAAAATATTTCTTCATTTTTATTTCAGTATTCAAAGCCAAATCAGAAAGTAGATGTTGCAGTCGATCAAATTATTGTGCCCAATAATGAGCAGCAGTTTTCGCGCTTGAATCCAGCCTGTTTCAATCCGCATTATAGTATCCGGAACCTGGGGGCCGACAACCTTTATTCGGTTGTTGTAACTTATGGAACAGAAGGTTTCCCCAAAAGTGTATATCATTGGAAGGGCAATCTGGGATTCAGTCAAACATCCGAAATTGTGATTCCGGGTGTCATTCAGCAAACAAAAGGAGAAAATCATTTCACGGTGACTCTTACAAAACCCAATGGCAAAAAAGATGCATGGATGGGCGATAATGAACTTAGAAGCACATTCTTTGCACCAGATGTTTATCCTACCGATTTTATCCTGAAATTTCAGACCAATAACCGACCTAAAGACAATAAGGTCTTCATGATTGGTGAACATGCTGATACCCTTTTCAGCAAATCGCCGATGATTCTGGAAGCAAATACACTTTATACCGACACCTTTCATCTCAAATCAGGAAATTACGAGTTGTGTTTGACCGACACGGCCGGCGATGGACTTGAGTTTTGGGCCGAACCCCAAAATGGAGATGGCTATTTACGAATGTTCGATATGAAAGGTGACCTGATACACGCTTTTGAGAGCGATTGCGGTAATGGTGAAAAACTCAGTTTTATTGCTTCTTCGGAATTTGTCGCTGATACTACAAAAGCGCAATATGCTTTTTCATTGTTTCCGCGGCTGGTAGAAGACAAAACCGAATTGAGCATGGTTTCAAATAAAGTGAGCGAAATGCAGGTATTGATTACTGTTGACGGAACTGTTTGGGAAAAACATGAGTACCACAAAATGAAAAATGGCTCGTTTTCCTACAACCTAACCAATCTGCCTAAAGGAAGAATTGTTGTGGAAGTAAAGATGGATGGAATAAGTAAGTTTAAAGGAAGAATTAACAAGAAACGGTTTTAAGTAAATTCTTATTCGCTGATCCAGGAACAGTATCTTACAGATTTGATTTTTCAGTAATATAAATTAATTGCAAAATAGTTTAACCAGAACTTTATGATGATGGAAAGAATTAGAACATTACTCATGTGCCTTATTTTATTAATTGGGCCAATCGGAGGAATTGCACAAAACAAAATCGATCCGAAAACTATTGAAGATAAAATGCAGTGGTTTGCGGATGCCAAACTAGGCATTTTTATTCACGAGGGAATTTACGCCGTTGACGGAATTGGCGAATCCTGGAGTTTTCATAACAAGCTGATTAGTTATGCTGATTACATGAAACAATTAAATGGGTTCACACTTAAAAAATACGATCCGGCTTTTTGGGCCGATCTGATTCAGGAAAGTGGCGCCAGTTATGCGGTAATCACAACCAAACATCACGATGGCGTGGCCATGTACGATACCAAAATGAATGATTTGAGTATCCTGAAAGCATCACCGGCGAAACGTGACATGATTGAACCGTTCTTTAACGAATTACGCAAACGAAACATTAAATGTGGTGCCTATTTCTCACTCATAGACTGGTCGTATCCCGATTATCCGGGTTTTCTGAAGGACAGCTCTCGGTACAAAGTGGATCATGATTATGATCGTTGGAATCGGTTTCGTGCTTTCTTTCAGGGACAAATCAAAGAAATAAGCGAAAAATTCAATCCCGACCTTTGGTGGTTCGACGGCGACTGGGAACATAGTGCCGAAGAGTGGGAATCACAAAAAGTTCGCAATATCATTCTTAAGAAAAATCCAAAGTCAATTATTAATGGGCGCTTGCAAGGCTACGGCGATTATGATACTCCTGAGCAGAATTTTCCGGTAAGCCGGCCAAAATTTAATTGGTGGGAATTGTGCATGACCACCAATGATAATTGGGGATATCAGCACGATGACAACTGGAAAACACCTTATGAAATCATCACAATTTTTGTTGATGCGGTTTCGAATGGTGGAAATTTACTTCTGGACATGGGTCCGAAAGCCGACGGAACAATTCCTGAAGAGCAGATTCATGTTTTAAAGGAACTTGGCATCTGGAACAAGAAACACAGTGAATCCATTTTTAATACGGTTGGTGGAATTCCGCAGGGACATTTCTACGGCCCAACTACTTTATCGAAAGATTCGACAAGCTTATACCTGTTTTTGGATGGTAAAGTCAGCGGGCAAATCATTCTAAAAGGGTTGATTAATAAGATTGAGGACATTACTGTCGTTGGAAATGGAGCAAAACTCACCAATAAAATAGTCGGAAAAATATCGTGGAGTCCCGTTCCTGGACTAGTTTATATTAATGTTCCTGAAAGTGTTCTGGATAAATATGTGACTGTAATAAAGTTGAAACTGGATGGCCCCATTAAACTATATCGCGGTCACGGCGGATTGAGTTGATCTGTCGTATATTTTTTTAATCAATAATCATGATAAAGTTATTCATTCTCGCACTTATGTCTATTACCTTGTCATTTGGATTCCCGGATAATTCAAAACGCAGGGGCTTCGATAATGATGTAAAAAATTCAGTTCAGAGTAAAGACTTTATTTCCAAAACAACCGTTTTCAGTGCCGGTGATGACGGAATTGATTCTTATAGGATTCCTTCGCTTGTTACGAGTAAAAATGGTACTCTGATACTTTTTTGTGAAGCACGTAAAATTAGTTCAACAGATAAAACTCCTACTAATATAGTTTTAAAAAGGAGTACAGATAGAGGAAAAACCTGGTCGGACCTGATGACAATAGCTAAAGGCGGAAATAATGCCTTTATGGATCCCTGTTCTTTGGTGGATATAATTTCAGGGAAAATTTTTGTTTTTACAACGCTATGGCCTGCCAATGATCATAGTACGCGATCAAATACGGCTTGGGTGATCACTTCGGATGATGATGGACTAACATGGTCTGAACCTCGCAACGTTACAAGCGAAATTGTTGCACCGGCTTATTTTATAGGTGGTTTTGGTCCGGGTTCAGGGCTTCAAATGGCAGGCGATAAATATAAAAACAGGTTGATTGTTCCAACCCGCCAAATGGATGGAAAAATAACCAAAAACAGAACAATATACAGTGATGATCATGGCCAAACCTGGCAAATAGGGTCGCCGGCGCCGGATGGAGGAGAATTTCAAATCGCTGAAGCACCAAAAAATACACTTGTTTATAACCTCAGAGGGGCTAAAGGAAAGCGAATAGTGGCGAGAAGTTACGATGGAGGGTTATCCTGGAGCGAGAGCCATATTGATTTTCAGTTACAATCTTCGGTTGATTACGGAGGATGCCAGGGAAGCGTATTGGGTATTGATAGCATGTTATTTTATACCGGTCCGGCAGGCGGCCTTGGCTCCGACAGCACTGAAGACAGGCAATATTTTAAAATTTATCACAGTTTGAATGGTGGTGAAACCTGGAAAAATGATTATTTATTATTCAGCAAGGCAGCCGGATATAGTTGTATTTCACAGTTGCCTGATGGATGTCTGGCCATTGTTTTTGAGACTGCCGATACCGATGGTTTTCCCAAAATGACTCAAGGAAACCGCCCTCCAGGTTGGATGCGTCTGGATGTAATCATATTACCATACTGATTTAAAAAAACTTATAGAAATGAAACACATACTAAAAATGAAAAAACCAGCTATTTTCCTATTTATCCTGATTTGTCCGTTTTTGCTCATTGCGCAGCAATTAGTACAAATTATACCCCAACCGGTATCATTAAAGATGAATCCCGGAAGTTTTCAAATCGATGAAAATACTTCTATTCAGTACGATTCCAATCAAAAAGAATTAAAGTCGGCGGGATTATTTTTTGCAGCTGCGGTGAAAAACATTTCAGGATACAATCTACCGCTTCAGGTAAAAAAACCGAAAAGTATAAACCTGAAAATCGAATCGAATTCCCAGATCGGAAAAGAAGGTTATCAGTTGGATGTTACCTCTTCAGCAATCAATATTAAAGCCAATACCAAGGAAGGTATTGTTTATGGGATGCAATCCATATTGCAAACCCTGCCAGCCATTCGTACCAATGCGAAACTAAATGTTCCATGTATGAGCATAACCGATTACCCCCGGTTTAAATGGCGTGGAATGCATCTGGATGTAAGCCGCCATTTCTTTGGGCCTGAAGTTATAAAGGAATACATCAACCTGATGGCCAGCTACAAAATGAATGTGTTTCACTGGCATTTGGTCGATGACCAGGGATGGCGCATCGAAATAAAGAAATACCCGAAACTTACCGAAATTGGCGCATGGCGGGTCGATCAAAACGATAAAATCTGGAGCGAAAGACCTCAGGCAAAACCAGGTGAAGAACCAACTTATGGCGGATATTATACTCAAGAACAAATAAAAGAGATTATTAAATATGCTGCTGACCTAAATGTTACCATTGTTCCTGAAATCGAAATGCCTGGGCATGTAGCCTCTGCAATAGCTGCTTATCCAGAACTGAGCTGTACCCAAAAATTCCAATTGCCATTAACCGGAGGCGATTATTCAAACATGTCGTCGAACTATTGCGCGGGCAACGATGAAGTATTTCACTTTATTGAAGATGTACTGACTGAAGTGATCAATCTGTTTCCTTCGCAATACATTCATATCGGCGGTGATGAGGTGAACAAAGATTCATGGAAAGCTTGTCCTCGTTGTCAGGCAAGAATAAAAGATGAAGGATTAAAAGATGAAAATGAGCTGCAAAGCTATTTCATAAAACGGATCGAAAAGTTTGTTGTAAGCAAAGGCCGCAAAATGATTGGCTGGGACGAAATTCTTGAAGGAGGATTGGCTCCTGAAGCTGCCGTTATGAGCTGGCGTGGCGAAGCTGGTGGTGTTGAGGCAGCTAAAATGCATCACAATGTGGTAATGACACCTGGCAACCCTGTGTATTTTGATCATTATCAGGCCGGACCAGCAGGAGAGCCCATTGCGATTGGTGGAATGAACACCTTAAAGAAAGTTTACGACTATGACCCTATTCCTAAAAGCCTGTCAGCGGAGGAAGCAAACTATGTCTTAGGTGCACAGGCAAATTTATGGTGCGAGTATATTCCCACTGCTGAACAAGTTGAATATATGGTGCTTCCGCGTATGTTGGTATTAGCCGAAGTTGTATGGACACCTAAAGAGAATAAAGACTGGAAGAGTTTTAATAAGCGCTTGCAAAATCAATTCAAAGCTTTCGAACAGAAAGGTTTACATTATTGCCCTGGAAATTATACAGTAAACATAAATCCTGACTCTAAGAACGGAAAGTTATTTGTAACTCTTTCTACCGAAATACTCAACGGTGAGGTTTATTATACGCTGGATGGTACAGAACCGAATTTGCAAAGTCAAAAATATACGCAACCCATTGAGATAAAAACGAGTGCTTTGTTAAAAGCATCAACTGTTCTCAATGGTCGGGTTATGGGGGTACAAGCAACCTCTCAAAACTTTGTAATGCACAAGTCAATTGGCTGCCCGGTAACTTACACCAATCCGGTCAGTTCCTATTATTTGGCTGATGGCCCCAATTCATTAACCGATGGCGTAAGAGGAACCGATGCAGTTGGCAAATACTGGCATGGATTCAGCGGAAGAGATTTAATCGCGACGGTAGATCTGGGTCAGTTGAAAGATGTTAAAACGATTTCACTGGGCTGCCTTCAGCACTATAACGATTGGATTTTCTTACCTCAATTTGTGAGGTTCGAAACGTCAACCGATGGCATCGCTTATACTGAAGTTGGAACCGCTAAAAATATCATCGATATTAATCAAAAGAGCGTTATATTTAATTTCGAAACTAATTTTCCAACCATAAAAGCAAGATACATCAGGGTGACCGCCAAAAATAATATTTGTCCACCTGGGCACAGCGGAGCAGGAAAACCAGCCTGGATATTTGCTGATGAGATTGTTGTGGAATAAATAACTAATTAACTATGAATAATCTTACCCGAATACTAAGTGCAGGAATACTTTCTGGTTCTTCATTAATCGGTTTCTGCGGAGAAAAAGGCAAGCAGGACAATGAAAAACCAAATATCATTTTTTTCCTTGTCGATGATATGGGTTGGCAAGATACTTCCGTACCATTCTGGACTCAGAAAACGCCGTTTAACCAATTGTATAGAACTCCAAATATGGAACGACTGGCTTCACAAGGCATGAAATTTACACAGGCCTATGCTTGTACCGTTTGCTCACCTTCGCGAACAAGCCTTATGACCGGGATGAATGCAGCCCGGCATCGGGTCACCAATTGGACCTTATATAAAGATGCTTCGGTAGATTTTGCAGATGATGAGTTGGATTTTCCGAAATGGAATGTAAACGGGCTTCAACCGGTTGATTCGATCAGACAGTCGGTTTATGCCACTACTTTGCCACAAATACTCCATGCAAATGGTTATTTCACAATTCATTGCGGAAAAGCTCATTGGGGCGCTTTCACTACTCCGGGAGCTGAACCGCTAAACCTGGGCTTTGACGTGAACATAGCGGGACATGCCGCCGGTGGGCCGGGTGGCTATTTAGGAGAGAAGAATTTCGGAAATGCAGAGCCAGGATCGCATACATTGCCCTGGGGAATTCCTGGATTGGAAAAATACCATGGAGACACAATTAATCTTACAGAGGCCCTGACCCGGGAAGCTATTTCTTCGCTTGATAAAGCAAGGAAAACCGGAAAGCCATTTTATTTGTACATGGCGCATTATGCTGTTCATGTTCCATTGGAGGCCGACCGACGTTTTTATCCTAAATATAAAGCCATGGGACTGGAAGAGCCGGAAGCCAGATATGCCTCCATGATTGAGTCCATGGATAAAAGTCTGGGTGACCTGATGAATTATCTCGACGAGAATGGAATAGCCCAAAATACCGTCATCCTTTTCATGTCAGATAATGGTGGATTAAGTGCAAGCGCCCGTGGTGGAAAACTGAACACCCATAATGCTCCGCTGCAAAGTGGAAAAGGATCGGCTTACGAAGGAGGTATTCGTGAGCCCATGATTGTAAAATGGCCCGGAAAAGTAAAACCAGCATCGGTTTGCAACGATTACCTGATTATTGAAGATTTTTTTCCAAGTATTCTGGAAATTGCCGGCATCAGAAAATACAAAACAGTTCAAAAAGAGGATGGAAGGAGTTTTGTCCCAATGCTACTGCAAACAGGCACTACTGCAAAAGATCGCGTTTTATTCTGGCATTTTCCAAACAAATGGGGTGAAACAGGACCTGGAATCGGGACGACAAGCACCATCAGGAGCGGAGATTGGAAACTGATTTATTGGTACAAAGACCAAACATTTGAATTGTATAACATTAGTAACGATATCGGTGAAAAGAGTAATCTGGCCAAAGCTGAACCTCAGAAAGTGAAAGAATTAGCCGGGAAATTGGGAACCTATCTTCGAAGTGTTGATGCCCAACGACCTGTTTCTAAAAACACTCGGGATGCAATTCCATGGCCTGACGATAATTTGAAGTAACTACCTAAAAAAGACCAATATGAATCGTAACTTATTATTAGCATGTGGACTGGCAGCCAGCGCTGTCGGATCGGTTTCTGCCGCGCCAAAGGTTTCAGTACCCAAGCAGCCAAATATTGTTTTCATCATGACCGATGATCATTCGTTTCAAACACTGAGCGCTTATGATCATCGATTCATAAAAACTCCCGGACTCGACCGTATCGGAAACGAAGGGGTTATTTTTACGAATAGTTTTGTGGCCAATTCGATTTGTGGTCCAAGCCGTGCCTGCATGTTAACTGGAAAACACAGTCATGCCAATGGCTTCCGCGACAACAATGATTCGTTTGACGGATCACAACAAACTTTTCCCAAACTATTGCAGCAGGCTGGCTACAAAACTGCCTTGATTGGTAAATGGCACCTAAAAAGTGACCCTCAGGGTTTTGACTACTGGAATATTCTTCCCGATCAGGGTAACTATTATAATCCTGATTTTATTGACAGCAAAGGAAAAACGCGGTACGAAGGATATGTAACCAACCTGATTACCGACTTCAGCATCGATTGGCTGAATCATCGCGACCAAAGTAAACCGTTTTGTTTGCTGGTTCACCACAAAGCGGTGCATCGTGTTTGGATGCCGGAAACCAAGAATTTAAAGCTTTTCAAAGATCAGACCTTTCCGCTACCTTCTAATTTCTATGATGATTATGCGGGAAGAGAAGCAGCAGGTAAACAGGAAATGAGTATCCAAAAAGATATGGATTTGGTTTACGACCTGAAGATGCTGGACAAAGAAGGCGAAATACAAACCAAGTACCGAAATGCCTACGCAAAAGGTGAATATGGCCGGATGACTGATGAGCAGCGAAAAGAATGGGATGCTGTTTATGATCCAATCATCCTTCAGTTTAAAAAAGCTAAACTGGAAGGAAAAGCATTGACAGAATGGAAATATAACCGATACATGCAGGATTACCTGAGTTGTGTGAAATCTCTTGACGACAATGTAGCCCGATTGCTTAAATATCTGGACGATAATGGTCTTGCCGAAAACACCATTGTGGTTTATACTTCCGATCAGGGGTTTTATATGGGCGAACACGGTTGGTTCGATAAGCGTTTTATGTACGAAGAATCGTTCCGTACTCCGTTGATGATGCGCCTCCCGAAAGCCTGTCAGGCCCACGGAAAAGTAAATCAACTGGTTCAGAATATTGACTATGCTCCTACCTTTCTTGAATTGGCAGGGATTCCAATTCCTTCCGATATTCAGGGTGAATCTCTGCTCCCTTTACTGAAAGGTCAGTCGCCTGAAACATGGCGTAAAGCGCTTTATTATCACTTCTACGAATTCCCGGGCGAACATGCGGTCAGGCGTCATTATGGTATCCGCACCGACCGTTATAAACTAATTCATTTTTATAACGACATCGACAAATGGGAATTGTTCGATCTAAAAAAGGACCCGACAGAGATGCAAAACCTGATCGATGTTCCGAAATATAAACAGCTGCAGGAAGACTTGAAGGTACAGTTGAAACAGCTTCAGGAAAAATACAACGATCCAATCATTAATTAATCAATCATGAAATTAAATCCAAGAATAATCCTGTTTTTTCTGATACTTGTTGGAATTCAGGCAAAAGGGCAACTGCCCAAGCCATCGCCTTTGCAGTTAAAGTGGCAAAAGATGGAAGCTATCGCTTTTGTGCATTTCAGCATCAATACCTTCACCGACATGGAATGGGGGTATGGAAACGAATCTCCAACACTGTTCAATCCCACACAGTTGGATTGTCGTCAATGGGTGAAAATTTGCAAGGATGCCGGAATGAAAGGCGTCATTTTAACGGCAAAGCACCACGATGGTTTTTGTCTATGGCCATCGAAATACTCCGAACACAGCGTGAAAAATTCTCCCTGGAAAAACGGCAATGGCGATGTGGTTCGTGAATTTTCGGAAGCCTGTAAAGAATACGGACTGAAGATGGGTTTGTATCTTTCTCCCTGGGACTGCAATCATCCCGACTACGGCAAACCGGAATACAACCAATATTTCAAAAATCAACTAACCGAATTGCTCACCAATTACGGCGAACTGTTCGAGGTTTGGTTCGATGGGGCAAATGGCGGCCGTGGTTATTACGGAACCGACTCCTTGCATAACCGCAGTATTCCGGATGATTATTACCAATGGCGAGAATTTGTTGACATCGTACACAAACTTCAGCCGAATTGCATTGTTCATGGCGGCGGACTGCCGGATATTCGGTGGGTAGGCAACGAAGAAGGTCATGCCGGAGAAACACATTGGAGCATGTTACGGCCAAATGACCAGTTTGATAAAACGATAAGTTCTCAGATCCAATTAAATACCGGCCACGAAAACGGAACGAAATGGCTACCTTCAGAAACCGACGTGTCGGTGAGACCCGGCTGGTATTACCATGCTTTTGAAGACCATAAAGTGAAAACATTGCCCAATCTGATGGATATTTATTACGAAAGTGTTGGCCGGAATAGTTTATTATTGCTGAACCTGTGTCCAGACAAACGTGGAATGGTTCATGCCATCGATTCACTTCGATTGATGGAATGGAAACGACAGCTGGATCTTGATTTTAAAGAAAACCTGATTGATAAAAATACTGTATTTTCTTCCGGAGATCCCCAAAACCTAAAGAATGCTTTCGATAATGATTTCAATACTTACTGGCTGGCCAAAAACAACAGCGGATATCTGGAGATTGATTTCGGGATAGAAATAACCTGTAACCGTCTGTTACTTCAGGAGTACATTCCTGAAGGGCAAAAAGTAAGAGCTTTCAGTGTCGATTTCTGGAAAGATGGAAAATGGAACGAACTGATCAACGCGACAACCATAGGCTACAAACGTATTCTGAGATTTTTGCCGGTGAAAACCCAAAAGTTACGCGTTAGGATTAACGAAGCGCTTGCTCCTCCAATGATTTCGACCGTGGCGGTTTACAATGCTCCTGTTTTGCTGGCTCAACCCGAAATTCGTCGTGACCAGTCGGGGAAGATCACCATTTTTTCGCCTGATAAACTGGGCGAAATATATTACACCACCGATGGAAGTCTGCAAACAAGATCATCAGATCGATACAGCGAACCTTTCCTTTACGATGGACCGGTAACTGTGAAATCTGTTCTTTTCAGCGGCTCCGACAGTCAAGGAGAAATTACTGTTCAGAAATTTGGAACTTCGAAGTTGGCCTGGAAAGTAGTTGGAGAAACCAATTCTAAACCGGCGCTTTTCGATGGAAATCCTGGATCGACCTGGACCAGCAAAAAAGGAACAAAAAGTGTAGAAATAGACTTGGGTTCAGTCACCGGTTTTAGGGGAATAACTTATATGCCTGATCAATCCAGAGGAAATTATGGAATTGCTCTGGATTATTTGGTTTCAATCAGTAACGATGGAAAAAACTGGGAAATTGCGGCAAAGGGCGAATTTTCCAATATCCGTAACAATCCCATCAAGCAAAGCATTCAATTGTCTCAGAAGGTTCATGCACGTTTTCTGAAGTTTGAAACGACTAATATTTCTGATAATCATCCCTCACTTGGAATTGCCGAGCTCGATCTTTTAACCGAATAAACTGAACCATGGAATTTAACATCAAACAACTGGGAATTTTATCAGTAAGCTTGTTAACCTTTGGCGGGCAGGCTGTTGGAAAAACTCACGATCCTTTACGCCCAAACATCATGCTGATTATGGCCGACGACATGGGCTACTCTGATTTGGGCTTTATGGGTTCCGGAATTCAGACTCCCAACATTGATCGCCTGGCTAAAAACGGAGTCGTTTTTTCGCAATGTTACAATACAGGCCGTTGTTGTCCAACCCGTGCCTCGCTGCTCACCGGACTTTATTCACATCAAACCGGAATGGGCTGGATGACTGCTTCCAATCTCGGGCATCCCGGCTATACCGGCGACCTCAACAATCATTGCGTAACCATCGCTCAGGTGTTAAAACAAACTGGCTACTCTTGTTACATGACTGGCAAATGGCATGTTACCTACGATGGATTCATGCAAGCCGATGGACCCAAGCACAACTGGCCGCTGCAACGCGGATTCGATCGCTTCTTTGGGCATTTGACGGGAGGCGGAAGTTATTTCACC
The DNA here is from genome assembly GCA_038248385.1 of Bacteroidales bacterium. GTDB lineage: Bacteria > Bacteroidota > Bacteroidia > Bacteroidales > Prolixibacteraceae > Aquipluma. The sequence goes on from JBBRXN010000020.1 coordinate 35,933, forward strand.
ACCGAGACTTTGACTTATGGTAACGACCAGCTCAAAGCGCCACCGAATTTTTATCTGACCAGCGCCGTCACCGATTCAACGGTTTCGTTTCTGAAACAACATTTTCGCACACAAAAAGAAAACCCATTCTTTTTTTACGTTGCATACTATGCGCCACATCGTCCATTGCATGCGCTTCAGGATGATATTGCCAAATACCGGGGAAAATTCATGGCCGGTTGGGATAAAAACCGGGAGCAACGTTTTGAACGCCTGAAAAAGCTGGGGATTGCGGATAAAAACTGGACGCTGACCGATCGCGATAAAAATGTAGCTGACTGGGATAGTCTTACCAAGGAGGAACAGCAGATTTGGGATGCCCGCATGGCGGTGTATGCTGCTCAAATTGACCGTATGGATCAAGGTGTTGGAGAAATTATTCGCACCTTGAAAGAGAATGGAAAACTGGATAATACGCTGATCATTTTTTTGAGTGACAATGGCGGATGCGCCGAGTATCAGGGAGGAAAACTGACATTGGAAGATTTGCCTCAGCTGGGAAACGAAGAACCAGCCCAAAGTTACCGAACCAATTGGGCCAACGTAAGCAATACCCCTTTTCGAGAGTATAAAAGCTTTGTACATCAGGGCGGCATTTCTACGCCTCTGATTATGCAATGGCCTGAATGTATCAAAAATACAGGGCTGATTACCAGGCAGGTGACGCATGTGATTGATTTGATGCCGACTTTGGCACAATTGGCTGGAGCTAACTATCCAGCAAAATTCAAGCAAACTGCGATTTATCCAATGCAGGGGAAAAGCCTGTTACCTGCGATGAAAGGGAAGGTTTTTGCCCGCGAACCTCTCTTTTTTGAACACGAAGCAAATTGCGCGGTAATTGACGGCGATTGGAAATTGGTGAGAAAAGGAAACCCACAACCACCTTATGAAGGTACGTGGGAATTGTATCAGCTAAAAACAGATCCGACTGAAACCCGCAACCTGATTGATAAATATCCTGAAAAAGCTGATGAATTGCACAAACTATGGGAAAACTGGGCCAGCCAAAACCACGTTTATCCTTTAGATGGACGGGATTGGGGCAAACGTGTTCAAAGCGATTTGGGTGCGCCTTCAATCAATTAAATAACATGAACCTGAAAATTATAAAAATGAATCATTTTACTACGAGTACAAAAGGAATAAGTATCCTTTTTATCTTCCTGATCTTTTCGTGTCGTGTTGATAAAGAGTTGATTAATCAGAAAAATAAGAATGAATCGTTATCGGGTATGCAAGTAATCTTGCATCCACCGATAATGGGGTGGGCGAGTTGGAATAATTACCGGGCCAACATTAACCAGAAAATTATAAAGGCGCAGGCTGATGCGATGGTTAACAGTGGATTGCACGATGTTGGATATTCCTACATCAACATTGATGATGGATTCTTTGGTGGTCGAGACGATCAAGGGAATCTGCTTCCGCACCCCACCCGGTTTCCCGATGGGATGAAATCGCTGGCCGACTATATTCATTCCAAGGGCTTGAAAGCTGGTATTTATTCTGATGCCGGTATCAATACCTGCGCTTCATACTGGGACAAGGATACCATCGGTGTTGGCATGGGTCTGTTTGGACACGAAACTCAGGATCTGAACCTTTTCATGAATAAATGGGGCTATGATTTTTTGAAAGTTGACTGGTGCGGGGGTGATTGGTTAGGCCTGGATGTAGAAGAGCGCTATACTGCCATTGCTCGTCAGGTAAAAGCCATTAAGCCAACCGCCGTTTTCAATGTGTGCCGCTGGAAATTTCCGGGGAATTGGGTAACACAAGTCGCCGATTCGTGGCGTATCTCAGGCGATATCGACAATAAATTTGAATCCATTCTGGCTATTATTGATCTGAATGCTGATTTGTGGAAACATGCTTCGTATGGACATTACAACGATATGGATATGCTTCAGGTTGGGCGCGGAATGAGTTATGAAGAAGATAAAGCCCATTTTTCGATGTGGTGCCTGATGAATTCGCCGCTCTTGTTGGGAAATGATTTGACCACCATGTCGGAAGAAACCATAAAATTGGTGACGAACGAAGAGCTGATAGCCATCAATCAAAGTCCATTTGTATATCAGGCAAGGCGTTTGGTTGATATGGGCGATCTGGAAGTTTGGGGCCGACCATTGGGTTCTAATGTCAGCGGAAAAGTGGCTGTGGCTTTACTTAATCGTTCGACTAAGAAAAATACAATTTCATTTTCACTCAAGTCAGTTGGTATCGACGCTTCCAAAGGTTATCAAACTCGTGATTTATGGTCGAATAAAGATTATGCCCCTTCGCACGAAGAAATATTAACCTTCGATGTTGAGCCACATGGAATTGTTGTCCTGAAGTTGGATGGTACAAACATTCCATACAATGTATTTCAATATAAAGACAAAACCGTGAATTAATTTTTCAGGAGAAATAGATTATGATGAAACAGAAAACAGTATTTGCCTTGGTAATCTTATTCATTTTTACCAATGTAACCATCTTTGCTCAGCAGACCAGGACAAAGTTTAACGATAACTGGCAGTTTAAACTCGACTCATCCAATACGTTTAACGATGAAAATTTGGCGAAAGCCGATTGGCGGGATGTTCAAATTCCTCATGACTGGAGCATTGAATTGAACTTCGATGAAGCCAGTCCGAGTGGAAACCGTGGCGCAAGCTTGCCTGGAGGAACAGGTCTTTACCGGAAATATTTTACTTTGGATAAATCGGACAAAGGGAAGAATGTTTTTATTGATTTCGATGGTGTTTACATGAACAGCACTGTCTGGATCAATGGGCACAAATTGGGCACACGTCCATTTGGTTATATTTCTTTTCAGTACGATTTGACTCCATTTCTGAAGTTTGACGGTGCGAAAAACGAATTGTTGGTGCGCGCTGAAAATCAACAACCCAACTCACGCTGGTACAGTGGAAGCGGTATTTACCGGAATGTTTGGATCGTTACGACCGGAAAAGTATTTGTTGACAATTGGGGAACCTATGTCACAACACCAGAAGTGTCAAAGCAAATGGCACATGTGAAAATTCAGACAAAAGTTAAAAATAGCCTGAAAAACAAGATAAGCCCGGTTCTGAATACTCTTGTTTACGATGCTAAAGGCAAGCTGATTAAAACACTGAACTCCAAACTTACAGTTTCAGGAGATGCTGTAACCTTGGTTGATCAGGAATTTAAGGTTGAAAATCCACAGCTGTGGTCGCCCGATATACCGAACCTTTATCGGGCAGTAAACCAGACATTTGTGGATGGAATAATGACCAGCGAATACAGTACGACATTCGGGATACGGTATTTTAAATTCGATCGTGAAAAAGGTTTTTCGCTAAACGGAGAACCTACTAAAATTATCGGAGTTTGTATGCACCACGATTTGGGTGCACTGGGAGCTGCAATTAACTACCGGGCAATGGAACGCCAATTGGAAATACTGAAAGAGATGGGGATCAACGGCATCCGTACTTCACACAATCCAGCTGCACCCGAATGGCTGGAACTTTGTGATAAAATGGGTTTTATTGTGATGACAGAAACCTTCGATGTTTGGAAAGCCATAAAGGAGAATACGCCATTCAATTACAATCTTTATTTCGATGAATGGCACAAACGCGACCTGCAAGATCATGTGCTGCGCGATAGAAACCATCCATCCATATTTATGTGGAGTATCGGAAACGAAATTCCGGAGCAGCATGGAGGAGATAAAGATACTTCGGGGCGAGTAATTACACGTGAATTGGTAAACATTATACATGAACTCGACAATCGCCCGGTTACTGCAGGCTTGAACCATGTAAGTCCGGAGAACAATATATACCTGTCGAAATCATTGGATTTGATTGGAATCAATTATCATCATAAGGATTACCCAAAACTTCCGGAGATGTTTCCGGGCGAAACTTTTATTCTGGCCGAATCGAATTCAGCTCTACAAACGCGGGGCGAATACTTGATGCCTTCAATTGAAATACGCCGCTGGGCAGGTTTTACAAAAGAAAAAAATGGTGGTACTCCAGATCTTATTTGTTCGGCTTATGACAACAGTTCGGCTCCATGGGCATCCACTTACGAAGAAGTAATAAAACCTGTTTTGAAATATCCATATTTATCCGGATTTTATGCTTGGACAGGCTTTGATTATCTAGGCGAGCCAACTCCCTACCCATTTCCTGCCCGCAGTTCCTATTTTGGGATTGTTGACATAGCCGGTTTTCCCAAAGACGCTTATTATCTTTTCCAAAGTTTGTTCACGAACGAAACGGTATTGCATGTTTTCCCGCATTGGAACTGGGAAAAAGGACAGGATATCGACGTTTGGGCTTATTACAACAAGGCCAATAAAGTAGAGTTGTTTCTGAATGGCCAATCGCTTGGAGTTAAATCCAAGCAAGGCGACGAACTCCATGTTCAATGGGCTGTAAAATATGAAGCAGGAACATTAAAAGCTGTTTCGTCAAAAGATGGAAAGATAGTAGCCGAACGAATAATTAATACCGCCGGAGCTGCTGCAAAGATCGTTTTAACCGCCGATAGAAGCCAGATAAAAGCAGATGGTGAAGATTTGTCGTTCATTAAAGTTTCTATTCAGGATAAAGCAGGAAATTTAGTTCCTCATGCTAATAACTTACTTCATTGTACGCTGGATGGTCATGCTGAAATAGCAGCTCTTGATAATGGACTTCAAACAGATTTGACGCCGTTCTCAAATAAAAAGTCACGGCAGGCATTTAATGGATTGGCATTGGCGATTATAAAATCGCACAAAGTGAAGGATATGATTACGGTAACAGTTTCGGGTGAAGGGTTACAAGCTGCTTCAGTACAAATAGCAATCGATTAGTATAATATTGAGAATAGCAAATTTTAAAAGATCCGGCCTTTCCATAAAATTGGCCGGATCTGTAATTTTTAACCTTCGTTATCCATTGCCTGAACTCGTTTAAAGTGGTTTTCGAGATGTTTTCTCATCGCCTTTCTGAATTTATCAGCGTCGCGTAACCTCAATACTTCAACCAACTCAGTATGCGAGACATACCTTTTATCTGCAAAAGTTTTATTAATTAAACCACTCGTATAGGCATAATTAAAGACAGGTAAAAGCATCCTCTGAAATCCTTTTAATGTTTCGTTACCAGTTATTTCATACAGTTTGCCATGAAATTGTATCTCATAATCAACATCAAAAAGGGTATTTTCTGAAGGATAAATTTCGTCTTTCACAATTGTGGCAAGCTCATCAATGTCTTTATCCGTGGCACGGTTCACAACCAGGTCTGCCATTCCAACTTCTATGACCAACCGCATTTCAAAAACATCTTTCAATGTCACTTGATCAAGAATCCCTGGAATCATTGATTTTTGTAATATGGAAGATAAATCCGGGCTTTTTATTATAGTTCCCTTGTGCTTTTTTGACTCTATCAGTCCCATAGTTTTCAGGCGATTCAACGATTCACGGATAACCGTTCTGCTTACTCCCATAGCTGCAGATAGTTCCATTTCTTTTGGAATTAGATCACCTGCTTGCAATTTTCGACTAATAAATATCTCGATTAAATTTTTTTCAACTTTATCTACCAGGCTACTCGTGTCTATAAGTGAGATAGAATCTTTCATATCATTGATGTTTTAGAGTAAATGTCTTTATGTAAGGTTGTTTTTTTTTAATTTTTTTTTGTGCAAATCTCGAAAATATTTTGAAATAAAAAATAAATACTTACTTTTGAACTGTTTTATGTAGGACATAAAGCAAATATTTAAGCAAATGTAACAAAAACTTTATTCGTATGGAAAAACTTATTCCAAAATTTTTATTCTTAAATCTGCTTTTTCTGGCCATACTGCTCTCAAGCAGTGTCTCTGCTCAGAAAAAAATTTCCGGTCAGGTGACCGATGCTGCAGATGGGACTCCAATTCCAGGTGTTGCTGTGGTTTTAGAAGGGACAACTATTGGGTTACTTTCCGATTTCGATGGAAATTATTCAATTGATGTACCTGCTGGCAATAATAAGTTGGTGTTTTCAATGCTTGGTTTTGCCAGTCAGATTATTCCTCTGGGAACTGCTACCACCATCAATGTTGTTCTGGTATCGTCTAATACAGCAATCGATGAGGTGGTTGTTGTAGGTTATGGCACTCAAACCAGAAGTAAGGTAACTTCTTCAATTGCAAAAGTCGATATGAAGTTATTGGAAACAGGTATGCGTTCCAATCCTGCGCAGGCTTTAGCTGGCACTGTTGCTGGTTTGAGAGTAATTACCGCAACCGGCCGACCTGGAGCGGTACCATCAATAATTCTTAGGGGTGGGACTAATTTTGATGGTAGCGGAAGTCCGCTTATCATCATGGATGGTCAGATTCGCGGTTCATTAAGCGACATCAATCCTGAAGAAATTGAAAGTATGGAAGTATTGAAAGATGCATCGGCAACAGCCATTTATGGAGCCCGCGCAAGCAACGGTGTAATCCTCATTACTTCAAAGAAAGGCAAGGCTGGTGTATCAACGGTAACTGTTAAAGTAAAACATGGTACGAATTACCTGAATACACCTTATGATTTTGTTGATGCTGAAAACTACATTAAATGGGCGCGTCTGGGTGCAGAACAAGCTATTAAAAACGGAACTTTAGGGGTGAACAATGTGGCTGGCGCAGGTCCCAGAGGAACAGGCAGCGTGTATAAAGATGCTGCGGGCAATATCCTCGATGGAAATTATGATTCAAGAGCCGTTTGGAGTGTGATGCGATTGGATGCTAACAATCAGGAATTATTAAGTCAGCCAGGTTGGAAACAGATGAAAGATGTGATCAAAACAGCAGCCAATGGAAATTACGATCCCAATGGAACCAACTACGATTTAATCTATAAAGATTTTAATTATGGCGATTATGGATTGAACAAAACAGCACAAACCCAGGATTATAATATCGGTTTTTCCGGCGGAAACGATCGTGGAAAATATTTCGCAAATCTGGGTTACTATGACGAAGGTGGTTTATCACTCGAAACTTTTTACAAAAGGCTCAATTTTGCTTTTAACGGCGACTACAAAATAAAAGACTGGTTGACCTCCGAAAGTGGAATTCAGTTTGCAATGGCCAAATGGAAAGATCAATCGCTGCAAGATGGCGAAGCTAACTATTGGGCACGTATGCTTTCGGCGCCTCCAACCATGCGTGGTACCAATTCAAAAGGCGAATTGCTTCTTGGCCGCGATGCCAGCGATGGTAATCCGGCCTTCAATGTCGATAAATATTTCAGGGGTAATCAATCTGATAAATTCACAATGAATCAGGCCTTCAAGATTGATATCATGAAAAACTTATATGTGAAAGCAACCGGAATTGTAATGTATGATGAATCATTTATAGAGGCGTTCAATCAGGATTTCCGCACAGGTGTGATGAACCTTACCAATGTAAACACTGGTTGGAACAGAACAAGAGCAACTTCAGCAAATTTTGACCGCACCATACGGCAAACCTATAATGCCATAGCGAATTATCAAATAAAATTTCAGGAAAAACATAATATTGCAGCCATGGCCGGTTTTGAATATTACGATTCATACAACTATGGAGTTTATGCTGCTGGTTCAGGCGCCCCAACCGCTGATTTCAGAGATTTGGGTTTAACACTGAATAATGCAGAACAACAAACCAGATCAACTGATTCATGGCATTCAAAAGAAAGAATTCTGTCTCAGTTTGGACGTTTGAATTACGACTATGATGAAAAATATCTTTTGGCATTTACTGTCAGGAGAGACGGTTATTCAAGATTAATCGGCGACAATCAATATGGCGTATTTCCCGCATTATCAGCAGGATGGCTCGTTACAAAAGAAGATTTCATGAAGTCGGCACAAAAATGGCTGTCGTATCTGAAAATGAGAGCCAGTTGGGGCAAGAATGGTAACGTAGGCGGAATCGGGACCTATGAATTACAAGGTTCGTACGGTTCACAGGCAGCGTACAACGGTACTATCGGATTTTTACAAAGTGGTATTGCGAACCCTAATCTGAAATGGGAAAAAACCAATACCGTAGAGGTTGGCGCTGACATAGGTTTATTAAATAACAGGATTTATACCTCGATGGCTTTCTACAACAGAATTACTACCGACAAAATAGCAAGTGTGTTGTTGCCTACTTCAGCGGGTGTTTCAAGTGTGCGAACCAATAATGGTAGCATGAAGAACGTGGGGTTCGAGATTGAAGTAACCGGAAAAATTATCCAGAAAAAAGATTTCAAATGGCAGGTTAGCGGCAACGCTTCCTGGAATAAAAATACGGTCCTGACACTTCCTTATAACGGAAACGAAAATAACCGGCAGGGTGGCCAACAGATTTATGATCCAAAATCAGGAAAAAATATTTGGGTTGGCGGCTATCAGGAAGGACAAGAATGGGGTAGCGTATATGGATTTGTTAGTGAAGGTATCATCCGAAATGCTGATGATTTAGCCAACTACAACAAGGTTGACCTTGCTGCCGGACAAGTATGGTATAATAACAGCGCCGGAAAACGGGTTGCCAGCCAGAAAATTATGACAGCAAAAGGCCTGAATTTGGCTGGTGGTTGGATACCTACCCAAATGGGCGATGTAATGTGGAAAGATATTGACAAGAACGACACCCTCGATACCAGGGATATGGTTTCGCTTGGACGGCAAATTCCTCGTCTGACGGGAGGTTTCACAACAACCGTAAGCTATAAGAAATTTACCTTTGCAGCCCGCGTTGATTTTGGTCTCGGACATATTCAACAGGATTTTATGCAGTTGTGGGCCTTGAGTTGTGCGCAGGGAGAATTTGCCCCAACAACCGCGGTTTACGACACCTGGACACCTGATAACCCGGATGCGTCTCTTCCAAGATATCAATGGGCCGATCAGTTAAATACAAAGAACTACGACAGGCCGAGCAGCATGTTCTGGAAGAAATCGAATTACCTTGCCTTCCGCGAAGTGTCGTTAAGCTACAGTGTTCCAACAGAATTATTGAAAAAAGCCAAAATTGGAGGCCTGGTCTTAACAGTTACTGGTCAAAATCTTGGATATTTAACCAATAAAATGCTGAATTTTCCAGAGCGTGCCGGAAATCAAAATGGTGCATACATTATTCCAACACAATTGATTTTTGGCGCTGATATAACTTTTTAATTGGAATTTCAATATTATCTAAATAAGGGATTATGAAAAATATAAAATATTTGATACTGGCAGTAATATTAACATTTACTGTCGCCTCGTGCAAAGATACACTTGATCTTGCTCCGATAGATTATTTTGGGGATGGAAACTTCTGGCAGAATGAATCTCAGGTTACCAACTTCATGGTTGGTATTCACAAACAATTCAGAGACAATCAGTTTATGTTCGTCAGATTGGGCGAAATGCGTTCGGGTATTTACAGCAATGTCGATCGCCAGAATACATCATTGAGCGAATTGCCCATCATTGAGCAAAGGATTGACGAAAATTCAGCAGGAATTGGATCATGGGCCGGATTTTATGGGCCGATTTTACAACTGAATCTTTTTATCCAAAAGACAGAAGCAATCACTTTTATGAGTGCTGATAAAAAGAACTATCTTTTAGGTCAGGCTTATGGATTAAGAGCTTTCTATTATTTTCATCTGCTGCGTACTTATGGTGGTGTGCCTCTTCGACTTGAACCCGAAGTATTGAACGGAAATACCGATCCGGTACTTTTGCGCAAAGCCAGAGCGACCGAAGCCGAAACCCTGACGGCAATTAAGGCAGATATTACCAAATCAGTCACTGCATTTGGCGCGTTGGCAAATCCGGCAGGCAAAAGCCAGTGGAGTCCTAAAGCCACTTTAATGCTGAAAGGTGAAATTTATTTATGGTCGGCAAAAGTTTATGGTGCAACCGCCGATTTAGCCGAAGCAAAATCAGCGCTGAATGCTATTACGGGAAACACCTTACAGACAACTTTTTCCAATGTATTTGCTTATAACCAAAAGGATAATTCGGAAATTATTTTGAATATCCGCTACCTGGTTGGTGAAGCCGAAATGGGTGGCATCGCCCAATATACCTATTCAACATACAATTTTGATAATCTGCACTACAAAGATTCGCTTGCAAGTGGTCCACTGCTCGTCGATCCTTTGGTGATTGCAGCTACAAACTCTCAGCAGATCATTCAACGCTTTGGTTATACGTTCGATTTGTTTAAAGCGTACGATGTTGCTGATAAAAGGAGAGATGTTACTTTTTATGATTATTACAAAGTAACCAAAACTCCCTTTAAAGTGGATGTGAGAAATACCGCGCTGGTTAAATTCCTCGGAACGGTTAGCGCCAACAAACGGTATTTTACAAGCGATTGGCCAATCTACCGCGAAGCCGACAGAGTGCTGATGCTGGCTGAAATCGCGAATGCCGAAGGAGGCGATCCATCCAGCTATATTAAGCAAATACGCGACCGTGCATTTGCTCCTGGTATTGATCCAACTCCTTTTGTCAATTCAACCAAAGATAAAAATGAATTGGCCATTTATTCAGAGCGAATGAAAGAGTTTGTTTTTGAAGGAAAATCATGGTATGATTTACGAAGAATGAAATACGGCGCCGATCCATTGGTGTTCAAAAGTACCAATCAGAAATATGGAGTTTTGGACAAAGCGACCAAATCGTATATGATTTTATGGCCGATCGAAAAAGCGATCTGGACAAATGATCCTCTGGTAAATCAAACACCAGGTTATGCAACTGCCAAACCAGCCAATTAAATAGGTTAATATAGAGAATAGGTTTTATTGAAAAGAGGTTGTTGAGGCAACCTCTTTTCTTCAAAAAATTAACATGATGAAAACTTTTCTGGCCATATTATTTGTAATCCTTGCTTCTTCACAATGTACCAAGAGCAATTCCACAGACGTGAATCCGGCAAAAATTTCAAATGCTCAATTAACCCCTGTGAAAATTCCTGTTCTGATCGGGAAAAGTGATTTTTCGCTTTATATGTTGAAGTTGGAAATAGAACAAGCCAGTGAAAAATTATTTTTAAGAAAAGTTTCTGTCCAATTTACGCCTGAAAGTCAGCCTAATTGTATCGCTTCACTTTCGGTTGTTTATACCGGAACTGAAAATCCCCTTTTCGGAAGTTCACAAATCATTGGTCTCAATACCCCGATTCAAGGTAAGAGTTCTATGGCCTCAGGGTTAAACTTTATATCGCTTAACTTTACCTTGAAAAATGAAGCGCTACTCACTAAAAGCTTCGAAATACAGGAAGTTGAGCTTACTTTCAGCGACAATCAGACCATTAAAGTTGCTCCTGAATCTAAATTTGTTTATCGCCCGGCGCTTCTTTTACGGGCTGCCGGTCAGGATAAAACCGATACTTACCGAATTCCTGGGCTGGTAACTACCAATAATGGAACTTTAATTGCCGTTTACGACAACCGATACAACAACAGCAAAGATCTTCAGGAAGATATTGACATTGGCATGAGCCGTAGTACAGATGGCGGACAAACCTGGCAACCCATGAAAGTGATCATGGACATGGGTGAATATGGCGGACGTTCGCAACAACTAAACGGAATCGGTGATCCGTGTGTTCTTTACGATCATAAAACCAATACAATCTGGGTGGCTGCTCTGTGGATGAGTGGTTCAGCGCCTGATCAAATGCTTTGGTGGGCTTCGAAACCAGGCTTGAAACCTGAAGAAACCGGTCAGTTTGTTTTGGTGAAAAGTACCGATGATGGACTTACCTGGTCACAACCGATTAATATTACCGAACAAATTAAAAATCCGGCATGGCAGTTGCTTTTGCAAGGCCCCGGACGCGGAATTACAATGACTGATGGAACACTTGTTTTCCCGGCGCAGTTTAAAGCCGACTTGGGTACAAAATCACTTGATGGAGGCCAATACACTTGTCATTCAACCATTGTTTACAGCAAAGATCAGGGAAAAACCTGGAAAATAGGAACCGGGGCAAAATCGAATACTACCGAAGCCCAGGTGGTTGAACTGGCCGATGGTAGCCTGATGTTGAACATGCGTGACGACCGGAACCGTAAAGATAAAGGTGAAACCAATGGCAGAGCGGTGGCGGTGACAAATGATTTGGGCAAAACATGGGGCGTTCATCCGTCTTCCAATTCGGCTCTGCCCGAATCAAACTGCATGGCCAGCATCATTAGCGCCGATCTTGAAATCAACGGAAAAATACAACAGGTTCTCTTTTTCTCTAATCCAAACAGCAAAACAGAGCGCACCAACATGACCATAAAAGCCAGTCTGGATGGCGGACTTTCCTGGCCATATCAGGTAGCGTTAAATTCGGAAAGTGGTTACGGTTACTCATGTATGAGCTTGGTTGACAAGCATACAATTGGTATTGTTTACGAAGGTGTTAAAGAACTATATTTTCAGGAAATTAAGGTTTCCGAATTATTGGGAATGCCTGTTAAATAATTAATAATGAGAACCTGGAAATTAAAAGAAACATGGGAAATAGAAATCAGATCTTTGGTTCTGATCTTCTGTCTGGTAATCCTGTCTCTTTTCGGATGGTCAAAAACACAGGATTTTCCGGCTTTAATTCCAATGCCGCAGCAGGTCGTTTGGAATGGGCAAGTTTTCAAAATTATTGGTAACGAAGCGCCGATTGTAAAACGAATTGTTAGCGAACTTCCTGAAGTTCCATCAAAAAGCGATGAAGCGTATCTCTTGAAAATTAATCGTGATTCAGTAGTGCTTATTGCCAGAACCTCGAAAGGACTTTTCCGCGGTCGTCAAACCATCAGGCAATTAACCTATACAGAAAAAGGACAACAGTTTATTGCAGGATGTGCTATTACAGACTGGCCGGCCTTTGAAATTAGAGGTTTTATGCAGGATGTGGGCAGAAATTTCATGTCAATGGCGCTGTTGAAAGAACAGATTGATGTGATGGCTGCCTATAAATTTAACGTGTTTCATTTTCATGTTACCGACAATCCAGGATGGCGATTGGAAAGTAAAAAATATCCTGAATTACATGCAGCTACTTCGATGAGTCGCTGGCTCGGGAAATTTTATACCCAGAAAGATTTTGTTGAATTGGTCAATTATTGCAACGATCGATTCATTACACTCATTCCTGAATTCGATATTCCCGGACATTGTGAGGCATTCCGTAAAGCATTTGCCATCGATTCGATGAGCGACCGCCGGGTTCAGCCAATTTTGCTCGACCTGATCGATGAATTATGCGCCTTGGTTCCTGTTAATAAAATGCCTTATATTCATTTGGGCACAGATGAAGTTTGGTCCAAATATGAACGTCCTGCCGACGGGCTTTTGGCTGCGCTGACAGCACGGGTAAATTCTCATCAAAGGGAAGTTATCGTCTGGCGACCCGGGCAGCAAATCGATTCGGATAAAACTTCCATCACACAACTTTGGTCATCGAATGGGAAACCCAAACCGGGGCATCGTTACCTCGATTCACGCCTCAATTACCTCAACCACCTCGATCCGCTGGCCGGAGTGGCTCAACTTTATTTCGACCGGATATGCGATGCATCAACTGGAGATTCGTTGCGATTGGGCGGTATCCTCTGTTGCTGGAACGACAACAATGTAAATAACGAATATGATATTCTGCGCCAGAATCCGGTCTATCCCGGAATGCTGGTGTACAGCGAAACGTCATGGAAAGGCCAGTCAACCGACTTTGGCGAAAATTTCCTGGCAAAACTACCTGCTCGCGACAGCCAACTATTTAATGGATTTCAAGAATTTGAAGATCGGTTGATTCAACACCGGAATTTGTATTTTCAGGAAAAACCTTTTCCATACGTTAAGCAAACCCAATTAAACTGGCAGATTATCGGCCCATTTAACAACAACGGTGATGTGAGTGAAAGTTTTCCGGTTGAAAATGCAGATAATCAAAGTTATACGATAGAAGGGAAAACGTACAACTGGACTGGACCCTACACCAGAGGAACCATTCATATCAGGCATTTCTTTGGATTCCCTTCTTATTTTTCTGAAAAGCAAGGAACGGTTTATGCCAGAACATCGATCTGGTCGCCAAAAGATCAGGAAGTTGGTTTTTGGATTGGCTTTCAGGATTGGTCGCGCTCCGGTGGACGACGCGGTGGCCCATTTCCAGAGCAAGGTCAATGGCATACGACCAATCCCAAGGTTTGGGTCAACCAACATGAAGTTGAACCTCCTGTCTGGATAAATCCCGGCCTTGCTGAGAAAACTGAAGAAATACCATTTAGGGATGAGAATTATTTTTTTCGTAACCCAACAGCTATTACACTGAAAAAAGGCTGGAATAAAGTACTGATAAAAGTGCCTCAAGGCGGAAAATCATGGAAGTGGATGTTTACTTTTTTGCCAGTAAAACTTGATGGCCAAGATGTAAGGGAAGTTGATGGATTGAAATTTTCTTCTGGAATAAACCAATAAATTATTGAGTTAAGTTTAATAAACATGAAACGGAGTTTTTATATACTGTTCCTTTTGTCTGTCTTTTCTTTTCCATTATTGGCGCAGAAAACAAAGGTGGCGTGTATTGGCGACTCTGTGACCAAAGGATATGGATTAAAAAATCCTGAAAGCCAATCTTATCCGGCACAATTGCAGGATTTACTAGGTACAACTTTTCAGGTTGAAAACTTTGGAGTCAGCGGCACAACCTTGTTAAGTAAAGGTCACCGACCTTACGTGTTGACCGATGAATATCAGCGCGCGTTGGCTTTCAAACCGGATTTGGTTATTATCCATTTGGGATTGAACGATACTGATCCGCGAAATTGGCCCAACTATCAGGATGAATTTTTAACTGATTACGCCAACTTAATCCAATCCTTTAAAAATTATGTAGGTGTTCGGCCTAAAGTATGGATCTGCCGGATGACACCCATCTTCAATGCTCATCCGAGATTCAAATCAGGAACCCGTGATTGGTTCTGGCAAATTCAGGAAAAAATTGAACAATTGGCTCAAACAGTAGGAGTTGGAATAATTGATTTGCATACTCCATTGTATTCACATCCTGAGCTTTTTATGGATGCCTTGCACCCCGACCAAATCGGCGCTGCCATCATTGCAAAAACAGTATTTCAAAATATCTCCGGAAATCTTGGCGGATTAAAACTTGCCCCTGTATTTATGAACCAGATGGTTTTTCAGCAGAAATCGGAAATCAAAGTATGGGGAAAAGCCAATAGCCACGAAGAAATTGTTGGCGCTTTTAATCATCAAATCCAAAAATGTATTGCCAGTGAAACAGGTGACTGGCAACTTAATTTTGAACCAGCTCCTGCCGGAGGTCCATACCAATTAAAGGTTACAGCCGGAAATCAACAATCCGTTGTTCTCGACGATATTTTGGTTGGCGAACTGTGGGTTTGTGCCGGGCAATCGAACATGGAATTTGCATTAAAAGAGGCAGCAACTGCTTCAACCGATGTTTCAAAAGCCGGCAATAACAACATTCGATTGTTCAACCTGAAAGGAATTGTCAGACCTGACAATACGCAGTGGGATACCATTACTCTTGCCGAGATTAATGAACTTCAGTTCTTTAACGGAAACTGGGGATCTTGTTCACCAGAAAATGCTGCCGATTTTTCGGCCATTGGCTACTATTTCGGGAAAATGCTGAACGAAAAGTTAAATGTACCGATAGGATTGATACAGTTAAGCATTGGCGGCGCCCCGATTGAGGCATTTACCGACCGGAAAACCTTAGAGTTTGACCCTTTAATGGTGGACGTTTTGTACAAATGGAAAGAGAACGATTTTATTCAGGATTGGTGCCGCGAACGGGCCACTCAAAACCTGAAATTAGCCAATAATAGTTTACAAAGGCATCCTTTTGAACCTGCTTATATTTTCGAAGCCGGATTACAGATGATTGCTGGCTTGCCAGTCAAAGGAATTATCTGGTATCAGGGCGAATCGAATGCCCATAATGCTGAACATTATCAGGCAGCTTTTCCAGCCTTGGTGCAGTCGTGGCGAAAAGCATTCGGAATACCTGAACTGCCGTTTTATTTCGCCCAGCTTTCGAGCCTGAACCGGCCATCGTGGCCACATTTTCGCGATGTTCAACGTCGGCTTTCGCTTACTGTTCCTCATTCAGGAATGGTGGTTACCAGCGATTTGGGCGATTCGCTCAATGTTCATCCCACCCGAAAACGCGAAGTGGGAGAGCGGTTTGCCAAATTGGCGCTCTCTGATACTTATGGAAAAAATGTGATAGGCAAAGGTCCCGAAGTTATCGGATTTAGTCAGCAAGGCGATAAAGTGATCATTCAATTTGACCGGACTTCTCCATTAAAAACATCTGATCAGTCACCAATCCGTGAATTGGAGGTTGCTGGTCCGGATGGAATTTATAAACCTGTTCAGGCAAACATAAAAGAAAATGAGATAATTTTTCAGAATAAAAATTTAAAAATAAAGACCATTCGATACGGATGGAATCCATATTCGCTTGGTAATCTGGTGAATGAAGCAGGATTTCCCGCATCAACATTTGAACTAAAAAATCAATAAAATATTTTAATATCAAAAATTATGAAAAAGATAGAAGGATTAATCGCGGCTCCGTTCGCACCATTGAATGCAAAAGATGAAGTGAAGTATGATTTTATTCCGGAATATTACGATTTTCTGGAACGCAATAAAATAGTGGGCGCCTTCATCAATGGCTCGACTGGTGAAGGGGTTTCGCTCTCGCAGAAGGAAAAAATGAAGACCACCGAAACTTGGGCCAAATTGGGTCGCGAAAGAAAGACGGTGAAAATTATTAACTTGGTTGGTGGAACTTCCTACAAGGAATGTATTGAAAATGCCATTCATTCACAGGAAAACGGAGTTGATGCGATAGCTATTTTAGCTCCCTATTATTTTAAACCTGCCAATGGTAAACAGTTAGCCGATTTTTGCGCAACAATTGCGGCTTCAGTTCCTGAAATGCCAGTTTATTTTTATCACATTCCGGTGTTGACAGGTTGTAATGTTTCCATGCTCGATTTTCTGAAAGAAGCATCACCAATTATTCCTAATCTGACTGGAATCAAATATACCCACGAAGATTTTATGGATTTCTTAAGCTGTATCCATTTCGAAAATGGTAAATTCGACATGCTGTGGGGAAGGGATGAAAATCTACTTTCGGCATTGGTTCTTGGAGCGCGAGGTGGAGTAGGAAGCACATTTAATTATGCTACGCCTTTATATCTTCAGTTAATTGAAGCTTTTGATCAGGGAAATCTGGTTGAAGCCAGAAAACTACAGCAAATGTCAATTAACATGATTATGCTTTTGGGCAAATATGGTGGAATTGCTTCAGGAAAAGCATACATGAAATATGTGGGAATGGATTGTGGAAAATTCAGGTTACCAGTTAAAAATATGACCGATGAAATGTATCAAAACTTTGTGGCTGATGTGCAGTCACTTAAAATGGAATCGTATTTCTCAAAATAATATTGTAATTATTTCAACAATTCTAATCATGATAAGCGCCAGTCAAACTTCGTGTATTCCAAATGTACCGGAAGATATTAAGGTCAGTTGGGAAAAAATTCCATCTATTCCTCCTGCTGAAGGAAAGTCAAAGCAATTTGGATTGGCTGGCCCAACTTCAGGAGTACACGGTAATTATATGATGGTAGCCGGAGGCGCTAATTTTGAAGATGGTTTACCCTGGAAAGGAGGCACTAAACAATACCATGATGTAATTTACTTGTTGAAAAAAGATTCTGAAGGAAAGTTTTGGTGGAATCAGTCTTCTGAAAAGCTGCCTTGTCCGATGGCCTATCCATCCTGTCTTTCTTTGTCGCAGGGAGTACTTGCTATTGGCGGCGAGGATGTAAAAGGATCAATAACAGATGTGAACTTATTCACTTTTGATGATGGAATAATAAAACGCGAAAGTTTAACAAAATTACCGGAAGCGCTTAGTTCTGCCGGAGCAACCAACATAGGAAATACCATTTATATTGAAGGTGGAATTACGAATACAGCCGTTTCTGCTTCTTTCTATCGTTTTGATATGGAGAACAAAGCAGCGGGCTGGCAAAAACTTCCGGATCTTCCGGTTGCAATGTCGCACAGTGTGGTAGTTAGTCAGTCGGATGGAACAGAAACCTGTGTTTATGTAATTGGTGGGCGGAATAAAACTACTGAAATTCATACTTTTTTGAGTGCGGTATGGAAGTATTCACCTGCATCGTCAAGCTGGACAAAAGTAAGTGATATTTCAACCGGAGATGGACAAAAATTTGGTCTTTCGGCTGGAACAGGAGTTGCTTTTGGTGATTCCAGAATCATTCTTTTTGGTGGTGATAAAGGGATCTATTTTAATCAGACTGAACGGTTCAATAACGCGATTGACAAAGCGACAGATGAACAGGAAAAGAATAAAATATGGGTGCAAAAAGACAGCTTGCTGACCAATCATCCGGGCTTTTCAAAGGATATTCTCTGTTTCGACACAAAATCCGGGAATTGGAGTTGCCTGGGTGAAATATCCGGTGAATCTCCTGCCACAACAGTTGCATTTTTCTGGAACAATACGGTGATTATTCCTTCCGGAGAAGTTCGCCCGGGAATCAGAACTCCTGAAGTTCTGGCAGCTGATCTGGAATAAAAGAAATGTATTAAAAATTGGCTAAAATCAGGACTCACCCCCATAACACCGATTTATCGGGATTCGGGGTGAGTAAATTGTAAAATGAGACAACAAACTATTTTGATAACCTAAAAATTAATATAACCAACTATGGATTTTAAAAAACTGGCGCTTCAATATAAAAGCGAGTTGCTTGAAAATGTAATTCCTTTTTGGGAGATATATTCACCTGACAATCAGTTCGGAGGCTATTTTACTTGTCTCGATCGTCAGGGAAAAGTTTTTGATACCGACAAATTTGTTTGGCTACAGGGGCGTGAAGTCTGGATGTTTTCGTCGCTTTATAATCAGGTGGAGAAAAAACAAGAATGGCTCAACATGGCCATGCTTGGCGCCGATTTCTTGCAGAAATACGGTCATGACACCAATGGAAACTGGTACTTTTCGTTAACCCGTGAAGGAAAACCATTGATTCAACCCTACAATATTTTTTCAGACTGCTTTGCAACAATGGCATTCGGGCAACTTTTTAAAGCTACCGGTAAGGAAGAATATGGACAGATTGCTAAAACAACTTTCGATAATATTCTAAAGAAAAGTTCGAACCCGAAAGGGAACTTTAATAAGGCATATCCGGGAACCCGGCCTTTAAAGGGATTCTCGTTGCCCATGATTTTATGCAACCTGTCGTTAGAGATCGAACATTTGTTGCCAAAGGAATTGGTGGAAGAAACCATTAACAATGTTCTGCACGAAGTAATGGAAGTTTTTTATCAGCCCGAATCCGGACTGATCCTCGAAAATGTAAAGCCAGATGGCAGTTTTTCCGATTCGTTTGATGGCAGGCTCATGAACCCGGGTCATACCATCGAAGCCATGTGGTTCATTATGGATCTTGCAGCACGGAAAAAGGATGAAATCTTGATGGAGAAAGCCATTCAGATCATGCTCAGAACTCTTGAGTACGGTTGGGATAAGGAATTTGGTGGAATATTCTATTTTCTGGACATCAAAGGTCATCCGACACAACAACTCGAATGGGATCAAAAACTTTGGTGGGTACATATTGAGACATTGATTAGCCTGCTCAAAGCGTATGAACATACAGGGAATGAGGACGCGCTGAAATGGTTCAAAATTTTGCATGAATATGTATGGTCGCATTTTCCTGATCCTGAAAATGGTGAATGGTTTGGCTACCTGAACCGAAAAGGCGAAGTATTACTACCTTTGAAAGGCGGAAAATGGAAAGGCTGTTTCCATGTGCCACGCGGACTTTATCAATGCTGGAAAGCTCTTGAACGAATAGACTCAAAAAAATAAATTATGCGAAATTCAAAAATTGGCCAATATTATCCATGGGTTGTTGTGGGGTTGCTGTGGGTAGTTGCCTTGCTTAATTACATGGACAGGCAAATGCTTTCGACAATGAAGGTTTCAATGATGGTTGACATTAAAGAGCTGGAAACTGCTGAAAACTTTGGTCGGTTGATGGCTGTTTTCCTTTGGATTTACGCGTTGATGAGCCCAATTTCAGGATTAATAGCTGACCGATTGAACCGTAAATGGTTAATCGTTGGAAGTTTGTTCGTTTGGTCTGGAGTCACGCTGTCAATGGGATTTGTTCACGATTTTAATCATTTGTATGTACTTCGGGCGATTATGGGTGTTAGCGAAGCGCTCTATATTCCGGCAGGATTATCACTGATAGCAGATTATCATCAAGGAAAAACCCGTTCACTTGCCATTGGAATTCACATGACCGGATTGTATATGGGGCAGGCCATTGGAGGATTTGGCGCAACAGTAGCTGATAGTTTTTCGTGGCAACATACTTTCTTTTATTTCGGTTTAGTGGGGATCGTTTATAGTATAGTCCTGGTGCTGTTCCTGAAAGAAAATAAGCCAGTTTATCAGACAGCGAAAGTTTCAAAAGTAAAGAAAAGTGGATTTTCGTCGGTCAGGTACAGTCTTACCATGCTTTTGGGAACTGTCAGCTTTTGGGTAATCCTGTTTTACTTTGCTGCTCCCAGTTTTCCGGGTTGGGCCACCAAGAACTGGCTACCGACATTATTTTCCGAAAGCCTGGGAATTAATATGGTCAAAGCCGGACCAATGGCAACGATTACAATTGCGCTTTCTTCTTTCATCGGAGTTATTTCAGGAGGAATATTGGCTGACAAATGGGTCATGAAAAATCTTCGTGGCCGCATCTTTACCGGAGCTATTGGATTATCACTGACCATTCCTTCTTTGTTGTTTTTGGGATTTGGTCATTCACTGTTATTCGTAGTTGGCGGAGCCGTTTTGTTTGGTGTTGGTTACGGAATGTTTGACGCCAATAACATGCCGATTTTGTGCCAGTTCGTTTCTCCTAAACATCGTGCAGCCGGTTATGGGTTGATGAATATGACGGGAGTTTTCGCTGGAGCATTCATCACTGATTTGTTGGGCAAATCAACCGATTCAGGAAATCTTGGACACGATTTGGCCATGTTGTCGATACCTGTTGCTCTGGCTGTTGCACTTTTACTATTTACTTTAAAACCGCAATTTGCTGATAAACAGGTTGATTAATTCATAAAGTCTAATCCTTTTCATTGAAAAATACCATGGTTGTAGCATTTAGGAATATTCTTTTTTTATTATTTCTGACAGTTTATTCTCAACTATCGTTTTGTCAGCAGAATAAATTCGGAACCTACTACAACCAAACTGAAAATAACCTGATGAATCCGGAACTAAGTCACAAGGGGTTGCATTTAACCGGAAATGTGAAGAAAGAGTGAATCACATGTGGACCATAAGTGCACTTCAACTGCATCCCACTGGGATAATCGTTTGTGATGAACTAGCAACCTATGAATTAAAAGTTGGAACCTACAAACATTTTAAAGATATCGAAAAGGATAATCTTGATCCAGTTGGAATTCTGGAATCAAATCTGATTTGGTAATAAGTTAACTAAATACTTTTGAGAAAGAGAATTGACGTTCTTAAAATCCTGAAGTTGAAAATTTATCTCAAATAACAAGAACATGACAGCTGAAGAAGTGGTATTCTTGTATGGAGAATTGTTAGGCTATCTATCTTTTATTCAGTAAAATAGAATATAACCTAAATTGAGCGATTTATAAATTCGGGTTGGCTCTTAGTTTCGCCAGGTAAAATTTTTAAAGATTTTTGGTGAGTTTTCTTGAGGATTTTCGAGGATAGCATCGAATTAGTACCTCGGACAACTCTGAGAATTTAGCATTATGCTAATTTGACTAACATTTGGACATATTTTTTCCTGCAAAAATGAGATTTGGATAGCGACATTTTGATTTGCTGTAACACAAACTGGATTTCCGGTGGCGACTGGCATTTTTCCCATAATTGGTTAATTTTAATTGTGTCAAAAATTGTACTTGTAACATTCATGATGATATTTCTTGCACGCGATGTTATCTTGACAGCAAAATCAATCAGTTTTCTTCGGAACGTATTTGGATAAGCCGTTACTGGGATAACATCTTTGGTAACGTCACACTTATAAGTTTCAAACAGAAAGTGGGCAACGTCTGAAACGTTTCCATGACTTTAGCTTGTTGCCAAATTCAACAAACTTCCAGATTACCTTGTCTTTAGAAAAGTCGCTGAACACAGAGGAGTCCAAATCTTTAACGTAATCTTTCACATCATTATAAATCTTGCCGGTGGTGATGTAGTGGATCGTTAAACTTTTTTCAAAATATTCATACGCCTTCTGATCGGCAAAACCGCTATCGGCACATAAAATAATGGGCACATCTTTCGAATATCTCGACCGGATTAAATTTACAATGTCAGTAACACAATCGACATAATCGGTACCGTGGTTTGAATGGGCACTGCCTTTTCGGAACAGAACATCAATTAAATAAGGACCCCAGCAGATGTGCAAAGGTTGAAACCCCTTCTTTTTCTTATAGGTGACATCACAGCCTTCCCGTTTTTTCGAGGTATCATTGTCCATAACCATCATGTCGATGCCTAAAATCAGGATTCGTGGTTTCTCTATATGAAGCCTCCAAATAAAGAGCTCATGTAAAATCTTACGATAAAATTTGCTATGGATAATGGAAAGTTTCGAAAAGAACCGTTTCATTTGATGTGACGAAGCCATTTCTGACAATTTGGTTTCTAAAACTGATGCATATCCCTGGTCATCTTTCTTTTTGTTGAACCCGGCCATTGACATGTCAGTGCCATCAAACATGAATGCAAATACCTGTTTTAAAAATTGTTGCAATTGCAATCCCTTGCTATGAACAATGATTTTTGACAGAAAGACACTCGACATGAGTTCATAAAGCCTGGTTTTTTCGACGTAACGAAGTATGAGGGCAAGGCCCCCGCGTCCTGAAATTTTGTCGTTTGTAACGCCTATTTTTGTTATCTTAGTAGCCATAAAAGATAGTCTTATGCACCTAAATGGTGATGAGTTGTTTTTAAGTTTTATCACTACTAAAATACTCATTATTAATGTAATACGCAATATATCTTTTGTATTATTTTTAGGTAATCGCTCAATTTAGGTGAAATTTTAAAATCCTCGAAAGTCACTGATTTTGAAGGATTTTTTGTGTTCTATAAATCCGAAAAAATTTGTTGTTGAATTCACAATTTGTTGATAAACATTGATTTTGAGGTTCGAGTACTGATAGGTTATGATCTGAAAAAGCCTTTCAGTAAGCTGACCGGGAAAGCCTTTCCATAAACAGTGGTGATACTTCCATAAAGATATTCAGGTCATCCGCAAGTTGGACACTACAATGGTGCAAAGGAATTACCTTCAAATAAAACAGGATGTTCAGGATATTTTCCATTCAGAAATGGAGCGATTACTGAATGATCCTGGGCTGACACATTTGGTGGTATTTTAAAGAAATATAGGATATTTAATCTTATAAATGAATTTAATTGATTGATATATAGTATTAAAATATTTGCTAAACTTGCATAGTACTACATAGAGGTTAGGCTATGCGAAAACACATTGATATTCAGTTTGAAGACAATTTATCGATTCCGAAATACCGACAGATCATTGATGCCATTCAGCAAAAAATTAACGCCGGAGAACTCAAAAAGGGAGATAAAATACCCTCGCTGAACATGTTTTGCAAGGAATATAGCTTATCGCAGGACACTGTTTTGATGGCTTACAACGAACTGAAAGCAAAAGGAATTATTACTTCGCAAGTTGGAAAAGGGTACTTTATTCAGAATGAAAATACAGATTTCCAACACAAGGTCTTGCTGGTTTTCGACCGCCTGACCGCCTACAAAGAAGAGCTTTACGACTCGTTTAAAGAAGCTTTGCAAAAAGACGGCAGCGAGCAAATCTTCTTTCACCACAATAACCTGAAGATGTTCCAGACCATTATTGATGGTTCCATTGGCGATTACTCCGAATATGTAATTATGCCCATCGATCATCCTGATGCCATGACTACCATTGGAAAACTTCCGGCCAGTAAAGTGTTTATTCTCGATCAGGGGCGAAAACAACACAAAGATTTGTACCCGTTTGTTTGTCAGGATTTTGAACGCGACATCTACCGTGTCTTGAAAAAAGATGCCCTGTTGGTAAGCAAATATCAGCGAATGGTGTTAGTTATCCGCCACCAAAAATCGCACTTCAAAGACATTGCCACCGGATTTCGAGACTACTGCAAACAACATCCAATTCCATTCGAAATAGTAAACGACATCAAAACCTTCGGAATTAAAAATGGCGATGCTTTTGTGGTGGTTGACGACCGCGACCTTGAATATTTGGTGCGCTACTCCATTGATAAACAATTAACTTTAGGTTCTGAAATGGGAATCGTTTCGTACAACGAAAGCCCGCTAAAAGGCATCGTAGCTTCCGGAATTACGACTATATCGACCGATTTTGCTGAAATGGGAAAATCGATAGCCGAAATGATTCTGAACCATCAGAAACTAAAGTTGGATAATCCGTTTCTAATGAATAGAAGGAGCTCTTTTTAAGAATGAAAAACAAGGGAAAAACAAGAAATATCCAATGTCCAATTTCGATTAACCAATATTCAATTTCCAGAGATAACTGACAACCATAACAACCATTAAACCATACAATTATGAAACATCTTCTCTTTTTCCTGGTGGCTCTTCCTCTCCTTGCTTTTTCAGCAACTGATGGCAGCCGTACCACCATTAATCTCAATGGGACCTGGCAATTCGACCAAACTGTCACTGCCTTTCCACCTGCGAAATTTACCCGAACCGTTCCTGTTCCGGGATTGGTACATCTGGCCGAACCAAAAATTGCAGATTACGACAAATTCTTTAAACGTGCCGACAAGGTTGAGGCCAAAGAACAGCACAACTTATACAACATCGACTACACACCGCGATATAGCTGGTACCGGAAATTAGTTTTTATTTCAAAGGAATTGGAAGGCAAAGAAGGAATGGTTACCATCAAAAAAAGTCAGTATGTGACCCAGATTTTTGTGAATGGAATTGACCTGGGAACATCAATGGCCTGTTACACTCCGGTTGAATTTCTAATTACCAAAGCATTGAAATATGGAGCCGAAAATGAAATATTGATTAAAGTGGGCGACCGCGTCTGGCTGCCAAGTCAGGCGGCTGGAGGAACCGACAAAGAAAAAGAACATTATTTGCCTGGAATTTGGGATGATGTTTTGCTATCATTTACCGGTGAAGTTCGTTTGAATCGCTTGCTCCTTTTACCATCGGTTGCCAATAAAAAAGTGACCGTTAAAGCATTGATCCGTAATTTTAAACCTGCCCAGATTTTTTATGGCGATGCCATGAATGATTCGGTGACACTAAATATTTCAATTGCCGAAAAGATTACGGGGAAGGTGGTTGCCGACAAAAGTGTCAGGCTTTCAACCAAAAGAGATAATCAGATAGAAGCAAATATTGAAATCCCGATAAAGGAATTCACCAACTGGTCGCCCGACAAGCCCTTTTTGTATAATGCAACCGCCACTCTTAAAAACGATAAGGGAACTTCCGACCAAATAAACAAACAATTCGGGATGCGCGATTTTACACGTAAAGGCAAATTCTTTTACCTGAATGGCGAAAAAATCATCCTTCGTGGAACGAATATCACTCTTCAGCGGTTCTTCGAAGATCCTGATTGCGGGAATCTGGTCTGGGACAGGGATTGGGTGAAAAAACTTCTGGTAGATTATCCGAAGAAGCTGAACTGGAACATGATGCGTATTTGCGTGGGCATTGCTCCCGATTTTTGGTACGATCTGGCCGACGAACATGGATTATTGTTTCAGAACGAATGGTTGTATTGGCAAAATCATGGCTGGGACAATCAAATCAGGGAAGAATACACCGACTGGGTGTGGAATGACGGAAGCCACCCGAGCATTGCAATATGGGACGCCATTAACGAAAACTGGGACGATTATATTGGAAACGTATTGATCCCTGATTTGAAAAAGCTTGATCCAACCCGAATCTGGGATGCCGGGTACATGAC
>JBBRXN010000021.1:0-60860 GCA_038248385.1 Bacteroidales bacterium
AGAAAAAAATCAGATTTACAGGTAATTTGGAACGAACGGACAATTTCAACAACATCCTTGAAAAAATTGAACGGACCAACGAAGTAAAATTTGAAATAAAAAGCAATACAATAACTATAAAATAACATAAATAAAAAGCGGGAAATGTTTGCACCATTCCCCGCCTTAATTGTAGTAAAATAACAACGTATATTAACTTACAGTACAAATCTATGAAAAAAAAACGATGTAACTCTATCCGTTGGCACGGGTGGAAAAAACTATTCCTTATGATGAGGATAACTGTATTTTTTATTTTGCTGGGGCTATTGCAGGTTTCGGCAAGTGTTTACTCTCAGCAAGCGAACCTGAATCTAAAACTGGAAAACACCAGTATTGAGCAGGTTTTGAGAAAAATTGAAGAGCAGAGCAAGTTTTACTTTCTCTACAGATCTGATCTTCTAAAGAATCTGCCTCCGGTTTCTATTCAGGTGAACGATGCGAAACTGGAAGATATCCTGAACAAAATTCTTGTTCCAAACGGCTTTTCGTATGAAATTGAAGACCGGGTGGTAGTGATTAAAAAGGCAGCCGAAAAAACTACTCCAATTCCTGTTGATCAACAGAAAGGAGTTTCGGGAACCGTTAAAGACAAAAACGGTGAACCGGTACCCGGTGCTTCGGTAGTGGTAAAGGGAACCACCATCGGAACCATTACCGATAGCGATGGGAATTTCCGGATGAATGTTCCGGAAGATGCGAAAACACTCTCCTTCTCATTTGTTGGTATGATTGCGCAGGAAATTGCCATTTCAGGAAAAACAACCTTCGATATTGTACTTCAGGATGAAACCGTTGGTGTTGATGAAGTGGTAGTAGTTGGTTACGGAACCCAGAAAAAAGTGAACCTGACCGGCGCTGTTTCTTCGGTTAAAATTGACGATAAAATCACCAGCCGTTCACTGACCAATGTTTCATCAGGTTTGAACGGACTGATTCCCGGACTGGCAGTCAACCAGAATTCGGGAATGGCAGGAAAGAATGATGTTTCGCTGCTCATTCGAGGTTTGGGAACTGTTAACAATGCCAATCCTTTGGTGGTGGTTGACGGTATGCCTGATGTGGATATCAACCGGTTGAACATGAATGATATTGAAAGTATTTCAGTCCTGAAAGATGCCACCTCATCGGCAGTGTATGGTTCGCGCGCTGCCAACGGTGTTATCCTGATCACAACCAAATCAGGAAAAGGAATGGATAAAACGAGAATCAGCTACTCAAGTACTTTTGCAGTGGAAGTTCCGACCAAAGCTTATGAATTTATGGCCGACTATCCACGTGCGCTGACCCTGCACCAAAGACTTGCGGCAGCAAACACATTGCGCTCGAATTTTGTATTTAAAGACGGAACCATCGACCAGTGGATGGCCCTCGGAATGATTGACCCGCTTCGTTATCCGAATACCGATTGGTGGAGTGTGTTAATGCGCGACGGACAAGTTCAAAACCACAATATTTCGGCTTCAGGAGGCAATGAAAAATCGAATTTCTTTATATCTATCGGGATGATGGATGAAAAGGGCCTTCAGATCAATAATGATTATTCGCGTTATAATGCGCGTTTCAATTACGACTATAAAGTACGTCACAACATGAATGTGGGAGTCAAATTTGCTGGCAACTGGTCGAAATACACCTACGCGCTGGCCGATGGATTTACCGACGACGATGCCACCAATACTGCCGGTTTCGACCTTCAGTATGCCATTTCAGGAATGACTCCTTATGATCCGGTAACCGGCTACTACGGAGGCGTAATGGCATACAATGAAGACCCGCAAGCCTATAATCCATACACACAGTATGTTAATAACCTAAACTATCAAAACCGTCAGGAAGCCAATACCAGCATGTATTGGGACTGGACACCAATTAAAGGTTTAACTGCCCGTATTGATTACGCGCTGAATTATTATAACCAGTTCCGTTACACGGCAGCCATCCCGAACCGTTCATTCAACTTCCAGACCAACGCTTTTGGTTCGCGAACTTATGTTGGAACCAATGCCGGAGTGGGCAATTACACCAATACCGGTTACAAAACACAGCTAAACGGACGCATAACTTACCAAACTACCATTGCCGATAACCACGATATCAGCGCTTTATTTGTTTATGGTGAAGAATATTGGTACAACCGTTATCAGCAAGGATCACGTACCGATCGTCTGCACCCTTCGCTTCATGAACTGGATGCCGCTTTATCAGGAACAACACAAGGCTCGGCAGGTAACTCAAACACCGAAGGATTACAGTCTTACATTGGCCGTTTGAATTATGCCGCCTTCGACAAATACCTGCTCGAAGTTAACTTCCGGTACGATGGATCCTCCAAATTCCTTCCCGGAAGGCAGTTTGGATTCTTCCCTTCGGCAGCAATAGGATGGCGTTTTACCGAAGAAAAATTTTTACGCCCCTATCTCGAAAATTGGCTTTCGAGCGGAAAATTCCGGTTATCTTACGGAGGATTGGGAAACAACAGTGGTGTTGACCGTTACGAACAGCAGGAAACACTGTCGGCCAACCATTACATGATTGGTGGTACCATTGCCATGGGTTTGGTAAACAGCAAAATGGTAAATCCTGAACTGACATGGGAAACCACCAGTGTGCTCAATATCGGGTGGGACCTTGGCTTCTTTAAAAACCGGTTGACTACCGAAATTGATTATTACGACCGGTTGACTTCAGGAATGAACCGCCCATCAGATATGTCGATACTTTTAACAGGAGCCTATTCTGCCCCACGTAAAAATATCGGGAACCTCAGAAACCGTGGTATTGAAGGCAATTTTACCTGGAGAGATAAAATTCGCGACTTCACATACACCTTTAACCTGAATGGTTCATACAACTCTACTGTTCTTGAAAAGTGGAATGAATTCCTCGGAAGAGGTTACACTTTCCTGAACATGCCTTACCATTTTCTTTACACTTACGAAGACATGGGCATCGCGCAAACCTGGCAGGATGTATATAACGCTACTCCACAGGGAGCCTCTCCCGGTGATATCCTGCGGAAAGACCTGAATGGTGATGGACGGATTGACGGGAATGACAAAAAAGCCTATTCTGGTATTCAACGCGACCGGCCAACCACCAACTTTGCGTTTAATACCAGTGTTGCATGGAAGGGATTTGATTTGAATGTACTTTTCCAGGGCGCAGCCGGACGTAAGGATTACTGGATCAATATTTTCAACAATGTCAACTTCAGCGCACAACGATACGCTTCCACCTGGGACCACTGGAACCAACCATGGAGTGTTGAAAACCGGCAAGGTGAATGGCCCCGTTTGGGGGGAAATGCCAATCGCGAAGAAACCACCTTCTGGCTCGACGACCTTAGTTACCTTCGTTTGAAAAACGTTCAGTTAGGCTATACATTACCTAAAAACCTACTGTTGAGAATCGGCATCGAAAGTGTCCGTATCTACGGATCAGCTGAGAACCTGGCTACCTTTACCAAATTCCGCGGACTGGATCCTGAAAAGAGGGCAAATGCCAGTGATGCTTATCCGTTGAATAAATCGTTCTCCCTTGGTATTAATATTGGAATCTAAAAATGACCACTATGAAAAATATAAATTCAAAAATAATGGTCTTCCTGCTAATTACAGGGTTGACCCTTTTTAACAGCTCGTGCACAAAAGACTTGCTTGATCAGGTACCTACCACTGATCTTGGGGCTGCTCAATTTTGGCAAACAGAAGCTGATGCAACGACAGCGCTGATGGGAGCCTATTCAGCTGTAAGGCCGCTTTTCGACCGTGATTATTATTTCGATGGACAAGGTGAATACGTAAGAGCCCGCGGAACCAGCACCACCAATGGCAACCTGCAAAAGGGTGATGCTTACAACGGTGGCAATTACAATCCAACAGGTTACGGAGCAAGTTTCGATAAATACTTCCGTTATCTGTACGGGGGTGTTAACCGTACCAATTACGTGATCGAAAATGTCCGTAAAATGCTGCCAAATGCCAGCGCAGCTTCCAAGCCAGCACTTGAAGCAGTGATTGGTGAAGCCCGTTTGCTTCGCGGCATGGTTTATTTTCGGTTAATCTCGATGTGGGGCGATGTTCCTTATATGGGCAATATCATCTATTCAAATGATGAGGTAGCGAATCTGAAACGTACCCCAATTGCTCAGGTAAAAGATTCCATCATGGCTGATTTTACTTATGCTTTCGAGAAACTTCCTGTAAAACCAACACAACCCGAACGCGCGGCAAAACCCGCAGCGCTTGCTTTCCGTGGTAAACTTCAGCTTTTCTGGGCTTGCTGGAACAAATTTGGATGGCCCGAACTTGACACTTTCACTCCTGATGCTGCTGCTGCTACTGCTGCTTATACAGCTGCTGCTGCCGACTTTAAAGCAGTGATCGACAATTACGGGTTGAAACTGTTCCGCAACGGCGACCCGGGTGAATGGGGAACCATGGGAAATGCGGATATTCTTCCGAATTATTTCTACCTGTTTATGCCAATAGCCAACGGCGACGGCGAAATGATCATGGCTTTCACACATGGTGGAACAGGAACAGGACAAGGCGAAGAGCTGATGCGCGATGTGGCCGGACGTACCCACGAAGGTTCACAATGCTGGGTATTCCCATATTACGAAATTGCCGACCGATATCAGTCAACAGTTACCGGCGATTTTGCTGAAAAACTGATCCCAACGAACCCAAGTACCGCAGGCGCCCGTACCAAATTGAATTCAACAGTTAACCCGGCCAGCTATGCCAACCGCGATTACCGGATGAAGGCTTCCATTATGTGGGACTATGAATTGAGCATCGGCTTGACGTCACTGAAATCGACTGGCTTTACACCATTCATCTATAAAACCTGGAACTCGCCGGTTACAATTAATGGTGTAAATTATACTTCATACAATACCGATGCATCGGTTTACGGCTACGTTTTCCGCAAATTCCTACGCAATTACGGCGGTTTGGGACGAAGCGAAGGTGATTACAGCTATCCGATTATGCGTTTAGCCGATGTGTTCCTGATGTATGCCGAAGCAACCAACGAACTGAGCGGTCCGCAGGCCGATGCAATTGATTTGATTAACAAGATCCGTCGCAGAGGTAACCTTCCGGCATTGAAACCTGAAAAAACTGCCTCGAAAGAAGCATTTTTCGCTGCCATCGAACAGGAACGTATTGTTGAACTGTTGGGTGAAGGACAGCGTAGTTTCGATCTGCGCCGTTGGAGAGCCATCGAGCGGGTTTGGAATCCACCTTATGGATTGGGTGTCTGGAAAATCGATACGCACGGTGCAAACCGCGACCGCTATTACCAGAACACATCGGAACTGACTTATCAGCAAAATTATATTTTCCGCATTCCTCCAGGCGAGCGCGACCGGAACCCTGAACTAACACAGAACAAACCCTGGTTATAATAATCCGAAAACAAATTGTGAAATTTAAACACATATACAATGAAAAAATATTTTATCACATTCATAGCCATCGCATTGGTAACTTTTGCCTGGGTAAGCTGCACCGATTTTCCCATTGATGAAGACGGTTTGCTAATCACCACAAGAGGTCAGTGTTATGTTGGCAATTTCGAACTGCTTGGGGTTGATTTTCAGACGGTCAGAACAAAGGCTGCTGTGATTGACACAACAGCACAAACCATTAACGTAGAGGTATTTTTCGGAACCGATCTCAAGAACGTTTATCCTCAGTTTAGTTTGGTCACCGATGCCAAGCTTGATCCGAAGATTGTTGGGAAAGTTGATTTCTCTGACCTTGCCAATCCGAAAGTTTACACGGTGATATCGGGTAACCGCATGGTTAAAAAACCATATACCGTTTATGTTACCGTTCAACCCAAACCTTAAAAGAACCGATTATGCAACTGAAATATTATAGTTTAACGCTCCTGACGTTTCTGGTCGTCTTTTTCACGGCCTGTCAGGATGAGGAATACAGCCTGCCGACCTTAGAGCCGGGTCTTCACAATGATTGTATAAAGCGCACCCTGGGACCCAACGTGGTCGGGCTAAACATCGAGTTCGCCTATGCCATGGCGCTTCCGCCAGCCGAAGGAAAAATCGTCTCGGCACAGGTTGAAGCTACTATTGCCGGAGGAACTGCCACTTACATGGAGAACCGCTCGTTCAAAACCAACTCAAGCGGGGTAGATGTACCTGTTACCATTGGCTCTTCGTCAGTTACCACCGGAACCAAAACTGAGGTTGTTTTCAGCAAAGATACCTGTGCTGCAACTTTACGCTACTTCTACATCATTCCTGAAGAAGCCCGTGGCCAAACTGTGTCGTTCACGTTCTCGGCCAAAGCCAGTAACGGACAATCTGTTTCATACAAGATGGGTCCTTATACAATTGCTAAAATGGACATGAAGCTGGATATCGTATTGAGTGACAATAACAACAGCTACCTTTCGATTACCGACATGGCAGTTTACAACGCTACAGCCGCTACTGCGAATGCTGCTAAAATTGACCTGGTGTATTTGTACAGGAGTTATACCACTGCATCGTTCAATCATGCCTTGGTTGCCCCATCTGCCAGTGCTGATTACAAACCGGGAATTACACTTCCTGCGGGTGTGAGCAACAGTGCCAAAATTTTAAAAACTTGGGCATTGCGAGATCAGCAACTTGCACGTTTGCAATACGGGATCTATATCGACGACCTCGACTTCCGTCAAATTGATTTTGCCGGAGCTCCTGATTATGCCATCAACCTGAGAGCAGAAGCCGGAACCTGGGTCGAAACCGCTGACGGAAAATACAGGGCATATATTTACATCAACAAAATTGACAATACCAAGAAAGAAATGACCGTCAGCATCAAACGCTATCCGATGCAGTAGTCAGTATGATTTCCAAAGAGTTATCGCGCGCCTATCGGAACGCGATAACTCTTTTTTTTGCACCTAAACCAACTAAACCAATAAATAGTAGTGAAAAGTGCATTCACTTTTGAAATTTCAAACAGCCACTAATCCTTTTCAAACTTAACCAATGGAAGGAAGATTCTATATTATTGCCTTGTTTCTGTGGTTCTTTTCTTTATACTCAACAAAAGAAAGTTCAGCCCAAAAATTTATCCATCCGGGAATTGACCAGACTTCTGCCGATCTGGAATACATGAAAAAACAGGTACTTGCCGGCGAGCAGCCCTGGAAAGATGCTTTCGACCGCCTGAAATCCGCGACAGACCTTCGGTTCGAAATAAAACCTTTTGCTCATGTTCTTCGTGGTCCTTATGGGAAACCAAACATCGGCGGCGACGATTTATCGAAAGGTTCCGACATGGCCTACAACTGTGCCCTGATGTGGTATATTACCAACGATAAAGCTTATGCTGAAAAAGCGATTGAAATCCTCAATGCCTGGTCGCCGGTACTGTGGGATTTTGACTATAACGATGCTAAACTACTGGCAGGCTGGACCGGCCATCAATTATGCAACGCAGCAGAAATTCTCCGGTTCACCAATTCAGGTTGGGAAGAAAAGGACATTGACCGTTATACTGAAATGCTGATAATCGTTTATTACCCGTTAATGCGTTTCTACTATCCTCAGGCAAACGGGAACTGGGACGGAGCCATCATCCACTCCATTCTGGCAATTGCTATTTTTGCCGACAACCGTGTAATGTTCAGTAATGCCATCGACCATTTTTTACATGCCCCGGTTAACGGGAGCCTGTTCAAGTACATCTATCCCAGTGGACAGTGTCAGGAGTCGATGCGCGATCAGGCTCATGTTCAGCTTGGATTGGGTGAATTTGCCGGCGCTGCAAAAGTAGCCTGGACACAGGGAGTCGATTTATTCTCCATCGGTAATAACCGTATGGCATTGGGTTATGAATATACTGCCGGTTTTTTGCTTGGTAATAAAACTCATTGCTATGGAACGATTTCTGAAAGGGCCAAGAATCTGCGCGACGATTACGAAACTGTTTACCACCATTATACTGCTATGGGATTGGATATGCCTTTCAGCAAACAAGCTGCCGACTCCATACGCCCCAAAGCCCACCGGAGTGTACTTACCGCTTTCAGAGCATCTTCAGGAAAACCAGTAGTTAAACAAGGCAAACTAACCGTTTCGCCTATCGCTTACCCTGCTGGAGCGATGGAAATGGCAATTACCAAAACATCAATAAATGCAATTCGGGTAAATCCGGGTGAATCTATTCAGGAAGCACTGGATAAAGCTGCCGGACAAAACCGATGGGTACTTGCAACAGCAGGGTTGCATAAATTACCAACAACATTGAAACTTCCGTCCGGAGTAATACTTTCAGGAGAAGGTCTGGCAACTGTACTCTTTTTGGATCCGAATTCCGGGGTTCGGGATGCCATTGTGAATGCCACTGATGATTTGCATGACATTACAATCTGTGATCTGGTGGTTGAAGGCGCAAGTGATCCTGATCCGGGAACCGATCCGAACAGCCGCCGGTCGTACCGAAGCACTGCCAACCGTGGTGGAATCATGTTCCTGGGGCAGCACGAAGGACAAATGAAAAATATTTCGCTACGGAATATCACCCTCAGGAATTTTACATACAATGGCGTTTTTATCAGTGGGGCAAGCAACCTCGATGTGGTTTGCTGCGATTTCAACGAGAATGGCGCCAGCGTGGTGCCGGGGCCAAAACTTCAGCACAATTTACTGTTGACCCATTGTTCTGAAATTACTATTAAAGACAGCCGGATGGATACTTCGCCGCAAGGTTGTGGAATAGCGCTAACAAGCTGCACCAATGCTACTGTGACAAACTGTGAATTGGCGCGTAACGGGTGGTTTGGAATGTTGATTACCGAAAGCAAGAATATTACTGTCTCCGGAAGTCTGGTTGAAGCCAATGACCGAAGTGGAATCATGATGCAGTATCTGTACAATGGTTCGGAAAATGTGACAATCAGCAAGAATATTATTCATTACAACAATGGATTTGGGGTAGAAGCTTATTCCGGTAAAAACATAAAATCCACGAATAATACCTATGCCGGAAATGGAACTGACCTAAAATCGAATGAGAAAATCAGTTCGGAGAAAATCATTATCATGAATTAAAACCAGGCAATTCCTGATGTCGAAACAGAAGCAATTCGACATGGAAACTGAATTTGCCAATCCGGAACACGTAAAACAGAACCTAAAACCATCTAAAATTACACCATGAAAAAGCTAACATTAGTAATTCTGAACTTAGTTTTTTGTCTGACCACATTCGCCCAGACACAAAATCTGTTAAGCGGAAAATTCAGTCTGGAAGAACTGTCGAAAATTCTGATCGCGCCCGACAAATGGGTGCCGTTTCCCAAAATTGACGACCGCGCAGCTTGGGCCAAAGCCGATCAGGAAATGATGAAAGCCTACATCAAGACTGCCGAAACATACCTGAATTACGAGTGGCCGGGAATTCCGGCAACCAAGTCGTTGCTCATCGAACGCACCGGCGACCGCGACGAGTATCAATCCGTAAGTTTCAGGAAACGCGAAGTATTGGGTACTTTACTGTTAGCCGAAATCGCTGAGAATAAAGGGCGTTTCCTCGATCAGATCATCAATGGAGTTTGGTCAATCTGTGAAGAATCGTTCTGGGGAGTTCCGGCACATTTGCCAAAAACAAAAGAACTTTCAGGCCTGATGGATGTTAGCAAACCATTCGTGGAGTTGTTTTCGGCCGAAACTTCAACTTTTCTGGCCTGGATCGATTATTTTCTGGGAGACAAACTCGATGCCGTTTCTCCGCAAATCCGCAAGCGTATTTACTTCGAAACCAATAACCGCATCTTTCAGCCACTTATGACCAAACCTCATGGATTTATGAGTTCAAATGCCGAAGGACGCCGACCCAACAACTGGAATCCATGGATTTGCTCCAACTGGCTGAATGCTGTTTTACTGCTCGAAAATGATCAGCAAAGACGTACCAAAACAGTAGCAAAAATCCTGAATGTGCTTGATCAGTTCCTGAATCCGTATCCTCAGGATGGTGGTTGCGACGAAGGTCCGGGATACTGGGGCGCTGCAGCCGCTTCGCTGTACGACAATATTTCGTTGCTAAACCTGGCTACCAATGATGCCTTCAACTACGTTTACAAGGATGAAAAAGTCAGGAACATGGGAAAATTCATTTACCGGGCACAAATCAGTCAGTTGTACTTTGTGAATTTTGCCGATGCCAGCCCAAAACCCGGCATGGCTGCCGATATGATTTACCGATTTGGTAAAGACATTCATGATGACGACATGATGATGTTTGGTGCCTACTACCGCTCACCTGGCGACGGATCATCAGGCCGTTCACACTATTTCCGGAATTTCTTCGAACTGTTTATGCAGAAAGAATACCAGTCGGCCAAACAGGGACTTCCACTTCCGAAAGACACCTGGCTGCCCGATTTGCAGGTAATGATTGCCCGTGACCAGCAGGGAACAACAGATGGATTTTTTGTTGCCGCCAAAGGTGGAAACAACGACGAAAGCCACAACCACAACGACATTGGCAACTACGTGGTGTATTACAACGGATTGCCATTGCTGATTGACGTTGGCAGCGGTACTTACACGCGCAAAACATTCAGCGACAAACGATACGAAATCTGGTACAATTGCTCCGATTACCACAACCTGCCCACCGTCAACGGAAAAGATCAGCTGCCGGGAGCCAACTATAAAGCAACCCAGGTTGTATATCAAACCGGCAAAGATTTCTCGATGCTTTCGCTTGATATTTCAAAATCATATTCTGAAGATGCAGGAATTATAAGCTGGCAGCGGAATGTCCGCCTTAACCGCGGGAAAAATGTTCGGATTGACGACACCTTCAAACTCAAAAATGCAGAATCAATTGAGCAGCATTTGATGACCTGTTACCCGGTAGAAATTGCAAAACCGGGAGAACTTGTTGTTCATTTTGCTCCGGAAGGCGCAAAAGCCATGGATTTTATAATCCGGTATAACCCGGCTCAATTTGAGGTTACGATTGAAAAAATGAAGCTTGAAAAAATGGAAGACAAGGGTGTTAAACGCAATTGGGGCGACAACATTCAACGGATCAACCTGAAAGCAAAGCAGCCCAAAACCAGCGATAAATACAGTTTTAATATTTCACCCAAATAATTCAGGAAGAACAAAAATGAAAAATTCTAATCTCTTTATTTCATTCTTCTTATTGGTTTTCACAGCCTGTGCTCAGGAAAAAACACCTGAAACAGTCAATGGTACCTTGCTTTTTCAATCGGGTTTTGAGCCTGATTCGAAAGTAATTGCCAAAGGTTCTGATGCCGATATTACCGGGATTGACCGTTCATTTGCTGATCACAACGACTGGGTAAATGGTCTTGACAATCACCCCGACATCGGCAATTTTAATCTGCAATACCAGGGAGGCGATTCGACCATGCGATTTGCAAAAATCATTGCTGAACCGGGAAATCCGGCCAACCATGTACTGCATTTCTGGTTAGACCAACCCAATGTGGAAGGCTCAAAAGGTCGTATTCAGGCCAACCTGTATGGTAATCAGGGAATGAAAGAGTTTTACCAGTCGGAACGGGTTTTTCTGCACAACGATTTCAACGCTGTCCGTACATTTCCAAATAAAATCAGTTGGCTCACCATCGCCGAATTCTGGAACAACATCACCTGGAGCCCAACAGTTCCTTATGGCTTCAGGATTACGCTTGGCATTGGCAAACCTGTGACAACAGAAAGTGATTTGTACTTCATCCTCGACGCTCAAAATTGTGAGTTATTTGCTGATGGCAGCCAGAAATATACCACGCTTTGGTCGGAAACCAATCAGAAAGTGAAAGTTCCGATTGGCAAATGGTTTACGCTCGAATATTACTACAAGGAAGGCGATGCCGGCAACGGTAAATTTTACATGACCATTCAGCCTGATGGAGGGGAAAAGGAAGTAATTTATGACCTCACAAAAATCACCTATAATACCAAAGATCCCAATCCTGACGGAGTTACCGATTTTAATCCGATAAAACTTTATACCTCAAAAGAGTTAATTAATTACATGAAAGGCCAGGGTAAAACATTGCAAATTTACTGGGACGATTTTAAACTCTGGAAAGACAAACGACCTTGAAAGATTAGGGAAAAATTATTTTTGACGCTTCCAGGTCTTACGACGCTGAAAGGTCTGAAGCAAAACCTGACAGCGTCCGAAGGTCCTGTCAGCGTTTATATAATTTTTGAAAACAGCGTTTATATATATTATTTTTTGAAAACAATAGAACTTAATTTTTATGAAACAACTCATCCAAATATTAATCGTTCTTCCTCTTTTATTTTCATCCGTTAACGGTGTTTGTGCCACTTCTGACATTGAACTTCTCAGGAAAAAAGTAGTAGGCGAACTGATGACTCCCGCGTTGAACGAATCCCATGTTCGGGAATTGATGGCTACGATACGTATTGACGGAACATGGCCGGGCATTGATTATGTGGATGTTTCGCGTACCGGATTTCAACATGTCAATCACTTGAACAATCTGGTTGAAATGAGCCGCGCTTATAAAAAGAAAGGCACCAGCCTGAAAGGCGATCAAAAGCTGAAAAAGGTAATTTATTCGGCTCTCGATTATTGGCTTGCAAACGATTTTATCTGCGACAACTGGTGGAACAACCAGATTGGTACACCCAACGCATTGGTTTCTCTATTGCTTATCATGGATACCGACCTGACCAAAGAGCAAATTGCCAAAACCCTGCCTATGGTGGGACGTGCCCATCTGAATGCGACCGGAGCCCGTCCCAGTGGCGACCGTATCAAAATTGCAGGCATACTGGCGAAAACCTTGCTTTTTAACCGTGACGAGCCTCGGTTTAATGAGGTGATCCGTGTTATCGAGGGCGAAATAAAATTCGCGACCGGACGAGGTATGCAATACGATTACAGCTTTCATCACCGCGAAGACCGGGTAAACAATACCCTGTCGTATGGAACAGGTTATGCCGACGCATTTGCTGAATGGGCCGCTTTTGTTTCAGGTACAAAATACCAGTTTTCCGAAAAACCACTTCATCAACTGATTGATTATTATCTGGATGGAATTTGCAAAATGATGGTTTACGGAAAATATCCTGACACTGGCGCTATGAACCGCGACATCACAAGGGAAGGGGCACAGAGAGCTTTTGGAACCAAAACTCCGGAGAAATTGCTCGAAACATCCAATTACCGTAAAAATGAACTGGAGGAAATTGTTAAAATCCGTCGTGGTGAAGCCGTTCCGACACTTTCGCACAGTACTTTCTATTGGCAGACTGAACATTTCACCTTCCAGCGACCTGATTTTTTCACCTCGGTAAGAATGTATTCCACACGCAACGACAACATGGAGGTTCCCTACAATGGTGAAGGTTTAATGAACCACCACCGGGGCGATGGCACCAATTATATTTCAAGAACAGGTGCCGAATACACCAATATGGCGCCGGTTTATGACTGGCAGAAAATTCCGGGTACCACGGTGGTACAGAAACCTGAACTTCCTTCGGAAAATGAAATTCAAAAGACAGGATTAACTGATTTTGTTGGAGCGGTAACTGATGGCAAATACGGGGCAGTTACATTCGACTTTAAAAGTCCGCACGATCCGCTAACAGCCAAAAAGGCATGGTTCTTCTTCGATCACGAATATGTTTGTCTTGGTGCCGGTATTACTTCCGCAGCCAAACTTACGGTAGCCACCACTTTAAACCAGTGTTTGTTGCTTGGAGATGTGGTCGTTATGAACGGCACTCAAAAATCAACCATAGAAAAAGGCAATCGCCGGTTGGATAAGGTAAAGTGGATTTTCCATGATGGCATTGGCTACATTTTTCCTGAAGCCCAAAAAGTGAATTTATCGAATCAGGCTCAAACCGGAAGCTGGTTTAAAATCAACCGACAATCTGATTCGCCAAAAGATGAAATCAGCAAAGACGTATTTAAGCTTTGGATTGATCATGGACAACAGCCACAAAATGCAAGTTATCAGTACATTGTTGTTCCTTCAACCACTGAAAACGAAATGGAAAGCCAGTCCGGAAGGCGTGTTGAGA
This sequence comes from Bacteroidales bacterium, assembly GCA_038248385.1. Classification (GTDB taxonomy): domain Bacteria; phylum Bacteroidota; class Bacteroidia; order Bacteroidales; family Prolixibacteraceae; genus Aquipluma. The sequence goes on from JBBRXN010000021.1 coordinate 14,117, forward strand.
TTCTGGCCAATTCTGTTGAAATTCAGGCAGTCAGGCATTCAGGATTAAACATTTGTCAAATGATTTTCTATACTTCAGGAGAAATACAGGTTAATAAGAATCTGAAGATCGGAATAGACAGTCCGGGAGTGGTGATGGTGAAAACAGAAGGTTCGGTTGTCAAACAAATTTCGGTGGCCGACCCATCGCGCAAACTAAGTAAAATACATCTGACTGTAACCGGGAAGATCGAAAAAAACGGCGGTCATTTCAGCTCGTTTTGGAATAAAGAAAAGGGAATCAGCGAAATAGCCATCGATTTGCCGCAAACTGTTTATGCCGGCAAAAGTGTAACAATTGAGTTGTAGTCCCGGTTAAGGAAATGTGTAACCCGGTGTAGAAATGATCAACAAAGAAACAGGGCGCATCAGTTAGCTAAAATTGAAAAGTGAAGGCTGTATGCGCCACAAATGAAAAGTAAAATATTAAATGAGGAAAACCCTGACGATATTGTATTTGACTTGTCTGATTTGTATCTCAAATGCAAATGGTCAGACGACTTATCCTTTGGCCGGGCATCCCCGGTTGTTTTTTCTTTCGGCTGATGAAGTTATGATGAAAACCAAATTGCAATCGACTCCCGACTTGAATAGGGTACACAAGCTCCTTTTGGCCGAGAGCGACAAAATGCTCACTTTGTCTGTTCAGCAACGGGTACTGACAGGGAAACGGTTGCTTTCGGTTTCGCGCGAAGCGATCCGGAGAATCAGTTTTTTGAGTTATGCCTACCGCATGACAGGCGATTCCCGCTATGCTGCCCGCGCCGAAACCGAAATGCTCGGAATGGCTGCTTTTTCAGACTGGAACCCATCACATTTTCTGGATGTAGGAGAAATGACACTGGCTATGGCCATTGGCTACGACTGGCTTTATGGTTATCTGAACGCCACATCACGAGCGACAATCGCTTCATCCATAAAAACAAAAGGAATTGAGCGAACCACCGGAGTTAATGCCAATCAATCTTGGCTGACCGGCGATAACAACTGGAACCAGGTTTGCAACGCCGGGATTTCAGCCGGGGTGGCTGCTGTGTTCGATGAAAACCCTTCTTATTATCAAACTTTGATTGACAGGGCGGTCACTTCAATAAAAATTCCGATGGGCGTTTACAAATACAACGGCGCTTATCCTGAAGGAATGGGTTACTGGGATTACGGCACCACTTTCAATATTCTGTTTATCGACTTATTGCAACGTATGTGGGGTAGCGACCGTGAATTACTCTCAAAGGAAGGTTTCATGAAAACGGTCAACTTTGTGACCCACATGCAGGGAAACGCCACCAAACAAATGAGCGGAGGAACGTTGAAATCGATTAACCCACTTCCATTCAATTATGCTGACTGTGGTAACGGTATTGGAGTTCTTCCCGGAATGTTCTGGCTGGGCGCACGTTCAACTGATCAGACTATTCTTTACAACGAATTGCAAAAACTGGTTTTTACACTCGATAATAGTACAACAAGTCTTACTGGCAACAGGCTGTTGCCATTTCTTCTCATCTGGAGCATGAATTTATCGCTCACCGATTTGCCTGCCCCGGTTGAAACTACCTATCTGGCGCAGGGCAAGAGCGCAGTTACGGCTCTGCGTTCGGGCTGGGGTATCAACGATATTTACCTCGCTATGAAAGGCGGAACACCTTCTTCGAACCATGCGCACATGGACATCGGTTCGTTTGTGATGGAAGCCAACGATGTTCGCTGGGCCATGGATTTGGGTATGAGCGATTACAATGCGCTCGAAACCAACGGTGTCGATTTGTGGAACATGAGCCAGACTTCGGAACGCTGGGATGTTTTCAGGTACAACAACATGGCGCACAATACGCTAACCATCAACGGGAACAAACAACTGATTACCGGAAATTCGCCGATGGAAAATCTGGTGAATACAGCCGACCGAAAATCGGTTGAGCTAAATCTAACTCCGCTTTATCAGAACGATGTGGCCAGTTGTCGCCGTACCGGAGCCATTGTTTCCAACCGATATGTGGAAATTAAAGATGAAATCAAGGCAAAAACAAGTCAGTTGACTGTTCGCTGGAATTTGGCAACTCAGGCCATTCCACAGAAAGTCAGCAATAAAATTATCAAGCTCAACCAGTCAACCAAAGCACTGTATTTGGTTTTTGAAGGAACTGACAATGTCGAGGCCAAAGCCTGGAGCACTAAGCCACCCACCACTTACGAAGAACAAAATTCCGATTCGTATTTCACCGGCTTTGAGTTTAAAGTTGCCGCCGGAGCAACGCAAACCGTAACCGTGAAAATGGTTCCGGCCGGAGATCCCATTTTGAACGGACTGGACTTAAGCACTGCCGGAAATGCGTTAAACGAAAATTTTGAGTCGTTTAACATTGGCTCCCTGGCAGGTGCTTTTGTTAGCTGGAAAATGAATCCGGCTTCCAACGGATCAATGAAAGCCGTTTTGGGCGAAGTGGTGGCCAATCCGTTTAAAAGCGGAATCAACACCAGCGACAAAGTTCTGCGCGTAAAACGGCAGGACGAAAGTGAATATGTGACTTCAGCCAATGCCGGGCTAATTACCTACCGTGGAGCACAGGCCTACGGATACGATTTACGTGTCAACGCCAATTCTGTAATCGAATTCAAATACTATAAAAATACGTCCGGAAAAATTGGCGTGCGTATTTACGATGGAAACGGCAATATGATTTTGGTTGACTTTACCGATCCATCTGAGCAAACCTATAACTACTCCACCGCGCAATGGAGAACTGCACAATTTGCCGTTGGTCAGCAGGATTTATCTAAATTCAGTTTTACGCCATCCGGCTACTTGCTTATTTCTCCTGAACGAAATGGAACCGAAGCCTTTCAGGAAAAAGAGCTGATATTGTATGTGGATGATGTGAAAATGCTGCCACTTTCGACCAGCTCTTTTGAATCGTTGCCGAAAAGTCCAGATTTTTACGCCTTTTATGATGCAAAAAGTGAACGGATTTGTGTCAAAAATATTCCGGAGAATACCCGGAGAATCAGGTTGTACGATTTAATGGGCCGCATTTTGGAAGAGATTCTGGTTTCCGGCGATTATGCGCTGATTGATGCGGGCAACACTTCAACATCTGTTTACATCGTTCAGATTTTAAGTGAAAATGGAACTTCAAAATCCATTAAAGTAATACGTTAGATTTATATATCATTGAAGAATATTTCAAAACCTAAACCACTAAATACAATGAGACATTTAAAATTTCTGCCCGCAGTGATATTATTAGTTTGCTTTGCGGCATTGGCCAAATCGCAAGATAAAATTTCAACAAAGTCATTAAGAAGCGTTCAACATCCCCGCATCCTGCTTTTGAAAGGTGAAGAACGCCAGATTGAGCAATCGATTGCCAGCAGCGCAACCTGGAAGAAAATGCACGAAGCCATTCTGAAAGAATGTGATAGCATCATCCAACTTCCGCCAATTGAACGCATCCAGATCGGACGCCGTTTGCTCGACAAATCGCGTGAAGCCATTCGCCGTATTTTTCACTTATCATATTCTTACCGAATGACGGGTCAGGAAAAATATTTCCTTCGTGCCGAAAAAGAAATGCTCGCCATCTCCAAATTCAGCGACTGGAACCCTTCACATTTCCTGGATGTGGCCGAAATGACCATGGCTGTTTCCATTGGCTACGACTGGCTCTACCTAAAATTGTCGGATGATTCGAGAAAAATAATTCGCGATGCCATTGTTTACAAAGGTATTTATCCGTCGCTCGACCCTAAATACAACAGCTGGCTGAATGTTGTCAATAACTGGAACCAGGTTTGCAATGCAGGTATGACTTATGGCGCTTTAGCTGTTGCAGAAGATCATCCGGACCTCTCAAAAATGATTATCGACCGTGCGCTAAACACTATTCACCTGTCGATGGACGAATACAAACCCGACGGCGCATATCCTGAAGGATACGGATACTGGGGCTACGGAACTTCTTTCAACGTGATGTTCCTTAGCGCCATCGAAAAAGTATTTGATACTGATTTCGGACTAAACAGCTCACCCGGATTTTTACAAACTTCCGGATTTCTTCAGAATATGACCGGGGTAACCGGTCCCTGTTTCAATTGGGGCGATGCCGGCTTGCGCGGCAGCCTGAGTCCCGCCATGTTCTGGTTCGCTCAAAAGAACAACGACCCGTCGCAGTTGTGGGTCGAAAAGACCTACCTTCAGAAAGAAGAGTTTTCAGGATTTACCCGCGACCGTTTATTGCCCGCCATCATGATCTGGGGAAAAGACTTGCTACTCGACAAAGTTACCGAACCCAAAGTTAAAGCATGGAAAGGTCAGGGAGCCAATCCGATCGCCATGATGCGCACTTCGTGGACCGATCCGAATGCCATTTATCTGGGATTTAAAGCCGGATCGCCTTCGGTTAATCACGGGCACATGGATGTTGGATCGTTTATCATGGAAGCCAACGGTGTCCGTTGGGCATCTGATTTTGGATCTCAGGAATACGAATCGCTCGAATCAAAAGGAATGAATATTTTTGGGAGAACGCAGGATGCCCAACGTTGGAGCATTTTTCGCCTGAATAACTATTCACATAGTACACTTATTATTGACAATCAAAATCAAATGGTGAAAGGTTATGCCAAAATCGACCAATTCTCCGACCATCCTGATTTTATGTATGCAGTTTCAGATATTTCATCGGTGTATGAAAATCAACTGGCTTCAGCTAAACGGGGCGTAGCCATTGTTGATCAGAAATATGTGGTGGTAAGCGATGAATTGGCAGCTACTGATAAATCGGTTACAGTTCGCTGGAACATGCTCACTTCAGCTACTCCAAAACTCGGAAAAAACAGCATCACCCTGACCAAAGACGGAAAAAAACTGGTTTTGCAAGTTATAACTTCTTTAGAAGTAAAAATGAAAACCTGGTCAACAGAGCCAAAGACCAATTACGATGCACCAAACCCGGGCACAATTTTAGTTGGCTTCGAAATGAAACTGAAACCCAACCAGAAACAGTCTGTTCAGGTATTGCTGATTCCTGAATCTGTTAACGTGAAAAAAGTTAAGTTTGAAAAAGCTTTGGATAAATGGTAATATTTTGACTCACCCCCTTAGCATCTGCGATGCTTCCTCCTCTATATAGTAGGTTGCGTTGTGAAAATAATGTTAAAAGATATTGATAATAAAAACCTTGTAATAATTGAAGGTAAAAATTAAATACAAATTACCATGAATAAAGTTTTTACTTTGATGATATCGCTCTTTCTGTTTTCTCTGGTTTCTGAAAAATCAATTGGACAGGTGCGAAAGGCATTTCAGGATGCTAAGGTGCAAACCCGGCTGATGCTGAAAGAGGTTCCCGCCGCCAAAGCGCAGTGGGGAAACAAAAAGGGGGCGCCTGTTTCGCCTCGTTCGCTGGACAAAGATGGAAACCTGGTATTGGTACCTTCGCGCGACTGGACCAGTGGGTTTTTTCCCGGCGAATTGTGGTTTTTATATGAATATACCGAAAAAGAAGAATGGCTGATTAAAGCGCGCGAGTTCACGGCCAACATCGAAAATGAAAAGATGAACGCCGGAACCCACGATACGGGATTCAAAATTTATTGCAGTTTTGGCAACGGTTACCGTCTTACCAACGACCCGCATTACCGCGAAGTGATTATCCAGTCGGCCCGCACACTTTCAACCAGATTCAATCCAATAACCGGCTGCATTCGCTCCTGGGATCACAACCGCGACAAATGGGGCTTCCCGGTGATTATTGACAACATGATGAACCTTGAACTGCTTTTTGAAGCTACTAAGTTGACGGGTGATTCTTCCTTCTATAAAATTGCGGTCAGTCATGCCAATACGACAATGAAAAATCACTTTCGCACCGATTTCAGTTGTTACCATGTGATTGACTACGATACCATTACCGGCAAAGTGCTGAAGAAAAATACCCATCAGGGATACAGCCATGAATCGGCATGGGCGCGCGGTCAGGCATGGGCGCTATATGGTTACACCATGTGCTACCGCGAAACGCGCGACCCGAAATACCTTCGTCAGGCTGAAAACATTGCCGGATTTATTTTGAACCACCCGAATATGCCTGTCGATCTGGTTCCGTACTGGGACTTCGACGCGCCGAATATTCCGGATGAACCGCGCGATGCTTCGGCAGCGGCAGTAATTGCTTCGGCATTGTTCGAACTCAGCTCCTATTCGGCAAAGGGGGAAAATTACCACCAAAAAGCTGGACAAATAATTAAAACCCTGACAAAAAGTTACCGGGCAAAACCAGGCGATGCGCATGGTTTTATCCTTCTGCACAGTACCGGTTCAAAACCGTTTAACAGCGAGGTGGACGTGCCGCTTTCTTATGCCGACTATTATTATCTGGAAGCGTTGCTCCGGTCAGAAGGAAATAATAAAAAGGCGAAGAAATGATAACGAAAAACTTTGATCGCTTTATCGCATTGTATTGATTGAAAAAGAAGACATTATCCTATTTGTCCTCTTTTTCTTCCTTTTCCTCTTCAGGCGTTGCTTTTGAAAGAAGTTTCCCGTTTGAATCGAACGAAATTTCGAATTTTTCTTTTCCTTTTTTTGCTTCCATCTCGAAGGAGATTACTCCTTTTGCATCGGTAGCTTTTTCAATTTCATCGAGTTTATAACCTGCAAAATCTTTAGCAATGGTAGCTTTTACAGCTTGAGGGAGTTCACTCTCTTTTATCTCTGTTTCAGTTTCAAGGAGATTTCCTTTTGCATCAACCAATGCAGATGATTCAACACCATTCAACACGAATTCCACTTCAAATTCTCCGGGTTTTTCTATACTCCATTTTGTTTTTTGAGCTGCCGGAAATTTAGCGGCAAAACCGGTTTTAGCAGCAGCCGGAATTTTATCGTCTTTTTGAACCATAGCTGAAATGCCTACTGCTAAAACAACACATGCGAACAATACCAATAACTTTTTCATGTTTTTAGTTTTTAAATGAATTTATAGATCAAAGCTAAACTACAAGTTGGTAGAAATTTTGGATTTTGGAAGGAAGAAGGGAATGTTTCTTATTTTGACTTTAGTTTTAGATGGTGCATTTCGTCTGAGTAGCTGTATTTCAATTCAAGATGGTTGTTCTTGCAGATTTCGGATGCAATGGCAAGTCCCAAACCGTTTGAATCGGTTGAAGCAGATAATTTTGAAAATCGTTGAAACAGTTTGGTTACGTCTAATTCTGTGGTTTTCCCTGTGTTTGAAATTGTAAATTCCTGATTATCAGACGAGATTATAATTTTTCCTTTTTCGACATTGTGCCTTAATGCGTTGCTTAGTAAATTGTTGATCAGTATTTCAGCCAATAGTGGATTAATAGTGAAAATTACCTGTTTTTCAAGGTACAAGTCAACTTCAATTTGTTTCATCGCAAAAAGTTCTTCGAGGTACTCTACCCTTGATTGAATTAATTGGCAAAAGTCAATATCCGACTTCTCGACGAATTGCTGATTTTCAATTTTTGAAAGCAGGAGCAATGCTTCGTTTAATTTCGACAATCGAATTGCTGATTCGAAAGCTGCATGAATTCGTTGGTTTTGTTGGTCGTTCAGCGTTTTGTCCTGCAAAACCATTTCGAGTTTCGATTTGATAATTGCCAGTGGCGTTTGAATTTCGTGCGAGGCATTTTCGGTAAATTCTTTCAGATTGATAAAATCAGCCTGTATTTTGTGCATCATAAGTTCAAGGGCGCTGTTGAGCTGATCGAATTCAGAAATGCCTGTGCGGTCAAAACTGATGGTCTGGTTTTCACCAATCTTCCATGAACTTAACACCGATAAACTTTTAAAGAATGGATTCCAGGCTTTGGATGAAAGCCAGCGGTTGACGAAAAAAAGAACGGATAATACCAATAAAAACAGGCCGGTCATAAAGTAAAAAATGATCGTTTGAAGATCTTCGGATTCAAGCAACGATTGCAGTAATACAATTTCAAAATATTGATCACCGGATTTTGCTGTAAATGTCATTTTTCGGAAGGGAACCAGCTCATTTTCTTCCAGATCATAAGCAAGTGTATCCGAAAAATGGGTGTATTTCTTTATTTTCGCGATGCGTTTAACAAAGATTGAATGATCAGGTGACTCAATCGAATCTAAATATTTGCCATTTTTCTGAAGGCCTGATTCAATCGTTGCTTTGCGCGATTTTAACATCTCACGGATGTTTTGGTCGACCACTTGCCCCAATGCAAAATAGAAAAGCACACCGGCAATAGAAAATACCAGAAACATGATTGCCAGAAAACGAATGTTTATTTTAGTTTGAAGCTTCATTCCGTAAAGATATAACCAGTTCCATATACATTGTGAAAATAGTCAACTCCTGCCTTTTCAACCAATTTGCGTCGCAGATTTTTGATGTGCGAATACACAAAATCGAAAGAGTCAGCTGCATCGGCAAAGTCGCCCCAAAGGTGTTCGGCAATCGCCTCTTTGGTGAGTACCCGTCCCCGATTTGACACGAAAAACATCAATAGGTCGAATTCTTTTCGGGTGAGTTGTAAAGGTTCGCCATCGACCAAAACCTGTTTGCTTTCAGGAAGAATGGTAATTTTATCGATTGTCAATTCCTGTTTGCCTTCGAATTTTCGGCGGCGAAGCAATGATTTAATCCTTGAGTTGAGTTCCGGAAGATGAAATGGTTTGGTCAAATAATCGTCAGCTCCCAAATCCAATCCCGAGATTTTATCGTCAATGGAGTTCTTAGCCGAGATAATGATAATACCTGTTTCAGGATGACATTTTTTTAACTCCTTAACCAGTGAAAGTCCATTCCCGTCTGGCAATCCAATATCTACCAGCATACAATCGTATTCATACAGATTCACCTTCTCGCTTCCCAACTCAAGAGTGCCGGCTTGTTCGCATCGGTAACCTTCTCCTTCTAAATACGACACAATGGTTTCACAAAGGATCAACTCATCTTCAATTACGAGAATTTTCATCTTTAATCATTTGATACAAATATATCATCAAATATTGTAGGAATTTGGGAAGTAAAAGTATATCGTACAGAATTTGTACAAAATTGAACCTTACTATTGCAGTAAAAATCGATCAATCAATCAATAATGCAAAAACTAAACTTGATCATCATACTGCTGTTTTTATCAGTGAATTTGTGGGGCCAGAATAAGGGCACGGGTAAAATAACAGGAATAATTGTTGAAAGTAGTAATGGCAACCCGGTAGAATATGCAAGTATTCAGCTGTTAAAAACAGTTGACTTATTGATTGTTGATGGAACAATTTCTGATAACAAGGGAAATTTTTCATTGACCAATTTAGCAATTGGTGAATATAGTCTTGTCGTTAGTTTTATGGGTTTTGAAAAATTGCAATTACCAAAAATTAGTTTGACAAAGGAGCAACCTTCACTTTTTTTTGGTAAAGTTTCACTTAAAGCTTCCTCTCTTGCTGTTGAGGAAGTGACGGTAGAAGGTAAACGCTCGACTTATACGCAAACCATCGACAAAAAAATATTCAGTGTAGGCGATGATTTAACAAGCAGCTCGGGCTCAGTAAGCGATCTGATGCAAAATATTCCATCACTTCAGGTTGATATGGAAGGAAATGTTTCGCTTCGTGGTTCCGACAATGTTCAGATACTCATTAATGGAAAACCTTCGGCAATGATGGGTAAAAATCGGGCGATGGTACTACAGCAACTTCCGGCCAACTCCATTGAGCGTATCGAAATAATTACCAATCCATCAGCAAAATACAAACCTGATGGAACTGCCGGAATCATTAACCTAATTTTGAAAAAGGAGAGGAAACAAGGTTTCAACGGTACACTTATGGCAAATACCGGCACCGATAATCGTTATAACACAAGCACTGCTTTCAATTACAATAGAAATGGTGTAAATATCTTCGGAAGTTATGGCTTTCGATTGGATCGACGTGACAGAATTTCAAAAGACAACTATATTAAAACTGATTCATTGACCAGGGAAAAAAGTTTTCAGTACCAGTCAACTGATAGCAAAGCCCGTCCAACTTCTCATATCGCGCAAACTGGAATTGAATGGGAAATTAACGATAAAAACAGTATGGAAGCTTCAGTCAATTATAATTATATGAGTTTTACCCGTATTGATACTACTGCAACCAGAAATCTCGATAAAAATCAATTGCCAACAAATAACTATGACAGGTATCGGCATGACGATGAATATGAAAAAGAGCTTGAATGGGCTGCAAAATACACCCGTAAGATCGGCGAAGATCAGGAGTTTTCGATTGATTTTACACATAATGCACAGAAAGAACAAGAGGATAACAAATTCACCAACAAATATTTAGTTCCGGTAAAACCTGGATCAAAGGACAATACCCTGATATGGCAGGCAAATTCTGAAAACATGCTGCGGTTTAATTATTTGCGTCCATCGGGAGATGACTCGGAATTGGAACTTGGGTACGAAATGCAAGCAGACAAAAGTGACCTGAATTTTCAGGCTGAATATCTGGAAGGTTCGACTTGGGTACACGATAAAGTAAAAAGCAACAAGTTTTTATTTGATGAAACAATCCATGCTTTTTATGCTACCGATAAGCAAACTTTTGGAAAATTTGGTGTTTTGGCTGGATTGCGTGCCGAACAATCAATTCTCAATTCACATTTGATCACTATTGATAGTATTGTGCCGAATAATTACTTTTCGGTCTATCCAACATTACACACCTCATTTAACTTCAGCGAAACCAGTCAATGGCAACTTAATTACAGCAAGCGGATCCGCCGTCCTGAAGGCGATGATTTGAATCCGTTTCCTGAATACCGTGATCCTTATAATATTCAGGCAGGAAATCCTAAGTTGAAGCCTGAACAAATTCATTCAATTGAAACAGGTTATTTGTATCATGAAGGGGCAAATACGCTTTCGGCCACAGTTTATTACCGGCATACCTATAACAAGATGACCGAAATTACCAGATTCATAAAGGGAAACATTTTGCTTACAACGAAAGAAAATCTGGCTTCGAGCAGCGCCACCGGGGCTGAAGCCATTGTTAACCGGACTTTTGGAAAGTTTGCTACAACAAACCTAAACATAAATGGATACTGGAATACTTTGGATGCCTCTAATTTAGGATATTCAGCTTCAAAAACAGCTTTTAGCTGGAATGCCGCTTTAAATACCAATTTCAATTTTACCAAATTGATGATGATGCAGATCAACACAAGATATACTTCTGCTATTCTTACTCCGCAAGGCGAACGTCAGCCAACATTTATTGTGAACGCCGGAGCCCGATATGAAGTATTCAAACGAAAAGCATCTGTTTTACTCACTGTTTCAGACTTATTCGACTCGTACCGGAGCAGAACAATTATTGATACACCGACCTTACACCGCGAAACAGAAAGTCGTCGCGCACCTCGAATATTCTATCTTGGGTTTGTTGTTCACTTCGGAAAAACCACAAAGAATGGCAAAGAGACACAGTTAAAGTATGAGGAATAATTGTCTTTTCTTACTCCTGACATTTGGTATTGTTAATGCCAATGCAGAAAGGGCTGATACACTAAAAATCAGAAAAAATCTTATTTTATCCGGATATGCCCAATATGGGAAAGTACTTGCTACCAATCCATACCTGAAACATGCCAATGCAGCTGATGATAAAGTGATTGAATTTGCAGCGCTTTCATTTCAATTAAAAAAACAAACAACCGGAGATAAATTGTGGGAGCAAAATTATGGTTTTCCTACGTATGGTTTTGGAGTATATTCTGCCAGTTTTTTCGAAAATAAAAATTTCGGTACTCCAATTGCTCTTTATGGTGTTTTTAAAGCTCCGTTTAAGCGATGGAATAAGTTCAGTTTGAATTACGAAGCCGGATTCGGTTTTACTTTCAATTGGGAGGCTTTTAATCCTTCGGAAAACAACTATAATATTTCGATGGGCGCTGCCGAAAGTGTTTTTATCGATCTTGGAGCTAACTTGAATTATCGGTTAAGCCGCCATTTTGACTTGGGATTTGGGTACAGTTTTACTCATTTCTCCAATGGAGCTTTGAAAAATCCGAATCAGGGATTGAATACTTTTTCACCAAAAATAAGTCTGGAATATCAGATAAACAGGTTTAATCCTTCGCTAACTATAAAACCACTTCCACCCTTCATGAAAAATACATCTGTTGATTTTTCGATTTTCGGAGGAGCAAAAAATGTCATCTACAGGGGCAATGATGTGGACACCATCACAAAATACAAAGGCGTTTATTATCCGGTTTATGGATTTTCAACGGTGATAAACCGGCAAATTACCTACAAATCAAAATTGGGGTTTGGAATGTCATTGAGTTACGATGGTTCCTACAATTCAACAGTTTTTGTCGATAAGGGTGAATTGGAACCTACGGAAGGATTTCATGGAAATAAACTTTCAATAAGTGTTTTCCCTTCCTACGAATTGGTGGTCAATAAACTATCTGTGATCGTTCAGCCGGGCTTTTATGTATTCAGAAAACAATCAGCAAATAAAGAACCTTTGACTTACCAGCGGCTTGGATTGCATTACCAACTTGGCAATCATTTATTTGCAGGTATTAATCTTCGTGCCTATAATTACCACATTTCCAATTATATTGAATGGACGTTGGGCTATCATTTGGCTTATTCAAAAAAGGCTGACAACTAACTGAAAGAAATTCACGACTCCACCCAACCTTTTTAGTTCTGGTGATTCTTTATAAATGTACAAATTGGACAAGGCCGTTTTAGATATCATTGTTTCGGGCTGTTTGCAGGGCGACAGCAAGCATAAAAAAGCGCTTTACGGGATGTTTGCACCCCACATTTTAAGCGTCAGCTATCGGTATGCCCGGAACAGAACCGATGCTGAAGATATTTTTCAGGAAAGTATTTTAAAGATATTCAGCTACTTGCACCAATTGAATGAGTTGGAGAAGATTGAATGGTGGATCAAACGGATCGTGATCAACGAAGCAATTCGCTTCTATAAGAAAAACCGAAATTTGGTTTTCATCGAAGATTACCAGACAGTCAATTCTGCTGAAATGGAAACCGGGGACGTATATCAAAAGATGGAAGTCGCCGAAGTATTGAAAGTTATTCAGGAATTACCAGACCGGATGCGGCTGGTGATAAACTTATTTTCAATTGAAGGTTTTTCGCACGAAGAAATCGCTGAAATGCTTGGTATTTCGGTGGGAACTTCAAAGTCGAACTTGTTTGACGCGCGAAAAAAGATCAAAATTTTGTTGAACGAAAAAGTGAGGAGAATACTATGAGTCACGAAATTTTACACGAAGATTTAGACGACTTTTTGAAAAATTCATTTGAAGGTCATACTATTGTTCCGGGTGATGAACTATGGGCGAGAATTGAGCCACAGATTACATTAAATATGGTGCCTCACGCCAAATATGTGCGCATGAAATATGCTTTTATTGCTACAGCTGCCTCACTTGTCGCTGTAGTTTTCCTTTTGTTTACTCAAAACACCTCACTTTTCAACTCAAGAAATCAAGACGTTTTAGTGGAAGTCAAAAATTCTGAATTATCCAATCTTTCAACTGCAAAAATTAAAAATAAGGATGAAAAAGTGAACACTTCCGAAAAACGAACTGTTTCTCCTGAAACCAAAAGATCAGGTTCGAAAATGAAGGAAGGAAAGATGTCAAAGACTACTCTGGCAGATCAATCAACTGAAATGGCATCTGTTTCAACCGTTCTGAACCAGGATTCCCGTAATAATGCTGTTAGTGAAATCAGGACTTCGGAGTCCATCCTTCCGGTTGAAATTGATCCGATGGAATGTCAGGAAATGGCTTCCACTGAAAATTGTCCGTCCAACACAATTACAGAGCTCGCAATGCCTGAAAAACCAGTTCCTGTTGCGGAAAAAACGACAATTGCCAATCGGGATCACCGAAAATCAGCTTCATCGTTCCATATACCAAAAATCGACTTAGGTTCCTTGTTTCGATCGTCCGGAAACCGGAATGCAGGCACTTTTGACCTATCCGAATTTCTGAAGAAAATAGAAGTTGGCTTTAATTATTCGCCTTTGTTATCATCGCGAACCATGGGACAAACGCCAATTTCAGGGAACAACGACATTGACAGGCAGTATTTTAACAACATTGAAAAAGCGCTACTTACCGGTTCTTATGGGTTGGATTTGATGTATAAAGCCAATGATAAATGGGCTTTCAGGTCTGGTTTTTATTTTAGTAGTTACCGGCACGAAACACAAAACGATGCTTTGCACCGTGAAGTTATTTCGCCCGATCGAGTTATTTTAAATACGTCAGCAGGTAAAATACCTGTAAATGGCACAGGAATGGATCAATTACCAATACTATCGGTATTTAATGCACGAATTAATCTGTCGTACCTTGAAGTACCATTCGATGCCCGTTATTATTGGTACCGGCACTTATTTACTGATGCCGGAATGAATTACGCTTTCCTAAGATCATCAAGAACAACCATTACCACCGAAGAATATACTGGTGCATTCTCATATTCAGGACTTGAAGGCCTTCAGAAACATGCCTTATCAGTAAGTCTGGGATTTGGTCTCGACTATAAAATTAATAAGAGAATAAAATTCGAAATTGGACCTGAAATCAAGTGGCAAGTGAATTCAATTTCGGCCAGCTCAATGAATGCTCATCCGCTCTATTGGGGAATTCGTGCAGGAATCCGCTTTAAATTAGGAAATCCAGGCTACCGCGACTAATGTAAAAAAATCGAACCCAACCCAACCTTTATAATTGCCCGATCTCTTTAGTAATATAAGTTCAATTTATAAACTAAAAAAGTTAACATGGAAACACGGAAAATTGCTTATAATATTCTGATTATTGGGTTAATGCTGGTACTGTCGAACTGTAAAAACAATGAAGGAAATGCCACGCCGGGCACATTGAGCCTGAAAGCGGCTTCGTTTAAGCAAGGGCAATCATTAAAATCGGCTTCAGTTCTGGCAGGCGATATTACCATCACCAAAGCGGTGGTTAATATTCAGGATCTGGTCATTGAAGAAAATTCAGGAGAAAAAGGAAATTCACAACAAGGCAACAACGACAAAGGTTCTGATGGAAAAGACGGTGCAGAAAAGGCAAAGAATTCAGGAGAAGATGGAGGCGACCTGAAACTTGCCGGTCCTTTTGTGTTGGATATTACCAATGCCGCAGCGCAAATTGACAATGTGATGCTTCAGCCAGGAACCTACAAGAAAGTTGATTTTAAATTTGTGCCGGGAACAACGCCAGATGCCCATTCAATCATTATCGAAGGCACTATAAAATTGAACAATGCGATGGTTCCATTTTCTATTATAGTTGACACTGACAATATAGTGCAGCTTCCTTTGGCAGGCAATGGCCTGAGTATAATTTCAGGCGTTTCATCAACGCTTTCGATTGTATTCGATGTAAATCTGTGGATCAAAAATCTTGATTTTTCTACTGCTACCCTGAATAATAATTCAATCAATATAAGTTCGACCGGGAACCCGGCTTTGTACAATGCTTTTATCAAGGCCATATTAGAAAATATAGATGTTGAAAATTAGAAATGTTTTGAGAGATGGAGAGGTTGATCAATCAATCAGCTGATTCATTGGTCGCTTTAAAGAGGAAAAGTAAACCCGGTACGCGTTGCAGCAATTTTGGTTGTAGCGCGTATTTTAAAAACCAATTTATGAGTACACTAAAGAAGTTATTGTTTATTCTGAACTGCCTTTTCTTGATTGTTTTTTCGGCAGAGGCACAAAAAATCACCATCAGCGGCCATGTGAAAGATGCTGATACGGGTGAAGATTTAATTGGGGCTACGGTGTATAACACCAATCAAAAGGCAGGTACTATGACCAATAATTATGGTTTTTATACTCTCACCATTGCAAAAGCCGACACCCTTGGCATGGTGTACTCGTATATTGGATACCAGCCTCAAACAAAAAAGATAGCCGCAAAAGAAGATATGGTAATCAATATTGAAATGGCGACAATCAATAACTCGCTTGGTGAAGTAGTGGTAAACGCCAAACGCAACGACAACAATGTGAGAAAGGCGCAAATGGGTGTTATTGAAGTTCCTTTAAAACAACTCAAAACATTACCGGCTATTGGAGGTGAAAGCGATATTCTGAAAGTCATTCAGCTTCTTCCGGGAGTTCAGCCAGGGAAAGAAGGAACCACCGGGTTTCATGTACGCGGCGGAAATACTGATCAGAACCTGGTTCAGCTTGACGAAGCGACCATTTACAATCCGAACCATTTATTCGGATTATTCAGCACCTTTAATACCAATGCCATCAACAATGTAAAACTCATAAAAGGTGGCTTTCCTGCTGAATATGGAGGCCGTTTGAGTTCCATTCTCGAAATTACAATGAAGGAAGGAAACAAAAATAATTTCGCTGTGAGCGGCGGTATTGGATTATTATCTTCTAACCTTACACTTGAAGGTCCGATTAAAAAGGGGAAAGGCTCTTTTATTATTTCAGGAAGGCGAAGCTATTTTGATATTCTTGCTAAACCTGTTATTCCAAAGAATAAAAACAATACTAACTATTATTTATACGACCTGAACGCGAAGCTCAATTACACACTAACAGATAAAGACAGACTTTATTTCAGCTTTTTTACCGGATTGGACGATGCCAAATATACAGGTGCCAGTAGCTTAAATTACGGCATTAACTTTGGGAATAAAACTGCCACGTTACGTTGGAATCACTTATTCAATAACCAAATTTTTAGCAATACATCACTGATTTATAATGACTACCACAACAGCTTAACAACAGCACAGGGGAAATATGTAGCCCAGCAATACTCCGGAATTCGTGATTTAAATGCAAAGACCGATTGGGAAATACATACCAATTCAAACCACACTATTAAACTTGGAGCCAACTATTCTTATAACACATTCTTTCCGGCTACAACGGCCAATAAACTATCGAAAAAAGGAACGGTTCCGGCCTTAAAACCTGATAGCATTCCGAGAACTTATAGCAGTCAGCTGGCCTTTTACCTGAGCGATGAAATAAAACTGAACGATTTTTTAAGTGCAAATATAGGAGTTCGGGTTCCATTGTTTTTGAGTTCGGCAGCAAATTACAGTGCTGTTGAACCACGATTTACCCTGAAAGCATCGACAAGCCCAACTTCCTCCATAAAGTTGTCTTATACCGAAATGAATCAGTTTTTGCATCTGGTGCCAAGCAGCACCGCATCTTTACCAACCGACATTTGGATTAGTAGCAGTAAGGCAGTAAAACCAGAAGTCAGCAGGCAATATTCGTTGGGTTGGTTTCAAAATTTCAAGGACAACTCGATTGAAACAAGCGCAGAAGTTTATTATAAAACCATGAGCCACCAGGTGCTTTTTAAAGAAGGATCGCAACCACAGGCTGATGCCAATATTGATCAGCAACTTACGTTTGGGAAAGGCGAAAGCTATGGGCTGGAATTATTTGCCAAGAAGAATTTTGGGAGGCTGACAGGCTGGGTTTCTTATACTCTTTCTTGGACCAACCAGACATTTAAGGATTTGAATTATGGAAAAACCTTTCCGTTTACTTACGACAAACGGCACAATATTTCGATTGTTGGAACTTACGATTTAAGTAAAAAATGGACTGTTGCTGCCGATTGGGTGTTTACTTCAGGAGGTGCCTTTACTTTGCCAATGGGAAAAGTTCCGGTATTTGAGGGTGGCACGTTATACGATATATTTTACAACGATTACACTGAACGAAACAATTACAGATACAGGTCTTATCACCGTCTCGATCTGAGTTTTATCCATCACAACCGCGACAGGATTTGGTTTGGCAGAAAAGTTAATTCGGAGTGGGTTTTTGGCCTGTACAATGCATACAGTCGTATGAATCCATACTTCGTTTACCTGACTGTTGATCCGCAAACGAAAAAGCCATCGGCTAAAGAAGTGAGTTTATTGCCGGCCTTGCCAAGTGTGAGTTGGAATTTCAAATTTTAATAAATAGCAAATTATGAAACATATAAATTCAATCTTTATAATCGCTTTATCAGCTCTCTTTGTAATGACATCATGCGAAAAAGAGATTACAATTAAACCACAGCCATATACCAGTAAACTGTCCATTCAATGTCTGATTACACCAGGCCAGTTGCCCAAACTGTATTTGAATAAAACATTGCCTTATCTTGATGCAGCAATGGCGCCCAATAAAATGTTTGTAAAAAATGCAATTGTCGCGATCAATACGGACGGGGTATCAGACAAGTTAGTTCGCGATTCGGTTTTTCAGGTCTTTTTCGGAACATACAGCTATTTTTATAAAGGCACAAAGTCAATTCTGGCCAATAAAAACTATACCTTAACCATCAATTCCGGAGGGCAGGTCTATTCAGCAACGGCATCTACTGTTCAGCAAACAGTTAAACTTGATAGTGTAACTTACGTAGCCAATTTCAAGGATATTTATGGAGAGCATGAAGGGGTGGTTTTTCATTTTAAAGATAATCCGCAAACCCGGGATTTTTATAGATACGAAATGCACCGGACTGCCGATACAGCAACCTATTGGGGCGAGAACAAGTTTAAATCGCCCATACTTAAAAACAATGAAACAACCCGTGTAACTGAAATTGGCCGAACTATTTTTTCAGATGTCAGCTTCTCAGGTGGTAATTTTTCGTTTGCGATCGAGCCTGTATTCAAGCATAAGAAGGGTGTCACAACCTATGTCTTAGTTCAGATTTGTGATCAAAACATGTTCAATTTTTACGACGAGCTGGACAAGCAAATGCTGGCATTGAAAAATCCATTCGTTGAACCTGTATTTTTACAACCAAAACAATTTCCTGACGCAATAGGAGTTTTTGGAAGTTATGCAGTTTCAGATTCTGTTTTGTTTGTTTATCCTGAATAGCGTTATCTATTTTGTATTCGGTATTTCTTTTGAATATGAATGTTGATTTTCGGATAAAAAGCAGAATAAATTTTACGCAATAAGTTGAGGACAATTAATATATGGAGTTATGAAGTCAATATTTTTCTTTACTTTTTATATTATTTGTTCCTCAGCTCTTTTTGCTCAAAAGGCTGATGATATTGAAGGTGTATGGTGGAATGAAATAAAATCAATCAAAATCAAAGTTGAAAGGAAAGAAGATAAATATATCGGAACGATAGTTTACATTATACCTGAAAAATATATTAATGGGTCTCCTGCTAAGGACGCCAAAAATCCAAATCCTGAATTGAGAAAGAGATCGTTGCTTAATTTTCAAATATTATGCGGATTGAAGTTTGATCCAAATGAAAATGAATGGAAAGATGGCGAAATATATGACCCTAAAACAGGAAATACCTATGATTGCTATGTTTGGCTTGAAGATAATAATACATTGCAAATCAAAGGATTTGTTGCCGGAATACGATTGCTTGGCCGTGTCTCGACCTGTACACGGACAACTTTTTAAAACAAAAAAATAGAATATCCTGTCAAAGTATCAGAAATTTTATATTCTTTTCTGAAAGTGCCTTTGCTTCGTAATTTATCACAACTTTGAGTTTCTTTTTAAATCGATTAAAAATGAGAAAAATTCTGCTGTTCGTCCTGCTGTTGCAGTCAGTATCCGTGTTTTCGCAAAATGCAGATATCCGTATTTTGCGTGAGATTAATCTGAATAGAAATGTACATCTCGATGGCACTTTTAAAACGATTACAAATAGTATTACTCCTGTTAGTGTTGCTGCTCCGTTTTTGGTTTTTGGAACCGGTTTGTTGAAGAAGGATAAAGATCTTCAGCAAAAAGGATTTGTACTTGGCGCTTCATTTTTGGTGAATGCCGCCATTACTACTTCATTGAAGAAGATAATAAACCGGCCCAGACCTTATGAAACTTATACTGACATTGAAAAACTGACATCAGGAGGAAGCGGTTCGTTTCCTTCCGGACATACTTCGGAAGCATTTGCAACTGCTACCTCATTGAGCCTTGCTTTTCCAAAATGGTATGTGATTGCCCCATCATTTGTTTATGCCTCGGCAGTTGGATATTCGCGGATGCATCTTGGAGTTCATTATCCGAGCGATGTGCTGGCCGGTGCAATTGTCGGTGCCGGCTCTGCCTATCTTTGTTACAAGGCACAAAAATGGATCAACCATAAAAAAGTAAAATAACCGTTGTCATGATTCGTTTTAAAATCACACTGTTTCTGTTGTTTATTTCTGTTGTTTCATTTGGTCAGATATATATCAATGAATTTATGGCGTCGAATGCTTCGACGATTAAAGATCCGGATTACAACAATGATGCTGACTGGTTTGAACTTTACAACGATGGAAATTCGGCAGTAAATCTTGATGGATACTTCATAACCGATAATTTTAATATCCCGGATAAGTGGAGAATCAGCAATATAATCATCCCGGCAAAAGGTTATAAAATCTTTTGGGCCGATGGAATGGATACCGGCAACCATACCAATTTTAAACTTACAGCTTCCGGAGAAGAAATAGGCTTGTACAAGCCTGATTTATCAGTTTTGGATACCATTCGGTTTGCCAATCAGAATCCGGATATTTCAACCGGAAGAAATCTGGAAAACCTCATGCTTTGGGGCCATTTTATTGTTGCAACTCCTGAAGCACCAAATAAAACCGAATTTTTCAGTGATTTCGTGTTGAACGAACCCATGTTTAATATTCGTGGCGGTTTATATAATGCCGGCCAGTCGGTTTCACTTTTTACCGATCTGGGTGGAGAAATCAGGTACACACTTGATGGTTCAGAACCAAAACTTCAATCAAAACTTTATTCCAATCCAATTCAAATAATTGTAACGACAGTTGTCAGGGCAAGAGTATTTAAACCAAACATGATGCCTGGGCCGGTAATCACAAACACCTATTTTATCAATGAAAATATGAAAGCGCGTGGATTGCCGGTTGTTTCACTTGCTTCTGATCCCGGCAATTTCTGGGATGCGCAGAATGGCATTTATGTCCAGTCGTTTAAACCCGAGTGGGAGATTCCAGTGAATATTGAATTGTTTGAAAACAACCAATCAGACAGGGCTGCCTTTAATGAAAAGGCCGGAGTAAAAGTTAACGGACTATATTCATGGCAATTGCCTGAAAAAATGCTGGGTGTTTATTTTAAAAAGCAATATGGAACAAGCACATTGGACAATACTCTATTCTATGATTCTCCACGTGCCGGATTTAAGACTTTTGCGTTAAGAGCTTCAGGAAATGACTGGAGTAATACCTTGATGCGCGATATATTGGGCCAGAATGCCACCCAACTCAATATGCATCTGGATATTTCTCACTTTCGCTGGTGTATCGTGTATTTTAACGGGCAATACATGGGTATTCATAATTTCAGGGAAAAAATTGAAACCGACTACATTGAGAAGCATTATGGTCTGGCAGCCGGAACCTTCGACATGGTAGAAAATGAAGATTACGCCGAGTGTGGTGACCTGAATGCATACAACGATTTTAAAATTCAGTTTTCAAAAGATTTATCGGTTCAGGCAAATTTTGATGCGGTAGCCGAATTAATGGATATTGAAGATTTTACAAATTTGGTAATCACAGAAGCAGCAACCGGGAACTCTTCGGTCGATCACAATGTGATGGCATGGAAACCAAAGGATTCAGGAATGTGGAATTGGATATTGATGGATCTTGATCGGGGTTTCACTAATGTAACCAGTCAGCCCATTAGTTTTTACACCGGACAAACTTCATTTCCATTCGGCCGGTTAATAAAAAATAAAGCATACCAAAGTTATTTCGGGAAAAAACTGGCGGATCATCTGTTCAGCTGTTTTCATCCTGATGAAATGAAAAAACTCATCGATGTTCACCAAAAGACAATTGAAGCCGAAATACCCAATCATGTTGCCCGCTGGCTGGGTAGAACATCGTCTTATGGAAATGCGATGCCGTCAGTCGATTATTGGTACAATGAAGTGAATAAGCTGAGAACATTTGTTGAACAACGACCTGCGTTTTTGCTCGATGATTTAAAAAACTATGGTTTCACAGGAACAGCGAATCTTATGGTGTCAATTTTTCCTGAAGATGCCGGAACGATGTATATAAACGGATTGACAATTCCTGAATCAAGTTGCTCTGGTCCGTATCTGAAAAATGTAAGTTCAGAACTAACTATCGAAGAAAAAGCCGGATTCCGGTTTAAAGGCTGGACTGGTCTGGTTAAAAAAGTTTTTGTTCCCAAACAATCAGTTTGGAAATACCTTGACGATGGCAGTAATCAGGGGAATGTATGGACCGGCAATACTTTTAATGATACCAGCTGGAAATCAGGACAAGGCGAGTTGGGATATGGCGATGGAGATGAAAAGACCACTGTTTTGTATGGTTCTGATGGACAGAATAAATACATCACTACTTATTTCCGTAGCTCTTTTATTCTAACTGATGCCGACAAAAATGCTTCAAGCTTTACGATTAATCTTTTAAGAGATGACGGAGCTGTCGTGTATTTGAATGGTGTGGAAGTTCTGCGCGACAATATGGGCTCCGGAAAGATTGACTATAAATCTCTTGCTACCACTGGAATAGCCGGTACAGCTGAATCAACTTTTACTTCATTTACCGTTAATAAAAGTATCCTGCAAGTTGGTACCAATATTTTGGCTGTCGAAGTTCATCAAAATGCGGGCACAAGTTCTGATATTAGTTTCGATCTTGAGCTTTCCGTTAATACCGCCGATAATTCCGGGTTTTTGTCAACGAATAAAAAATATCCTTTCAATCTTTCTGATGATTTGGGATTGATAGCAGTATTTGAATCAACTACGGATTGCCGGATTCCTGCTGTGATTGCTCAAAGCCTGACTTTACACAAAAGTTGTTCACCATACATTGTGCCTGAAAATGTTACTTTAAACAGTGGAGCAACACTGACAATCGAACCTGGTGTTGAAATCTGGATGTCGCCCGGTGTAAATATTTTCATCAATGGAAACATGAAGGCCATCGGAACTTCCACTGCACCCATCACCTTTAAAATAAATCCGAAGTATGGTGATCAGGGTTGGGGCTCCCTAAGTTTCTGGAATACCAGCGACACTTCGAAACTTACTTATGTGATTGTTGATGACGCCACCAAAGGCCCGATCCCAAATCGTGTTGGCGCAATTAACGGATATTTCACCACTTTACGACTCGACCATTTATTGATCGACAAAACGCACTTAAATCCAATTGCGTCAAGATATTCAGATGTATCTCTAACCAACAGCTATATTCATTCAACCGCGACAAGTGATTTGATCAACATCAAATATGGAAAAGGCAGAATTGAGAATTGCACCTTTGTTGGAAATCCTGCATTTGACTCTGACGGAATTGATTATGACGGAATCACAGATGGTATAATCCGCAATGTCAAACTGTATAACATTTTGGGAAACAATGCCGATGCCATTGATATTGGTGAAGAAGCCATCAATGTGATGATTGACAGCGTGCAGATTTACAATGCTTTCGACAAGGGAGTGTCAGTCGGACAGCGATCGTCGGTGCATGTTACCAACAGCGAGTTTATCAATTGTAACATGGGTTTTGGTGTCAAAGATTCGAGCTGGGCACGAATTGAAAATTGTATTTTTTACGGCAACGGAATTCCTGTAAATTGTTATGAGAAAAACCTTGGGCGCGCCGGTGGAAATGCCATTGTCAAAAATAGTATTCTATCCAATTCCTCAGAGGCTTCATGGCAGGCTGATAATAAATCGACCATAAAAATAACCAATTCCATTGCCGATAATACAATACTTCCAACGGGTACAGGCAATAAATTCGGTAATCCATTGTTTACTGATCCAACCCATCAGGATTTTTCCCTTCAGAAGGGATCTCCGGCAATTGGTGCAGGATTCGAAAATGGACAGGCAATTGATATGGGAACAAGAATGCCCCGAATTCTAATGGAGCCTGATGTGCTGATCTGCCAGATATACCTGAATCCGTTGAATACAGCATTCCCTGAATACATTGCTTTATACAATGCTTCTTTCAATACATTGGACTTGTCTGGTTATTCCATCGACAAAGGAATAACCGCCATTGTTCCGCAAGGAGTCCTTTTGGCACCGGGTGATACGCTTTACCTGACTTCCGATATTTTACCCTGGAAGAAGTCATTGAAAGTAGTACAATGGACATTAGGTAAACTTTCAAATCAGGGAGAGTCGATTGAACTGCTTAATCAATTTGGCATGGTAGCCGATCATGTCAAATATTCACCAACAACAGGATGGCCCTCCAAAGCATTTAACTCCGAAACGGCATTGTCGCTTAAATCTCCAAAACTCGATAATCATTTTCCTGAAAACTGGGAGACCATTCCATTAGGAACCATTCTTTCGACTAAACGGATTACAGATAATTTCACTATCAGGGTATATCCTAATCCGGCAAGCGAAAAGGTCAACGTTTATGCGAAAAGGGAATCCAATCAAATGGCTCAAATGTATTCGCCAACAGGCCAGTTGATAAAACAAATCAAACTCGATTTTGAAGGAACTGCAACGATTGATGTTTCAAACATTAAACAGGGGATTTATTTGCTAAGAATAGGCAGCGAAATTGTTAAAGTATTGGTATCGAGATAAACATCCTTTAAATGGCAATCCGGTAAACAAGTTTCAGCATTCCGTTGGTGAGTTTTGTTTGCGACAACCTTAAATCATTTTCATTGACTTGCGTAAACACGAAGTACAGATCACTTCCGATTTTGGGAATCCAATGAATTCTGAAATTGGATGCAATTTCTTTGTCTTCCGAGTTCCATTGGGTGAACAATGAAAAATTCAGTTTAGTACTGATTGCCAAATTCAGGGTTCCTGCCAGTTCGTTTACCCAAAAATCCTTACCTGAAAATTGAAGTCGGTTATTATCCCACCGGCCCGTAAAAATGAATCTTTTCAGAAAAGAGGTGTTAATTTGGATATTGGTGGCTGTGCGACGTCCGGTATAAAAACCACCCTTGTTAAAATTGAGGAATGCACTGACTCTTCGGCCTGAAAAAGTATGGAGCTGGATTTCGAATGGATACCAATGATATTGACCTGCAGGAATGGTAATGCCATCAATCAGTTGAAAAGCTTGGTCGATCCTGTCGAAGCGTTGTTGCAGGTTAAATTCAAATTGTTCACCTTTTTTAGTGTCAATGCCCAAAACCCTGACTTCGTTTTCGTACGATTCAAGCTGGTTGGTATTATCAGTAAAAAAACATTCAAAATCGTAAGGTTTAAAAACAAATTTTGAAACTCCCCAACTTCCCAGCCAGCGAGGCATAAACCTGAAATCTGAAGTCACCTGTTTAAAATTCTTACGGTCATTAAATCCTGTTTGTGGATCAAAATTATCTTTTACCTGTGTGAAAGCGAGGTTAGTCTCAATAAAATCATTCGGATATGAAATGCTCAGGTTTAGCGCTGTATTTTGCTTGTTAACAGCTGTATTTGAATTACTTTGTGCAAAGGCATAACCAAGGGCAAGGTTCTTGTTCCCAAAAAAACTGGAAGTTCTGTAATTACCGTCAATTCCGAACACATAGTTTTGTGAGGCTCCGTTTATTTTTGATGTAAATATCATTCCGATATTGGATTCTTTCAGGACGTCCTGATTAAGCCGGACAACTGTATAATTGGCAGTTGGAACATTGTCCTGCGAAGCGGTCTGGGCATTTAAAAATCCGATATTCGTATGGTTGATTTTACCAAACAGCCTTCCTCCGGCTATGATTGGAATCTGTTCAAAATCAGCGATCCCGATCCTCCGGCTATAAAATATTCGATCGCCAAGGTTAGAGCTGTAAAGGTCTTTGCCTTCAAGAAAAAAACCTCGCTTTTCAGGATAATACAACGAAAACCTCGATAAATTTACCCTTTTTCGGTCGGCCTCCACTTGTCCAAAATCGGTATTGATTGTCAGGTTGGCTTTTAAAGTGGGTGTAATTTGTTTCACAAAATCGATCCCGGCCTTTTTTAGAAAACTGTTGCCGCCACTAACATGTTCTGCACCGGTCAATAGGTAAGGCAATATTTCCAGACGGTTCATTCCTTTTATATTTTTGAATCCGGTAAGTTTGCCTGCCTGCGAAAGTGTTTCAAGGTTGTAATCCCTCGACCAACCTTGCCAGTAAAGTCTTTCGTTTTTGTGTTTAATTCCTCGTTCAATATTCAGGCCCCAGACACTGACTGAATCGCGTCGAAACTGTAAGGTTGAAAACGGGATGACTATTTCGGCAAACCATCCATCATCGGTTTTTTGCGCTTTGCAATCCCAAACCCCGTTCCAGTCAACATTTTCATTTGCTCCGGAAAGTTGTGAATCATATCGGGCGCCGTTGGCATTCACAACAAATTTGTAGGCATTGCGCTGATCGTTATAAGTATCAAAAACCATCTCAACCGCATCATCGCCTCCATAATTAAAATCGCGCGAGAAATTTTTAGCCATAATCTTTTTGGGTTCGCTGTCGAAGCACCAGATCCCGATATACATCTGATTTTCATTAAATAAAAATGCTACTTCAGTCCTTTCAGTTGCCGGTTGTCCATTGTTAAGTTCCTGCTGTGTGAAATTGCTGATGTGTTGAGCTTCAGTCCAGGCTGGTTCATCAAGTTTACCATCAAGCTGAATAGATGATGAGGTAAAATGAGAAAAAATGGTGTCAGGCTTACTTGTTTGGGAATATAAAGTCTTGACAAAAAAGACAGTAATCAGAATAAGGATCAGTTGGAATCGCATAGTTTATTGGGTTTGCCCGCAAAGATAAATAATTATTTATGCCATTAAACCTTGATGGTACATTCTGATTCTAATGAGTAAAATGCAGTTGTCCCAATGGATATTCCCAATTTCCTCCAAACTTGGAATTTACATTTACCAGCTTAATGAAGATTTATATTGAACTGAATTCAGACAAATGATTTTATATCTTCACCATAAATTATATTGAAGGATTAACCATGCGAAAAAGGAACTTCATACTTCTTTTGCTTTTTCTGTTCTGCGGAAATCTGATAAATGCACAGTCACTCGACAGTTACATCAAAAAAGGAGTCGCAAATAGTCCGTTGTTAAAAGATTACAGCAATCAGCTTCTCTCCGGAAAATTAGACAGTTTATTGATCCAGGCAAGCTACAAACCTCAGGTGAACCAGGTTTCAAGGGCCATGTATGCACCTGTTGCCAAAAAATACGGTTATGATGAGGCGATAACAGATGGAGGAAATTATTCGGCTGTTGTCGAAATTCTTCAGCCACTCTTCAATAAAAGAATTAAGGACAGTCAATTCAGGAGCAATGATTTATCAAATCAAACCATTGAAACAGATGTCCGGATTACAGAAACGGAATTGAAGCAGGGAATAACTGCTCAATACCTTACTGCGTATGCCGGTTACCTGCAAATTCAATTCAGCAAAAGCACTTTGTCTCTTCTAAATGATCAGGAGGCAATGCTGAAATCATTGGTCAGTCAGGGGATGTATCCACAAACCGATTTAATGAATTTAAAGGTTTCAGTCACCGCTCAAAAAATTTCCATTCAGCAAGAATTCATTCAATACAAAAACGATTTGGGAATTCTCAATTTTATTTGTGGAATAAGTGACACCACAACGGTAGAGCTGGAAAAACCCGACATTCGCATTCAGAACAATTTCAACTTAAACAATTCGCCGGTAATGATGAAATTTAAGATTGATAGTCTGAAAAATTTGAACAGTAAGCTGCTGGTTGACCTGAATTACCGTCCTAAACTCAGCGCCTTTGCCGATGCGGGTTTTATGGCCATCAGGCCTGAAAATATTCCACACAATTTTGGAACAAGCTTTGGCCTGAATTTTACCATGCCGCTTTATGATGGCAAACAACGGAAACTGCAATACGACAAGACTTCGCTGGCAGAGAATTCAAGGTTGGATTACAAAGCATTTTATACAATGCAGTACAAGCAGCAATTCAATCAACTTACCGAGCAGCTAAAACTAACTGACGAGTTGATTATTAGCATTCAAAGTCAACTGCGGGAACAGGAAAGTCTGATCGCATTGTATAAAATTGAAATTGAAAAAGGTTTGGTGAGATTCATCGATTTTCTGAATACAGTGAACAATTACACCCAAACAAAAAACAGACTGACAGTATTGGAAATGAACCGTTTGCAGATTATTAACCAAATGAATTATTTGAAATGAAAAAGATATCATTGCTCATTTGCTTTGTCGCAACAATTGTTTTTGCCGGCTGCAATTCAGGCAGTAAACCTACCGAAGAAGCAGCTTTCAAAGTTAGTACACCTGTAACCGTTACTTCAGTAACATCCGGTACAATCAGCAAAGTGATCAATCTTACTGCTACTTCTTCCTACCTGAAGAAAAATATGGTCAAATCGAATGCGACCGGATATATTACAAAAGCAAGTTACAACATTGGCGATTTTGTAAAGGCCGGTAGCCCTTTGTATTTAATTAAAACCAAGGAAGCCGAGGCATTGAGCAAGTTCAGCCAATCCAATCCTGAATTTGCATTCAAAGGTGAATTAACGATTAACGCTCCTTCTTCAGGAATCATTTCAGAAATGACCAAACTGGCGAATGATTACGTGACCGATGGCGATCAGCTCTGTGTAATTGTCGAACAGAGTAGTCTTGTTTTTTTGCTGAATGTTCCTTTCGAACAAAATAAACTGGCGGCAACCGGTACCAACTGCGAAATCCTTTTGCCCGATTCTACCCTTATTCAGGGAACCATCACTTCCAAACTTTCGGCCATTGATCCAATATCGCAAACCCAAAGTTTTATTGTAAAACCACGTACCAATACAATTTTACCCGAGAATCTGACAGCCTTTGTCCAGTTAAGCGAAAGTACAAAAGCCAATACACAGGTTACCGATAAAAACTGCGTGCTCAGTGATGAAACGATGGAAAATTTTTGGGTGATGAAACTGATTAACGACACGACAGCAGTTAAAATACTTGTAAAAACAGGCATTGTAACCAATTCACAGGTTGAAATTATCTCGCCGCTGTTTAGCAACCTCGACCGCCTGATCAATTCGGGAAATTACGGTTTGCCCGACACGGCGAGGGTAAATATCATCAAACCATAACTCACCCCCAGAACACCGTTGGTGTTCTCCCCCCTCTCTTTTTTAAAGAGAGGGGGGAATCCAGATTTATCTGGATTCGGGGTGAGTTAAGATTACACCAAATTTAAAAGAAGTAAATCACTCACGATGAAGAATTTTTTTGTATCCCATAAAAGTCCGGTTGCGGTTGTATTGTTTATCATTTTGGCAGCGGGTATCTTTTCGTACAACAAAATGCAATCGTCGCTTTTTCCTGAAGTGACTTTTCCAAAGATCAAGGTTATTGCCGACAATGGATTACAGCCTGTCAGCAAGATGATGATTACCGTTACCAAACCGTTGGAAAACGCCATCAAGCGTGTTCCCGGCCTGAAAAACATCCGGAGTATTACCAGCCGCGGAAGTTGCGAGATTTCAGCATTTATGGGTTGGAGAGAAGACATCGATTTGTGCAAACAACAGGTTGAATCGTCCATCAATCAGATCAAAGAAGAGTTGCCACCCGGCACAAGTATCACAGTTGAAAAGATGAATCCGTCCATTCTTCCTGTGATTGGATATGTGATCAAAGGCCAGGGTAAAAGCAACATCGAAATCAACCAGATTGCCAATTACATTGTCAAACCCTTTTTGTCGCAAGTGCCGGGTGTATCTGAAATCCGTGTGATTGGTGGAAAAACAAAGGAATTTCATGTTGAATTATTGCCGCAGAAGATGAGCGCGTTAAGTGTGACTCCAACAATGATCACAACAGCGCTTAGTCAGTCGAATTTCATTAGCAGCAATGGTTTTCTGAACGATTATAACCGGATGTACCTGACTGTAACCGATGCAAATATCAAAGATCTTGCAGAATTGCGAAATCTGGTGATCAGCAACGATGGGAAAAGAATTTTGCGCCTTCAGGATATTGCCAACATTAAAATTGCCGAACAGACCGAATATGTGAGGGTGAATGCCAATGGCGAAAATGCAGTACTCGTGGCCGTCGTAAAACAGCCCAATGCCAATCTGATTGATATTACCGACGGGGTTGAAAAAAAGATTGAGGAATTGAATAAAACCATTTTGCCGCATGGTGTTTCGCTTTCACCATATTATGTGCAGGCAGATTTTGTGAACGAAAGCATCCGGAGTGTGAGCGACAGCCTGTGGATTGGATTGTTACTGGCGATCATCGTTTGTGTTATTTTTCTGCGTTCATTCAAGTCGAGTGCAGTTATCCTGATCACGATTCCGCTTACCATTTCGCTTACACTGATTTCTCTTTATATTCTTGGATACAATTTCAATATCATGACCTTGGGCGCCATTGCCGCTTCCATTGGGCTGATTATTGACGATGCCATAGTGGTGGTGGAGCAGATTCACCGAACCCATGAAGAACATCCCGAAACTCCCACAAAAGAGTTGTTATCCAAATCGGTGAACTATTTATTACCTGCAATGATCGGATCGTCAATCAGTACGATTGTAATCTTTTTCCCTTTTATCCTGCTGAGCGGTGTGGCCGGAGCTTATTTCAAGATACTGGCCAATACGATGATGATCACGCTGATATGTTCATTTTTAGTTACATGGATCGGTTTGCCGGTTATTTACCTGTTGCTCTCCGGAAAAAGAAAAACGATTGATCAGGAAACCATATTGCATGAGCGGAAAACTGGAAAATGGATTTCCTTTTTTGTACTTCGGCCGGTCATTAGTTTCGCGTTTGTTTTCGCACTGATCGCTTCAGTTTATTATATTTCCAGTCGTTTGGAAACCGGATTCCTTCCTGAAATGGACGAAGGCAGCATTGTGCTCGATTATACTTCACCGCCCGGAACCTCACTTCAGGAGACTGATAGGATGTTGCGTGAAGTTGAAAAACTATTTCCTTCGGTTCATGAAATTGAAACCTATTCAAGAAGAACCGGGACGCAGATGGGATTTTTCATTACTGAACCCAACTATGGCGATTACCTGATTCAACTTCGGAAAGACCGTAAGCGTAGCACAAGCGAAGTGATTGATGAAATCAGGCAAAAAGTTGAATCTACACAACCGGCGCTGCAAATTGATTTTGGGCAGGTGATTGGTGACATGCTGGGTGATTTGATGAGTTCGACACAACCCATTGAAATAAAGGTTTACGGCGACAATGTGAAGGTTTTGCAGGGACTGGCCAGACAAGTTGCAACGATTACTGAAAACGTAAAAGGGACAGCCGATGTATTTGACGGGATCACCATTGCCGGTCCGTCGGTCAATATTGAACCCGACAATCAGAAACTGGCACAATTCGGAATTACACCGGCCGATTTTCAAACTCAACTGCAAACTCAACTGGAAGGAGCGATTATTGGTAACATTTTCGAAAAAGAGCAGCAAACAGCCATCCGAATGATTTATTCGGATGCGATTAATACAACGGTTGACAGGATGAAAAACGAAACTATTTTTCTTCCAAATGGTAAGCTTCAACCACTTGTTCAATTGGCAAAAATCACTCCTGAAGCTGGAAGCGCGGAAATAGAAAGAGAGAACCTGCAAAGCATGATCCCTGTTACTGCGCGTTTGAATAACCGCGATCTGGGAAGTGTGATGAAGGAATTGCAGCAGGAAATCAAATCGAAAGTTAATTTACCACAGGGCTATCACATCAGTTATGGCGGCGCTTACCAGGAACAACAACAATCCTTCAGCGAACTGCTGATTATCCTGCTTTCGGCAGCATTGCTTGTATTTACCGTGATGATTTTCATGTTTAAAGATATCAAAGTTGCTCTGCTCATCATTGCTATTTCCGTTTTGGGAATATCAGGAAGCATGATTGCACTTTTTATTACCGGAACACCCTTGAATGTTGGCAGTTACACCGGAATCATCATGATTATCGGAATCATTGGTGAGAACGCCATATTTACCTTTCTGCAATTCAACCAGACTTTACAAACCAGTAGCCCCGATGAGGCTGTTATTTATGCCATTTCTACCCGGTTACGGCCCAAATTAATGACAGCCCTCGGAGCAATCATCGCACTGTCACCCATCGCTTTGGGTATCGGAACCGGCGCACAACTCCACCAACCGTTGGCAATTGCAGTAATCGGCGGATTTGTAATTGCTTTGCCTTTGTTGCTGATCGTTTATCCGTCGATGTTGAGGTTGATATTTAAAAATAAAACGATTTTAAACAATTAAAAAATGAAAAATTTACTTTCAATTATTTTCATTACTGTTCTGCTTAGCAGCAGCATTTTACTCAGTGCACAACCCCTTTACAAAGTCGTAAACCAAATACATCTGGAAGGTGATGGTGGCTGGGATTATCTTTCGGTTGACGAGGCAACTGGCCGTTTGTATGTTTCACACTCATCGATGGCTTTGATAGTTGACCTGAAAACAGGGAAACAAATTGGTAAAATTGACGGCACAAACGGGATTCATGGAATCGCATTTGTAAACTCTTTGAACAAAGGTTTTACCAGCAATGGACGTGACAGTTCAGTCACCGTTTTTGACCTGAAAACTCTGGAAGTAACCGGAAAAATAAAAGTGACCGGGAAAAATCCTGATGCCATACTTTTCGATGCTTTTTCACAAAAACTTTTCACCTTCAATGGTGGAAGTGCGAATTCAACGGTGATTGACCCAAAAACAAACACAGTAATTGGAACCATTCAACTTGATGGAAAACCTGAGTTTTCGGTAAGCGATGGAAAGGGTAAAATCTATGTCAATATTGAAGACAAAAGTGAAATCAGTGTCATCAATGCCAATACTTTAAAAGTTGATAAAAGCTGGTCGATCGCACCTGGCGAAGAACCCAGCGGACTTGCATTGGACAATGAAACCCATCGCCTGTTCAGCGTTTGTAGCAATAAATTGATGGTTATTTCTGATGCCGAAGCCGAAAAAGTGGTAACGACACTTCCAATTGGCGATGGTTGCGACGGAGTAGCCTTTGATCCTCAACGAAAACGTATATTTAGTTCAAACGGAGAAGGTACAATTACCGTTGTTCAGGAAGAAAACAAGGATAGATATAAAGTGATTGAAACCATTGTTTCGCAAAGAGGTGCACGCACCATTGCCATCGATAAAACTACTCATCACCTGTATTTGCCAACGGCCGAATTCGGAGCCTCAGTAGAAGGAGCACGTCGTCCGCCAATAAAATCAGGAACATTTAGGGTACTTGATGTTGCATTGGTGAAATAAGATTTAAGATTTGTGGGAATAGTGACCTTTGGCCGAAACAACCAAAACGTTCACCCTCTCCTCGTTTATCCGGTATATCAACCGGTCTTTTTTGTTGATCTGTCGGGACCAGTAACCGGATAAACGTTATTTCAGACGTTTTGGAGAACCTATCCCTGTTTCCGGATGTTCTGACAATTCTTCAAATATCTGTTCAATTTTCCGAATCGAATTTTTGTCGCCGGATTTATAGTGTCCCTGAAGCTCTTTTCTCGCATCTGGTTCAACGTTCACAAAATACTTTCCCATATATTTTTCGGATCTTTGATTAGGATTGTTTTCCCCTCTGCAAATTCTTTTTCCGCTTTCAATACTTTTGCGATCAATTCCGGGTTGGTTGACATCCGGTCAATCTCTGTTATTGGAGAGAAGATATAGGATTTGTTTTTACCTCTTTGAACAATCACCTGTTCGTC
Source organism: Bacteroidales bacterium (assembly GCA_038248385.1). Lineage (GTDB taxonomy): Bacteria > Bacteroidota > Bacteroidia > Bacteroidales > Prolixibacteraceae > Aquipluma. The sequence goes on from JBBRXN010000021.1 coordinate 47,990, forward strand.
CTGATCTACCAGATCAAAATATTTTTTCTGGTTGTCCCTGAATTCCCTGCTGCTGATTACTACCATAACTATTTGTTTATTTTTGTACCAATGTGGTACAAAAATAAACATTTTCATGATATTTCAAAAACTTTATTTTCACCGGGCAACCTTAGTAAAAAAGGATAACCAAGATAATTCAACCTTATTGTATTATGTTGTAATTTCGTATTTTGATAATTTATACTCAAATGCAATTTTGTCTTATGCCCATCATTTTGAAATTCAAATTTATTACATCTTTGTGTTCTCAACTAGACTAATAAAGGAATGAAAAAAATTCTGCTGTTTGTTCTGCTTTTGCAGTCGCTTACCATTTCTTCCCAAAATCTTGATATTCGTATCTTGCGACACATCAACGCGGATCATAAAGTGCTTCTCGATGGTGCTTTTACAACTATTACTAACAGCGTAACTCCCATAAGTATTGCTGTACCAATCCTTGTTTTTGGAACCGGAATAATAGAAAAAGACAAGACTATCCAGCAAAAAGGATTGATAATGGGAGCAACTTTGCACAAAAATGGATCAACCACAAAAAGCGAAACAAAATAAAAATTCAGGAGGAAATGTAATGAGTGATAACGAATCTAACGAAAAGCAATATCAGCTTAATCTGGAACGCCAAAATGCATTGCTGATCAATGAGATTTCTGAACGAAAGAAAGTTGAGGAAGAATTACTGGAACAGAAGCGGTTTTTCGAGCAAATGTTTTCGCAGTCATCAGTCAGCACGCAGATTCTTGATAAAGACGGCTGGTGTGAAAGGATTAATCCCAGGCTCAGCGAATTATTCGGCGTAAAGCCGGAAGCTATAGAGGGTAAAAAGTATAATATTTTTAAAGACAAGGCAATTATCCGGGGAGGAATACTGCCACATCTCGAAAAAGTATTTCAGGAAGGTAACCCGGCTGAATGGGATATATGTTTTGATATTGGTCTTGCAGATGATTCACAGCAGATTCAGGTTGCCGAAAAAATGAAGATGTGGTTTCATAGCAGGGCTTATCCGGTTTTTGACGATAAAGGCCAGGTCCTTCATGTGATTATTCAACACACCGACATCACTGAGCGGAAACAATCTGAAGAACAAATAATTCAGCTTTCGCAAGCGGTTAAACAAAGTCCTTCAACGGTTGTAATTACCGACCTGGATGGGAATATTGAATATGTAAATCCAAAGTTCACTGAAACCACCGGTTATTCTTCTGAAGAAGCGCTGTTAAAAAATCCGCGAATTTTGAAGTCAAATGAAACAAAGTCTGAAGAATACAAGGAGCTATGGGAAACAATAACTTCAGGAAAAGAATGGAGAGGAGAATTCCACAATAAAAGGAAAAATGGTGAACTATACTGGGAGTTTGCTTCCATATCACCAATCAGAAATACTGAAGGCGCAATCACTCATTTTCTTGCGATAAAAGAAGATATCACTGATCGTAAACAGGCTGAAATACAACTTCAAAAGTATGCGGAAGAACTGCAGGTGGCGAATGATACAAAGGACAAATTTTTTTCTATCATAGCTCATGATCTGAAAAGCCCATTCTCCGGAATAATTGGCCTGAGTCAATATTTAAAAGAAGAAGCGCTTGAACTTGACCGGGAGTCAATTGCTGAATATGCCGGTCTGGTCAATTCTGCCATCGTTCAAACCTACCGTTTGCTCGAAAATTTGTTGGAGTGGGCTCGTTTGCAGCGGGGAGGCATAACATTCAATCCTACACCATTTTTAGTTTCTGAAGTTGTTAGTGAGGTATTTGGATTATTGGCTGAAAATGCCAGTCAAAAGGATATCATCTTGATAAACGATATTCCTGATAATCAGGAAATAGTGGCTGATATAAATATGTTTACCACTATTATTCGAAACCTGGTTTCCAATGCGATAAAATTTTCACCCTTCAATAAAATAGTTAAAGTACAATCGTTCGAAAAAAATTCATCATTCAAAATAGCAGTAATCGATCAGGGAAACGGGATAAATAAGGCTAATCAGCAAAAGTTGTTTAACTTGGGGACAAATTATACCAGCCCTGGAACGAACGATGAAAAAGGTACAGGCTTAGGCTTGATCTTATGCAAAGAGTTCGTAAATAAGCATGGTGGCGATATTTGGGTTGAAAGTGAAGAAGGCAAAGGCAGTGAGTTTATGTTCACCTTGCCGCTGCCAGTAAAAGTGGATGATGCACTGATTTGAAGTTGAAATAGCTAAAGAAGAAAAAAATATGAACAATGATACTATGAAGGCGCCGGAATACAACGAAATCCTTATTGTTGACGATAATCCCTCTAATTTGAAATTATTATCTGATTTGCTGGCAAGTGAAGGGTATTCAGTTCGTTCGGTTGTCAGCGGCAAATTGGCTCTGCATAGCATAAAAGAAAAACTGCCGTCGCTGATTCTTCTTGATGTGATGATGCCCGGAATAGATGGTTTTGAAGTTTGCCGCCGGTTAAAGGCTGAGGAAAGCACCCATGATATTCCTGTAATTTTTATCAGCGCTCTGAATGATGAAGTATCGAAGTTGACCGGTTTTCAGTCAGGTGGAGTTGATTATATTAGTAAACCGATCAGGAAAGATGAAGTACTGGCCAGGGTAAAAACCCATCTCAGTTTATTCCGGATGCAGGATGATTTAAAGGTCAGGAACCAAAAGCTTGAAGATGAAATTATAAGACGAGAACAAGCTGAACTGGCCATCGAAAAACGGATGATCGCATTGACACAACCTTTGGAAGATCCAATGGCAATTGACTTTGGCGAGCTGTTTAATATTGCTGAATTACAAAAATTACAGGATCAGTTTGCCGGTGCTTTTGGCGTGGGCTCTATTATAACTAAAACAGATGGTTCACCGATTACTAAACCAAGCAATTTCAGCCGTTTGTGCCAAAACATCATACGATGCACCGAAAAAGGACTTAAAAATTGCATGTATTCCGATTCGGTTATAGGCCGCCATAATAAGGATGGTCCGATTATAATGCCTTGCCTTAGCGGAGGATTGTGGGACGCCGGGGCCAGTATCACCGTAGGCGGAAAGCACATTGCAAACTGGTTAATTGGTCAGGTCAGGAACGAAGTTCAGGAAGAAAGCAAACTGAAAGAATATGCCCGGGAAATTGGTGCCGACGAAGTGGATTTTATGAGTGCATATTATGAAGTAACTCCCATGTCGCAAATGCAATTTCAGAAAATCGCGGAGATGTTGTTCACTATGGCAGGGCAGTTATCAGATATGGCTTTTCAAAATGTACAGCAGGCGCGATTCATAAATGCAAAAAAAGCGGCCGAAGAAGCTTTGCTCGAAAGCGAAGAACGTTTCCGTACCATCTTATACAGTATTGGCGATGGAGTTATTACGACTGATACCAAAGGAAGTGTTAAGCTGATGAATCCGGTGGCAGAACAACTCACCGGCTGGATGCAGGCCGATGCAGCGGGCAAAAGACTGGAAAAGGTTTTCAGAATAATAAATGAAAAAACACGGATTCCTGTTGAAATTCCTGTCAGGAAAGTACTTCGAAAAGGAGTTGTTGTCGGGATGGAAAACCATACATTGCTTGTTGCAAAGGATGGTGCCGAACGCCCGGTTGCCGATAGTGGCGCCCCTATCCGAAACGAAAAGGGTGAAATCATAGGGGTTGTTCTGGTGTTCCGTGACCAGACCGTGGAAAGAAAGGCCGAAAAAGAGTTGAAGGAAAGCGAAGAAAAGTTCAGAAACTTTTTTGAAAATTCTCCAGTTGGGAAATCAATGACAAGTGCTGACGGTTCAATGAAAATCAATAAGGCATTTTGTGAAATGCTTGGTTATTCAGAAGAGGAATTATTAAATATGACATGGAAGGAGATAACCTATCCTGATGACATTCATAAAAGTAATAAGATGATCAGCTCTTTGCTTCAGGGTGAAGTGAAAAGTATTCGGTTCGAGAAGCGATATTTGCATAAGAATGGTGAGGTGGTTTGGGCTGATGTCAGCACTACTCTTCAGAGCGATATCCAAAACAATTCAGTTTATTTTATAACAAGCATTCACAATATTACCGACCGCAAAAAATTGGAAGAAAGCCTGCGCAAGTTTAAAATGGGTATTGATCATTCGGCTGACGCCATTTTTATCACCGATGTGAATGGAACAATAGAATATGTCAACCACGCTTTTGAAAAAATTTATGGCTACACTTCCTCCGAAGTCATCGGGCAAACACCGCGTATCCTCAAATCAGGGTACTTTAGCCATGGTTATTATATGCAGTTATGGAAGACACTTTTAGCTAACAAACCGGTTATCGATGAAATGCAAAACAAAGCCAAAGATGGCCGAATGATTTCTGTTTGGACAAGCAACAACCCGATACTTGACGAAAAAGGCAATATTATCGGATTTATCTCAATCAACCGCGATATTACAGCGCGAAAATTGGCAGAGAACGCGCTCCATGATGCCGAGGAAATGATGAATGCTTTTTTCGAGCAATCACTCGATGGGTTTTTCTTCATGATGTTGGATGAACCCATCGAATGGAGCGGGCTGGCTGATAAAGACCAGTTGTTGGAATATGCATTTTCGCACCAGCGGATTACCAGGATAAACGATGCTATGCTCGGTCAGTATGGAGCTACCCGTGAACAATTCCTGGGAATAACACCTAATGAAATGTTCGGGCATGATATCAATCATGGTAAAAATGTGTGGAGGAAACTTTTTGATAATGGAAAGTTACATGTTGAAACTGATGAACGAAATTTGGAAGGGGAGCAAATCATAATAGAAGGTGATTACGCTTGCCTGTACGATTCAAAAGGATTTATAACCGGGCATTTTGGTATCCAGCGCGACATTACCCAAAACAAATCGGCAGTTGAAACCATTAAGAATGAACGCAAATTACTCAGAACATTAATCGATCACTTGCCTTATCCAATTTATGTAAAAGATTTGGAATGCCGAAAGGTGCTTGCCAACCGTTTTGATCTTGAAGTTATTGGTTGTGTGGACGAAGCCGAAGTGTTGGGCAAAACCGACCTGGAACTTTTTGAAAACGAAATAGGCCAGCGGGGGTATGCCGACGATTTAAAAGTGATTCAAAACGGTATAGCCATGATGAACCGGGATGAAGTATTTGTTGATAAAAATGGATTTCAACGCTGGTTGCTGACATCGAAAATCCCTCTTTTTGACCAACGTGGTAAAATTACCGGTCTGGTTGGGATTGGTCGTGACATTACCGAGCAGAAAAAGGCAAACGAAACCATTCAGAAGCTGTCTAAAAGTATAGAACAAAGCCCATCAACCATTCTTATTACCGACATCAAAGGGAATATAGAATATGTAAATCCGAAGTTCACCGAGATAACCGGTTATTCTACTGATGAAGTGATCGGTCAAAATCCACGTATCCTGAAATCAGGAAAGATGTCTTCAGAAATATATAAAAAGCTATGGGAAACCATTTCAAAAGGCGAGGTTTGGAGGGGCGAATTTTTAAACCGGAGAAAGAATGGCGAATTCTACTGGGAATGGGCCACTATGACTTCAATTAAAAACGACAATGGGGAAATCACCAATTATATTTCCATAAAAGAAGACATCAGTGCCCGCAAGCTGATGGAGGCCGAACTGATTGTTGCCAAAGAAAAGGCAGAGGAAAACGATCGGCTGAAATCAGCCTTTCTGGCCAATATGAGCCACGAAATCCGCACTCCACTGAACAGTATCATTGGTTTTTCCGAATTATTGTCTGATCCTGATTTTGAATCAGAACAGCGTTACGAGTTTGCTTCGTTAATAACTTCCTCGGGCAACAACCTGCTTACAATTATTTCCGATATCATGGATATCTCAAAAATTGAAGCGGGCCAGGTTGAGCTAAGGAAAAGTGTTTTTTCGGCCCAAAAACTTATTCAGGATGTATATAAAGAATTCAAATTCAGGGCACTCGATAAGGACATTGATTTAAAGATCGACACTGCAATTCCGGAAGTGGAATATAAGATTGAAAGTGACGAACCAAAATTAAGGCAGGTACTGACCAACTTTGTCGGCAACGCGCTTAAATTTACCGAAAATGGGACCATTGAAATTGGGATGAACGTTCAGGGGAACTCAGTCCAATTTTACGTGAAAGACACCGGAATAGGCATCCCTGCTGAAGACCACGAACGGATATTTGAAAGGTTCAGCCAGGTGGAAGGATATTCAACCCGCAGATACGGAGGCAATGGTTTGGGTCTGGCCATATCAAAGAATTTAATCGAGATGTTAGGTGGAACAATCGGAATGAAATCAGGACAGGAAGAAGGTTCTGTATTTTATTTTACATTACCCGATGTGGTGATGTAAAAAGTGTCTAAAATTGGGAGCGCATTAAGTTGATAATCGGAATTCAACCCCTTCTCATTTTTATATAATTTATCTACTTTTGCAGCCTGGAACAGGCTATTGCCAATTGGGCTTAAGTGATTATAATTCAAAGGTTAAGAATATGATAACGGGGAATGGATCAAGTCAGAATCTGAAGGTTGAAATTCTTATCGTTGAAGATACGTCAGCTTATCAAAAACTCTTGTCTGATACTTTGATAAATGAAGGATATGCGGTCTGTTCGTTCGAAAGTGGCGAATTGGCGTTGCGTAGCATAAAGGAAAAATTGCCATCTCTTATTCTTCTCGATGTCAAAATGCCCGGTACGGATGGTTTCGAGGTTTGCCGTCAGTTGAAAGCCGATAAAACTACCCGCGATATTCCCATTATTTTCATTTGCGATTTGGATGATCAGGAATCAAAGTTGACCGGTTTTCAGGCAGGTGGAGTTGATTATATTAGTAAACCCTTCAGTAACGAAGAAGTGCTTTCACGGGTAAAAACACATGTCAGTTTACTACGGCTTCAACAGGATTTAATTGGTAGGAACCTGCAACTTGAAAACGAAATCAGGGATCAGTCAGCCGAAAGACTTGCTGAAAAAATTAAGAAACAAAGCGAGGAAAAATTTCGCAGAATTATTGAATCGAGCCCTACCGGAATGTATTTGTATGAGCTTCAGGATGAAGGAAAACTGATTTTCACAGGATCTAACCCTTCAGGCAACAGAATTATAGGAATGGATCATCATAAATTGATCGGGAAAACAATTCAGGAAGCTTTCCCTGAATTGGCTAAAACCAATGTTCCTGAAATGTATTGCAGCATTGCGAAAGGGGAGTTGGATTCCCAATCGTTTGAAATAGAGTATCATGATCACGATGTGAATGGTTATTTTATGGTGAACGTTTTCAGGACTGAGCATCATACAATAGCTGTTGATTTTTTTGATATTACTGAACGAAGACAAGCAGAAGAAAAACTTAATTATACTCAATTGCTCCTGAAATCAAGCCTTGAAAGTCCAAAAGACATGATTATTATGGCCATTGACCGGAATTATCAATATCTCTACTTTAACGAAACACACAAAGCTGCAATGAAATATGCTTATAATACGGATGTTGTTATAGGCATGAATATTTTGGATTGTATCACCTCAGACGAAGATAGAGTGAATGCCAAAACCAATTACGACTGCGCCTTGGCGGGCGAATCTCATACCAGCATCCAGGAATATGGCGATGTTGACGTTTCATACTATGAAAGTAATTATAATCCTATTTTTAATGAAAAGAATGAAGTTATCGGTACTGCTGTTTTTGCAAGTGACATCACTGAACGCAAGCAATCGGAAAAAGCTTTAAAAGAAAGCGAAGAACTTTTCCGCACCACATTATACAGTATTGGCGATGGAGTAATCACTGCCGATAAAAAAGGTCGAGTAAAGCTAATGAACCAAGTAGCAGAAAAACTTACCGGATGGACTCAGTCAGAAGCTTCGGACAAGTTATTGGAACAAGTTTTTCGGATAATAAATGAAGATACCCTTTTGCCGGTTGAAATTCCTGTCAGAAAAGTATTGCGCGAAGGTGTAGTTGTTGGTTTGGCAAATCATACCCTCCTGATTGCCAAAGATGACACTCAAAAGCCGATTGCCGACAGTGGCGCCCCAATCAGAAATGAAAAGGGTGAAATTGTTGGTGTCGTTCTGGCATTTCGTGATCAATCGGAGGAAAGGCGATCACAGAAGATTCTGGAAGAAAGCGAAAGACGGTTTAAACTATTATACGAAAATGCACCTTTAAGCTATCAGTCGCTCGACACACAGGCAAGGCTTATTGATGTGAATCCAGCGTGGCTCGCAACATTGGGTTACAACAGGGAAGAAGTGATCGGCCGTTTCTTTGGTGATTTTATGACTCCTGAATCGGCTGAACTAATTAAAGCCCGATTTGCAAATTTTGTTTCTGTTGGCGAGATTCATAATTACGAGTTCGAGATGGTTCGGAAAGATGGTACGCATTTCATAGTATCATACGATGGAAAGATTGGTTACGATGAGTTTGGGCATTTTAAGCAAACACATTGTATTTTCACCGATATTACTTCGCGAATTCAAGCAGATGAAGCCATTCGTAATGAACGCCAATTACTTCGAACGCTGATCGATAATTTACCGGTTACTATCTATGTGAAAGACAATGAAGGCCGCAAAATAGTGGCAAACAAGGCCGATTTGGAAATAGTAGGCAAGGAAACTGAAGCCGAAGTGTTGGGTAAGACTGATCTCGAGACTTTCGATAGTGAAATCGGGCAACGCGGCTATGACGACGATATGAAAGTGATTCACACAGGTGTAGCCGTCATCAACCGGGAGGAAGCATTTCAAGATAAAAATGGAACTAAAAGGTGGTTATTAACATCGAAAATACCTCTTCATGACCAAAGGGGAAAAGCCATTGGTCTGGTTGGGATTGGCCGCGATATTACTGAGCAAAAAATGGCCAACGAAACCATTCAGAAGCTTTCTAAAAGTATTGAGCAAAGCCCTTCAACCATAATAATTACTGATGTTTTAGGGAACATAGAATACACTAATCCCAAATTTTCGGAGATCACTGGTTACACACAGGAAGAAGTGATCGGCAAAAATCCACGAATGCTGAAATCCGGAGAAATGCCGGCAGAAGCTTATAAATTACTTTGGGATACCATTTCGTCGGGCGATGTATGGCGCGGTGAATTCCACAACCGCAGAAAAAACGGCGAATCGTATTGGGAATGGGCTACTATGACCTCCATCAAAAATGAGCATGGTATTATTACCAATTATATTGCCATTAAAGAAGACATCAGTTTGCGCAAAGCGATGGAAGTTGATTTGATTGCTGCCAAAGAAAAGGCTGAAGAGAATGATCGCTTGAAATCAGCCTTTCTGGCCAATATGAGCCATGAAGTGCGCACACCTTTAAACAGCATCATCGGGTTTTCTGAATTGTTGTTGGATGCTGATTTTGAAATGGACCAGAAGGTGGAATTTATCCATCATATCATCAAAAACGGTAATAGCCTTTTGACCATCATCAGCGATATAATGGATATTTCGAAGATGGAATCGGGTCAGATCACCATCCGGAAAAATCACATTCATGTAAGTACGTTTTTAACTGAAATTAAGCAACAATATTCATCTATATTTAAGGGCAAAAATCTTGAATTCAGGCTCCTTGTTCCTGAAAATGCCTATGAACTTATTATTTTAGCCGATACTGAACGACTGCATCAAGTATTCAATAATCTGATTGGTAATGCGCTTAAGTTCACAATGAACGGCTATGTTCAAATCGAATACCAGGCAAAAGAAGGAATGGTGCATTTTCGGGTTACCGATACCGGCATTGGTATTCCTGCTGAATTTCACGATAAAATATTTGACCGGTTCAGGCAAGTTGAAGACTCTACAACCCGCAAATATGGTGGTAATGGGCTTGGACTTGCCATCACCAAAAACCTGATCGAACTAATGGATGGTAAAATCTGGCTCGAATCAGAACCAGGAATGGGAACATCGTTCTATTTTACGTTACCAAAGTTAAAATGAGCAATTTTGTACATTAACAGATACAACTCATGGAAACAACCATATCCAAAAATTTCGCCAATAATTACCTCGAAAATTTATTGAAGGGAAACCGTTCCAATTGTTCATCCATTGCGAAAAAATATCTGGCTGAAAACCATGTAATCATGGATCTTTACGAGGAGGTTTTCAAAGTTTCGCTTTACGAGGTTGGACGATTGTGGGAAACCAATAAAATCAGCGTTGCAACCGAACATTTGGCAACTGCAATTACTGAAGGCATCCTGAACGAACTTTTTGAACAAATCATTTCGAAGAAAAGATACAATAGAAAGGTGGTGGTGACCTGTGTTGAAAAGGAACAACATCAGGTTGGGATTAAAATGGTTGCAGATATTTTTGAAATGAACGGGTGGGAGAGCTACTTTCTTGGTACAGGCATTCCGACCGACGAATTAGTCAGGTATGTCATTGAAATGAAGCCCGATATACTTGCTATTTCACTGAGTGTTTTCTTTAACTTTGCCAACCTCCTGAAAATGTTGGAACGTCTCAGTACTGAATTCCCCGATTTGCAGATTTTAATTGGAGGCCAGGCTTTTCATCATGTTTCAGCAAATATACTTGAACGAATGGGGAACGTTGTACTCTTATCTGATCTTTATCTGCTGGAAACTTACATTAAATCATTAAATAAAAACCAATAATTTGATTGTCATGGAAAGAAACGATTTGATCAAAACTGCTGAAAAGCTTCAGCAAGTGAGTACCGCAATTGTTGCTGAGTATAGTTCAAAAAGAGAGACGCTGGTTAATTTGATGAATAAAAAGATGGAGAGTCGTGCTGACCTGTTGGATATGGTGGGTGCCGGAAATGTAGAAATGATGAAAGACAATCATGCCAACCATGCCCGATTTCTGGAATCCATTTTTATCCAGCATTCGCCAGAAATCCTTGTTGATACAGTATTGTGGGTTTTCCGGGCCTATCGTTCACGTAATTTCAGCTCCACCTATTGGGCCGCCCAGCTGAATTTGTGGATCGAAATCTATAAAAGAGAACTTTCACCCGAATGTTTCATGGAGATTTATCCATACTACAATTGGATGCAGATCAATATTCCAACATTCAATCAATTGGCCGAAGACAATTTGGAAGCACCTTTTTCAGCACATTAATTGCACTAAAAAGTAATGGGGCAAAAAACTGAATATAATCTGATCTCCGGTTGGAGCGATTTGATTGGAAATTTATGGCAGAATGGGCAATCCATAGCAGTTGGCATTTTCAATATCGAAGGCCGGTTGCTTGAAGCCAATTCGGCTATGTGTTTCTTTCTGGATACCGATTTGCAGCATTTGGACCCAAAAAACAGCTTTGTCAATCCCGGTTTTTCCACATTAGTTTCCAGTTCCCAGAATCAAATTGTTTTCGAAGGGTTATTAACCATCGGAAATTTCGAGGATATAAGTTATGTTCTTAATTCTAAAGTATTCAGGCGTAATGACAAGATCATGGTTTTTGCCGAAGCTGACGTACCAATGATGTTTGAAGAAAACAAGAAAATGAGCGTCCTCAATCAGGAGGTCAATAACCTGCAAAGGCAACTCATCAAAGAAAAAAGGAATTTGCAAAATACCCTAGCCGAGTTGAAAGAAACACAACAAATGCTTATTCATTCCGAAAAAATGAATGCCATGGGCAAACTGGTTGCTGGTGTTGCGCACGAGCTGAACAACCCGATAGCATTTGTTTACAGCAATATTTTTTCGCTCGAAAAATACATAGCCGAAGTTTTTCAATCGTACTGCGAAGTGGAAGAATTGATCAGCAAAGTGGCCAGTAAGGAATTGATCGGTGAAGTAGCAGAAATCCGTAAAAAAAATGACTTGGACTACCTGACAGATGATATTGCTGATATGGCCAAAGAATCGAAAATTGGGATCGAGCGGGTAAAAACGATTGTTGAAGATCTTCGTAAGTTTTCAAGACTCGATGAATCTGAAATCAAGCAAGTTGACTTTGTCGAAAATGTCAAGTCAACCATTTCAATTGCCCGGTCAGAAATAGCGAGAAAGAACATTCATTTCAATCTGGATGCGCCTGATTGTCTGCATTTAGAGTGTTATCCCGGACAACTTAATCAGGCTCTCCTGAATGTGTTAATCAATGCAGTTGATGCAGTTGATTTAGGAGGGAATATCAGTGTAAAGATTATTGAAGAAGGAAAAAAAATTATTATTGCAGTGAAAGATGATGGTTGCGGAATCCCGGAAGAAATAAAAGACAGGATATTTGATCCTTTCTTTACAACCAAGCCGATTGGAAGCGGAACCGGGTTGGGATTAAGCATCACTTACAAAATAATTCACGATTTGCATCAAGGCTCTATTGAAGTTGATTCAGAAACCGGAAAAGGAACAATCATTAAACTATCAATACCCAAAAATATCATATCATGAGCGAAGACTTGTCGAATGAAAAAGGTTACAACCTCCTGATTATTGACGATGAATTGGAGATCACAAAGGCGCTGACACGGCAGTTCAGGAGAAAATACAATGTTTTCTCAACCACAAATGCAGAAGAAGGATTCGTGATAATGGAGAAGGAAAACATCCAGGTGGTTTTGTCTGACCAACGAATGCCGGGGATGACCGGAGTTGATTTTTTTTCCAGAATCAAAGAAAAATATCCTGATGCACTGAAACTTATTTTGACCGGTTATGCCGATATTGAAGCGGTGATTGGCGCCATCAATGAAGGTCAGGTTTTTCGTTATTTAACGAAGCCATGGAATCCTGATGAATTGGATTCCATTGTCAAAGAGGCATTCGAAAAATACGAGTTGATTACCAATAACCGGAAATTAATGCA
>JBBRXN010000022.1:0-60085 GCA_038248385.1 Bacteroidales bacterium
AACATGTTTTATCTTTGATAACAGGATTGGGATATTTAGTCAACTGAATCTCAAAGAAAATACAAGTATTTAGAACCCCAAATATGAATCTTCCGAATCAGAAAGGAAACATGGATTTTAAAGAACTGCTTGAAAAATACCAGGCACTCTTAACTGAAAACGATTGCCTTAGAGATGAAATAAAAAGATTAAATGTCGAACTTGGGGTTGAAGAACTACCGGTAAATCCCGATGACAGTCCGGCAGATCATTCTGAACCTAAAGTTTTAGAGAATGAATTTCTACAAGAAGAGATTTTGAATCCATCCATAACCATAAATAAGAAGTCAGATTCTTTAGAAAAGATCAAGCTGTTTATATCGCTTTTCAGAGGCAGGGATGATGTTTATGCTAAAAGATGGGAAAATACGAAGAAAGGAACTGCTGGATATTCGCCAGCTTGCGCCAACGAATGGAAACCAAGCATTTGCCAAAAACCAAAAATTTCATGTTCTGAATGTAAAAACAAAGATTATTTACCACTGAATGAACGTGTTGTTGAAGATCATTTGCGTGGACAAGACAATTTTGTGGCTGGAATATATCCCATGTTGCTAAACGAAACCTGCTACTTTTTGGCCATCGATTTTGATGATGAAGGTTGGCAGAAGGATATCACGACACTCAGGAATAGTTGTTACAAATTTAATATTCCAATCGCGATTGAGAGATCTCGCTCGGGAAATGGTGCACATGCTTGGTTTTTCTTTGAGAATTCCATCACATCAACATTAGCAAGGAAATTTGGAAGCGCAATGTTGACTTATTCCATGAGCAAACAGCATGATCTTCCCTTTAAATCTTACGACCGGCTTTTCCCCAATCAGGATACCATGCCAAAAGGCGGGTTCGGAAATCTAATCGCATTGCCTTTGCAAAAGGCAGCAAGGATTAACAATAACAGTGTTTTTGTTGACGATCATTTCCAAGCTTTTGAAGACCAATGGGCATTTTTAGCATCAATCAGGCGGCTTACTGAAACTGAAATTGAAGGACTGATCGCACAATTGTGTCAGGGAAACGAACTTGGAACGTTGAAAAAAGACGATGAAGAAGGTTTTAAACCCTGGGAGACAGTTAAAATTGATCTACGGAAGAATGACTTTCCAAAGAAATTGGAAATTGTAAAGTCCAATATGCTGTATATAACCAAAGAAGGTTTTTCTCAAAGGGCATTGAATCAAGTGAAACGTCTGGCAGCTTTCAAAAATCCGGAATTTTATAAAGCCCAGGCCATGCGTATGTCAACTTTTAACAAACCGCGGATTATTTCCTGTGCGGATGAGACCGCCGAATATTTATGTCTGCCAAGAGGGTGCGAAGCTGATTTGAATGCCTTATCCAAAGAATTAGAGTTGGAAGTTTGCTGGATTGATAAAACCAATAGCGGCAGAAAAATTGACGTTGAATTTAACGGAACTTTGAGAGATGATCAACCACTGGCTGTGAAAAAATTATTGGAATATGATAATGGAATTCTTTGTGGTACAACTGCTTTCGGTAAAACGATAGCAGCAATTAAACTGATTGCCGAAAAAAAGGTGAATACATTGATATTGGTCAATAAAATCAGTTTGGTATCCCAATGGAAAGATAAACTTTCTGAATTCCTGATCATAAATGAAGCTTTGCCAAATGCAGATCAGGAAAAAAGGAAGAAAAATATAAGCATTATTGGACAACTGGGCGGTGGAAAGCATATACTAAATGGAATTATTGATATCGCTGTGATGCAATCCTTAAGCCGGGATGGCGAAGTAAAAGAGTGTGTGAAAGATTACGGAATGGTAATCGTTGACGAATGCCATCATGTTTCAGCTTTCAGCTTTGAAATGATCCTTAAAAGTGTGAATGCAAAGTATGTTTATGGATTAACCGCAACACCTTCAAGAAAGGATGGCCATCATCCGATTATCACGATGCAGTGTGGTCCAATCAGATTTAAGGATGATGCAAAAAAGCAGGCAGAAAAAAGACCTTTCGACCATTATATCATACCAAGGTTTACCTCTTTCAAAGTCCCGCCGTGGTGGGAAAAAGAAGAAAAAGATTTGTCAATTACTGAATTGTATGCCGAAATAGTAGGGAATGAAATGAGAAATCAGCTCATCATTGATGATGTGGTTCAATGTTATGAAAAGGATAGAAACTGTATTATTTTAACGGAGAGAACAGCCCATGTTGAGCTAGTCACGAAAGCACTTGGCAAACTAATTCCTGATGTGATTTCGGTCATGGGAACTATGGGTGCAAAGGAAACAAGGGAAAACATGACGCGGATAACAAATGTGCCAAAAGATAAACCACTGATTTTAGTTTCAACTGGCAGGTATATTGGTGAGGGATTTGATGAACCCCGGCTTGACACCTTATTTTTAGCCATGCCCATCTCGTGGAAAGGAACCTTACAACAATATGCCGGAAGGCTGCATCGGCTCTTCGAAGGGAAAAGCGAATTGCTGATTTACGATTATGCGGACATCCATATTCGGATGTTTGAAAAGATGTACAATAAACGACTTTCAGGATATGCCTCTATTGGTTATAAAGCAAAAGGAGAAAGTTTTGCTACAGAAAGTGTGGATATCATCTTTGACAAAAACAATTTTTTACCGGTTTATTCCAATGATATCCTGAATGCAGGCAGGGAAATACTGATAGTAAGTCCCTTTGTTACCAGAAAACGCACATTGCAAATGGCACAAAACCTGAAGGTTGCCATTGCGAATAACGTGAAAGTAATCGTTGTGACAAGACCTTCAGAGGAATACAAAGAGAAGGATTTATCCGCGTGGCAGGATACCATTGAAGTTTTAGGGAATGTAGGAGTAAACATTGTCCTAAAATCAAATATACACCAGAAATTTGCGGTCATCGATCAAAAACTTGTTTGGTATGGAAGTATTAACTTATTGAGTTTTGGTTCTGCAGAAGAAAGTATGATGCGGCTTTTAAGCCCGAATATTGCCTATGAATTGATTAAAAGCATAGAAGATGAGCAAAAGAAAACCTAAAGTTAGCTATTCCCTCGACGGTAGTGGGATCGCAGATTTAACGGAGAATGAAATAAAAGCCATACTTCGCGCCGCTGATGAATTAATTGCCACCGGAGGAAGAAGCATACTATCAAAAATACTGAAGGGTTCCAAAGTTCAAAAGGTATTCGAATATGGATTGGACAAATGCCCGGTTTATGGATTTTACGAGCATTTAACTTTGCCCGAAATAACGAAACGGATTGATTGGACAATTGAGAATGGCTACCTTGAAATTGAATATTCTGGCAGTTTACCTGTAATTGTTTTTTCAGAATCAGGTTGGGAAATTGAGCGTGAAACCTATACGGAAGAGCTCCTTCAAAAACTTCAAAACCTGATTCATAGCGAGGATTTCAGCATTGTGTTGGAGTTGAAAGACAGGAATAGGAGAATAATTTTATTGTTGATTGAGAAAATCAAAAAGACTGGTAATCCCGGATTTATTCCTTTACTGAAAGCCTGGGAGCAAATTGATTACAAAAGAATCCGCACCGTACTTCAGGATGCAATTGATCAACTTGAAAATACAATTAAAGGATAATATATTAGCTATATATGTCTTTTTTACTTATATTTGGATAATATTTTAACCGCAATAATGTATTCATTAGAAACAACTCCACTAGAGGTAGCGAAAGCACTTGCTGAAAAGCACCGCACCCAGCGAAAACAGCTAAAAATGTCGCAGGGAGAAATGGCCGAACGTTCGGGTGTATCACTGGGAAGTTTAAAGCGTTTTGAAAACACCGGAAAAATATCGTTGGATTCGCTGCTGAAACTGATGCACCTGTTAGGACGCTTGAATGAATTTGACAACATCATGCTCGCAGAGGAAAACCTTGATGACGTTAAAAAACTATTTTCAGAATAAGTAATTACAATGGCCGGTATCAATAAATTATTCGTATCACTACTCCTTGAAGGAAACAATTTTGAAGTTGGAGAACTGGTGCTTTCCGATCAAAAGATATACTTCAGGTACAATGTTGATTTCCTTAAAACCGGACTTAATCTTTCACCCATAAAACTCCCTTTTTTAGGAGATATAGTAAGTGCGGATAAACTCCCTTTTGACGGGTTGTTTGGAGTATTTAACGACTCGTTGCCCGATGGCTGGGGCAGACTGTTGCTGGATCGTTCCTTATCTGCAAAATGGATTGACATTGCAAGAATAACACCTTTGGATCGATTGGCTTATGTCGGCTCACGCGGAATGGGAGCCCTTGTTTACAGACCTGAAATTAAACCTGGAAAGATAACAGCCATTTTTCCCGAACTGGACACTATCGCTGCTGAAATGAACCACATACTTCAGGGTAACAGTTCTGAGATTATAGAGGAATTGTTTATCCTTGGTGGCTCTTCGGGTGGTGCCAGACCAAAGATTTTTGCTGCTTACAATCCGCTTAATGACCACCTGATGCACGGTGAGGACAAGATCCCGGAAGGTTATGAAGAATGGATCATCAAATTTCCATCATCATCTGATACCAAGGGAATTGCTAATATTGAATTTGCTTATCACAAGATGGCGCTTCTGGCAGGCATTGAAATGAGCGAGTGCCGTCTTTTTAAAGGAAAATCAGGACAGGTTTATTTTGGAACAAAGCGGTTTGACCGTATAGCTGACAAACGATTGCATGTACATACCGCTTCTGGTCTTATGCACGACAATTTCAGAATGAGCACGATGGATTACGGGCATCTGATGGAATGTGCTTTCCGGCTGGAAAAGCATGTGAAAGCCTACGAAAAAGTATTCCGGCTGGCAGCATTTAATGTGTATTCGCATAACAGGGACGACCATAGCAAGAATTTTTCTTTCCTGATGAACGACAAAGGAAAATGGCAGTTTGCCCCTGCATACGATCTGACTTTTTCGTATTCCGGCTATGGGTTTCACAGTACCATGGTAGCCGGTGAAAGTAAAAATCCGGGGCGAAAAGAGTTGATGAAACTGGCCACACATTTTGGGTTGAAAAATGCAGGCTTAATTATCGAAGAGGTTCAGGAGGCCATTAGCTACTGGGGAACAATTGCCACTGATTGGGGTATTACCAGGGAAACAAGAAATACTGTTCAAACAGCAATGGATAAAATCCGGGATTAAGGAATTAATAAAAATCCTATTTTTTAACTATTTTAATAGTAGATTCTTCCTGATCTGAAATCAATTTCAAGAAATATATTCCTTGTTTTAACTTCAATTCCTTGAAGTTAATTGAAAATTGATTTACATTTCGATCCACTTTTTGAATATATATTTGTTTTCCGGTAATATCGAAAAGAAAAATTGTTGTGTTTTCTAGGTTTTCATCCCAATTAATATTTAAAATATCAATTACCGGATTAGGATAAGTTTTTACTGAGCACAATCCTTCTACTGGAATAATGGATGTAACAATTGTCGATTCATGCGCACCAATATCATACGTTGCTCCATAAGGTCGGGCTGTTCCCCAAAAGTCAGTTGTCACTTTAGTTATCGTATAACCCGCATTGATACAAGGCGAACCATTGGCAAGTTTGTAGTTTTCGGGCACTATGCCTGTTCCAACAACAAATAAGGGATTTGTAGTTTTATTATTCGATGCTGTAACCCCTAATCCATACGACACGCCGTTGGTATTGTACACAATATTATTCCTTAATTCAACAGCTCCGGGAACTTTAATATAAACTCCAGATGTACCTTCGGTAGTTCCCACAATCGTATTGTTGCTAATCGTAGAGTTTGTCAAAGTAAAAGGACCATTGTTGTATGGAAATATCTCAATTCCTGTTCTACAATTTAATATTATGTTGTTATACACATCCACATTTTGAACCAGGAATTTTGTTGGATCAGAAACACCTCCCCATCCTACAAAGTCAGAAATTTCGTTGGCAATACGCACGCCACTCGACCGCTGGTCGGTTGTGCCACCGACTACATAATAAGCGGTAGTATAAATCAAGTTATTGCGAACAATACAATTACCAACTTCGGTATCCACATAAATATTGATTTTATAATTGTCTGCAACCGTACAATTTTCGATGATCCAGTTGCTACAATCGACATAAGGCCCCATACCTTCGCCATGGTTCTGAATAACCCTGCAATTTCGCTGTATAACATTATTCGACCAAAAACCTAAAATGATGTGTGGATGGTTGTTTGTGTTTTTTCGATCAACATTCATCTGCGCACATTGGGATGCATATACATTTTCAATCAAAATATTATCGGCATATTGCCACCTGATTGCAGCATTAAAAGCATAGGTAATATCACAATTTTTAATTGTCCAGCCGGTTATTTTTTTTGTTACACTCGTACCGTCAAACGCAATAGCTCCTTTTTCGTTACCACCTGCATTGATAATATTCACACCATCCCACGTAACACCACTACAGCCATAGCTTGCTACATATCTGCTTCTGGTGTTGGTTCTATCCTGGAAATCGATGGTCGGTCGGTTGGTCGGGTCATCTGCCACGATAGTTACATTGCTTTTCGTAATGTTTATTTTGGCAGTTTCGATATAAGTACCAGCTTTAATTCTCAAGATATCACCAGCAACAAGTTTAGAAACACCATAAGTAACCGTTTTCCATGGGGCTGAATTAGATCCTGCACTATTGTTATTTCCGGTTGTGGAAACATAATAAGTAGCTGCATTTGATACTTGCAAATTCAAAAAGAGTAAGAATAAAAAAGGTGTAAAATTTTTCATTATTAATTTAGTTTTCATAACTTTCATATAAACAATTGATTAATCAGGGTTCAACAGTCGAACCCTGGTTGCACTGGATCCAGGTTAAATTGAGTGCACAAGACTATCATTTATGGCTACTAAGATAACGAAATAGGCGTTACAAACGACAAGATTTCAGGAAGCGGGAGGCCTTGCCCTTATTCTCTGTTACATCGGAAAAAATCGGATTTATGAACTCATATCGAGTGTTTTTTCATCAATAATCATTGTTCATGGCAAGGGGATGCAAATAAAAAACTGCTCAAGCTTTTGCAATTTATTGCATAATTCCGGAGGATCAGGGAAATTAATGCTGAACAGTATGCATTGGAAGCATATTAGGAAGGTATGGAGATTTTATAGATTCAGCATCTCTAATCGTTCATTATAATGGCTTATATACTGCACTTTTGTGTCCTGATCAAGAAACGATTCTTTAACCAAAACTTCAATACCTATTTGCTTTTTAAGAAAAGGGGCAAGTAATTTATTGACCCTGTTTTCGGCTATTCCAATTTTCTTTCCAAATTTTATAAAATCGTCCTTACACGGATGGTGTTGTGTGTTTTTTATCCTGCAATCCGACCAATACCATTCTTTAAATAACTCGTCAGTTAAAGCAAAAAAACCTTCTTCATCGAAATGAATTCTGGTATCCATCAGGTCATAGGCAGGACTTAAAATATAATCGCCATTTATAGTTTCCAATAAGGAGAAATCTTTCAAGTGAGCATCGCCATTGGAAAACAAGAAGTTAAAAATCACCAAATTGTATAACTTTTCTGTTTCAATTTTCCATGCTCCAACGTATTTTTTTATCAATTCGGCAATACCTTGGTAGGAATATTCATATCTAAAATTAACTCCTGCATTTTCTTCGGTTTTACCAGCTAATGTTGCAAAATCTTCTTTTCCCAATTTGGCACCATTTGTATCAATGTCAAATCTTTTTGTAAGATATGCAGGTTCATTATTGCTAAAAAATACCAACCCATTTACAGCAGTTGGAATATGATATATCTGACTGGCAATTTGCATAGTTACATGCTCATTTGCTGGAGCCATGAGTACCTTTTTTAGGCCATGCGGTTTAGGTTTGAGAATATATGTACCCTTTTCATTTTCTTCGGTTAACCGAAGGCTGCTTTTATCAAGTAAAACACAATATTTCTCCTGCATTCCTGAAATGGAGATTTTTTTTCTATTTCGCATGAACTTTATCTGGTCTTCTTCATCAATCTCCGGGGCGTTATAGGGCAAGATGTGGCTGACCTTTCGCCCGGAAAACATCCTTCGCAAGAATAGAGGACTATATTCTGAATATCCTTCCGTTAGCAATCCAGGGCAATTTTTTATTTCCATAATTTTTTCTAAATAATTGGTTTAATGGTTATTGCACCAATGGTATCATATTGAGCTGTGGCTAATAGCAAACCAAAAAAATCGTTTTTGTCAATTTTTAATTGCCTCGATTGAACAACTCTATTTGCCCCTTCAGATAGGATATTATAGAAACAGGGGAATAAATATTCTGAAGAATATACCAATTGATTCTTGGGTAATGTTAGGCTAATTGCCGGTTTTGAATTATCATTAAAATATACAGAATCGTATGTAAATTCAAATGCGCGATTGTCGTTTTCTGTTAATTTGCCTGCGAAAATACCTTTCCTATATATTTCAGCTTTTCTCATTTACCAGATTTTTAAGTTCCAGTTTTATTTCGAGGCCAAGTGTGTCAGCAATCTTTTGCAGGTTCTTTAAAGTTATATTCCCTTTGCCACTTTCGAAACGTTTTAACGTTGCAATTCCAACCTCTGAAAGTTCAGCAAGGTTTTCCTGATTTATTGCCAGAATCTCTTTCCTGACTTTTATTGTTTTTACTATTTCTTCGTTTGTCATATCTTAAGTATAAACAGAGTATCATAAATAATACTTTTTGGTAAAGGTAAGATACATTTCAACAACAAACAAGCAAATAGTATCCTATTTGATACTATATAATGTTTTAAGTATTCATTAGAAGAATTGTTTCCACCAAAGTATCATCTACGATACCAAGCAGATAGAAAAATCAGAAAAGATGATGAATTTTAAAGTCGCTTGGATAATTTACTATAGGGAGTTGGGATCTTAAATAATTTCATATATCCCGACATAAATAGCTTGTATTACAAATACAAGTTAGTTTGTACTTTAAATACAAACTATTATATTTGTGAATTACAATTAAAGCAAGAAATGATAAGCAAGTTACTATTAACGGGAATTATTCAGGATCAATTGGAAAGTTTCTTAAAGAAGAAATGGATTGAAAGAACTATTGAAGTCCCTTTAGATTCAAAAAGAATTGTGATTGTTTCCGGGGTTCGCCGTTGTGGAAAAAGCACATTGATTCAACAAAAGTTACTGAGTTCTGATAAAGCGATGTATATCAATTTTGAAGATCCAAGACTGATTAATTTTACCCTGGATGATTTTTCTCAACTTGAAAAAATCGCCGTGGAGTCAGGAAAAACACATCTGCTCTTTGATGAGATCCAAAATATAAACCAATGGGAATTATTTGCTCGAATGGCGAATGACAAGGGAATCCCATTGTACCTTACTGGCTCAAATGCCAGCATGCTCAGCAGGGAATTAGGAACCCGCCTGACCGGGAGATACAAACAAATAGAACTTTTCCCATTTAGTTATCAGGAATTTCTGACGTTTAGCAATCTTGAAAGAAACCTGGAAAGTTTTGATCTTTATTTTGAATCTGGCGGATTCCCTGAATATTTAGAGGAAAATGATGATGATTATCTCAGAACATTATTGAGAGATATTATTACCCGCGATGTGGCTATTCGAAGGAATATCACCAATGAGAACCTGTTGATTCGATTGGCGGTTCATTTATTAAGCAATACCGGCAAAGAGTTCAGTTATAACAATATCTCCAAAATTCTTGAAATTAAATCCGTTAGGACAGTAATCGATTATTGCGACTATTTGAAGGAAAGCTATATCGTTGATTTTGTATCGATGTATTCAACTTCCATAAAAAAGCAAATTGTTAATCCTAAAAAGAGCTATGGAATTGATCCGGTATTTGCAAAAGCCAACAGCCTTTCATTCAGTAAAGATTTGGGTCGGAGACTTGAAAATTTTGTATTCATTAAGCTACGACGTGACTATAATGAAATATTATACTACCGGCAATCGAACAGTGAATGTGATTTTCTGGTGAAGCAAAACGAACAAGTTGTTATGGTCGTGCAATCGTGCTGGGAAGTTAACAATGAAAACATGGATAGGGAAATCAGTGGAATCAAGAATGCAATGTTGGAAACCGGAGCGGCTGAAGGAGTTATTATTACCCATAACCAGGAAGATCAATTGGATGGGATTAATCTCATCCCGGCATGGAAATGGATTTAGGAATAGCTTAAGTTATTCTCTCGGTTTGTTATCGGAAGGCATGCGTTAACTGTAAAAAAGGTGACATTTTTTGGAAGAGCTCCCTGAAAGCTCAAATCCCTGTTACAATGTAAGGGCTGATATCCAGTTTGACACAAATGTTACGGGCAACCTTCAATGTTGGTTCGCTTTTCCCGGTGAGATATTCACTTATACGTGAAGGGCTTACTCCAATAATTTCAGAAAGCATGGTTTGAGTCAATTCCCTTTCATACATCTTTAGTTTTAATACCTCCGATAGTGATGGCGTTTTTATCTGGTAATGTACTTCATCATAATCGGCAACCAGGTTAGATAGCAATTCCGATTTCACCAGGTTCTTATCAGTGAGTGGAGTCCGCAACTACTTTAAAAACTTTGGCGGCGGTGCCATTCCAGTCAGCCTCAACTAATTTTTTCTCGCCCGACAGAAGTGTAAAGTATCCTTCTGAAAAATTTAATGACTAAATCATTCCTTCTCCAGTTTGAAGGCGGAGAATAAAAGATAGATAATGGCGACCATCATTACAGCCATACCACCGGTTTGTCCAAAGGAATCAGAGACTACGCCCATGATCAGCGGAATGATCGCCCCACCAGCAATCCCCATAATCAGCAATCCTGATATTTCGTTTGCACGCTCTGGTTTTTTCTTTAATGCGGCGGAGAAAATAATGGAGAATACATTAGCTACTAACAGTCCCAATAAAAATACCATCGACAAGATTCCCCACAAGTTTCCGATCAATAGCATGACAATCAAAGTAGGAATCGCAGCAAACATGCTCACAATAAAGAATTTACGGCCTGACAGTTTTACAAGTAGAATTGCGCCGGCAAAAGTTCCGATCGTCCTGGCGACAAAATAGAGACTGGTTCCCAATCCCGCCCGCTCTAAAGGTATATTGCAACGTTCCATGAGAAATTTGGGAATAGTAGTGTTTAATCCTACGTCAACCCCAACCACAATAACAATAGCGAAGAAAAGTAGCAGAATCGTCTTGTCCTTCAATAATGCGAATGATCCTGTAAATGATAAGGATGATTTGTTGACTGGTTCTTCGTGAATTGGGGTAAGTACCAGCCATAATCCGGAAATCACGGTGATCACAGCAAAGACCAGGAAAACAAATTTCCAGTTGCCAAAGCTACCTGCTGCCACTCCGACAATAATCGGCCCCAGAAAGGCGGCAATGGCCTTGATGAACTGGCCTAAAGTTAGGCTGCTGGTCAGGCGATCTCCCCGGACCACATTGGTCAATAGTGGATTTAACGAAACCTGGATGATTGTGTTGCCGATACCGACTAATCCAAAAGCCACAAGCATCATTGGAAAGTTGTAGCTAACCAATGGCAGCAACATTGCCACAAATGAGATGACCATACTCAGAATCACTGTTCGTTTTCGTCCCACCCTGTTCATCATGATCCCGGTGGGTACTGAGAGTATTGCAAACCAAAGGAATAAGGTCATGGGTAACATGTTGGCGAGTGTATCGCTCAAGGCGAAATCCTGTTTCACATAGCTGGTTGCGATGCCAACCAAATCAACAAGTCCCATGATGAAAAACCCGAATAACACGGGCATAACCTTTGAGAAAGAAGCTCCTTTATCCATTTAATTCAGGTATAAATTATATTGACTCTTCTTTATGAAGGTGTTTTCAATCTTCAGCAATTCGAATGGCCTTTGTTGCTTCAATCATTGCCATAAAACCGTCAACAGGAATATATTCCGGAATTGAATTTCCTGAACCCAGGCCATAACCATTAGCCAATCGCCGGTAAAGTGACCCTTTTTCCAGCACAGTTTTATAGACAGTTTCAGGTTTTTCCAAAATAAGCAAATTAAGATCGAAACCACCAAAAAGGCCGATTCTGTCAGCATACTTATCTATCCATTCACCGAACGGAGCTATTTGATCCTCGTTGGAATGTTTGGCATCAATGCCCAAATTGATGATATCTTCCATCAATGGAAAGATTTTCCCGCAGGAATGAAGTAAAAATTTCTTTCCGGAACGATGTACTAAATCAATAATCCTTTTGTACTGTGGAAAAATGTGTTGCCTGATGATATCAGGTTCCAGTAAGGTCGAGGTTTTATGTCCAAGGTCATCCCCCATCCGGAAGAAAACAAAAATGTCGGAATAATTTTTTATCACCCACGACCACAATTCACACCACAAATCACCGATTCTGACAAACAAATCGGTGAATAATTCCGGATCCAGACATTGCATGATACAAAGTGGCTCGTAACCCACCAGGTCCTGACTGGCTTCAAATATTCCGTAGCCGCATCCTCCGTAAGCCTTCATTCCTTCGGGTAATACAGCCCGGATAGCCTCAAAATGAGGAGTATAAATGTTTTTGAAAATAACAGGGATATCTTTCCAGGGATACTTTTCAAAATCTTCGCGCGTCTGTATCGGACCTAACATTCCGCCCATAATTGCCCCATGGCCCGGGAAGATATCACAGATTGCTGCTTCAAAGTCGAAAGCATCATAGGTCATATCTTGCCAAAAACCAATCACTTTCCGGTAGTAATCCATCAACTCTTCGGGGTTCAAACCCTTTGATGAGATATTTTCACCGAGTACCTTTGAAATAAACGGAGCATCAATATGGTGTTCATATAGAGGAAGATAGTCAGGGCGCTTGTTGTAAAGCACCTTTAAAATATTGGTGTAATCCGGCTGAAATTTTTTGTTCATCTTGTGTCAATCAGTTATAAACAATTGTTGTGATTTTAAATTGTAACCTTCAACGACAACTTCGGCCTTTTTACCGATCGGACTATTCCAGTTAACTTCCATCTGCTTTTTCTCCCCCGGAAGTAATGTAAAATAGCCATCTGAGAAATAGGCCGGAAGAATGATTTTTCCGTTCTCCTGATCGCAAAGGTTAAACTTCAACCCGATAGCCGGTGAGTTGGCCGGATTTGACACAACAAATATCACTTTGCCAATCCCGCGCTTCACTATTTTTGCTTTCAAATGCAATTCTGCCAGATGATTAAATGAATCAAAATTTCCACCATCCAGCGTACTTCTCCAGTAATCGTTTTGTGACAGAACTTTATCCCCTTCTGATAGGGTAAGCCTGATCAGAAAAACAGTGGGAAGCGAAGGTTCCTGCTCAATTGTAAAACAATAGGTCAGTTGATTGGCCAATGCTTTTGTGTTAATGTTTTTGTTTATCAATTTTTTTCCGTTCAAATCAAAGATATCGGCGGAGGCTTTTAACTGGTTGTAGCTTTTAAGGGAGGTATTTACCACCACCACTTTGTTATCGTTCAGGTTCATTTGAATATGAATCGGTTCACATGCTTTTTTTGACCCGAAAAATGAACCAAAAGTTTCATAGTCCCACGAATAAGTTTGCCAAACGGTGCTTGGCCACGCGGGATGTGTCATCCAAAGCAGCAATCCGCTGGCTTTTTTCCACAATTTGCTGTTCCAGCTTTCAAACATCGCCCGGTGACTGTCGTAATTGACCATCTGCGCTTTTTTACAGAACTCGTCAAGGTTGGCGCTTTTACCGTATTTAGTTTCAATGGCCTGTATGTAATCCTTCTGTCCATCATGCAAATCGTGGTAGAACCAGGTGTCACTGATTGGCCAATGGTCTTCAGCAGGCATAAACGAGCGAATGGTTGCAGCAGTCGGAATGGAAGGTGTTCCAAGTTCGGTGGAGAAACCTTCAGCATTGTTACGATAGTAATCGGCAGGGTCTTTCATATAATGCCACGGACCGCTCGGACGAAGGTTTAGGTTCCTCGAATTAGGTGCATAATGGCGTGTTCCGTCTTCATTGGCAATCAATTCGACCAGTTGAGGTTCTATTTGTGCCGGGGCATATCCTTCGTTACGCGGACACCAGATGGCAATAGAAGCATGGTTTCGGAACCGTTTGACTACATCGGTTGCATTGGTCATAAACAATTGATTGTCGTTTACATTCAGGTTATAACCTTCGGTCGAAAGCCAGAAATCGTTCCATACCAGCATCCCGTATTCATCGCAAAGATCGTAGAACACTTCTTCTGTGCTTTCTCCGGTCCAGTTACGGATCATATTGAAATTGGCATCGCGGTGCAGTTTGAAATAGGGCTCGAGCCTTTCGCGCGATACGCGCTTCATACCATCGTCCATTCCCCAGTTACCGCCTTTGCAGAAAATCGGAACCCCGTTTATTTTGATAGTCAGAAAAGGATTGTCACTTTTCTTGTTGATAGAAGTTAATAAAGAAGCATCTGCCGAATCAGCCAATGTTGGAAGAAAAGTTCCGTTGCCAACATCAACCCTGTCGATATTGTTGAACAAGCTCTTTCCGGCAGCTTTTATCGGATTAAATTCAACCCGCCATGTCGTATTTTCAGGTTGGGCAACTGCCAATTCATACGAAAATTCACGCACTCCGAATCGGATTTCTTTCCGGTCAGAAACCGTATTTCCTAATTTTGCCTGAAGTTTCAAATGGTACAATTCCGGATGGCCGTAACCGTTTGGCCACCACAAACGGGGATTTTTGATGTTTAACTGTGGAAATTCCGGAGATGAAAACGTAACGGTCTGGAATTCATTTGGCTTCAGATCAATGGTTTTGCTGAATTCGATCTTGTCAATTTGACCAGTTACCGTAATTAGTTGTGTTTTCGGTGAATGGTTTTGAATGCCTGTTTTGATGGTAATCAGCACACTTGTGGTGTCAGGCAGGGGCAAATCGGTAATTACCTGTGGATCGACAATCGTTACAGCTTCAGTCAGTCGAAGGCGCACATCCTGCCAGATACCAATGTTGCGATCACGAATTCCAGGCACCCAGTCCCAACCTTCCGAAGAAATAAAAGTCGGGCCGTCCAGACATAATTGTCCACCGTTTGGGCCGGCATTGGTTTTCGAAGATTCTTCGTGCGGGATACCCGGGTTATGTGGCGGATAAATGTGTACAGCCAAAATATTTTTACCCTGAAGGTTTATCAATTTCGTGGCATCGAACTCCCTGCGTTGAAATGCTCCGGCCATCCTGCCGAGCAATTTGCCATTCAGCCAGATATCGGCTTTGTAATTGATTCCGTTGAATTGCAGCCAGATGGTTTTTCCGGAACAATTTTCAGGAAGTTTTACCGGCAACCGATACCACCATTCTTTACGGCAAAGCGAATCGGTAATATGCAGGTTATTCAGTCCGAAATATGGATCAGGATAAACGCCCTGATCAACCAAAGTGGTAAGTACAGTTCCAGGAACAGTGGCATTGTACCAAATGGACGTATTCAATTCAGGATTAAAAATTGACTGACCTGAAGCAATTACCACATCAGCTTCAGTCATTTCCCAACCATTATTCAATTGAAAT
This sequence comes from Bacteroidales bacterium, assembly GCA_038248385.1. Classification (GTDB taxonomy): domain Bacteria; phylum Bacteroidota; class Bacteroidia; order Bacteroidales; family Prolixibacteraceae; genus Aquipluma. The sequence continues at coordinate 15,626 of JBBRXN010000022.1, forward strand.
TCATTTTCAGCTACTTTTTGCAGACTTGCCGGAATGTTGATTTTAGCTTTGCGAACTGAAGTTTGAGGTACCGCTTTTGAAACAGGTAACGTCGTCGGGTCTTGTGGCTGATTTAATCCGAAATTCAAGCGGGAATTTTGAGCAGATCCGGTTTGATGCAGAATAATAACTATTAGTAATGTAATGAGCTTTATTGCCGGGAAGTTTATTTTTGTCATGTCGGTATTGTTTTAGTATTGGTGCTTCTATAAAAATCAGTTAGTTCTTTCTTGCTTTTTTAGTGGGAGAAATGAGTTTCTCAACTCCTCACTGTCCTTGTATTTAATTTCCATTTCCGAAAGTTTCTTTTTTAAATCTTCGCGGATCGTTGAATAAGCCGGATCGTTGTAAACATTTGTCATTTCCTGTGGGTCGCTAACAAGGTAGAACATTTCCCATTCATCAATATCGTAGTAGAAATGAATCAGTTTGTAACGGTCGGTAGTTATGCCATAATGCCTTTTAACGCTATGCCAGCCAGGATATTCGTAATAGGAGTAGTAATGTTCCTTTCGCCAGTCCGGAGGGGTTTTCCCTTTCAAAATTGGCAACAAACTTTCGCCCTGCATATCATTCGGGATTGTAATGCCTGCTGCATCAAGAAAAGTTTCGGCGAAATCAAGGTTAGAAACAATATCCTTATTTACTGAACCCGGCTGAGTTACTCCCGCCCAACTGATCAGTAGCGGGGTACGGTAAGATTGTTCAAACATAAAACGTTTGTCGAACCAGCCATGTTCGCCCAAATAAAATCCCTGATCGGAGGTATAAATCACAATGGTATTTTCATCAAGCCCTGCCTCTTTGAGATAATCAAGAACTTTACCAACACTCTCATCTACAGACTGGATGCAAGCAAGATAATCATTCATATAACGCTGATATTTCCAGACAATTAAATCCCTGCCTTTCGGATTGGCCTTCTTAAATTCTTCCTTGACAGGGATGTAAACCGTATTCCAGGCGGCTCTTTGAGATGAACTCATCCTGCCAACCGTTCTTTTCCACTCAGGAGAAATCGTGTCTTCCCACATTTTCAGATCAGCTTCCATCCGCATTGTTTTTTCAATGGTCATATCCTGCTCATGTTCAGCCTGACCTCTTCCCGAATAGTCATCGAAAAGTGTTTCGGGCAAAGGGAACTGCACTCCCTTAAAGCGTTCAAGATATTTTGGACCTGGTTCCCATTCCCTGTGTGGCGCTTTGTGGTGCAGCATCAGCATAAAGGGTTTTCCACCGGATGAGGCCTCTTTCAGCCATGCAATTGATTTTTCAGTAATAATATCGGTCACATAACCTTTCTCCTGATATTGCCCTTGCGGATTAATGAAATCAGGATTGTAATAATGACCCTGACCAGGCAGGATATCCCAATGATCGAATCCGGTAGGTTCTGAATCAAGGTGCCATTTTCCAATAAGCCCTGTACGATATCCGGCTTGTTGCAGGATTTTTGGAAAAGTTTGCTGACTTCCATCAAAAGGTGTTGCCTCGTTTTGCAAAAAGCCGTTCAGGTGGCTGTATTTGCCGGTAAGAATAGTGGCGCGTGAAGGTCCGCAAATGGAATTGGTAACTAAACAGCGGTTAAATATCATTCCGTTGGCAGCTATCCTGTCAATATTGGGAGTCGGTGCAATCTCGCTAAACCTATCGCCATAAGCGCTGATGGCCTGATAGGCATGATCGTCGCTCATGATAAAGATGATATTGGGTCGAACGGGTTTCTTTACTTCGGAACATCCCTGCGCAACTGCCAGAAGAGCGGTTGCCCCCATAAGCGGTAGAAATTTAAGGGTTGATTTCATATCGGATTATATTTATTTGATTAGGTGTAATATTCTACCATTTTGCTAAATCGACAATACCAACCGAAGGATTAGATTTTCCTTCCAAAGGAATGAAATCAATTCGTAATTTCTCTGATTTTACATTTTCCAACTTTATACAAACTTTTTTAAAATCCTTATTGTCTGAGTTCTTAGTCAATGGAAATTCCTCACCGGGCAAATAAGTGGCTGGCAAAACCTGGAATTTAGCGTTTTTCGCACCAACGATTTGAAGCTTTGCCTTTTTGCCTTTAAGAACTAAAGTTGCGGAACGCCCATCTTTTGATATTTCAATTTCGGCTTTTGTATGCATACTCCACCAAACAGTTGAAGGAGATTTAGCTTCAAATTCATCCTGAATAGTTATATAGCGGTTCCCCCGATCGAGTTTCACGCCGCGCATATAGTTTTTCACATCGCGTTGATAACATTCCTGCATATTCAAAACAAAATATCCTTCATCGGGTGTCGATTTTTGTTTCGTCACATAAGCTGTTCCTTTTTCAAATTGCTCGGGACGGATTGAAGGATTAAACACCAGACAATTTTTCCCTTCAGTTCTTAACCGGTAAAAATGCCAGCGTCCGGCTTCTTTTTGCTCTGTAACAGAATCATAATAGCCGGGAGATGTTTGCTTTGAAAAATATCCCGGATAAGTATAATCATCACGCCCCAGATTTCCATAGGCCCATACTTCGCCAAGCGCCTGAATATAAAATGATCCTGCATCGAGATGGCCATGGCTTGCACTGTTGTAACCACCATGAACAGAAACATAAAGCGCATCTTTGTCGCTCCAGTTTTCGCGCATTGACATCAGTTCAAGTCCATAAACCGAATTGTCAAGTGGCACATTTACTTTTAACCCTTTCGAAACCAAAGCCGGATCGTAATAAAAGAAATCGAACCAGTGCATTTCGGAACCATTTTCAACAACCAGATCATATTGTAATTTTGCTAAAGAAGCATCGTTAAAATGTTTTGCCAGCCAAAAAAATGAATTGGCACGTCCGGTTTTCAAAGGATCATCTCCAATATTTATTGATGTAACCGGTCCGGTAGTGAAAACGGGGAAATATCCGGTTTTGCGTATTCCAGGCGTTTCAGCAATTCTGTAAGTTGTGCCCAAACAGCGTTGCATTGCATCAAAAGCAGGCAGCGTGTACATCAAAGCATAACTCCAATACATCAACCCTTCTTCACTTTGACCGTCAGGTTCGAATTCGCGGATAAATATCGGTAAATCATTGGCAGCAGTCGAAATTAGCCAGCTCATAGTTTGGGGATCACGATCGAACATCATCAACGACGCCATGATAACGCCACCATTGCATATCCCATTCCAATTGTTTGCCGATTTGTTCCACTGCCAGGTACGTTGAGCCTCTCCCTTATATTGCGCTAAAACTGGAGTAAACAAGAATTTTTGGGCAGTTTGGTATACAAAATCACGTTGCTCGGGTTTCATCCAGTTGTACAAACCATCGTAAATCAAGGCTGCATCAAAAGCCGCAATTCCGGTATCCAAAAAATGCCGGTCGGTATAAGGTGGAACAATCATGGTTCCCCAATCAGGCCAAGTTGCCATGTTTTGGAAAACCTCGTATGCCCGTTGCGCATACTTGTTTTCGCCTGTCATCCAGTAGGCAATTACCAAAGGCGGTAACAGGGCGGCATAGCCGTGAGTGCCTTTTACCCGAAGTTTGGCACCGTCTAATTCACCAGTGTTGAAAGGCTTTTCCAGATTTTCATCGGCTTGTTTTTTTAGTTGTGCCCAGGCTTTAATCAACAGTAAATCACCACCTTTAATCAATGTTTTTGCTCTTTCAATATCCGCCTGGGTGGCAAACAGGCATGGATGTTGATTCTCAATTCCAGATTTATAGAAATCTGATTGAATCATGGCCGGTGTGGTGGTTACAAAAGTCAACTGCTCTTTTTGCTTTTGGACCGCTTCTTTTTGAGCAGCGGTTTGGGCACAAACAATTCCTACAGTGAAAACAAATAATATTACAGAAAATGATTTTTTCATTTTGTTTCTAATACTTTATTTTTAGACTATTTCTTTATTTCAATATTAAATGGCACTGCTGGTAAATCTTCCGTGTTATACAAATTACAATCAGGATTGGATTGCCAGGCATACTGAACGCGAGTCACCGTTTTATCGCAATCAATCGTAATTTCATTGCCACTGATTTTAGCGTCAGCCCAAGTCCATTTACCATCCTTATCACATAAAGCAAATCCTTTTACAGCTTGATTTTCTTTCGTTTTCAACCCATTTTGAGTAAAATCAAAACTGATTTTCAATGTATTACCATCCAACCTGACTGATTTAAACATTGGTCCGGAATAAACTATGTCTTCATTGTATGCTTTGGCTTTGGCCGCCAAATAGAGCCGTTTACCAACATCTTGTTTGTTTTTCGGGTGAATGTCATTTCCGTCACCAATATCAATGGTACAAGCCATTCCGGTATTTTGACTTCTGCTGAGTGTTGAAGTCTGAGCATCCCGAAAACTCGCCCAGTTGTCCGCCGATTTTGGCATTGCCGAACGTTCCGTATAATTGGCTAATTGCACAAACAGAAATGGTAAATAGCCTTGCCCCCAACGAACCCGCCAATCGTCAATCAGCATCGGTTGCAACTCGGCATATTGTTTAAAACGGCTTGCATTATTCTCTCCCTGATACCAAAGAAAACCACGAATTCCGTAAGGTATAACCGGATTTACAACACCGTTGAAATTCGCCGTACTGGAATTGTAATAATCCTGCCACTGTGCCACTGGTGGTTCAATTTTATTGCTCGAAGTCCAATCTCCAGTCAATTCAATTCGTTCACCGTCTTTTGAAAGCAAATAGCATTCAGTTTTATCATTTCCAATTTCAGCACTTCCCCAATGCACATACATTCTGATTGCCAACAAATTACTTCCTGCTTTCAAACTACCTGCGGGAAATGTAATTACTTTCTCTTTTAATTTCGAAACACTGCGGGCAATCTCATTGCCGTTCAAATAAATACGGTCGTCCTGATCTTTAATGGGCAAGTAGATTTTCCATTCTTTTTTAGCGGATTGAGCCGAAATTTCAAACGTTTTCCGAATCCAAACCAAGCCCCAAAATCCGGGATAACCCATTTTTCCAATATTGATTGGAAATGTAGTTTTATCCCAGTCTGAATCGTTGTATTTCAGCGTGTTTACTTTCAGGTTTATTCCATTCATGGATGTATTGGCAATCTGGTCACGATCTTTTTCGGATTGAATGGCTTTGCGAACATTGTCATTCCACAAAGCAGTGTCTGTCCCTAATTTTGTAAGTTGTTCTGGAAAATCGGGGTGCGTCATTAACCGGTCACGACTCATCCATGTTTCCAGATTGGTGGCTCCACGAGCTCCAACAATAATTCCAACCGGAATTTTTTTATCTATATTCAATTCACGAGCAAAAAAGTAAGCAACTGCCGAGAAATCTTTGACATTTGCCGGATTACTAATCTGCCAGTCTTTTTGTGTAATGTCCATCATGGGTTGCACCGACGTTACCAAATCAACGTTATAAAAACGAATATTCGGATAATTGGCTTTTGCTATCTCCTCATCCATGTTGTTGATGCCACCACCAACTTTAAACTGCATATTCGATTGTCCGGAAGCAAACCATACTTCACCAACCTGAATATTTTTAAATGCAATTTTATCTATTCCTGCTTTTACGGTTAATTCATATTGCTTTCCATCAGCTTTCATTGGCGTTATTCTAACCATCCAGTTTCCGTATTCATCGGCAACCGTTTTCACCTCATTACCGGCTATCTGAACTGTAATAACTTCGCCAGCCATTGCCTGTCCCCAAACCGGTGCAGCTATTCCTTGCTGAATTACAGCATTATTGCCAAAGATTCCGGCAACTTTTAATTGAGCTTGTAATGAAAAAGCAAAAATTAAAAATGATATAATTAAAAATGATATTCGTTTCATTATTTATTTATTTAATTGCTGACCAATTGCCTGAATAATAAGCAATATCAAGTTTGTTTTTCAATTCTTTGTCACCTTTTAGTAAAGCCTCATGGCACATATCTTTATATAAGTAAAAACTAAGCCAGTAACCGTATTGATATTTCTCGAACATCGAACGTGGTTGTTGCCAGAATGCATACCAACCCGGACTGACTCCCATTTTTTTTGCAACCTTGATAATTTCCTGCGAGCGTGACCAAATGTTGTTCGTCAGATTGCTGAAAATCTTCGTAAACGATTTGTAATTTGTATTTCCTGTATTGATAATCGAAGCTCTGTCGTCGATTCCCAATTCCAATAACGAAACTTTTTCTTCAAAAACCTGATCACCATTCAAATCATATTCAATGCAATCCGTAAAGCCATTATTGTTTGTATCGGAATAGCGGACAGTTGCCCATTTCGCTGGTTCAATCTGATCGCGGACATGCGATTTTGCCGGGGGATAAAGCCCTCCGTAACCCTGAAAACTTGAAGCATTCATATCCACACGCCAAGCACCCCACTCTGCGCCATACAAATGTAATCTTCCATCAAAAGGTGCTATGTATAAGTTTCCTTTTCCTGAATTATCGGTGTCAAATTCACCACGGTCACCAATCGCATCGGCTTGTTTGTTATTGTCCAATCCTCCCTTTTCCATGCCAATTTTCCAAAGGTCTTTCGGTTCGTAAAATTCCACACGTTCCCAGCGGTTACAATCATCATCCTCATCAAAAACAAACCAGCAATAATCCCATTTTCCTTGTTTGAAAACTTTATCGTAAGCCACTTTTTGGTCGGTATAAATCAATTCATCGTTTTGTCTCCAACGAGCATCGTAAAAGAATTTGTCGGCTGCCGGCAGTCCCCTCATATTTCTGAACTTATGCACCTGATCGGAATAATCGAACCCAGAACCAATGAATTTCAGCGACATGTCGAAATCAAATTCGTTACCCTGACCATTGTCGTTATCCAGATCCCAGGTTACAGCTGTCCAATCAACTTTTTGGGTAAACAAAATATCGTGTTCCGGATTAATTTTATCGAATTTGCAATCAGACTTTTCGCCTGCTTTTGGTCTGAACTGAGGAGAATCTACCAGCCGAATGGCCATTTCCGACAAATTGTCTTTATCGTAATCGTAAAAAATAAACGGATTTTCCCAATTGAAGCGCAAATCATCGATGCGGAAGGTTGACCCGTGCATTTTCAAAAAAAGTGTATTGCCATGATAATCAGTAAAGAAATTGGCATGTCCGTTGTGTTCCCAGGTGCGCAATACCAATTCGTTCCAATTAATGAAATTTTTAATTCCGTCTTTTTCTCCCCAATCGATGATATACATATAATCGGCTCCCCAGTCGAAATAATTTCGTGTTTCCAATCCTCCATTGCTTACGACCAATTGAACTTCAGCAATACCATCATTGTCAGTGTCCGTCCAATCAATGCTCAAATCACTTGGGCCTGCAAAGATTCCGTCTTTATTTACATCCACCAATAAACAATCATTGTCCTGATCACCTTCCAGATCACCGGTTTTCATATCATCATCATCGTCGATCCATAGAATAGGAATTCCGTTCAAAATCGTTGTTTTCAGGACATCAGGATCACCATCATTATCCAAATCGACATATTCGATGCTTTTTGAATCGGCAACAAAAGGCATACGCCACGGGATAAGCTGTGTCTTTTCATTCCAATAAACAGTCTTCTGCCGGTCCTGTGCAAATAATACGACCCCCGGGAAAAAAATCAAAATCAGAATCAGAAACTGCTTCATATCCTGGTTATTTTAAGATAAAAATAAATTCAATTTATGGATTTGCCAATGTTCCTGATGCCCAAAGATTATACTCTTCTTGTGTTGGAAGCCTGTTCAAGATTTTTTTCCGGCTGGCTACCCAACTCTTTGCTTTCGAATAAAAACTGTTGTAAGTATAGTACAGCGGCCATTTTTCGTTTTTATCGTCTATCAGCCAGAAACCACGCTGAACGCCATCTTTTATTTCGTTGTTGTACATTTCCCAGTATAAAACGAATGGTGCTCCCCAAACCAAAGCTTTTCGGATGTTTTCGCGATTAACCGATTCGTGCTGGGACTTTGAGAAGCTGAAATCCTGTGCACTGCGACCCATCTCACCGATGAAAACTCTTTTGCCTTTTACCAGCGGACGAACAGGCAAATTTCCTTCGATGTAATTCATTACATTGTTGTATTCCGATTGGCTTAAACTTTGGGCATCATAAGATGAATAGGAAACGTAATCGACATTTGTATAAGGCAACACTTTATTGACCACCCTGATTTTGCCGTTCATCGCATCCACAACGCGGTTTACCTCGCAATAAGTAAAGACCTGAACATTACTGTGAACCGTTACTTTTATTGCCTCATCCACAGCATTTTGCCGGGTTCGGTACCATTGAATCATACCATTCAGCCTTGCATCAGACGGGATGTAATTGGCATCGTAATTGGGCAACAGATACCAGTCGCCTTCCCAATGTCCCAGGAAGAACTGTTTGCCCGAGTTATTGTATTTCGTCAATAGATATTTGGTCAGATCTGCAATTTGAGTAGAATCATCGTTTCTTTCGGAAACTGAATAACCATCGGCCCAGTTCGCATGAGATCGTGCCCAAAAGAAATAATAATTAAAGGGCATATCCAGAACTTTACTGAACGATGGATCGTCCTTAACCAAAGCAGTCAGACTGCTATAATTGGGCCGGCCGGTAATATTGTAACTTCCGGTACTCAAGGTGATTTTCAGGATATTACTACCCATATCCAAAATGGCTTTTGCCGATTCCACCAAACGATCCTCACTTGTAAAGCCATAAGACGGTCCGATGGTTTGTGTTCCAATGGCATAATTATAATTCAATACTTCCGGATCGGTAATTTCGCTTTTCTCCTTTACACTGAAAAGCTGTGTAGAGGCGGAAACTGAACTGCCTACCTTCACACTGATACGGTAGTCGCCGGGCGCAATGCCAGCCGGAACGTTGAACACAAGTTGAGATGTGGATCCCGAAACCGGCTCAATACCAGCTCCTGCCAAAGTGATGATGTTTGATTTCAATTCGCTGCTGAAATTACTTCCGGAGATGGTCACCTTGGTTCCTTCGCTTCCTGATGAAGGAGTGAAGGAACTTATGATCGGACCGTTTGCATTTGGAAGTGGATTGTCGTTGCTGTCGCAGCCAAACATACTGATAACAAACGCGATAATGAATAAAAGCCTGATTATAGATCGTTTCATTTAAGTTATTTCAAGTTCAAAGTTTTTTTCCTGCATTTTTCAATAGCTGATCAAAATATTCCCCCGCAAAGCTTTTGGTTCCATCCGGACGGATCAACCAAAATCCCCGCATTTCGTCAGTTTTACGTGTGTCAACCAGTTTCCGAAGTTCTTCGTTTTTGGGTTCGTTGCAATACAATTCCCACTGAATCAGGTAAGGAACATCGAGTGCAAGGCAAACTCCTATGTATGCATCCCAGCGGTCGGTTACCGGACCTTTTTCCGTCAGTCCTTCGTAGCGTTGCTCGGGAATTCCGATTTCGCCCAGGAAGACCACCTGTTTTCCGTCCATAATTTTGGTGGGCCTGATATTTTGCCTGATGTATTCAATTCCTTTGTACATTTTAAGACCGGTAGCATCCAAACCATCATACGAAGACCAGGAAACCATGTCTGTTTCTACCAAAGGTAAAACACTGTTGACAATTCCCGGAATCCCATCCATGCTATCCATTACTTTGTTGGCTTCAATAGCATGATAAACCTTGCATTTGCTGTTTTTTACCTCGGCACGTGCACGGTTCACTCCATTTTGTCGGGCGGTAAACCATTTTGCCATAGCTTTAATCCGTTCGGTCGAATCGGCCGGAACTGTCACGGTATATCTGTCACCATCAACAGCCTTAATTAATTGGCCGGGGTTGCGCGACCAACGGGCATAATCGCCGGTTCCGCCACGCATCATCCAGTCGCCTTCCCAATTGTGAAGAATAAAAGTGACTTTACGGTTGCGGAATTTTTCGAGCAGATATTTGGTCAGATCATAGATTTCTTCTTCCTCTTTTGCTGCGGTTTCATCGGTGGTTTTTATGCCTGCACCATCCACGCTCAAGGCAATGGTCGAAAATGGCATATCGAAACAGGCCGCCCAATAAGGATGTTGAGCAAGCTCCTTCAAAGTAATGTCCTTCGGAAGATTCCATTCCGAATTGTAAGGATAGCCACCCGGGTTTTTCCTGAACCAGAGTTTCACGACGCCGTAACCCATTTCATTCATTTTCTTGCATCCTTCGATGAGGTATGGCTCTTTGGTAAAGAAGTATTTCCCGGCTACATGGGTAGCGCCAATTCTATCTTTGATATTTGAAGGGATCAATGCTCCTTTTAAAGGACGGTGTTTCTCAATTTTTTCAATAATTTGTTTATCAGTCAATGGCTTTAAACCCTTTTTATTGGTGTAGCCACTGGCAATAAAGAATATAGCAAGAAGAATAAATACATATTTTTTCATTTTTTCCGGATTAAGTGATGCGGTTTTAGTGGATATATTAGAAAAACAGAGAGAATGGAACTCAATCCATATCTCTCTGTAAATTCCCTTTTCAATTAACTTAAATCTAAAGTGAGAATCTGATATTTCTTACAGATAATCAAATAGTTACTACAGTGTAATTTTCACGTTTGGTGCAAAATTATGCCTTACCGTTCCAACACCGGCAACATCGGCCAAAGCGCCAACCCTAAAATAGTAATTTCTTCCGGGTATAAAGAAACTCGTATTGGCCGCCAGATCAATCGAAAGCGTATAGGTTGTTGCATCAATGACTTTCGTCGGACTAAACGACTGTGTGAAGCCGGTGCCGGTGGTATTGAATTTCACATTCTCACCTACATAAACATCAGTAAACGCATACAAACGGATTGCTTTTACTTTTACCTTTGATTTGCCTGCCTCAAGACTGAAGGTTGCTACTATCTTGTTGGCTGCTTTATCTTGGGTAATAGTGTAGTTTTTAATTCGGATATACGGAACTACCTGAAAATCGCGCTGATTATCGCCAGCTTTGATTTCAACATCGTTGATCCGGTAGGGGAAAAAGTTGCCATTGGCCAGGTTGATGTCATAAGTGTTGACAAAAACCAGGTTATTTCGAAACTCACCGCTGTTTTTGATCAGCCATTTCTGCGACACAGGAGTAGTATAACCTCCTTTTTCAAAGACTTCGATTTGAGAACCATTAATAAGTTCAGTCTCGACCAAAGCTCCACCGACACTGTCTTTGATTGCTCCGTAAAAGGAAGCGTTTGGTGCATCAAAATTGTCTTTTTCGCACGACTGTAATAATGCGAAAAGGCAAATAACTGTTAAAATGGAATAAACTATCTTTTTCATTTTATCTGGTTTATGTCTGATTAATATTGTGGATTTTGTACCAGCTTATTGGTGCTAATACCGGGAATACCTTTGTAATACGACATGGTCTGGAAGACTACACCATTTGCTTTTTCATCGTAATAGTTATTGGCACGAACGAAGATGTATTTAGGAGTTGCTTCGCGCAGATCCAATACCGGAACCAAAGCCTGACGACGTGTTCCTGTAGCAAAAGTGGTATGGTAATCGCGACGACGAACCAAATCCCAATAGCGAGGGCCTTCAAAAGCAAACTCAACACGACGCTCTTTTAGAATATTTTCAATGGTTGCGGGAATCTGGTCTTTATGTCCTGCACGTTTCCTGATATTATTCAGAAATGTTTTGGACAGATTAACATCACCGGTTCCACTTTCAATAGCTGCTTCTGCATAGTTCAGGTAGATTTCCGGCAGACGGAAGTCGATAAAATCAGTTGTAGAACTCCAACGTACTCCCTGAGCATTTTTGCCTTCAGTCAGGAATTTTTTCAGCGTGAATCCTGAGCAGGTAAAGTTGGCATTGTCGAAGTTGCCTAATCCTCTGAATCCTGAATAGGCCGAAGGAGTTGAAGCGCCATAAGAATAGTAGGTTTTACCATCTATTCCGGGAGCATTGGCTTCGGTATAAATTAGCTTCGTACCATCTTGCTTAATCAAACCACCCTGAATAATGATCGGTACATTTTTCCATATAGCGCCAGGAACGATGATACTTGCCAGCAAACGTGCATCTTTATTAATAAAAGGATCGATCAGGTTATCATACTTTTTAAAGGCCAGTGTAAGGTCAACTTTGGTTGGATCTGCAACTACATAGTTCTCGTTCCCATCGGTGCGGGTAACAATTTTTGCACTGTTACCATTTCCGTCATCGGTGTAATCTTCGTACACATCAACCAGATTAAGTGACGGGCTATACCTTCCGTAGGCTAAGTAGCCGGTAGCTGTTTGCGAAGGATTAAAATGTACATCATAGCAATGGCCTTGTAAGCTGGTAATGGTTCCGTCAATATAACCAATTGAAAAAATGATTTCATTCTTTACTTCTCCACTTGTCGGATTCTGGAAAATTTCCTGATAATTCTTGGCAGCTTCTATGTTACTTGCCGGAGAAGATTTATAAAGTGATTTCCCGGCGCCATCTATAATTGCTTTAGATGCATCCAAACAAACCTTGTAATAAGCGTTTGCGTCAGCCACTGACATACCGCCAACCAATTTTTGATCAACTGCTTCGCCTGTAAGAGGAGCTTTGTTCCAGAATTTGGCAATCGAAGCAGCATGTAATGCGGCTCGTGATTTTAGTGCCATGGCAGCCCATTTGGTTGCACGATTTGCACCTTCTCCGGAAGTTACTACTGCCGGAAGGTTCGCGGCAGCTAAATCGCATTCAGAAAGAATAAAGTCCCATGTTTCTTTTTCAGTGCTGCGGGCAATAAACAAGTTGGCATTATCACTTCCGGGTAAGTATTCGAGGGTCTCTTTTACCAACGGAACTCCCCCGTAACGTTTTGCCAAACCAAAATACATGTATGCCCTGATGAAGTGTGCTTCGCTTACCAGCCTGTTCTTCTGAGCCTCATCGAGCTTAACCACTTTAAGATTATCAATAAATTGATTAACCTGACGGATCCCGGCATAGTCCCAGTAACCATCAGAAATAGGACCAGCTCCGGAACCGTGGGTCATCATCGCGTCATCGGTAAAAAAACTGGATGACCAACCATGAGCCACAAATGAAGAACCAGCGTCGTTTTTATAATTAAAGCCTTGGCCAGGATTATATCTGAAGTCTTCAACAGGCATTCTGTTGTACAAATTTGCCAGAAGTACTTTAATACCATTCGGATCATTCAATAACTGCTCTGCTGGTACCCGGTCAAGCGGTTTCTCATCAAGAAAGCTATTACATGCGGGTAATACAAATGCAGTAAATGCAATTAGTATATATAATAATTTACGTTTCATATTACAAGTCATTAAAAGTTTACATTAATTCCAAGGTTAAACGACCTCATCAGCGGATAAGTCAAATCAGCAGCATAATCACCTTCCTCGCGCTCAGGATCCAAGTTTTTCAGATTCTTACTGGTGAAAGTGTGGAGGTTAAAACCATTCATGTAGATGCGCAGGGATTCGGCTTTCATACGCGAAGTCAGACTTTTAGGAAGTGTATAACCAATCTCGAGACTCTTGATTCTTAAGTATTTTGCATCATGTCTCCATTCCGAAGTGCTAAGGTTGTCAGTGGTACCGGAATAGTTCGATCGTAATGCAGGATACCTGCCTTCTACCCATTTGGTTGCAGGATTATACGGATTGGCAGTTGGGTCTTCGGTATGCCAGCGGTCGAGGAATTTATCCAGCAAAACCGGATATCGTCCATAACCCCAAATGTCGTCAACTTTGGTAAATATGGTGAATAAAGCTGACCCCTGAAGCAGCATGTTAAAATCGAAGTTTTTCCATGAAGCATTTAGGTTGGCGCCAAACTGTAATGGCGGATTACCTGCATATCCCTGGTACTGACCTGCCCAGAACATGGGGAGTTGATCGTTTCCGTTAATTACACCATCCCCGTTTACATCAACCACTTTAAAACTACCTGGTAACATTCTTGAGTTACCTGAACCGCCGCCAAGAAGAGGAGCAGTTTCGTATTCCTGCATGCTGGTGTAGCGTCCATTGATGTCGTATCCCCACTCACGCCCCTGATAACGTTCTGATCCCCATGGATCTTTCCATGCTTCCCATGTGGAAACATAAGGCGCTCTTTCGGTATGAACAAGGTATCTGCGTGAATAAGTAGCATTTAAACTGACACCGTAAGTAAAACCGTTGATCGTATTTTTGTGTGAAACCACCAGTTCAACTCCCCGAACAAGGTCACTGTTGATATTCTCCTGCGGGAAGCTTGCCCCAAAAGTATTTGGAACCGATTGAACACGATTTCCAAGCAAACCATCACGGTTTTTTTGGAAAACATCGAATGAAGCGCCGATCTTACCTTTCCATGCATCAATGTCGAGACCTACATTTTGTGTGCGGCTGGTACCCCAGGTGAGGTTATCGTTTATAACTCCCGGAGGATACATCCCCATCGTTAGTACTCCATTGTTAAATACATAACCTCTGTCAATTCCTCCAAAACGGTATCCGGCATAGTATTCGAACGGATTACCTTGATCAAATCCCATTTTCCCATAAGATCCTCTAAGTTTGAGGTTGCTGATTGCAGGAAAATTGTCTTTAATAAATGATTCTTCAGAGATTCTCCAACCCCCGGAAATTGAAGGAAAGAATGCCCATCGTTTCTCAGGAGCATAGCGGTACGATCCATCGTAACGGAAAGCTACTTCAAGTAAATATTTGCTCTTATAATCGTAATTAAAACGACCCAGATAAGACAGGAAAGCTGATGTTGAACGGTTTCCTGCATTTACTGCATTGGTCAAACTACCCTGATCAATTATGTCGTGCGTGTAAACATCATCATACTGCCGCTTGGCAAAAAGGTAATTGTTTTTGGTATCGCGCATTTCATAAACGAAAGTAGCACCAATGTTGTGTACCTTGTTGAAGGTATTCTTGTATGTTGCCTGCAATTGTAAATCTCTGCGGCTAAATATCGAATTAGAATTCGCGTAAGTATTCAAACGGGGAGCAAATTCAGCATCTGTATTGTAATCATACATGTAATATCCTCTCTGAAGGTTCGATGCATCATTGATATTTCCGTCATAAGCGCCAAGAACTCCGAGGGATAGTCCATTTACGAAAGGAACCTTATATGTTAACTCCACAGTACTCTGATACTGAATATTACTCCATTTATCATATCCTGAAATTTCTTCCGTCATCAAGGCATAAGCATTGTTATTCTCAGGTGGAACCCTGGTAATATGAGTGGGATTGTTGACAGTGAACGGCCCATATCCGCGATCGCTGGTCATAATTGGTTTAAACAACCAGAAATAAGAACCTTGCGGACTTTTATTATTGTCGTATTTACCTGATACAGTAATTTTTGCTGTTAAATCTTTGTTTATCTGTGCAGTGATGGTATTTCTGAAGTTGTATTTGCGGTATTCCTGAATATTGCTTTTCAGTAATCCATTGTCTTCAGTGTAACCAAAACTCGAATAAAAATTGATTTTTTCAGTACCACCGCTCAGTGAAAAATTGTGTTGTTGTTGTGTAGCATAATTCTTTAGAGTCAGGTCAAGCCAGTCAAAATTCTGATAGCCTGGCTCTGTTCCGGTTTTCCACTTTTCAAGAACATCAGCCGAAAATGCCGGAGCATTACCAATGTTCTTTTCCATCTCATTTCTCATCACCCGATAAGTATAAGCATCAACGGTTGTCTCCATACCAGTAGGTTCTTTAACACCGGTAAATGCCGAATAGCTGAATTTCGTCTTCCCTTTCGCTCCTGATTTTGTAATAACTATAATTACCCCATTGTCAGCATTCATTCCATAAATGGCTGCAGAAGCATCTTTCAGAATCGAAATACTTTCAATATCTTCCGGATTCAAACGTTCAAAATCAGACATTCCGTCGCGGGCAACTCCATCAATAACCACCAAAGGTGCTCCAAAACCACGAATACTTACCAAACTGTTGAACATGCCAGGTTCGCCAGAACGCTGTCTGATTTGAACGCCAGGTATTTTCCCCTGAAGGTTGCTTACCAAACTGGTTGAACGGGTAGTCAGAATTTCTTTCGATTTTATTGAAGCTACAGCTCCGGAAAGTGTTTCTTTCTTTTGAGTTCCATACCCGATAGCCACAACTTCTTCGATTCCAATAGTTTCATCTTCAAGAGTAACATTGATCGCTGTTTTAACCCCAACCGTAACTTCCTGCGCTTTCATCCCCACAAACGAAAACTGTAAAACAGCATTTTCAGGAACATTCGAAATCGAATAGCTACCATTGCCATCGGTAATGGTACCGTTGGTAGTAGCTTTTACGACAACTGAAACGCCCGGTAGCGGAGCTCCTGAAGAATCAGTCACTTTTCCGGAAACTGATTTTTGCTGCAGCATCAGGTTTTCATTCCTTGCATCAACTTTTGTACTGATCACGATGTCCTTGTCGAGCAAATGGTAAGTGAGACCGGTACCATTCAGAACTTTGGTGAGGATTGCCTCAATCGCTTCGTCCTTGCACTGGATTGAAACCCTTGCATCAGCCGGAATTTGTTCGTTCTTGTAAAAGAAATCAAATTCAGACTGCTGCTGAATGGTCCTAAAAACCTCCTGTAAAGAAGCATTTTCGAGTTTGATGTTCAGCTTGGTTTTTTGTGAATAAACCGAAGCTGAAACATGAATAAGTGATACGAAAAACAGAAATACAATTAGACGCATAGTCATCCAGATTTTACGGACTTTTTCCCGATCAAGGGAAATGCCCTCAATTAATTTTTTTTTCATAGATTTGTTTTGCTTTAAAAAGTTTTAATTTATTAAGACTTGAAATTGAACGGGGAATGGTGGTACATTCTCCGTTTTTTCTTTTTAATACATTTTGTTTTTGTTGTTTTTCCCTCCCTTTTTAATTTTTGTTTCTTACTTTTTTGCCGATATCCTTATTTTATCAGCCTTGATTTCATACTGGATTGGAACAGTCAGGTTCAACAATTCGAGAAAGTGCCTGGCATCCTTGTTCCGTTTGATTACCCCGGAGAAGCGCATTCCTCTGAAATAGCTTTCATCAGCGGAAATTTCCACATCGTACCAGCGTTCGATTACCTTGAAAACTTCGATCAGATCTTCATTCTGGAATTCAAACCGTCCATCTTTCCACGAACTGAAAGTTACAGGATTGACCTTGCTGATAACCAGTTGTTTTTCGGCTTTATTGAAAAGACTCTGTTCTCCCGGGTTCAACAGCATAGTCTGGTTTCCGATGTGTAACTGTATTTGTCCGGTTTCCAGTGTTGTTTCTATTTCGTTTGAGTTATCGTAAGCCCTGACATTGAACGAGGTTCCCAAAACTTCGATCTGTTGACCGTTTACTTCAACCCTGAATGGTCGTTTTTTGTCTTTGGCTACTTCAAAAAATGCCTCACCGCTGAGTTTTACAACTCGTTTGCCATTTTCAAAAATAGAAGGAATGGTAAGTTTGGTTTCCGAATTAATCCAGACTCTGGTTCCATCGGCTAAAAAAACCTGGTTAACCTGTCCTTTCGGAACAAAAATTCCCTGCATGGTAACTTCCGCAGTTTGGTTACTTCCGGCAAAAGGAATGTATTGGCTTGCCCATCCCAATCCGAATGTAACCAACAAAATAGCGGCAATTTTAAGTATTTTGTTCAGACTGATTGTACGTGACAATTTTGCGGGTTTCAGTCGTTTTTTCAGGATTTCAAGTTCGGGATGAATTTCATAATTTTTCAGGTTCGAATGAAATGCGTATGTGTCCCAGATGTCTTTTTCAGCCAGCAGCCTTTTTTTGTTCTCCGGAGATTGCTGTATCCACTGATGTAATTGTTGGTTTTCTTCTTCGGAAGATTTTCCCTGAAGATATTTTTGTATGATGGAATCTATTTCAGTCATGGATATTTTTGCTGTTTCTACTCTATGATCGGAAGAGTTAGAAAAACCCTACCTCGAAATGATTATTTTAGAGTTTTTAATAGTTTAATTCAAAAATGTCCTATGTTTTTTCAAGTGTATTTGAATATTGTGTAATATTGTGTAATAATTCAAATAAGATCGAATAAAATGCAAGAAATATTTGAAAAAATTAGATCTTACAATATTTGGGATGGGCAATCTTTTAATACTGGGTTTGAACGGAATGATTACCTGAATAGAATTTCAAACTATGTTGGAACCAAACTTGTTAAAGTACTTGTTGGGCAGAGGCGAGTTGGGAAAAGTTATATTCTACGTCAGATTATGAATTTTTTAACTTCTCAAAAAGAAGTTAATCCTCAGAATATTTTCTACATCAACAAGGAGTATATAGCATTTGAAGATATAAAAACATCTTCCGACCTAGGGAGTGTTTTTGATTTTTACCGGAAACATCTCTCTATCAAGGGGAAGATCTATATCTTTTTGGATGAAGTTCAAAATATCCAAAATTGGGAATCGTTTGTGAACTCGTATTCTCAGGATTTTACTTCTGAATACGAACTATTTGTAACAGGTTCAAATTCAAATTTGTTTTCCGGTGAGCTTGCAACATTGCTATCTGGTCGATATGTCGAATTTGAAATATTTTCTTTCAGTTACTCTGAATATACCGGAATACGAAACTTAGCTATCGGAAAGGAAAGTTTTCTCAGCTATTTACAATCGGGAGGATTGCCCGAAATGTTTAATTTTGATAAGGAAGAGTTGCATCGACACTATGTCGAAAGCTTGAGAAATACAATTGTATTACGCGATATAGTTGGGCGATACAATATCAAAGACCTTTCATTATTAGAAGATATTTTTCAATTTCTATCTGTAAATATTGGTAACCTTACTTCCTTTAGCAGCATAATCAACTATTTTAAGAGTAAGCAAAAGAAAACCAATTATGAAACTGTTTCATCTTATGTTTTATATTTGAAAGACACTTTTATCATCCATCAGGCTGAACGGTATAACCTTCGCGGAAAACAAGTACTGGGAGGAGATTGTAAATACTACCTGAATGATCTTGCATTTAAAAATTATCTTTTCGGAAATTATCCTTCTGATATTGGTTACAACCTGGAAAATTATGTTTTTATGCAGTTAAAGCGCATGGGGTTTAGGGTTTCAGTTGGCGTTTTAAATGATCGTGAAATTGATTTTGTCGCTCAAAAACCAGATAAAACCTTGTACGTGCAAGTTTGTTATGTTTTAAGTGGAGAAAAAACGATGAAGCGGGAATTTGGCAATTTGCTGTTAATTAAGGATAACCACGAAAAAATAGTTGTATCCCTGGATGATATTAAGTTTTCGGATTACAATGGTATAAAACACTTGTGGCCCTGGGAGTTATAATTGTTTTTAGTTTTTCAACAAATGCGATGAGAAAAATAATAGCAATGGCAGGTAGTCTTTCATCCCGGAGCGGATAGTTGCCAATGCTTTCGTGATTTGTTTTTCAACCGCTTTTACCGAAATGTCGAGTTCGTCGGCAATTTCCTTATTCTTTTTGTTTTCGAAGCGGCTCAAAACAAAAATCTGACGGCAACGGTCAGGTAAACTGTCTAAAACTTTATTTAATTTATCTTCCAACTCCTGCTCTATCAAACTGGTTTTTTCCTCCATATAATACCGGAGTTCTTCTTCCTGAAAGATCAATTTTGTTGATTGGAAGTATTTGTTCCTGACTTTCTGTTTTTCAAGGTGCTGGAAACAACTGTTCCTGACCATTGTAAACAGCAATGCATTAAGTGATTGCCGGATGGTAATGGCACGATCGGACCAAAGTTTTACAAATACATCCTGAACGATATCTCTGGCCACTTCGTCTTCAACAAATTTAGCGGCATAATAAAACAAAGGTTTGGAATACTGCATGAAGAGCTCGTCAAATAATTCAGGATTCCGGTTATTTAAGATCAATTCTTGATTTTCGATTTGGCGCATTTCCAACAAATAGGTTACCGCGCTAAATTAGAAAATAAGAAATTGATTTCAAAGAACAGGTAAGGAGTTCCGTTGATGAGAGGTCGGGCATATCACTGGGAAGTTTAAAACGTTTTGAGAATACCGGAAAAATTTCCTTGGATTCACTGTTGAAACTGATGCACCTGTTAGGCCGGTTGAATGAATTAGACAAGGTCCTGCTTGCAAAGGAATCCCTTGATGACAATTTGTGGCTTTTATAGTAACGATTCCATAAGTATATATTGCTTTATTGATTGTCGGGGGTTACTGTTTTTAATGAGAAAAGGGTCCAAATCGTTTGATCTGAACCCTTCAGGATTTTCAGGATTTTCTAAAGTTATATGTTTTAGAGATTAACTGTAATCACTTGAAATTAAATCAAAATCTTAGTTGTAAGATTGTTAATGCTGATTTCCAGGGCTTCAAAAGGTTTTCCATTTCCCTGGTTGTCGTCTTCAACAAATGTATATTTGGTTCCCGCAAGTTCTTTTGAGGCAAGAATCTTCTTAAAATCAATAACACCGGCACCAACACTGCAAATATCGTCTTTAATCACATCAAAAAATAGAGGTTGGTTGGTTTTCATATCTTTAAAGTGTAAAAGCTGGAACCTGCCCGGGTACTTGTTAAACATTTCAACCGGATCCTGACCGGCTTTTGATGCCCAGAATAGATCTAATTCCATGGTAATTAAATCAGCATCCATTTCAGGCAAAAATATATCGTAGTATGGCACTACTCCATTGAGATTGGCGAACTCAAAATTATGATTGTGGTATCCAAACTGAATACCAACTTCTTTCATGATTTCACCTACTTTATTCCAGTCACCTATCATTCTTTTATAGGTTTCAACATTGCGGTCAACCTCTTCAATCCAAGGCTGAATACAATATTTAACGCCAAGTTCGGCATGTGCGTCGGCCATTATTTTTGCAGTTTCAATAGTAATACCGGCCGATTCAACAGCAGAATGGCTACTGATAGCATCCATTCCCAAATCATTTACAATTTTTTTAAATTCGGCAGGAGAATGGCCATAAAACTGACCGTTTGAATAACTTGCCAGCTCCAGATTTTTATATCCGAGGTCCGATAACTTTTTTAATGTCCCCGAAAGATCTGCACTCATTGCATCACGAACGCTATAAAGCTGTAACCCGACTCCAAAAGTTTTTCGGTCAACAACACCCGGTGTACATCCGGCAGCACCCAATAACATCATGCCAGCCGATCCGGCAGCTGAAATTTTTAAGAATTTTCGTCTGTTTTGCATAGTTTCTAAATGTTTGTTACTTAGGTTTTATTTGACCCAAAAGTATAAAAATAATACGCTCATTTTTAAGATCTAAAACTAACAGGACAAAATAATGCCATTACTGAGCATCAACTACTGCAATGGTTGCCATGTTAACGATTTCACGTACAGAACATTCTATAGGCACCACATGAATTGGTTTTTTCATTCCCATCAGAATCGGGCCTACAACTTCCGCCCCACCTATTTCCTGCATCAATTTGTATGCTATATTTCCTGAAGTCAGGTTCGGGAATATGATCGTATTTACGTCCCTGTTTTCCAGACGTGTAAATGGAAATTTCTGACTTCGCAGTTCTTTATTGAGCGCAAAATTCATCTGAATTTCTCCGTCAACAATTAGTTCAGGATGGTTCTGGTGCAGAAATGCGATTGCTTGTCTCACCCGGTCAAGGGTTCGGGTGTGTTCCGATGATTTAACAGAACCAAAGTTGGAATAGGAAACCATTGCAATAACAGGTTCAATATTGAATTTTCTTACTTCATCAGCCGTCAATAAGGTCGTTTCGACCAAGGTTTGAACATCAGGATCAAGGTTTACGGTAGTATCGGCAAAGAAAAGCGGTCTTCTCTTTGTCATAATGATATACATACTGGAAATATGATTCAGATTTGGCATGGGACCAATTAACTTTAATGCAGGACTCATTACCTCGCCATAATGGCTTGTTACGCCTGAAATCATTGCATCGGCCAACCCGGTGTCAACCATCATAATGCCATAGTAATTGCGATTGAAAGTCAATTCATAAGCTTCCTCCAATGTAATACCCTTGCGCTGACGTTTCTGCCAGATTAATTCAGCAAATGAATTTCGTATTTCATCGTTTCCAATATTACGCGGATCAATAATCTGAGTATTGTTTAAATCAAGATGGTTCTCGGCTATCAATTGCCTTATTTCATCTAAATTTCCAAGTAAAACAGGAATTGCAATCCCATCATGCAATACTTCGCTGGCAGCTCTCAGTATCTTCAGGTTGTTGCCTTCAGGAAATACTATTTTCTTTGGATTTTGTTTTGCCTTGATAACAATACCATGAAACAAATGATTATCCAGTCCTAGTCGTTGGCTCAGTTCAAATTTATATTGATCCCAGTCTTCGATTGGGTTACGGGCAACACCGCTTTCCATAGCCGCTTTGGCAACAGCCGGTGCGACGGTAGTAATAAGCCTTGGATCGAGTGGTTTGGGAATTATATATTCCTTCCCGAAAATTAAGTTCTTCACATTATATGCCTTACTGACACTTTCGGGAACTGCTTCTTTGGCAAGACCGGCAAGCGCATAAACGGCCGCCAGTTTCATCTCTTCATTAATGCAGGTAGCCCGAACATCCAAAGCACCGCGGAAAATAAAAGGAAATCCAAGTACATTGTTTACCTGGTTCGGGAAATCTGAACGTCCGGTCGCCATGATTAAATCTTCGCGCACTGACATGGCTTCATCATACGGTATTTCAGGATCAGGATTGGCCATGGCAAATACAATGGGATTCTTTGACATTGACTTTACCATTTCTTTTGAAACTACGTTGGCTTTCGATAAACCAAGGAAAATATCCGCACCGTTCATCGCTTCTTCCAGATTACGTACATCCCGATTGGTGGCAAATTCAATTTTATATTTATTCAGATCATCGCGATCGGTTCGAATTGCTCCTTTGGAATCAAGCATGACAATGTTTTCTTTGGTTGCGCCAAGCGAAACAATCAGTTTTGTACAGGCAATTGCAGATGCGCCTGCGCCATTGACGACAATTTTTGCTTCATTCAGTTTTTTCCCGGCCAGCTCAAGGGCATTAATTATTCCTGCTGAACAAATGATAGCAGTTCCATGCTGGTCGTCGTGCATCAATGGAATCCGGATTTCGCGTTTCAACCTTTCTTCGATTTCAAAACATTCCGGTGCTTTAATATCTTCAAGGTTGATACCGCCAAAAGTAACCGCAATATTTTTCACAGTTTCAACAAATTTGTCGATGTCTTTTGTTTCAACTTCGATATCGAAAACATCAATATCAGCAAATATTTTGAAAAGAAAGCCTTTTCCTTCCATGACAGGCTTGCCTGCGCCCGCGCCAATATCGCCTAATCCAAGCACTGCTGTTCCATTGGAGATAACTGCGACAAGGTTTCCTTTTGAAGTATATTTATAGATATCCTCAAAATTCTTTTCAATCTCCAGGCAAGGATGCGCCACTCCGGGCGAATAGGCCAATGAAAGATCTCGTTGGGTGGTATGCGGTTTTGTTGTAACTACTTCCAGTTTTCCGGGACGTCCTTCAGAATGATAGTTCAAGGCGTCTTCTTTCGTGATTTTTGCCATGATATTAAGTTTTTAAGGCGTTATTAATATTTAGGGTTAGCATTTTAAAACCTATTAAAGTTAAAGATAAAATTGGTGATTATAATATGATTTGAG
The DNA here is from genome assembly GCA_038248385.1 of Bacteroidales bacterium. Lineage (GTDB taxonomy): Bacteria > Bacteroidota > Bacteroidia > Bacteroidales > Prolixibacteraceae > Aquipluma. Next base: position 39,301 of record JBBRXN010000022.1, read on the forward strand.
TCATGAATACAATTTTGTTCTCGCGTATAAGTATGATAATTATTATATGTTCTTACTGATTTTACCATTAATTTCGATGCCGGTATTATGTATCATTTATTTATGCAATTATCTAACCAACACATTGATTTTATCAGGCATAAAACATTTCATTTAACTCCCAAAAGTTTAACCGATGAAGGAATTTAAAAAGCTTAACTTAGAAAAGTCCAATGCAGAATTTGCTTATGCAAAAACCATCATCCCGGGAGGAGTGATGGGTATTCGAAGGCCTTATAATTTTGTGGAAGGCGAATATCCTATCTATTTCGAAAGTGGCAAGGGAAGCCATTTGACCGATATTGACGGCAATGAGTACATTGATTTCCTTTGTGCTTATGGCCCCACCATTATTGGTAACCGCGAAGAAGAAATTGACAATGCTGTGATACAGCAAATTCAGGATAAAGGATTCTGCTTCTCGCTCTGCCAGATTTATCAGAACCAGTTGGCTGAGAAGATGAAAGAGCTCATCCCCTGTGCCGAAATGAGCGTGTTTTTGGGAACTGGCTCCGATGCAACTACTCTGGCAACCCGTATTGCACGTTCCTATACCAATAAGAAGAAGATTTTCAGGTGCGGTTATCACGGCTGGCACGACTGGTGCGTTGAAGTAAAGGGCGGCATTCCTGAAAAACTCTTCGAAGATGTATATGAGTTCCAGTATAACAATCTTGCAGCGCTTGAAGAGTTATTTAAAGTACATGGCAACGATATTGCAGCTGTTATTATTACTCCTTTTGGGCATCCTTTGGCTATGGAACTTCAGGAACCACAGCCAGGATTCCTTCAGGGTGTCAAAGAACTGACCCATCAGAACGGAGCGGTATTGATTTTTGATGAAATACGCACCGGATTCCGCGTTTCGATCGGCGGCGCTCAAAAATATTATGGTGTAACGCCAGATATGGCCGTGTTTGGCAAAGCAATGGCCAACGGTTATCCTATCAGTGCAGTTTGTGGTACAGAAGAGGTAATGAAAGAAGTAGAGAAAAAGGTTTTTGTTTCTTCCACCTTCTTCCCAAATAGCCTGAGTTATGTCGCATCGCTTAAAACTATCGAAATATTGCAACGCGACCATGTTATTGAAAAAGTATGGGAGAAAGGAACTTACTTCAACAGTCACATCGAAAAGTTGCTTCAAAAATATCCGGTAGGCGCCCGTATCTCCGGAATTCCGCCAATGATGTTCATCACTTTTGATAAGGACGAAGCCAAACAATACAAAAACAAGCGGACCGATTTCTATACGCAATTGATCCGCAGGGGTGTGTTTTTACAACCTTTTCATCACGGCTATATCTGTTACAGGCATACACAGGAAGATCTGGATTATACCCTCAAGTCGATTGAAGAAGCTTTACAATACGTTCAAAATAAGTATTAAGAAGGATGTAATGAGTACAAAAAACTTACAAACCGGAGAGGGAGAACTATTCACTTCGCCCAATGTTGAAGAAGCAAGAGCTTTCTTCCATCAGAAGAAGAAGCTGATGATCAGTAAATTAACTTCAGTAAAAGAAGCTGTTGAAAACTACGTTCACGATGGCGACTATCTGGCTGTCGGTGGATTCGGCGGAGTGCGTATTCCAACTGCATTGTTGCACGAAGTTATCCGTCAGCAAAAAAAGAATCTGGGATTTGCAGGACATGTTTCAACGCACGATTGCCAGATTTTAAGCGCCGGCGAATGTTTTAACCGGTGTGATGCCGCCTATATTGTCGGGCTCGAGGCACGCGGCCTGTCAACAAATGCCCGCCGTTTATTCGAATCGGGCAATATTAAAGTTACAGAATGGACCAATGCAGCATTATCATGGCGATTTAAAGCGGCTGCTATGGGTTTGCCTTTTCTGCCAGGTCGTTCAATGCTTGGCACCGATACCTTTAAATATTCGGCTGCAAAAGAGATTGAATGCCCGTTTACAGGGCAGAAACTGCTTGCCTTACCGGCGCTTTATCCCGATGTGGCTTTCATCCACGTTCATCGGTGCGATATTTATGGTAATTGCCAGATTGATGGCATTCTTGTGGCCGATGATGATATTGCAAAAGCATCAAAACATGTAATTGTTACCACCGAAAGAATTATCGAACACGATGAAATCAGGCGCGAACCCGGCAAAACCGTGATTCCGTTCTGGTGTGTTGATGCGGTTATTGAAGTACCTTTCGGTTCCTATCCGGGAAATATGCCCAATGAATATTATTCCGATGAAGAGCATCTTGCCGAATGGCTGAGAATTGAGAAAAATCCCGAAGAGTTTAAGGCTTTTATCCGGAAGAATATCCTTGACACCAAAGATTTCTACGAATATTTGCAGCTAAATGGTGGTATTCAGAAAATTCAGAAATTACGAAAACTCGAACATCTATTGTAACTATGGAATCACAATATAACAACATGGAATTGATGGTAACCATCGCTGCCCGCAATCTCGAAGATGGAGCTGTGGTGGTGGTTGGTACCGGAGTACCCTGTGCAGCAGCAATGCTGGCTCAAATGACCACTTCGCCGAATCTCACCATCCTGTTTGAGGCAGGAGGAATTGCCCCTTTGTTACAAACAATGCCTATTTCGGTAGGTGATTCGCGAACTACCTATAAAAGTCTGAAAGCCACTTCAATGGCTGAGATTATGGAGTTCTGCCAGGCCGGGATTGTAGATTACTGTTTTTTAGGCGGCGCCCAAATTGACCAATACGGTAACCTTAACTCAACAATAATCGGTACCGATTATAACAAGCCGATAACCCGATTCCCCGGAAGTGGCGGTGCAAACGACTTGGCTTCGCTCTGTTGGAGAACCATGGTGGTTACGCCTCAAAACCAAAAACGGTTCGCTAAAAAGGTTGATTTCATTACTTCACCAGGCTATTTACAAGGAGGCAATTCCCGTACAGAAGCAGGGCTTCCGGTCAATACCGGCCCATACAAAGTGATAACCGATATCGGGGTGTATGGATACCATCCGGAAACCAAACAAATGATGCTGCTTTCGCTTCATCCGGGTAAAACCCTTGACGATGTGAAGAATAATGCTGAATTTGAAATTCTGATTCCTGAAAAATACGAAATCACGGAAGAGCCTACGGCAAACGAACTGAAAATATTAAGGGAAAAAGTGGACCCGAACGGGTTGGTAGTTGGAAGAAAATAATTTTAAACCTACAATTCATGAACAAAATGGTTATAACATGTGCAGTTTGCGGAGCAGAGACTACGCGTGCGCACAATCCGAATTTACCTCTTACTCCGGAGGAAATAGCTATTGCTACCTACGATGCTTATCAGGCAGGCGCTTCAATAGTGCACCTGCACGTACGCGACGAAAACGGCGGACCGACCCAGAATCCGGAAGTATTCAAAAAAGCCATACAGCTCATTCGGGAAAAATGTGACATCGTGATCGAAATTACCACCGGTGGAGCTGTCGGAATGACCGATGATGAACGCGTTCTCGTTGTTCAGGAGCTTCAACCCGAAATGGCTTCGCTCGATTGCGGAACAGTAAATTTCGGCAACGATTTTATTGTAAATACGCTACCTACCATGCGCCGCTTTGCAAAAGAAATGATCAAATACAATGTTCGTCCAACGCTCGAATGTTTTGACATTTCACATATACAGGCCGCTGACATTCTGATTAAGGAAGGATTGTTGTCACCGCCTTATTATTATGGTTTTGTCATGAATGTACCCGGTGCTGTGCGTTACGATGTTGAAACGCTGCGGTTCTTTGTCAACCGTATTCCAAAGGGCAGTTACTGGACCATCATGGGAGTCGGCAGTGCGTGTTTACCAGCGCATTACGGCGCTCTGGCCGTCGGCGGAGGATTTATTCGCGTGGGCTTTGAAGACAATGTGTATTACACCAAAGGAGTATTGGCCGAAAGCAATGCACAATTGGTTGCCCGGACAGCAAAGATTTCAAGAGATGCAGGACTCGAAATTGCCACACCTGCCGATGTTCGCGAAATGTTACAACTTAAAGGGATAAAATAAAAATGATTGAAGTCAGAAAAGGAGGGAATCCGTTTGGAAGTCACCGGGTTATTGAACCTATGGGTGTTTTGCCTCAACCGGCAACCAGGATTGATAATTCAATGGATGCCATCTGGGACAATGAAATCCTGGTTGATGTGGATATTTTAAACATTGATTCTGCCAGTTTCACCCAGATCAAAGAAAAAACAAAGGGCGATATTGAAGAGATTAAAAAAGAGATTCTTTCGATTGTTGCTTCTCAGGGGAAAATGAAGAATCCGGTGACCGGTTCAGGAGGAATGTTTATCGGCACAGTTGCAAAAATCGGAGATGCCCTTCAGGGTAAAATTGACCTGAAAGAAGGCGACCGCATTGCTTCTCTGGTTTCACTTTCATTGACCCCGTTAAAAATTGAAGAAATAATTGAAGTAAAGAAGGAGATTGACCAGGTTTCAGTGAAAGCAAAAGCCATTTTGTTTGAAACCGGACTTTATGCGAAGTTGCCTTCTGATATTCCTCCTTCATTGTCGCTGGCAGTTTTGGATGTTTGCGGAGCTCCGGCACAAACCCGACGCCTGGTGAAAAAGGACGATACCGTAGTTATCATTGGAGCAGGAGGAAAATCTGGCATACTATGCGCCTACATCGCAAAACAGCAGGCCGGGCCAAATGGGAAAGTGATTGGAATTGAATTCAATGATAAAAACATCGCCGTGTTAAAATCATTAAACCTTTGTAACGAGGTAGTAAAACTTGATGCAACCAATGCACTGGCCTGTTATGAATTGATTAAAGAGCTTACTTCAGGAAAAATGGCTGACGTGGTTATTAATAATGTGAACATACCAAATACGGAGATGGGAACCATTCTGATGTGCCGGCACAGGGGTATCGCTTACTTTTTCAGTATGGCTACCTCGTTTACAAAGGCAGCGCTCGGCGCTGAAGGTGTTGGCAAAGACATTGATATGCTGATGGGCAACGGATACGCAGTTGGCCATGCTGAACTGGCTCTTTCAATTTTAAGGGAAAGCAAAGAAATAAGGAAAATATACGAGGAAATGTACTGTTAAAAATATTCTGTAATATGGTAAAGAAATTTCAAAAGGTAGAATACAAACACATCCCATTATACAAGGATGTTACGGATGCGCAGTGGAACGACTGGAAATGGCAGATGCGCAATGCGATACGTGATATTCCAACACTTCAAAAGGTTGCAGAACTATCAGATGAAGACATTGAAAACCTGTCGGAAACGCTTAAGAAGTTTAAAATGGCGATAACGCCCTATTATGCTGCTTTAATGGATCCGGTTGATAAATCGTGCCCTGTGAGAATGCTTGCAGTTCCCACCCTGAATGAGTTATATGTTGATAAGTTTGATATGGAAGATCCGCTGCACGAAGATATTGATTCGCCTGTCCCCGGATTAACGCATCGCTATCCCGATCGGGTACTTATGATGGCAACCCATCAGTGTTCCATGTATTGCAGGCACTGTACACGCCGCAGGGTGGTGGGCGAAACCGACAGCGCGATGAACAAAGACCATCTGGAAAAAGCTTTTGAATACATCCAAAACAATCCTCAAATTCGCGATGTAATTATATCGGGTGGAGATCCCTTGGTGCTGAGTGACGAACGGATTGACTATATTTTGGGTGAACTCCGGAAGATTGAACATGTTGAGATTATCCGCATTGGTACACGTATGCCGGTTGTGATGCCCCAGCGAATTACGGACAGTTTGTGCAAAGTAATCAAAAAACATCATCCGGTTTATGTGAACACACACTTTAACCATCCGAAAGAGATAACGGAAGAAGCAAAAATTGCCTGTGAAAAACTGGCTGATGCCGGAGTAAATATTGGCAACCAATCTGTTCTGCTAAAAGGCATCAACGATTGTCCGAACATCATGAAAAAGCTTTCGCACGAAATGATGATGATCCGGGTCCGTCCGTATTATATCTATCAGTGTGACTTATCAATCGGCATCTCCCATTTCAGGACGCCGGTTTCGAAAGGAATTGAAATTATTGAGAATTTGCGTGGCCATACCTCAGGCCTGGCAGTGCCTACTTTTGTCGTTGACGCACCGGGTGGAGGCGGTAAAATACCAGTGATGCCCGATTATATGATTTCACAAACCAACGATAAAATTATCCTTCGCAATTTTGAAGGAGTAATAACAACTTATTCGCAACCATTACAATATGAAGGGCATAATAAGGAAAACTGTGAATATTGTCAGGATAAAAACCTGCTTGCCAAAGATGGCATTGCTACTTTGTTAAACGGCGATAAAATAGTGTTGCACACTGCCGACCTCAGCCGTGCCAGCCGAAGCAACGGGAAACATTAATAAGAAGAACTTAACTTGATTTGCGATAACGAACATATAAGGCCTTATCTGCTGCAGAACCTTCTGAATAGAACAACTTTTATTGTTGGAAATGCCAAAAATGCAGGTAAAACCACTTTCCTGAATTATCTTTTACCGATACTTCGGACGAGTGGCAATCCGTTTGCATACACAAGCATTGGCGTTGACGGTGAAGATTTCGACCGAATTACAAGCCAGAGGAAGCCACAGATTGTGGCGACCGGTGGTGATTACGTTATTTCGACCAATAAAGCGCTTCAAAACAAAGGATTTCAGCTGATTGAAGCGTTTCCTTTTAATACAGTTGCAGGTCAGATTGTAATGGGTAAAGCAACGCGGCAGGCGAAAGTTGAACTCATCGGGCCTGAAGATAATGACAGTCTGGCTTCAATACTCGAAATTGTCAGAACCCAACACAATATTGGTACGGTTTTGATTGACGGCGCTATCAACCGGATAACGCAACTTGCAAGTACTTCCAACCCGGTTTATGTTTTTGTAGCCACTGTTGATAGCCGGAATATAAATGAGGTGATGTCTGAACTTAATCGACTTTCATTATTCAATGAAATACCCGTTATTGAAAAAAAGGTGCCTGATGCTGAAGAAATCCAGGGAGCGCTTACCGAAACGCGTTTAAGTGAGGTTCACGAATCAAGTAAAACGCTTATTATTAATGATTTCACAAAGATGTTTTTATCTTTAAGGAGTTTGCAAAATTTACTTCTTTCACGAAAAATCTATTTTAAAAACCGGTTTCCAATGCTATTCTGCGTAATCAATCTCAAAGATATCAGCCGGCAACAATGCGAAGAGCAGCTGGGCAGAATAGGTTTTAAAATTGATGTTCTCTTTAATCCATACCAACAAAATCTGGCATGATTGTAACCGAAGACATATTCAAGTTCACACGTTTCGCGGAATTCTACGAAAACTTCAGGCCTTTGACGGTTTATGGCAAACGCTTTAAAAACAAGTCAGTTGTCTTCGATAATGCATTTGACCTCCATGAGATTTATGCGTCGATTGCAAAAACTGTTGATTTTGTTGCGTCAAATCCGGAAACAACAGATCAGATTGAATTCCATCTAAAGCGAATTTCACCTCTTAACACTTTTGAAAAAGAAACATTTGACACCACCGATCTTTTTCTATTGAAGCGGTTTCTTTCAAATTACAAAGCGATCACCACACTGCTTTCGCCTGAATTAAAGCAAGCGCTTTCGGCTGAATTTCATCTTGATGAATTGCTTCTGCTTTTAACCAGTAACGAAAAAACAATTGAAACATTTTATATTTCAGGAGATTACAATCCGCAACTGAAAGAGGTGCGGTCACAGATTGAAAGGATTGATAACGAGATACAGTCCATCCGGAAGGAAACTTTTTCCATCCTTCAGGATAATTATGGACTCGACTTTTCAAACCTCGACTTTTTAGTAGTTCCTGAATCAAAAGCACTCGGGCTGGGACCTGCCCTGATTTATAAAGAACCCTGGGACAATGCCTCGGTTCTGGTAAAACCGGTGATGCCTGACCTCTTTTTTGTAAAAACGGAAGAACGGGAAAACCAACTCATTGCTGAAACGCAGCTTGAACACGAGGTACTTGTATTTCTTTCATCCGAAGTAAAAAAACAACTCATTGAAATTGAACAGGCGATCAACGCAGTTCAAAATATTGATATTTATCTGGCAAAAGCCCGTATGGTTGAGGCAATGGGATTAACTTGCCCGAGCCTTGATGCGGGTGTAAATACGATTACGGTAAAGGATGGACACTTTCTTCCCCTGGAAAAACAATGTGCCAAAAAAGGACTGCGCTACCAACCACTGGATGTTTCATTCGATCATCAAACAATTGTGATCAAGGGTTCAAATATGGGAGGTAAAACGGTTTTGTTGCAGACGATCGGGTTCCTTCAACTCATCAGCCAGATGGGATTTTGGGTACCGGCAAAACAGTTTTCATCGCGGGTATTTAAACACATTTTTTACATCGGGAATGAGCGCGATTCCAACGAAATTGAAGGACTGAGCAGTTTTGGAATGGAAGTTTTTCAGCTCACCAATGTTTTTGATACGCTTCAGGAACCCGTTTTGGTACTGATTGATGAATTTGCCCGTACCACCAACTCTGTTGAAGCCGAAGCATTGACTGCTGCCATTCTGAAAACATTTTCAGAGAAAGATACTGTAAATGCCTTTTTATCAACCCATTTTACCCATTTACCATTAACCGGGCAAACATCGCTTTACCGTATGAATGGACTTGATTTCGAAGCTTTTGCCCGGGATTACTCGCATCATAAAAACCTCGATATTTACGAACGCATCAAAATACTGAATCTTCACAATGATTACAGCATTGTGAAGGATACTGAAGATTTGCCCTGTTTTGATGCACTCAAAATTGCTGAATCACTTGGGCTGAACAAAGAATTAATTAACCTGGCCATTGAAATTTTAGGAGGAAAAAATGTATAAAACAAAATTGGATCTTGATCTTGCGAAAATTGACTATGCACGCGAAATATCGAAAAAGATAACACAGCCGATACAGGATTATATTTCCGGACACACCACCGTTTCGGTTGAACGCACCACTTTACGTATGCTGGGCGCCGATGGAATTGACGCGAACGAAGTGCCTGTACCAAATCTTATTATTCAGCAACTTAAAAGCAGGGTAGGCGAAGGTGCAGCTAAGTTTTACCTCAACGCATTAATCAAGAAAGACTTAACACCGGCCGCATTAAATATTGAAATTGCCAACGGCCTGGATATTTCAACGCTCGAATGGGTTGAATCTTCAAAAATCGAAGAGAAAGCGGCTGAATTGGTGCATACATTTAGTTCTCGTGTAAAAAAAAATGTAAACTTCCGTAACGAAAAGCTGGCGCTTTACAACAGCAGTCAGGCTACACCTCTGCTCTATTTAATTGTAGCCACCGGAAATATTTACGAAGATGTAAAACAGGCGGAAGGCGCGGCCATTCAGGGCGCCGATGTGATCGCGGTTATACGCACCACGGGTCAGAGCCTGCTCGATTATGTTCCTTATGGCCCAACCACCGAAGGATTTGGTGGCACCTATGCCACCCAGGAAAATTTCAAAATCATGCGCAAAGCCCTTGATGAAGCGGGTGAAAAAATAGGAAAATATGTGCGTTTGGTCAATTATTGCTCTGGACTTTGCATGCCCGAAATTGCCGTGATGGGTGCTCTGGAACGCCTTGATATGATGCTGAACGATTCGATGTACGGCATCCTGTTCCGCGACATCAACATGTACCGCACTTTTGTTGACCAGAAGTTCTCCAGAATGATCAATTCATTTGCCGATATTGTGATCAATACCGGCGAAGACAATTATTTAACGACTTCTGATGCCTTTGAAAAAGCCTACACTGTAACGGCTTCGCAGTTTATTAATGAACAGTTCGCTTATGAGTCGGGTATGCCGGCACGCCTGATGGGTTTAGGCCATGCCTTTGAAATGAATCCTGAATTAAAAAACGGGTTCCTGTTCGAAATGGCACAGGCACAAATGGCACGCGAGATTTTCCCTGAAGCTCCCTTAAAATACATGCCCCCCACGAAATACATGACTGGCGATATCTTCAAGGGATACGCCATGAATACGCTTTTTAACTTTATCGCAAGGTCAACCAACCAGGGAATCCTGCTGCTGGGAATGTTAACAGAGGCCATCCACACTCCTTTTATGCAGGACAGATACCTTGGCGTTGCCAATGCAAGGTATGTACTGAATAACATTGCGGATTTTGCGGATGATATTGAATTCAAAAAGGATGGCATCATGCAAACCCGGGCCAAAACCGTATTGGATCAGTCGGTTTCTTTTCTTGAACAAGTCAACGAAAAAGGATTATTAAACGCCATTGAACAACGGTTGTTTGCCGAAGTGGCTCGTCCCAAAAACGGCGGTAAGGGCCTGGATGGCGTATTTGAAAAAACAGATGGATACTACAATCCGATGTATTCATTTTTAGAGAACGAACTGAAGATTAAATAGAACGGAGGAAATATGCAACTAATCAGACCTTATGGAGATACATTAAACGACGGAGCAGTGCAACTTTCGTTTACCTTACCGGTAGCTAACGGAGCAAAAGCGATTGAAGCGGCCATTCAATATACAAAAAAGCTCGGATTCAGCGAAGCAGAAGTGGTGAACTCACATTCTCTTTCCGATGATTTTACCTTTTTCGTGGTTTACGGAAAAACTTCCATTTCAATTGATTACGAAAAGATAGTAGTGGAGGAAATCGAAAAATCAATGGATTTTTATGAGGTAAACAGTTATATCAAAGAACATATAAAGCGTAAAATAGTGGTGATTGGCGCCTGTACCGGTACCGATGCGCATACCGTTGGTATTGACGCTATCATGAATATGAAAGGTTGGGATCAGCACTACGGACTGGAACGTTATCCGATGATTGACGCCTACAATCTCGGTGCACAAATACTGAATGAAGATTTAATCAAGCTGGCGGCAGAGAAAAATGCCGACGCTATACTTGTTTCGCAGGTGGTTACACAAAAGGATGTGCATATTCAAAACCTTACCAACTTTATCGAATTGATTGAAGCGGAAGGATTGCGCTCCCGGTTTACCGTGCTTGCCGGCGGACCGCGCATCAGTAATAAACTTGCCCTCGAACTTGGATTTGATGCCGGCTTTGGCCGCGGAACCTATCCTGAACATGTTGGCTCATTTATAGCCAGAAGGTTAGTTGAGAAGATAATGAGGTAATTAATAAACTAAATAATCATGAACGAAGTATTTATCATTGATGCAGTACGGACTGCTATCGGAAACTTTGGAGGGGCAATCTCCTCGCTTTCGGCAACCGAACTGGGAACTATTGTAGTTAAAAACCTGTTGGAACGAAATAAACTGAATGGCCGGGAAATAGATGAAGTTTTAATGGGTTGTGTATTGCAAGCCGGTCTGGGACAAAATATGGCCCGTCAGGTGGCTGTCAATGCCGGAATCCCGAATGATAAAACGGCCATGACCATCAACATGGTTTGTGGTTCCGGTTTGCGAACGGTGGCTTTGGCGGCCCAGGCGATAAAAACCGGCGATGCGGAATTGATTATTGCAGGAGGCTCCGAAAGCATGTCGAATGCGCCTTATCTGTTGCCAAAAGCCCGATATGGTTACAAAATGGGCAACGGCACAATGGTTGATTCGATGGTCAACGATGGCCTGTGGGATGTTTTCAACGATTACCACATGGGGATTACCGCCGAAAATCTGGCCGCGAAATATAACCTGAGCCGCGAAGATCAGGATCTGTTTGCCGCTCAATCTCAAAACAAAGCAGAACAAGCCATCAGCGATGGAAAGTTTAAAGACGAAATTGTTCCGGTCATTATTCCTCAAAAGAAAAAAGACCCGATCGTTTTTGATCAGGATGAGTTTGTTCGTTTCGGCGTTACTCCTGAATCACTTGCCAGGCTTTCGCCTGCATTTAAACCCGATGGAACCGTTACGGCAGCCAATGCTTCAGGCATCAATGACGGCGCTTCGGCTATTTTGCTTGCAAGCGCTGAAGCCGTGAAACAATACAATCTGAAACCGATTGCCCGAATTGTGTCTTACGCCTATCATGGTACCGATCCGGCCATAATGGGAATTGGACCTGTTGAAGCGGTTAAAAAAGCACTTGCGAAAGCCGGATGGGAAGTGAACGACCTCAACCTGATCGAAGGCAACGAAGCATTTGCTGCTCAGGCCTTATCCGTAATAAAAGAGCTTCATTTTAATACAGAAATAGTAAACGTAAATGGTGGCGCCATTGCTTTGGGCCATCCGGTCGGAGCCAGCGGAAGCCGTATTCTTACCACCCTTGTACACGAAATGAAACGTCGCAAAGCTATAAAAGGGCTGGCCACTTTGTGTATTGGTGGCGGAATGGGCATTGCAATGTGTGTTGAATTGTGCTAAACCGGATTAATAAATGGATTTTGGTTAAGGCTGAATGTTGAATACTGAAATATATGACTTTTCATGTTCCATTACTGCCGGCATGGACTTTCGGGATTTCCTTTCTTCATAAAATTGACTCCCAATCCCAGAATAAGGTGAAAGGCAACGCTATAAACATCAGCATTTCCCTGAGCCACTTTGATATACGAATACGCGAGCGTGGTTTTGGCTTCAGCATTGATGTAGAACCGGCTGCCCAAATAGAATGGTTTACTGATAGCCAGGTTGAGTGCAGGTCCCGAAATATAGTAGCCCAAATCGGTGTCATCGATCGAATCGCCGAACTCTTTGCCCCTGATTTTAGATTCGGGATGCGCCAATACAATTCCCGCGCCGGCCCTGTACCGGAATGATTTTTTTTCGAATCCACGATTTAGCATGAGCATATTAAACCCATGTGAAATATTGAACTTCTGAACTTCCGGCGTAGTATTATCCAGGTAAAGTTTGTGGTGAATCAGCTCCAATTCAAACGATTTTGCATTTTGCCAGCGGCCGAAACGAATATCCCAATAAACAGGCAGGGTCAAAGCTTCAGTAGAATATCTGGCTGATAATTTAATGTCAGGATAGCCTTGTTGCCTGATGATCAATGGCATAGGTAAATTATACACTTCGCCGCCATGCAGCTCGAAAGACCAGCGCGACTGGGCAGGTGTGACATTTACTGAAATAACTATTAAGGATATAATAAAAACAATCCTTTCCATTGAATTACAATTTAGCTCTCAGATATTGCAAAGGCCAGGCAATATCATCTCCTAAGGTTTTTGCGGCTTTTAAGGCAAAGTAGGGTTCCCGGAGCGATTCCCTGGCCAACAGAATAAGATCAGCCTGTCCTTTTGCTAAAATGTCTTCCGCCTGCTGAGCTTCTGTTATCATTCCGACTGCACCGGTTAAGATGCCTGCTTCTTTTTTTATCCTTTCGGCAAAAGCCACCTGATAGCCCGGGCCAAATGGAATTTTTGCATAAGGTACCAATCCTCCGGATGAACAGTCGATCAGATCAACTCCATTTAATTTCAAAATGGATGAAAGTTCTACTGCTTCTTCGGTGTTCCAGCCTCCTTCAGCCCAATCGGTTGCTGAAATGCGCACAAACAATGGAAGGTTTTGTGGCCATACTGTTTGAATCGCTTTAACAACTTCAAGCAAAAGGCGAATCCTGTTTTCAAAACTTCCGCCATAATTATCCGTCCGGTGATTGCTTAACGGAGAAAGAAACTGATGAATCAGATAACCATGTGCAGCATGAATTTCAATTACTTTATAACCCGCTTGTATAGACCGTTTTGCAGCAAATTTAAAATCAGTAATTACTTTTTGAATTCCATAGGCATCCAAGGCCTGTGGAGCCACATCATCCGGATTAAAAGCAATAGCCGATGAGGAAACTGTTTGCCAGCCATCAGCATTTTCGATTAGCTGTTTACCTCCATCCCAGGGACTGGAACAGCTGGCTTTTCTTCCGGCATGAGCCAATTGTATTCCGGCAATTGCTCCTTGCAGATGAATGAAAGTGGTAATGCTTTGCAACTTTTCGATATGTTCATCTTTCCATATTCCCAGATCGCCGGGGGTAATTCGGCCTTCAGGCGAAACGGCCGTGGCTTCCTGTATTATTAACGCTGCACCACCAACGGCACGGCTGCCCATATGCACCAGATGCCAGTCGTTTGCAAATCCATCTTCAGCAGAATACTGGCACATGGGCGAAACGGTAATCCGGTTTTTAAAAACAATATCTTTAATTTGAAGTGGTGATAAAAGTTTAGACATACTTGAATTTCAAATTTTGTTATAATTGTCTGTTATTCTAAAATAATTTTTCCGGTCATTAAAATGGCTGTTCCTCCTTTAATTTGATATAGATAAAAACCGGAAGTCAGCCCATTTAGTTGAATATTTGTGATGGAAGAATTGATGTAAATTTCTTTCACTTTTTCCCCCAAAACATTGAACAGTTTCAATTCTAAGTTCCCCGGCAAAATATTGCCTTTAAATTCAAATGTAATATGATCTTTTGCCGGATTGGGATAAAAAAGAAAGGTGTTGGAATTATTTGCCTGAAAATCAGGAATGTCAGTAGCAATAGTATTTCCCATTTTCATTCCGTTTCCAAAACTTGTTACCCACAATTCATTCTGATTATAAGGATTAAAGAAAATTCTTTCAGGTTGACGAAAAGGATAGCTTGTCACAAGTGTCCATGCCGGAGTCGAATTATTCATATCATTTGAGAGCCACAATCCTTGCGTTTCAGTAGTCAGATAGGCCTGTTTTAGGTTCTGTGGATTAAAAGTAATGGAAGTCACACGATCGAATTTCGAGCCAGTAAGTTTCGTCCAGTTTGCTCCGCGGTTAGTGGTTTTATATAATCCTCCAAGTCCATTCGGAGCGCCGCCCCATCCGCTGAAAACACACGTGTACCATGTATTTTGAGAAACATCGTTCGGGTCAATGACCAGATCTTTGGTCCAGTAAAACATTTCGTTACTACTAACATCTGCCCATGTGTTCATGACAGGATCGAATAAAAAAACTCCTGAACTTGCAGTAAATGATCCGCTTTTGTTTCTTCTACCAGAAAATGTACATACCATTTTACCATCATTCAGGACTTCGATAGTTGACGGATGACCCTCTGTACGCGGTGGATTCGGCAATTTTGTCCAGGTTGAACCGGCCAGATTATTCAAATTGGTTGTTTTATAAATTCCTCCTGATTGAGCGCCCTGAGTTCCTCCAAAATGGATGACAGAAGCGTACATGGTATTTTGATTATTAGGATCGATGGCAAGCCAGAAAACAGGATGATTAAAGGTATGAAGTGTCGTCCATGTCGCACCCTTGTCGGGTGAGTAAACAATTTTTCCGTTCGTATCGTTTGCATCCAGTTGAGCATCGGCCAAACGGGTACTTTGATACATATCATGTATGTTTGAACATCCGCCATATATGATTCCATTTGTACCTTTGGCAATCCGGTAAAGAGAATTTACTGACAATCCGGTATATTGAAAACCCCAACTTGCACCAGCATCAGTACTTCTAATTCCTCCAATGTCGCTGAAGCAACCCATCATCGTACCGGCATCCATCCATTGTACTTGCCAACAAGTTGTGTTTTCCAAACCAATGCTGTGGTATGAACTGTTTTTTGGGGTGGCAGAACCTGCCGCATGTTGGTCGGAATTGTTTATGTATGCTTGCTTCCAATTATTTCCGCCATCGCTGCTTAACTGAACATTGCTGAAGTTTCCGAACATCACTTTATTTGAGTTCATTGCTGCAACAGAAATTCCAAAACAGGTTTCGCTCCAGCTCCAATTTTTATCTCCGTTGTAGCCTTCCCATCCGGTAATAATGTTTCCATTATTTGTGGTATTGAACTTTTTTGACCATGTTGTTCCTCCATCGGTTGATTTAAAAACAAGTGGAGCACCTAATGCATTATCATGTCCTCCAAGGTAAATGGTTTTGATATCGTTCCATGCCATTGCCGGATACATGATAAAATCATTTGAAAACGTGATTCCAGTTGATTTCGGTATCCAGGTTCCGTTTGCGTTATTCATGACATAGACGCCTTTTGCAAAATTGTTGTAGTCCCATGGCATTACTCCGTTATAAACATCAGCAGTGTTTGCAGAAATGCACACAAAGCGCGTTTCAGTTCCTGTTTTTGCTCCTGAAAACGCCCAGGTGATTTGACCTGCTGCAATTCCTGTAGTTGCCATAGTCGAGAATGAATTTCCTCCATTGGTGGAAAAGATGATTCCATCATTGGTACCAATGTAAATGGAATTACCATCCCAGAATACGCCACCCATAATTAATCCTGCTCCTATGTTTGCAGCATGTTTTACGAGTGAAAAGGATGCGCCTCCATTGCCTGAGAACAGAATATCGCCGTATGCACCTATAAGCAGCTGTGAAGGATTGTTGTAATTAGCTTTCATGGAGTAAATGTTTCCATAATTATCCACATTGTAAGCATTTATTTTATTCCAGGAAATTCCACCATCGGAGGTTTTTACAGGATATCCATCGTTGCCGTCATTAAAATTGCTGTAGGCAATGTTTGCATCGTTTGTAAATTCATACGTTGAACTACCAAATACCTGGAGTTTTTGAAAATGAACCTGAGAATAAGAAGCTCCGAAATCATTGCTATGAAACAACTCGCTCATATCGCAACTTACATAGAAATCATTTTCGTTTGCCGGATTTATTGACGGGAAAAATAAAGCACCGCCACCACCAATCCCGCGGGGAGAAAAGCCTACCGGCTGAGTTTTGCCATTAAGAAATGTGAACAAAATAATTATCAGTAAAAACGGCTTGATCGTCATCTTTGATCGTTGTTTTTGTGTTGTTGGGTGGAACTCATCCCGATCAATCAGTATTTGTTCCATAAACAACAATGATTTAATGATGTTTAAACTACTTTTCTGTTTCAATCAAAATTTATTAAATTCAGGTGGAGCTTTCCTGAGAGAATGAATCAATGGATCTCTTTCTTTGATTCTTCCGTAAAAATAGAATAAGTTCTACCATGAAAGCATTTGGATTAATTTATAATTCACTTTGGTATAATTTGTATTTTAGTAAGCCACTAATTCAAGCGTTTAAGTCATGAGAAAACTTGCTACTATACAGAGAATAAAAGCGTTGGAGCCCATTGAAAATGCCGATGCGATTGAAAAAGCCACCGTGTTGGGCTGGCAATTGGTTGTTAAAAAGGGCGATTTTCAGGTTGGAGATTTGGTCGTTTATTGTGAAATTGATTGCCTGATGCCCGACAGACCCGTTTTTGAGTTTTTAAAACCTCGCGGAATGAGGGTTCGGACCATACGGCTTCGCGGACAAATTTCGCAGGGCATCTGTTTCCCTTTGTCAATTTTACCGCCTGATTTTGAAATTGCCGAAGATGCTGACTGTACCGAAGTATTGGACATTGAGAAATATGAACCGCCCATGCCTGCCTGTTTAAGCGGAATTGCGAAAGGCAAGTTTCCTTCTTTTATCCCCAAAACCGATGAAACAAGAGTTCAGGTTTTACAACGGGTACTCGACAAATACAAAGGCACAAAATGCTATGTGACCGAAAAAGTGGATGGAAGTTCAGGAACATTTTTCCTTAATAAAGGAGAGTTTGGCGTTTGCAGCCGCAACCTTGAACTGCTGGAAGATGAGGAAAACAGCTTCTGGAAAGTTGCCCG
Organism: Bacteroidales bacterium; assembly: GCA_038248385.1. Taxonomy (GTDB): domain Bacteria; phylum Bacteroidota; class Bacteroidia; order Bacteroidales; family Prolixibacteraceae; genus Aquipluma. The sequence continues at coordinate 56,965 of JBBRXN010000022.1, forward strand.
GCAAATGGATATTGAAAACAAGTTGCACTCATTAAACCGAAATTTTGCCATTCAGGGCGAATTAATTGGCGAAGGTATTCAGGATAACAAGCTGAAATTGAGAGGTCAGACCGTTCGGTTTTTCAATGCTTTCGATATTGACCGCTTTGAATATCTGCCATACGAGCAGTTTTTCGAGTTGATGAATCAGCTCGAACTGCCAACTGTTCCGCTTATCACAGCCGATTATGAGCTTGAGAATGATATCGATTCAATCATCAGAATGGCCACGATCAAAAGTAAAATTCGCCCGGATGTGTGGGCCGAGGGAATTGTGATCCGACCTTTAAATGAAAGTCTTGATTTACTTTTATCGAACGAAAACTTCAACAATGGAAGGGTAAGTTTCAAAGCCATTAATCCTGAATTTTTACTGAAATATGGCGAATAATCCGGATTACTTCACCACTACGGTCTTGATATTCATAAATTCACGAATGCCAGCCGCTGATAATTCGCGGCCATAACCACTTCCCTTGATTCCTCCAAACGGAAGCCGGGGATCAGACTTTACAAAGTCGTTTACAAACACACAACCGGCCTCAAGACCCTTTTCGGCAAGTATTTTACCTTTCTCCACATCGGAAGTAAAAATACCGGCGCCCAATCCAAAAACGGTGTCGTTGGCAATTTGGATGGCATCTTCAATCGTTTTAAAACTGAAAAGCACAGCCACCGGACCAAATAATTCTTCGTGATAAGCCGGCATTCCGGGAACCACATTCTCTAAAACGGTTGGAGGATAAAATGCAGCTTTGCCTTCAGGAATAAAACCTCCAACCAATACCGATGCGCCCATTCCGCGGCTTTTCTCGACCTGCTGGTGAAGTTCGTCGCGCAAATCCCAACGAGCCAGCGGGCCAATAGATGTTAGCAGATCGAGCGGATCTCCAAATTTAGCTTCACCCATCAACCGCACAAATTTTGCTTTGAACGAATCGAATATTTTATCAGATATAATAAACCGTTTGGCGCCTATGCAACTTTGTCCGGCATTCAGCAATCGACTGGTCACACACAAACGTGCAGCAGTTTCAATATTGGCATCTTCCAGAATCAGGTACGGGTCGCTTCCACCCAATTCGAGCACCGATTTCTTAAGCGCCTTACCGGCCACCGAAGCTACTGATTTTCCGGCAGGAGTGCTTCCGGTTAGGGTAACCGCCTTAATCAATGGATTTTCAATCACTGATTTTACTGAAGACGAACCAATCATCAAAGTCCGGAAAACATTTTCGGGGAACCCAGCTTCGCGAACGAGTTGTTCAATTGCCAGCGCACAACCCGGCACATTGGAAGCATGTTTCAAAACGCCTGTATTTCCCGCCATCAGAGCCGGAGCCAAAAACCGGAATACCTGCCAAAACGGGAAGTTCCAGGGCATCACGGCCAAAACTGTACCGATGGGTTGATAAGAAATGTATGATTCGGATGCTTCAGTTTGGATGATTTCATTTTTCAGGAATGATTCGGCATTGTCAGCATAAAAACCACAAACCAAGGCACATTTTTCGATTTCACCGATGGCTTCCCGCTTCACCTTTCCCATTTCAGAAACTATAATAAGTGCCAGTTCTTCTTTCTTCTCCAGCAATTTAGCCTGAAGGTTTTTCATCAGAACCGCACGCTCGTCAAAGCTGGTTAATTTCCATTGATGGAAAGCTTCATCTACCTGACCAATAATGGCTTCAACTTCTCTGGAAGTATGTTCCTGATAAGTTTTGATTGTTTCGCCTGAAAATGGATTGATGGAATTCATAACATGAAGATTTTAATCAAAAGTAGCATGTTTTAAGGATTTAATAATTCGCTTTGGTATAAAAACAAATACCTTCGGAAATCCGAAGGTATTGTTCATTTTGTATTGGTACTTTTATGTGGTTAGATTTTTGGTCATTTGCTAATCTTAACCACTTTAAATATTTCTGATTTTTGGTCAAGAATCACTTTTGCTAAATAAATCCCTTGTTTTAAATCTGAGATATCCAGATTTAAGTGATGTTTTCCGGCCTCAAGCACTCCAAATTTGACATTCTTTATTAGTTCACCCGAAACTGAAGATATTTGAAACTCAATGCCGGTTTGGTTGGCAATGAAAAAGTCGATAGCAATTTTTCCTGATGTTGGGTTGGGATAAAGTTTTATCTTGCTGCTATTGTTTTCGATATTTTTACTTGATACAGGAAACGATTTAAGTTCGACAATCTGAGGAACCTTTATTTCCACATTGTTAACATTGTCGGTCGCTAAAGCATAAAAACGGTAAGCATTTTTCGTTTTGTGTGATACCGGATATTGAATCGTGTTTTGATAACTTTCGCCAATTAACTGAAAAGGCGCATTGTTAACCGATGCATAAAAGCCATACCTTCCGGGACCTGAACCATTCGCATTATCAACCGTCTGACACGAAATATTAACTATTGAATCGCCTGCTGAATATTTTATTGGATTCATTTTGGTTAATGGAGCTATCTCATCAAGAATATTTCGCCATCTATTGGTTGTAATTGGTTTATTTAAATCAAAAACAATTGTAGCGCTATTGTCGATATTCTGACCTGAGTTGAGTCCCTGAATGAGATCAACGGAGAATCTTACATAGCCTTCACCTTCCGGCGGATTGACGTTTGGAGGCAACTCAATTCCCTCTATATCCCATTTTAGAATGTTTCCTTCTCGGGTCATTTTCCAGTTATACATAGACCCTGAGTGGCTCGTAGCTCCAAATTTTACAGAATTGTGGTCAAAGACAGAAGAAAGTGTATCGCTTATTTGAATCCTGTATGCTGGTGCAGTAGCTTCTTTTTTGTTTTCGAATGAAATCGTATAGTACATTTTCCCTGTCTTCGAAATATAATTTTCTTTGCCAAAACCTGATGGACCTACTTTTTCGTTTGGATCGCTCGATACAATTTTTTCGAGTACTATTCTATTATCTTCTAACATTCTCAATTCGTTTTTGCCATCTTGATTAAACAAAGACTTTCCCCAAGCAATAAACCGATATCTTAAATTGGTCGAAAATTTTGCCATCATCTCAAGCTTTTCACCAACTGTAAATGCTAAATTGGTAACCGGA
>JBBRXN010000023.1:0-59009 GCA_038248385.1 Bacteroidales bacterium
AATTTAGATATGATTAGTGTGTACTTAATTTTGTAACTACTTTCTTTTCATAAACATAAACAAAGTTGCCATCTCTCGAAAGGGTGGTGAGCGCTCCTGTTCTGGCTTTGAAATCCTTATAAACACAGGTATTCAGATCGAAAGTACCAATGTCGGCTTTTTCAGTTTTCATGACCAGAATATTGTCAACGCGGTCTTCCAGAAATGAAGTTCTGTATTTTCCGGAGTGTAATAATTCACCTGAAGTGGCATTAAATGTTGAAACTCCTTTTTCGCCTACCACTACAATTTCGTTGTCTTTAAATGGCTGTATTTGTGTGGCCAGGCCAACTCCACCTTTCGAAACCGGAACTTCGTATTTTTCTTTTCCTGTTTCCAAATCAAGTGAATAAAGAGCTTTTCCGCTTGATACAATTGTATTTTCGTTAAACAAAATCATATTGGTTATTCCTTTTCTGAAACGTTCCGATTCCCACACGAGTTGACCGTCTTTTGTGTTTAATGCCTGAATACCACAAGGATTTACATTATCGAATTCAATAGCTGAAACTGTAGTCACCTGATCACCTGATCTGACCGTTTTAGTATATTGTTTTTCGACAACACCGCCAATTTGAAGTAAAATTTTTCCATTTATGATTTCCATTCCCGGAATTGCTTTGGCATCTTTAATTTCGGGTGAGGTCCAAAGTAATTTACCTGTATTCAGGTCGTATTTTTTAACGTATTGCTTACTTCTGCTTTGCATATCAAGAATATAAATATCCTGACCGTCAATCACAGGATCTGCAACTGCGCCATAAACGCCGAATTGTTTACAGCCAATTGGTTTACCTACAACTCGTTCGGGTGTGAAATCATAAGCAGCTGCCCATATTTTCGCTCCGGTTTTGTAATCGTAAACCTGCATTCCGTTTAATCGAAGAAACACCTTGCCTTCACTCACACTTAAATCGTAAACAGGTTGGCGTGAGATTATTTTTTTCTCTGCCAGACCGATGTATGTATTTTCCCAAAGAATTTCACCGGTTTTCAGATCAATTTTAGCAATCTGATTTTTAAATCCGGTGAAAAGAGCACTTATAAAAGTTGGCATAAAATTTACCATCGTCAAAGTGTGATCACTTCCGCTATAAACGTATTTTCCAACCACACCTTTAAATTTTGCAGTATTCCATAATTCTTCGCCGGTTTGTGCACGGATGTATACTAATTCTTTTTTCAGGGTAATGGCAAAACAGTCTTCTTCTTCAATGTAGGTTATCATACTTTCATCCAGATCCTGATATTTCTCAGTTGTCCAAAGACTTGTGCCCGTTTCCATATTAATACAGGCAATTTGGTCCTTACCCAATTTACGGTCGAATAAAAAGATGGTATTCGATGCCCAGAATGGAATCAACTCATCAATTTTTCGAAGTTTTGGTGCAATTTCGTTAAACGATTTGGTCCATATTATTTTTCCTGATTTGTTGTCGAATAAGCTAATATCCTTATCCGATGCGGCATAGCTGTGTTCACCTTCCAGTGAAGTTCCTGAATGTAGAATCTGATGTGGTAATTTGGTTTCCCAAATGGTAGTCATGTCTTCCTGAGCTTTTGCCCATACAATCGATAGCAGAAATACTGTAATGATCATTAATTTTTTCATAAACGTCTGTTTTAAAATTTGAATGTGTAACTGAATTTATAGTCCTTATTCTTAGGCATTTTGAAGTTGAACTGGAAGTCCATGATTTTGTCTTTCAGTGCGTTTTGAGAGGGGATATTTCCATCTTTTTTGTCGGCAACAAATACCGACACAACCTGACCTTTGTTTCGAATGGTGAGGTTTAGGGTGTATTCTCCTGAAATGTTGTTCTTCAGTCCAAACTTATACAAAGCGCCTTCCGGAGAAGCCATGGCAAATTCCAATTCAGCGGTTGTTTGCTTTATCACAGCTTCTTTTTGTTCTATTAACTGCGGTTTTTGTGCTTGCAAACTAATGGGAGCCAGAAATAGTAATATGATTTGAAGTGTTTTCATTGCTCTGTATCATTAAATTCAATATTCCATTTAATTAGCTGTTTACCAATTGCAATAAGTAATGATTTATTTCCGGGTAAAAAGCTGAGATTGATTCTTGATCCATTGTTCCAGCTACCAGTATTAAATTCCTGAATAATTTTCAGGTTTTTCCAATCAACGATTTTAAGTAGAGGTGATTTTTTAGCACTGATGGCAATGGTGTTGTTGTCGGGAGAAATAGCGATTCCTGAATATTCAATTTCTTCAGAATTTAATTTAATCCGTTCAAAATCAGTATTCGAAGTCTGGCTCCAAAGTTTTGGGCCACAAATAATTAAAAAACCAAACAAGGAAATTCTTTTGATTGGACGAAAGCACCTTGATTGGTTATTGGCTTTCGGGATCGAACTTGATTTTAATTCCAACATAAGCTTCTTTTTTTAGGTGTCAATAAAAAAAACACAAAGTTCCATGCAGTGTAATTGCTTATTACCTCAAAACACCTCAGTGTATAGAGACCTGCATGGGAACTTTGTGAAAAGATCTTAGCTGATGCTGAAAAATGTTTTGATCTGTGTATAAGCAATTACATGATCAAAAGTAATTTAGGATGCGGATATCTGAAATGCGGTAAAAGTCGTAATCGACTACGACTTTTACCGCATTTTTTATGAAAGAAGGGTTCTATGACGAATCGTATGGGCATTTACTTTTAATTATTTTACAGTTTTAATATTCAAGCCTTTCAGGGTTTTTTCCTGAGGAATTTCCTTACCCCAGTGTTATTGGGGGTGTCTTCGTGTTTTTATTTTATACACAGTGGTGCAGTGCCGCCTTGTTCATGTTGGAGAAATTTGAAAATAGAATACGACAAACGGTATCTTTTCAAATTTTAAGAATAATCGAAAACCATACTTTCGCAGCTAAGTAGCTTTGGGTTTAGAATTAACTTCTATTTGCTACCAAATTGTCGCAGCTACGCCGCTAAAAAGCCGCATCGCGTCGGAATTATGGTAGTTTAAAGTGAAAGGAAAAACAGGACGAGCCGCATCGCGGCGATAGTATGGCAGAATGGTTTCCTCTAAACTAATCCTGTTTTAATCGCATAACTAATTAACCCGGCGATGTTGGTAACATTTAGTTTTTTCATCAGATTGGTGCGGTGGGTGTCAACTGTACGATGACTGATAAATAATTTTGTACCGATTTCTCTATTCGAAAAACCTTCAGCAATTAGTTTAATAATCTCAGTTTCCCGATCAGTGAGCAGTTCATGTTGTGGTATTAATTCTACTTGATCAGTGGGTTTTATAAGGGAGAGAGTCACTTCATGTGAAAAATAGGATTGTCCGCTACTAACTTTTTTAATGGCATTAAATAATTCATCCTGAGAACAACTTTTAATTAAATATCCATGCGCACCTATATTTATCAGACTTTTTATCATACCAGCTTCCTGATGCATGGATAGTATAATCACTCTTGTTTTCAGATAATTTTTTGAAATTTCTTTCAATGCGTCAATGCCATTCATAATTGGCATATCGATATCCATTAACACTACGTCAACATCAATTAGCTTAAGTACACTAAGTGCTTCGCGTCCGTTTTTTGCTTCACCGACAAGTATGAATTCATCAGTGTTTTTCAAGAGCGATTTTAATCCATCGATTATAATCTGGTGGTCGTCAACTAAAAGTACTTTTATTTTATTCATAGTGTTGGAATTCTGATGGTTACTGTAGTTCCTGAGCCAATAGCCGATACGAAATGGAGATGTCCTTTAATTCCATCAACTCTACTGGCAATATTTAAAAGGCCAATTCCATTTTTTTCACGTTGGCTAACATCAAAACCGACACCGTTGTCTGTCACATTCAGAATAACATGCGACTTAATTTTTACCAATTGTACATTGAGTAGAGTTGCTTTGGAATGTTTTAACACATTGCTAACCAGTTCCTGCAAAACCCGGAATAAAACCAGTTCAATTTGATTCGCTATTCTGTCATCAAATCCTGAATGTTCGAATTCGTATTTCAGTGATGATTTTTCGAGATTTAAATTCAGCATTCCCTCCACTGCCGGGATAAGTCCAAATTGCTCCAGTTCTTTTGGAATCATTTGATGCGAAATACTGCGTACCTCAGCGCCAACACTATCGATCATTTTTTCAATCTTCTGAAAATCGGCAGAATTTTCAATACCATCAGAATTTTTACGCATACTCTGATAGTTCAGTTTAATGGCGCTGATGGTTTGCCCAATGCCATCGTGCAACTCTTTGGCAATGCGTCGGCGCTCATCTTCCTGTGCCTGAAGTACAGCGCTCATTCTGGTTTCCTGTTCAGTGATTCTTTCGGCCTGAATCGCAGCTTTTTGTCGTTGCTGATGGCGATAAAAAAGAAATATTCCGGCTCCTGCAATTGAGATAAAAACAAAAATGAGTAATAATATTTGGGTTTTCCGCTGACTGAGTTTAATTTCTGAATTCTCCTTCTCTTTTTTCACCAACTCAAGATCCTGCTCCAATTTTACTGTTTCATATTGACTTTGTACATCGAGAATTTGCTGTTTTATACGGGCATCGTAAACCGAATCTTTGGTAGCAATGTAAGTTCTCATTAGCACAAACGAACTGTCGAGCTGGTTGGTTAATGCCTTTAACTTTGCCAGTCCCAACATGGCACTCAGCTCTTCGTCAATTACCGAAATGTTTTTTGCCAAAAACAAGGAGCGTGTCAGCGCTTTTGATGCTTCACTGAATTTTCCCGTTTCAGTAAAAACAGTTCCCATTCTGGAAAGAGTTGACGAAATACCTTTAGAATCTTTCATTCTCTCCCTGATTTCGAGTGATTCAGAATAATATTTTAAAGCTTCAGGATAATTTTTTCGGGACATAAAAATGTTGCCCATATTGCTCAGGTTGGCGCTGATCAATTCATCGTTTTTTAATTTTCGTGAGAGTGAAATCGCTTTTTTGTAATACCTGATAGCCTGTATGGTGTCTTTCATTTTCGCATACAAGTTAGCCATGTTTCCATACGAGGTCGCTTCACCCGCCTGATCTTTAATCTTTATGCGGTATTCAAGCGCTTTTTGATGGTACTCCAATGATTTATCGAGGTTTCCCAAATTATTGTGAATAATGGCAATGTTGTTTAAACTATAGCCAATCCATTTATTCTGTCCAAGTTTTTGATAGATTTTTAGTGCTTCAATCTGATGTTCAAGCGCTTCTTTAAGTCTTCCTTGTTTTTGATCAATAATTCCAAGTTTGTTGTGAAGTGAGGCGATTCCGGGCTGGTCGTTCAATTGTTCCCGAATTTTCATGGCTTCATTCAGGTAATTTGTCGCACTACGGAAATTAGCCTTGTCGATAAAAATGATAGCCATGTCATTATATGCCTGGGCCACTCCTTTTGGGTAATTAACCTGATTGGCCAGTTTTAGCGCACGTTCTCCAAAAATCAAGGCAGAGTCAGCCGATTTGAAACGATATTCCCAACATAAGTCGCTCAACGATTTGACTTTATTAGAGTCAGGTTTGTCGCTCAGTATTTTCTGAATTTGTTGAGTGCTATTCCCAAATACAGGGTTCATTTGAAGTAGCACAAATAGAATAAAGGAAAAAGTGAAGAAGTCCTTCATTTTTGAGTTTTCTTTTCATGAACATATATTTTGGTAAAAAGGTTTAAAAAAAGCAAAAAATGATGAGACTGTTATTTTGGAACGACACAGGCAGGCCTGGTGTCTATTACTTTCATCTCAGGAAGATGACCCAATTCGCTTTGCCCCACATAATTTCCTCTCTCATCGAAAAGGTTGCAATTGTTGCAGGAAGAATAGGCAAAGTCAATGTTATAAAAGTGCTTTCCTTGCGCTTCGTATATCATCACCCAGATATACTCACACGATTCACCTTTTTTTGCACTTAATTCGTCGGCTTTATGTTTTACCCACGATGGTAATTCTCCAGGTGGAGTGATTTCTTCTTTCTTGTCACAGGAAAGCATTCCTAAAAGCAAGAAAATGAAAGTAAAAAGGAAAAGTCGTTTCATTGTTTAAAGTTTTAGCTAAATTAATCAATTCCACCTTAATCCGGCGGTAAATTTATAGTTAAGATTGAATTTTTTAGGAATTCGTTGCGTCCGTTTGTTCAACTTTGCGTCTTTATATCAGTAACCAATTTTCATCAATGACTCTTTTTGCAAAAGGGAATTCAAATTTAGCTGCATATCCGATACTGAAACAGTTGATATGGTTGGCTTTGCCGGTTATCGGATCATCGTTTATGACGATGGCCTACAATTTTATCAATATGATTTTTGTGGGTCGGTTGGGAAGCGATGCTGTTGCTGCTGTGGGTTCAGCCAGTTTCTTTATGCATTTAAGCTGGGGTTTATCATCTTTGCTTACTGTTGGCGCCGGAATAAGGGTTTCACATGCCGTTGGCAGCGGAGATATTTCACTTGCCAAAAGCTACGTGCGGAGCGGGATTCTTGCAGTTATCGGTTTGGCTTTGTTCTATTATATCTTTTTGTTCTTTGCATCAAATGAATTGATTGGCTTGATTCGTCTGAACAACATTGAAATAGAACATGCGGCTGCCGGCTTTTTGCTCCTGATTGGACTTTGCATTCCCTTCTCTTTTCAAAATCTGTTTTTTACCAGTGTTTTTATTGGTTCGGGCGACAGTAAATCTCCATTCAGGATAAACGCAACTGCTTTGGCTATAAACATTCTGCTCGATTACCTCTTCATTTTTCAGGCCGGAATGGGAATTAACGGTGCCGCTCTGGGTACTATCATTTCGCAAGCTACCGGGACAATTTTGTTTTACGTCAGATTAAACGGTTCTGCGACTCTGAAACCCATTGGAACAGCATTTCAAAGTTCTCTCCTGAAAAATATACTGAAATTGGGGATCAGTCCCACCATTCAAAGGGTTTCATTCACTTTCGTTGCTATCGTAATGGCACGGATTATCAGTGATTGGGGGCCTGCTGCCATTGCCGTACAAAAGGTTGGGGTACAGCTTGAAGCCATTTCATACATGACCGCCGGAGGATTTCTGGCAGCTTTATCCACCATTTCAGGACAGGCTTATGGCGCGGGCGATTACCGGAAACAATGGCAGGCTTTTCGCTCAGGTATGCTTCTTGCTTTCGTCCTCGGAACCATTACTTCAGTCGTTCTAATTGTCTTTGCCGAACCGCTTTTCTCCATTTTTCTGAGCGATCCGAAAAGTGTTGCCATGGGGAGCGAATACCTGATTATCGTAGGTTTTTCACAACTTTTTATGGTGATGGAATTAATGGCAACCGGCGCTTTTTTTGGATGGGGAAAGACCAATATTCCGGCGATAACCGGAATTGCGTTAACAGTGCTGCGAATTCCGATGGCTTGGGCATTCATCCAATTCTGGCAGAATGAACTTTCGTCGGTCTGGTGGAGCATCAGTATCAGCAGCATGTTAAAAGGCACTTTGCTGGCAGTACTATATGTAGTTCTATTTAAGTCATTTATCAGAAAACAAACGCATAATAAGTTATGAAACGGGATTTTTTTCAATCATCAATCGATTCATTAAAAGGAAATATCTGGCTCGAAGGTTTGTTTGGCATCGAAAAGGAAAATATTAGAGTTGATCAGGCTGGTAATCTGGCTCAGACTCCGCATCCGAAAGTATTTGGCAATAAATTGAAACATCCATATATTACCACTGATTTTTCTGAAAGTCAGGTTGAAATGATTACCCCGCCTCTTCCGGATATCGGGCAGGCAGTCGGTTTTCTGGAAACCATTCATGATATTGTGAGTCTCGAACTTGAGGATGAATACCTCTGGCCGCAAAGTATCCCGCCCATTCTGCCTGCCGATCAACAAATTCCGATTGCGCAATATGGTGAAGACGGCAAGGAAGCCCGCGAATACCGGGAATTTCTGGCAGAAAAATATGGTCCGAAGAACCAACTGTTTTCTGGCATTCATTTCAATTTTTCCTTCGGTGAAAAGTTGCTCGGAATACTTTACCAAAAGGCCAATCCGACAGTTTCGTCCGATGAATTTAAAGATGAAATCTACCTGAAAACTGCCCGGCAGATGCTGCGTTTGCGATGGCTTTACATTCTGCTTTATGGCGATAGTCCTGTGGTCGATCCTTCATTCGAACTTCAGTGTAAAATGGCGCCATATCCAATTGATAACGATGTTGTTGCTTTATCAATCAGGAACAGTTGTTTCGGGTATCAGAATTTCGATGACTTGTTTCCTGATTACAGTTCGGTTGGCAATTTCAAGAATAGCATCAACCAAATGATTAAAGAGGAGAAAATTGCAGCTTCCAAGGAATTGTATTCGCCGGTACGCCCCAAGTTTATATACGAACCTGATCATATTTCATACCTGGAATTCAGATTTATCGATATTGATCCGCTAACCAAGGCCGGCATTTCTTCTGATGCGCTTCAATTTTTGCATAGCCTTGCCTTGTTTGGGCTTCTCAGTGATGAAACGGATGATTTCGGTGCCGCTGAACAGGCTGAAGCGAATCGATATCATACAGGAGTGGCCCTTTATGGTTTGGATACTGAAAGCAAAAGCGGAAAACGCTATATGGTTTGGCAGAAAGGGAAAACCATCATTTCGAAAATGAAAGATTTGTTTGGTGTGCTTGAAATAAGAAACTCCGAATATCTTGATTCATTGGAGCGGGCTGTTAAACTGGTTGAAAACCATAAGGAACGAAAAGTTTACGAAGTATTGAGAGGAATTATGAAAATGGGGTATATTCCGTTTCACGTTGAAAAAGCCCGTCAATACCTGAATGAAAGCAGAGCAAATAGTTATAATTTTCATGGATTGGAAGACCTGGAACTTTCAACTCAACTCCTGTTGCGTGAGGCGGTGAAACGTGGAGTTTCGTTCGAAATACTGGACCGCAAGGAAAATTTCATCCGGTTTCAGAAGGAGGAAAATATTCAGTACGTCAAACAGGCCACCAAAACATCGCTCGATAATTATGCCAGTATTCTGGCGATTGAAAACAAACTGGTGACCAAGAAAATCCTCGAAGAACATGGAATCCGGGTTCCCAAAGGACAGGAATATACCAGCGCAGTAACGGCAAAAGCTGATTTTTTGATTCATCAGAGAAAACCGGTGGTGATTAAACCTAACCAAACCAATTTCGGACTTGGAATCACCATCCTGAAAGAAAATATTGATGAGAAAATTTACCGAAGAGCTGTGGATATTGCCTTCGAACATGATTCAACCATTCTGGTTGAGGAGTTTGTTTCAGGAAAAGAGTTTCGCTTTTTTGTGATTGGCGATGAAGTGGTGGGCATTTTGCACCGTGTTCCGGCCAATGTCACAGGAGATGATATCAAGACGGTGAGTGAGCTTGTAGAACTGAAAAATCAGGATCCGCTTCGTGGAAAAGGTTATCGTACTCCTTTGGAAAAGATTCATTTGGGCGAAGCTGAAGCGATGTTCCTGAAGTCGCAAAACAAGGAATTTGGCACTATTCCAGCTTGCGGAGAAGTAGTGTATCTGCGCGAAAATTCAAACATCAGCACGGGTGGCGACAGCATTGATTTTACAGATGAAATTCCGGATTCTTACAAACAAATTGCAGTACAGGCTGCCAAAGCCCTGAACGTGGTTATTACCGGCCTGGATATGATTATTCCGGATACCTCGCAGGAAGCGACCGCTGAAAATTATGCCATTATTGAATTAAACTTTAATCCGGCGATTCATATCCACTGCCATCCGTTTAATGGTAAAAACCGAAAACTGAATGAAAAACTGATGGATGCACTGGGATATTAAAAAACTCATCTGATGACTCCGAGTTACAAGTCATATAGCGACACATAAAGTCAGGTACCTTTCGGAGAAAGACATGCCATGTATTTTGCCCATTACAGTTGTGGTTTTATTTGTTCGTCGTAGAATTTCCGGAAACCTTCTTTAATCTCATCACGAACCCGAATAAATTCGCTCCATATAAATTCATCGGTTCCAATGGCATGACTCGGGTCGTCAAATCCTATGTGCAACCGGTTTTTTACTTTTCCGAAGAAAGCCGGGCAGTTTTCGTTGGCCCCACCACAAACGGTCATCACATAATCCCACTCTTCGCCCAGATAAATATCAACAGAGTCGGAAGTGTGGTGACTGATATCTATGCCGACTTCTTTCATGGCGGTGACTGCTTTTTGGTTCAATTTACCAGACGCTTCGGTACCTGCAGAACAAACAGTAATAGTTGGATCGAACGATTGTAGAAAACCGTGTGCCATCTGGCTGCGGCAACTGTTTCCGGTGCAAAGAATTAGAACTTTCATATTTTTAGCAATTTGTTTCTGAATGAAGGTTTGGGTTTCAATTAATTTCCACTGCTTTTATTTTTCCGAAAAAGGCATCAAATAGTTCGAGGAAACGGGCGATATCAGTCGAACACAAACAATAGTTTTTCTTTAGCCCGTCAATTTCGCCGTGAATAAGTCCCATATCACGGAGTTCTTTCAGATGCTGCGAAACCGTAGTACGGCTTAATGGTAAATACTCTGAAATGTCACCTGAAATGCAGGATTTGGTTTCGGCCAGATATTGAAGGATTGCCAATCGGGCAGGATGCGAAATTGCTTTTGCAAACCTTGCAAGTTCCTGCAAATTATTGTCAAATTTTTCTGATTTGTTCATGGGACAATGTTTTATGTCGCAAAAATACGACATAAATTTTGAAAAAAGATTAAACCCGGTTTTTTGGAGAGCGGTAATACCTTCTGAAATCAATAAAAGAGGGGCTGTTCCAACTTAATGAAACAACCCCTTTAATGAAATGCTTTTCGGATTTTGTTATGCTTTTGGTGTAACATTCCCTTTAATTGTCAAAACAAGCGGTGTATTTACTGCATTTGAACTGACAGTGATTGATTTGCTAAATGCGCCCACGTTATTGGTGTTGTAGGTTACCTTAATGATGCCTTTTTCGCCTGGTGCAACCGGGGTTCTGGTCCAATCAGGTGTGGTGCAGCCGCACGAAGCTTTTACATCATTTAAAATAATTGGTGTTTTCCCCTTATTGGTGAAGGTAAATTCACAGCCACCATCGGCGCCTTGAACTATGGTACCATAGTCGTGTACAATTGACTTGAAGATAATAGAATCCTGTGTGCTAACTTGTTTTTCCTGTGCCTGCATGTTAAATGCGGCAAAAAACAAGGTGATCATGATTACGAGTGATTTTTTCATACAATTAATATTATTATTTTTACTACTGAAAATTTATAAGCAAACAATCTGTCGCTGACAAGCTGATATTTAGATGCTTAACCTACGGACAGGCTTGATGTTCATCGATGCCAATTAATTAGCAATATTAATGCCTTAATTTTCATTATAAAAGTGTATTGTGAATTATTAACAAATGAAACGAAAATGCTACAGAATAAATTTCAGAGGAGTTACAAAACGAAGATGAAAATAAAGTTCAGAATGAGAATTTTATGGCATTTGAGTTCCATGGGAAGGACATTATAAAAGTAATTCAACAAATCCATTAATTTCCTCCCTTTTTAAGGGATTTGCTTAAAGTTAGTAAATATTTCGTAATTTGTAGTCAATTTTGATAAACTCACTGATATGAAAACAAATGATAAGCTACCATCACGGAATATAGATAACTTCAATGAAAATAAAGAAAACAAAGAGTCTGGATTTTTCAAAAGGCACTGGTTTGTTATTTCGCTCTTAGCCGTAATAGTAATAATCATTCTATGGGCGTTGATAAAAGTGGAAATTATACAAAAGCGTTCAGTAACCGAAAAGGAACAATTGGTGGCACTTTACGTGAACAAAATGGACAGTCTGATGCTTTCAAACATGGAGCTTACCACTAAGGTTTTTTCCTGGGCCATCAGAAGTGAAATGACCCGTCAAAACATGGAACAGGTAAATCAGTTCTTTTCCAGTTTCGTGAAAGAACCAAATATCAGTAAAATACAACTTATCGATCCTGTTACCGCAAAGGTTTTATTATCAAGCGATAAAAAAGATGAAGGGACAATTATTGAAAATCAACAGATACTGCAAGCGGAAAGGATCATTCAACTGTCGGATGAAACCGGCGATAAAATTGTAAGTCCGGTAATGGGGCTGGACACCAGAATTGGAGTATTGGTAATTGAATTAGAAAAGATACATTATGAATAGTTACGAAGAACTTTTGAATTGGTTGAAAAAGATTTGGAATTTTGAATTATTCAGCTTAGGAACCAGTCCTTTCACAATCAAGACGTTTGTTTTACTGGCAATTTCACTATTTGTGCTGTTGTACATATCTTCTAAATTTAGAAAACTTCTTATAAAAAAAATATTTCCCCGATATGATCTCGATATCGGAGTAAGTCAGTCGATTGCAACCATCGTACGTTATGCCCTTATAATTATAGGATTAATCATTATATTTCAAACTACCGGTATCGATCTAAGCGCTTTAGGTTTGTTAATTGGTGCCCTTGGAGTTGGTATTGGTTTTGGATTACAAAATATTACGAACAACTTTATCAGTGGCATTATCATTCTGTTCGAAAGACCTATAAAGGTGGGCGACCGAATTGAATTAGATAATTTGGCCGGAAATATTGTCGATATTTCTGCCAGGTCAACCACAATAATTACCAACGACAATATTGCGGTTATTGTCCCCAACTCGGATTTTATTAATTCCAGAGTCATAAACTGGAGTCATAATAACAAAAATGTAAGGTTGAATTTTCCGGTAGGAGTATCATATAACGAAGATCCTGAAAAGATAAGAAAACTGCTTTCCGAAGTCGCCAATGAAAATCAGGGGGTACTTCGGACACCCGAACCATACATTCTTTTTGAAGCGTTTGGTGACAGCAGTCTCAACTTTGATCTTATGGTTTGGACATCCGAATACATTGACCGGCCAAAAATTCTGAGAAGCGAGTTGTATTTCGAGATATTTAAAAAGTTTAAAGAGCACAATGTGGAGATTCCTTTTCCCCAGCGGGATATTCATCTGAAGTCAGGATTTGAAAAAGTGATTGATAAATTAGAGAATTAATATTTGATACATGGCTAAAGCAAAAAAATTTGGTGCATTTGGCGGGGTTTTCACTCCTTCCATCCTCACTTTACTTGGTGTTATCATGTACCTTCGGTTGCCCTGGATTGTTGGCCAGGCCGGGCTTTTGGCTACTTTGGGTATAATTCTGGTCGCACATATTATATCAGGAAGTACCGGACTTAGTGTGGCATCCATCGCCACCGATAAAAAGGTGGAAACAGGCGGAACTTACTACATCATTTCACGAAGCCTCGGCCTGCCCATCGGAGGTACGCTGGGCTGGGCCCTTTTTACAGGGTTATCATTCAGTGTGAGTTTATATCTGATCGGTTTTGCCGAAGTATTTCTGGCATATTTCGGCTTTGAAGTGAATATAGATACCATCAGGATAGCGGGATCAATCATACTACTTCTGGTCACGATTCTCACTTTCATCAGTACTTCACTGGCAATAAAAACTCAGTATATTATTCTTACGATCATGGCACTCTCGCTGTTATCGGTATTTCTTGGCAAACATGAATTCCCTCCTGTTGTTCCCCAGTTAGATGGCATTCCATCATCACTTCCATGGATTACTCTGTTTGCCATATTTTTCCCGGCAGTTACGGGCTTTGAGGCGGGAGTGTCGATGTCGGGCGATTTGAAAGATGCACGAAAAGATATTCCATTTGGTACTATCTCCGCAATCTTAGTTGGGTTAACAGTATATATAGGATTGGCTGTTTTCTTATCCTATACTGTAAATAGTACTTTGTTGGTTAATGATACCAATGTATTGTTCAAGATTTCATGGATTCCTGAATTGGTGATTGCCGGAATTCTGGGGGCAACCTTGTCATCGGCGCTTGGGAGCATAATGGGGGCGCCACGTATCATGCAGGCAGTTGCCAAAGATGGCATTGCTCCTTTCTTTTTAAGCAAAGGTTATGGCGCTTCCAATGAACCAAGAAATGCTCTATTGCTCACTTTTGTAATTGCACAGGCAGGAATCCTTATTGGCGACCTTAACGTGATTGCACGGATCGTCACCATTTTTTTTATCATTACTTACGGATTTCTAAACATTACCTATACCATTGAGAGTTGGGCCAGCAGCGATTTCAGGCCATCGTTTAAAATTCCCCGTATTGTCAGTATAATTGGAGCAACTGCTTGTATAATTGTGATGATAGAATTGGATATCTTGGCTTTGGGAATCGCTTCAGTGGTTTTGGTGGGGCTCTTCTTTTATCTTAAAAATAAAGAACTTAAATTACATTCAGGCGATACTCAATCGAGTATCTGGTTGTCGCTTGTGAAAACTGGTTTGTTGAAACTCGCTAAAATAAATTCACATCCGAGAAACTGGAGACCAAATGTTATCCTGTTCAGTGGCGGAGCTGCCAGCAGGCCTCACCTTATCGAAGTGGGGAAAGCGCTGGTTGGAAAACTAGGTATCTTCACCAATTTTGAACTTATTGAAAATCCTGATGAAAGCTTGTTATTCAATAAAACAGCAAGGGTCAGCATGGAAACTTACGGCGAGCATTCCAATATTATTACCCGAAGGCATAATTGCCGGAATGTTTACGAAGGTATGGGGATGATAAGCAGGATTTACGGTTTTTCCGGTTTCGAGCCAAATACAATACTCATGGGGTGGTCCAGGAATACCGATACTCCGGAAAAATGGGAAGAACTTATTTTTACTCTCAATAAACTGGAATATAACCTGACATTTTTAAGTTATGATAAAAATACCGGTTTCGGAAATTACAAAAGAATTGACTTTTGGTGGAGTGGTGAAGGAAGGAATCTTCAACTTGCATTACATCTTATACGTTTTATCACTGTTACTCCGAAGTGGAGAAATGCCGAAATAAGGATTTTAGCCATTAATCCTGACCCTAAAAATACAGGTAGATATTATTCCATTCTTGGGCAGATGATTGATAGTTATAGGATTAGGGCAAATATAAAGGTGATTAGTAATCTCGAAAAAATACCTGTTAACGAGGTAATTCAATCAGAGTCGCATGATACTGATCTTACTATCGTCGAAATCCCCAAATTTGCCAAAAATAAAGTGGAAGATATTGTAGGCAATACCAATGAATTGATTAAAATCCTTAAATCATGCCTTTTAATTCATGCATCACCGAGTTTTGATGAAATAAATGTGATTTCCCAATCTCCTGCAACTGAAACTGAAAAGCTTTTTGATTCAACAGATAAAAAATCATTTGAATCGATATTAAAGAATCTTCAACTTTCCAAAACAGAAATAGTTTCCAACACTGTTTATAATCTGGCACAAGTTCTTGAAAAACATGCCATTTCGCTAATTGATAATACCTTTTTTGCTATTCAGGAAAATCGTAATCATTATCTGGATCAAATAGCAAGCCTTGTTGACAAAACGATGAGGAAACTGTTAAAAGCTAACGAGCTTGGAAATCATCAGGAAAAACATTGGGAATATTTAAAAATCCTGAATGATTACTCTTTTCATGCTCAAAAAGAGTTGGTAATTTTCAAAGACAATTTTCTGAAAGACGAAAAGGAAATTCTGCTAAAAGGTATTGCCAGTTTTATTGCCGAAACAGGCAATTCGGTATATGATCTTCCTGAACATATCAGGCTGAAGTTTGGTAAAGATGAATACAAGGAAATGAAGTCTGTTAATTTGTTCAGGCGGATAAACAGGGCGGTAAAAATTGGATGGATCAGTATTTCAGGCAAAAAAGTTAGTACTAAAATAAATCTCCAACCGGCAGCCGGGTATTTCCTTTACTACAAAAGGCTCGACTATTTCATACAGTTTTATGAAAATTATACTGTTCAAAGTTTAGCTGCATTTGCCGGAATAAGGGATTTCTTCAACAGCAATCATATAGCAATCGAAAAAGCATTATCAGGGAAATTTACAACAGAAGAAATAATTTCTGAAAAAGAAAAAAATGAAGGGTTGATTTTGAAATTGCGGGCTGACAATCAGAGTTTTGTTTATGTTCAGGCCAATACAATGCTCAATGAACTTACTGAAGACCTTGAAAATTTCAGTAAGATTATAGAAAGCCCACAGGCTAATTTACTTAGTCGAAAGTTTAAACCCTTTAATAAGAAGAAGCTTGTACTTGAAAATTCAATATCCGAATTTCCTGATTTGTGGTTTCATTTTATGGTCAACCATGTAAATAAAACTTATCTGGATTTTATTTTTCTCTCTTTAAAAGACAGACTAACCCAAAAAATTGAGAAAACATATCAGGATATTGAAATAATCATTGAAGCAAATATTCACAGCAAGCTGAAGGTTTTTGAAAGTCAGATTATATCGATCATGGAAATGAAGGATTGGAAATCCGATAAAAAAGGATTTTTCAGTCAGAAGTCGATAGCATTACCGCAATTCGAAGTGCCTTTCACCAAATTGTTTAAGGAAATTCAGGAGTCAATGGAAAGTCTTCCTGAAAGCATGGAGATAACCGGAGATGAACTTCCGGAGGATATTCATTCTGAGAAACTTGAAAATATCATTGAATTTGTAGTTTCAGTGCGTAAAACAGCCGATTTTTACATCAGTAACGAACTGAATGATCAGATTAAAAAACAGTCAGTGAATGTCGGGACGCAATTGTCTCTTTCCATTTCAACCTTGAAAAACTTAATCAGGATGGCCAATTTTCATCTTGAAAACAAGGAAACTATTCCTACGGGAGATGTTGGAAACGAACTAATACAGGAACAGCAGAAAACTTTACTGGCGAATTTATTGCAAAATATTAAAAACGAAGAACATAAACTGAAAGTACTTTATGAACAGCTCAGGCAAAGTTTCGACATTGGATTAAAAAATGCTTTTGAACCCTTGTCTTCAGCGATCATTATTAAATCATCGGGCAGTTTGAAGGAGAAAATCAGGACGACCGGGAAGCGCAAAATATTCAGTCGTTTACAACAGTTTGAAAAATCAGTAAGTGAGAGCATGATTTCCCAATTAGTGAAGTTGCTTTACCGTCAAAGTAAAGGTTTGTTATGGGCCAACCGCATGGAGCAATCCCACGAAAGAGAATTACTTTTCCCTGGCGAACCAGTTAAACGGATGCTTGAGAAGATATCGCCCGATAAAACAATTATGCAAAAATTACCTTTTTACTATTCCAATTTATTTTCGGGTAGTTCCACCATTGGCGAAGACTTTTGGGTGGGGATGGAAGATGAAATCGAAAAGGGTAGTAAAGCTATCAAACGCTTTTTAAGTGGTTCCCCGGGATTACTTATTATCAGCGGGGAAAGAAGTTCCGGAAAGTCGAGTCTTAGCAAACATTTGGCGAACCTTCACTTCGAAAAGCAAAATATATTCAACATCAGGGCTCCCCGGGAAAGTAAAGCCGATATAGGTTTTTTTGAACAAACTCTGTTGGAAAGCCTTGACGGACACGAAAGCTTGCCGTTCAGTATGGAATCGCTTCCACCTAAAAGTGTGATAGTTATCAACGATCTGGAACTTTGGTGGGAAAGGAAACCATTCGGTACACAAGTAGTTGAAAAAATCATCACATTGATGCGTCAATATGGGCACAAAGTATTGTTCATTGTCAATGTAAATCAATATGCACTGAAAATCATTAATCAACTAAGCTCAATCAACACGTGGGCGATCGACCTTGTGTTTTGTCACCCATTTGATGCCCATGAGCTAAAAGACCTTATTATGTTACGGCATCAGGCAGGAGCGATGAATTTTATTTTGGATAAAAAAAATGAAAAGCACATCTCTGACCTGGAATATGCCCAACTGTTTAACCGTTTCTTTAATCTATCAGCAGGAAACCCGGGACATACCATCAATCTTTGGCTTGCAGGTATTTATAAAATATCAGGCAATGTGCTTTTTATGCAAAGACCTTTTAGCAAGGAGATTACATTTACTGAAGATCTTCCTCAGGAGGAAATATTTTATATTCTTCAGTTTGTCCTGCACCGGCGTTTCTCTGTAAAAAGTCTTTCTGAGATACTGCAAAGTGATATTGAGAATACGGAAAAAACTGTACGAATCCTGCTTCAAAAAGGGATTCTGGTAGAGAAGTTTCAGGAAATCTATTGTTTAAATCCGGCATTGGAAATACATCTGGTCAAAAAACTAAAAAGCATTGAATTACTATGATCTATCTTGAAGTAATTGCAGTTGCGGTCGCGCTTTTTATTATTCTGCGCTTTGTGTCTTCCTATTTTCCTGTTCTCACAGGCAATCGAAAAATCAGAAAGATCTTTCTGAAGTATTTTCCCGTGGTCGAATTGCTCTCATGGCTGGCATATATTTTCTGGGCTTTCGATCAGTTATTGATAGGATTGGCAGCTTACCACCTGCTTACCGGAAGTCTGATTATTGTAATTGTTGCAATATTCGGTTGGTACTTCCTTCGCGATTTTATTTCAGGAATTATCCTGAAGTCTGAAAATGCCTTCGAACCGGGGCAACTGATTCATACTGCTGAAGTTTCGGGCACAATAAAAAAACTGGGCTACCGGACCATGGAAATTATTACCATCGAAGGAGAGAATGTTAAGATCCCTTTCAGCCTGCTCTCCGGACATACAATTATCAAACCTGCCGATACCGGCAACTGGGTGGAACAAGTCATCAGGCTCAAAATATCATCGGGTTATACTCCTGAAAAAATTCGCGATATGCTTAAAATTCGTATCCTCGAAATGCCCTGGATTGTTTCAGGCGTGGATATTAAAATCGAAATTACCAGTGAAGAACCTGGTAGCTACATGGCCGAAATCAATTTGCACGCGATGAATCCGGAAATGGCACTTAAAACAGAAGAGAATCTTCAGCGTTTTGTAAGGGAGATGTTTGTTTGATCACGAATATCCGTCGATTTGAAACAAAGTCCGGGCGCGACTTAAAGTCGCACCCGGACTAATTGAATGAGCTTCAGGATTTAAAAAATATAATTAAACAAATACCCGACAATCATTATTCCGGTAGCTACAACTCCAATAAAGGTGAATATCAACGGCAGTTTCAGCACTTTTCGAAGAATGATCATTTCAGGAAGTGAAAGGCCAATCACCGACATCATAAACGCCAGCGCAGTACCAAGAGATGCTCCTTTTTCAATCAACACCGAAACAATCGGGACGATTCCTGCCGCATTGGAATACAATGGAATGCCAATCAGGATGGAAAGTGGAATGGAATACCACGCTGATTTACCCATCAGAGCTGCTATAAAATCTTCAGGAACATATCCGTGTGCACCGGCACCAACGAGGATACCCAAAGCCACATAAATCCAAACTTTCCCGACAATTTCTTTCACGGCGTCATATCCAAGGTAGATCCGTTTGATGAAGCTTAGTTTCTCTTCTTCCATGCCGCTGTTGCCAATGTGGGTTTGATACACCCATGGTTCAATCCATTTTTCGAGTTTCATCAGGCCAATTACCCAACCGGCAAGGATGGCAATTGCAAGACCGGTTCCCACGTAAATAGCGGTAACCTGCCAGCCAAACAACCCATACAAAAGGACAATGGCCACTTCGTTAATCATTGGTGATGCAATCAGGAAAGAAAACGTGACGCCAAGCGGAACGCCTGACTCAACAAACCCTAAAAACAGTGGGATAGCGGAACACGAACAAAATGGAGTGACAATTCCCAATGTGGATGCCATTACGTTGCCAGTAAAAGTCTTTTTGCCTTCGAGTGCTTTGCGGGTGCGTTCGGGAGTAAAAAATGTCCGGATAATTCCGACAAAGAAGATAATGAGCGTTAGCAAAAGCAACACTTTAGGAAACTCGAAAACAAAGAACCGCAAAGCTTCAGTAAAGTGGTTCCCTTTCGTCATATCAAAAACTGTGTCAATTAGCCAATCGGTTATTGGTTGGAGAAAGTGGTAAATCAGGAACCAAATTGGTAAAAGGGCAACTGGTAACCAGATCGTATTTTTTATGTTTTTCATTTTTCCAGAATAATATAGTTCGTAGTTTGACGAACAATTGAAATAAATTTTTTTAAAAGAATACCCTGAAAATATAATAGATTCCGACAACAATGAAGAGTATGGCAATTACACGGCGGAACCAGAGCTCAAAGGTTTTTAACTTGTTGTAAACATTTCCGATACCGGAAACAGCATAGGCAAGTACCCATGCAAAAATGATTACCGGAATTCCGGTGGCAATGGCAAAAACTATCGGCAAATAAAGACCGGAAGCACTTGAAACCGTAATCGGAACCAACATTCCGAAGAACAAAACGCCACTGTAAGGGCAGAATGCCATGGCAAATACAACACCAAGCAAAACAACATCCAGATAACCCCATTTGGTTTTATTCTGCATTTTGGAGGTCAAACCACTCATTCCGGGGAAATTCATTTTAATAATATCGAGCATAAACAGCCCGATAATGATAAGTAATGGGCCCAGAAATTTTTCGCCGTATTGCTGGAAGAAACCGGAAAACTTAAACTGGTCGGCCCCGAAATAGATAACAAGCGGAATGATGGTATATGTGATTGCCCGTCCGAACGTGTAAAGCAAGCCATTGATGAATACCCGGTTGCGGTTTTCAATATCCTTGCTTATAAATCCGATTGCAGTGATGTTAGTCGCCAAAGGACAGGGACTGATAGCGGTCATTAATCCCAGTACAAATGCAGTGACCCAAGGCATGGTGCTGTTTTCCAAAAAACCGGTTAATAAATCCATCTATCAATTACTTAAAAGGCCGTCAACCTTTTCTTTAATGATGGTTTTGAACTTTGCAGGATTGGTACGCGCATACAAGAATCCTTCGTTGGTGATGTTGATTTGTTTATCACCCTTTACCAATAAAAGCGTCTGACCTGAAACTTTCAATTTTTTAGCAATAGGTTTAGTTGCATCTTCTTCCAGGTTTAATGCTTGAAAACTTACCCGATTTCCATATAAGTTCTCTAAATCAGCTTTGGTCTCAGCTTCAACCGTTTTACAAGTTATGCACCTTGATGTATTGTGAAAATAATAGGCTTCAACTTTACCAGCGGATGCTGTTTTTGCCTCATTTTTATTCGTTTGTGAACTGCAAATAATTGGGATAAACAAAGCAAGTGTCAGGATAAATGTGATCGTTTTCATATCGGATAATTTATTGATTTTTGGATAATAATTCCTTCATTTCAACCATTGATGGTATTCGTCCGCTAATGACAACTTTTTGGTTAATCACCAGGGCAGGAGTACTCATAACGCCGAAAGACATGATTTTATAAATGTCATCCACTTTTTCGATTTCGGCAGTAATACCGGTTTCGGCAACTGCTTCTCTGGTTAGCTTTTCCAATGTCTTACATTTGGCGCAACCGGGTCCTAAAACTTTAATATCCATTTTTTATTTTTTTTGTTCGCAGTTCGCCAAACAGCGAACGTTGAGGTTAAATTTTTTTATAGGTTCCAGAATTTTTTAAACAATCCTTGAGCTTCGTTCCAATTCTCTTTATTGATGCAGTATTTGATGCGCGGAGTTTCAATCTCACCCTGAATCAGCCCGGCATCCTTTAATTCTTTCAGATGCTGCGAGAGGGTTGACTTTACGATCGGAAGGTATTCACTTAAATCGCCACTGTAACAGCACGACTGTTTCGACAGTAATTCAAGTACATACATCCGTATCGGATGTCCCATTGCTTTTGCATATCGGGCAATTTTCTCCTGCTCTTCAGTAATTATTTCTCTTTTTACCATTTGACTGTTCGTAATATCACGAACAAAGATATAACTTTTTCTTTTCCATCAACATTCATGAAATAATTTCAGAAAAAAAGCTCAACCAATTACCTCGAATTGGTTGAGCTAAACTTATATCCTGAAACTTCACCCTGATATTTTAGTCGGCTTTTATAAATTTCCGGTCGGCAATCAGATGTGATCCATTGGTTAAACGTAGAAAATAAATACCTGATTTCAGTTGCTGAATATTTACTCCTGCCTGGCTGAATCCATCGGCCTTTAAAAGTTGGGAATATACTTTTTGTCCGGCAATATTCATGATTTCAATAAAAATATTTCCTTGAACCGGGTTACCGAAGTTAATCCGTACTATTTCTTTTACAGGATTCGGATAGATTTTTAATTCTGACTGGTTAATGATAGAAGTGCCGGTAACGCTGTTCATTACAACCACTTGTTGGGTATATTCCGAAAAATCGCCACCAACAACTGCTTTTAATTTCACTTCATAAATTCCATCAGAATTAAAGTTGAAGTTTATATCTGTTCCTGTCAAAACTGTTCCGTTTCCAAAGTTCCATTCATATTGAACTCCATCTTTCGGTGAAATTACAGTGAAGTTTGTTTGTCCGTTAATGGTTGATGCCCGCCAGATAGGTTTTGAAAGTAAGGTGAACGAGGCATTCTTTTGACAAACATTTTCGATTATTGCCTGAACTGTGTAAGGTTTATCAGGACAAAGGTTTTCAACAGTAGCTGTTGTTTGGCCATCCGACCAAAGATATTTTGCATTTGTGATCTCTGTTCCGTTATCATCCAATAGTTTGATGGTAGCTTTGCCATTACAATTTTTGTCTGTGGGATCATAAAGTGTTAAGTTGATTGCTCCTGCACATGTCTTTAGCGGTGCGGCCAGAACTGTATGTTTGATTATTCGGGTTTCTGTACAACCGTTTGCAGTTGTTACTGTACATGATACTTCGTAAGTGCCGGTTTTTTCGTAGGCATGTTCAGGATTTTTACCGGTAGCTGTTTTCCCATCGCCGAATTTCCAGTTCCATGTATTTATCTCGGATTGACTGACTGCATAAAATAGGAAAGTATTGGGTGTTTCTGGTTTAGGTTTAATTACCAGGTCGAATTTGCAACCGGTAATTACAGGCAATCCTTCAACTTTAACAGTGGCACAATAATTACTTTTACAGCCGGTTGCAGTTGTAATAGTAAGGCAAACTTTGAATTCTCCGTAAGCTGCATATTCGTGGGTTGGTTTCAAGTCGGTACTCGTAGTATTATCTCCGAAATTCCATAGACATTCCTTGATATCGCCTGAGGATAAATTGGCGAATACCATTTTCTTCATCATTGAAGGATCAGACCATAACTTGTTTGTAGCTGTAAAATAAGCTTTGCATTCAGTTACAGCTTCTCCAATAAAGGTTTCTTTAATTTCTCCGTAACAAACCTTGCCGTCCTTGTCCAGAACTTTAAGATTGACTAAATAGGAGTTTGTAACTTTGTAAGTATGACTGGGTGAAGCTAATTCAGACATTCCTCCATCTCCAAAATGCCAGTAATATTTTGAACCTTCAGGCTGTGGATCAGTTTGGAAAGTGTAATCCGGTGGAGTGGTGCTGCTTTTTGAAATTCTAATCGGAATCTTGCAAACTGTGGGAATGATTATTTCAGATATTTTATGAATTTTAGCTGAGATTCCTGTTGAACATCCTGAAGGCTTGTCATTCAAAATTTCGTATGCTAATTCAACATATTGACCATCTTTCAAAGTAAAAGCAGGTAACATTTCAAGCGGAACTATTACAGTTCCGTTATCAAGGGTAATTACCATCCCGCAAGCAGCGGTTCCCATATTTTTCACTTTACCTTTTCCTGAAATTATTACAGGAACGGCAGGTGGTAATGTAATTGTTGCACCTTCAAATCTTTCTTTTAATTCGCCTGCACAAATTCTCCCATCTTTGCCTGTAACTTTTACAGCAACGGAATAATTGTCAGTTACCTTGTAAGTATGAACAGGCGTGGGTGAATCAGCATAAGTTTGGTCCCCAAATGACCAGGAATATTTGGCGCCTTCCTGTTTGGGATCAATACTAAAGTTATAACTCGGTGGCAAAGTCTTATTCATTGAATAAAGAATTTTTACCCTGCAATCAGTTTGTCCGAATAAACTGGAAAAGGTAAAGAGTAAGATTAAGAAAGTCAAAGTATTTTTCATATTGGTTAGTTTTTATTGTGTCTCTGGATTACCTAATTTGTTACGTTTTTGAATTCAATAAAGATACAATATTTCAGATGATAACAATATACTTAAATGGTTGTATATTTTGAATTTCAATGGAATAACCAACCTTGAATTTTAAATTGAAATTTCACGTTTATCGGTATATTCGCGACTTCAATTCAAAGAATAGCCGACCAATCATGCCCGAAATTAAAATAATTCAGAAAAACAGCATTATTACCATATTGTCAGGAGAGGAAAATACTCTTTTGAAGGAACTTCAGGAGCATGGATTTGACATTTATTCGCCTTGCGGTGGAAACGGAACTTGCGGTAAATGCAAGGTTTTCGTGAAAGGTGAAGGTGATGTTACTTCCTGTATTTATCCGGTTACCGGCAATATAGAAATTGTCCTTCCTGAAAAAAGGGAAGCGAAAATCCTGGTGGAACAGCATGAGCATACTGCTCAGGTACCTTTTAATCCGGGCGCTTCAGCTGACTTATCCTACTTTCCACACGGAGTTGCTATCGACATCGGAACTACTACCATTGTTTTTTACCTGGTCAACCTGGTTACCGGTGGCATCATTGAAACGAGGGCTGTTGTAAATCCACAGACAAAGAACGGAGCCGATGTAATTTCAAGGATCAATTACACTGCGATGACAACCGGTGGACTGGGAATCCTTCAGAAAGAAATATTGGATGCAATCAATCTGCAACTTGATCATTTTGCTGAAATGGCAGAAATAACCAGCAATGAGCTGGTGAAAATCAGCATTGCAGGGAATACCACCATGCTTCATCTATTGCTCGGAGTTGATCCACTCCCGATCGCACTTGCACCTTTTACTCCCGCTTTTGTTGACGAACAAATCCTGAAAGGCCGGGAATTGGATTTCCATTGCCATCCCGAAGCTGAAATAAAGATACTTCCTTCCATTGCCGCTTATATTGGAGCCGATATTGTCTCCGGAATCGCATCAATAAAACCATCGGATGAATACAAGCGGTTTTTGTTTATGGATATCGGTACCAATGGCGAGTTGGCGCTAATTACTCCTGAAACAATCTGGTGTTGTGCCACTGCGGCCGGCCCGGCTTTCGAAGGTGCCAGTATCAGTTGCGGAATGAGTGCCGTAGAGGGCGCTATCAGCGTTTTTGGTGCCGACGGTTACAACGTGATCGGAAATGCGGCTCCTGTGGGGCTGTGTGGTTCGGGCCTGATTGATGCGGTTGCTCATTTGGTTGAAAACAAACTGGTGCAAAGTGATGGTTTGCTTTCCGAAGAATTTGTTTTAGTTCCGGAAAATGCACTTTCGGGAATCAAAAAAATTATTTTGGTCCAGCAGGACATCCGGGAAGTTCAACTGGCCAAGTCGGCGATCATGGCAGGAGTTCATGTGTTGCTGAAAAAAGTATCGCTCTCGTTTGACGATCTGGATGCTCTTTTTCTTGCAGGAGGATTCGGTAGCTACATTGATGTTACGAGTGCAGTTAAAATAGGAATGTTACCCAAAGAGATGCAGCATAAGACAATTTCGCTGGGAAATACTTCAGGAACCGGCGCTTTGCTTGCCTTAAAGTCGGTACAATTCGATCAGATTATTCAGGATATTCGTCGTCGGTCAAGCTACGTTGAACTTTCGGAAGATGAAGATTTTGTGCTGGATTACGTGATGAACATGGATTTTGAGATATAGAAAATTTGGGATATATTTGAGAAGTTACTCAAATCAACTTCCTAAAACCGACATCCATGCAAAAAATGAAAATTTTGGCAATACTATTTTGCCTGACTGTAACTTCCTGCAACCAAAACACTCAAAACATTTCGCAATGGCGCGGAGCCAATCGCGACGGAATTTATCAGGAAAAAAACCTGCTGAAATCCTGGCCTGAAAAAGGTCCGGAATTGCTATGGCAAACCGAAATAATTGGCAATGGATATAGCTCTCCGGTGATTGCGGACGACCGGCTTTTTATCAATGGTGAAATTGATAGCATCAGTCATGTCTTTGCATTTGATTTGAAAGGGAAATTGATTTGGAAAACGCCAAATGGCAGAGAGTTTTTCGGGAACGGATTTTCTGCAAGTTTCCCGGGTGCCCGTTCGGCGCCAACCGTGTACAATGATCTGATGTACGTAACTTCCGGACTTGGCCGGATTGCCTGTCTTGAAGCTGCTTCCGGAAAAGTAAAATGGACTGTTGACATGATCGGCGATCTGAATGGAAAACTGAATGAGTTTGGCAATTCAGAATCGTTGTTCGTGGATGAAAAAAATGTGTATTGTATGCCGGGTGGCACAGATACAAATTTTGCCGCACTCGACCGGTTTACCGGAAAGATTGTCTGGACTTCTAAGGCTTTGGGGGATCCGGTATCGTTTTGTTCGCCTATGGTGATCAAGCTTCCGGCGCGGAATATAATTGTTACTTTATCGCGGGAATACCTGATGGGACTTGATATGAAAAACGGGGAACTTTTATGGTCGCAAAAGGAAGATTCTGTTAAATATGAAGGTGATTACTGCAATACTCCTGTTTATTCAGACGGATATATTTATGAAGTTTCAGGAATAGAAAAAGGAACAGGCGCGTTTAAACTGGAATTATCACCTGATGGCAAGTCGATTAAAGAACTTTGGCGAAATTCGAAGGTGAGAAATGCATTCGGTGGAATTGTGGTGATTGAGGGCAAGCTTTATTGCGCTTCGGATGATAAAAAACTTAAATGTCTCGACCTGAATTCAGGAATGGTTGTTGATTCCTTGTCCAATATGCGTGGAAGCATTATTTATGCCGATGATCATTTGTATTGTTACACCGATAACGGGCATGTAAACCTGATTAACCTTTCAGGAGGTAAAATGGAACTGGCCAGTAATTTCAAGGTCGTTAAAGGAACCAAAGAACATTTTTCCCATCCGGTAATAAGCAACGGGGTTTTGTACATCCGGCACGGAAATGCGCTAATGGCTTATGAAATCAGATAATATTGAGTTATGGAGTGTTATTGTTTGATTTTCCTGTCAATGTAAAGTAAAACGTACTTCCACGGCCTTCGGCACTTTCTGTCCATATTCGTCCGCCATGTTTTTCAACGAATTCTTTGCAAAGCATCAAGCCCAGCCCAGTGCTTGGTTCATTGTCGGTTCCGGGTCGGCGTGAGTTGACATCAATACGGAACAGGTTTTCAAGAATTTTTTGCGGCATTCCTATTCCGGAATCTTTTACGGCAAATAGAAGTTCACCCGAATTGGCTGGTTTAATAATAAGTGAAACAGTACCTCCCGATGGTGTAAATTTTATGGCATTTGATATTAGGTTTCGCAACACGGTTTGAAGCATGTAGAGATCGGCTGTTATCATTGTGTTTTCAGGGACATTCGAGACAAGTGAAATCTGCTTTTGCCTACCGGTTTCATAAAATGTTTCGAGAGAATTGGCTGCCATTTCAAACAAATTAATCTCTTCAGATTTGAAGTCGATCAATCCTCGTTGGCTTCGTGACCATTCAAGCAGATTACTCAACAGATTGTAAAGATTTCCGGCTGAACGTTTCATTTCCCGGGCCAAATGTTGGATTTCATCAATAGGCATGGCTTTTATATCTTCAGCCAGAATTTCGGTTATTCCCAAAAAACCGGAAAAGGGTGCTCTGAGATCGTAGGCAATAATCGAAAAGAACTTATCTTTTTGCGCATTTGTGAGCTGAAGTTGCTCGTTTTTAGATTTAATTTCTTCTTGAAACTGTTTAAGTGAAGTGATATCTTCTTTTACTGCAACAAAATGTGTAACCAATCCATGGTCGTTTTTGATCCCGCTAATAGAAGCGATTTCCCAATACAATTCCCCGTTTTTTCTGCGGTTTTCGAGCTCTCCGCGCCACTCTTTCCCTGCAATAATAGCATCCCGAAGCTCCTGATAAACAGGCAAAGGCATATTGCCCGATTTGAGGATTCGTGGATTCTGCCCAACAGCCTCATCGAATGTGTAACCGGTTGTGATGGTAAAACGAGGATTGACATATTCAATTAATCCATCCGAATTCGTTATCACAATCGAAGCCGGACTATTTTCTACCGCGCGGGGTAAGGATGGTATTTTTCTCTTTGATCCTTGGGTGTTTTGTGGTTTTCAAGTCAGATTTCCATCCGCCAGCCTTGCCCATTTCTCCAGTATCGTTAAGCAATTTTTGGCATTTCTCCAGATACTTTTCACTAAGTAAATCGAATTTTTGTTGCAGAACTTTCAGTTCGTTGCTAAGTTGTTCCTTGGTTTTTTCTACTGATTTTATGTCCATTATTCCCCATCTAATAACAATTCCATCCATTTAATGATGGCTTCATAATCATGTGCAAACATATAACAAAGACGCATCATATTTAGTTGAAATTTAATCTTTATCCGATTTTTTACGGTTTAATCTTCTCATAAAGTGCCATTAGTTTTTCCTGATAAATACCTTTAATCTGATCTTCGTTTTCGCTGATTGGTTTAACAGGAATTAAATCCATTACTTCTGTTGTATTTAATTTGGAATGATACATTGTATTTAATGCGGCATTCAGCGTTTCGTATATAGTTTCTTTACATTCGGTTTCACTTAATCCGAATTGAATACCGATGGTTTCCAGTTCTTTCCATTGGAACCAAAAATAGGTGGGCAA
Organism: Bacteroidales bacterium; assembly: GCA_038248385.1. GTDB lineage: Bacteria > Bacteroidota > Bacteroidia > Bacteroidales > Prolixibacteraceae > Aquipluma. The sequence continues at coordinate 28,747 of JBBRXN010000023.1, forward strand.
CATGGCCGAAAGAATAGCATAAGCTTCCAGTTTTTCTTCTGTTGTTTCGAAGGTTTGTCCCAGTAAATTGAGCATTTCGAGGATATACCACTTCTGAATTTCAGAAACTCCGGGAGCAAAACTAACCGGATTATAACCGTGATTGATGATGGAAGTTGCATTGGGAATTAATCGAACAATCTGTTGAACAGGTTTTAGTACTGAAGCTATTTTTTCGACGGTGATTTTTGGAGCCAGCGAAATGAAAATGGTTTGTTGATTCACAGCATTCTCTATTTTTTCAAGTGTTTCCATAATTACCGGAGGATGAAGTGCTAAAAATACAATGTCTTTTCTGGCAGCCTCCGAAGCTGAATCAAGGATTTGAATGAAAGGAAATTTTTGTTTTAGGGACTTAAGTGTTTCGGCATTAATATCGAAAACTGAGATCGAATCGAAAATGGCTTTTTTATTTACAAAGGCTTGCAGAAAAATCCTGGTAATTCTGCCACCACCAATAAAACCGAGTGTTTTTGTTTTCATTTTGATTGATTTTTGTTCATCTAAATATAACAATTACAGCTTTAATTGAAAAGATAATTTTTTATCTATTTTTGGATACCTTAACTTAATTTAATCCTACTACCATGAACTCCAACAATTCAAATTCACGTCGGAATTTTCTGAAAAATGCTGGCGGTATTACCATTGGAATAGCCGGCATTTCAGCAATTGCCGGTAATTTGCCTTCTGAAAATCCCGAACTCAAAAGATCAGGAACACTTTTTAGAAGCGACATTTCAGGAAACAAAGACCGCATTGAGCGGGTCAAAGTTGCAACTCTTGGAATGCAGCGTTACGATTGGGAACAGGGTACAGTGGCGCAGGCTTTTCTTGAGATGGGCGAATCAGATTTGGCCATTTCGTTTGCACGCGGAGCTATTCTAAGGCAGGAGAAGGGCCGGTTTTCTGTATTAAAAGGCAATGGTCCGATTAACGATTGTGCCAGTGTTGGCGAAGTAGTACTTTTTGCAGGCTGCCAAACAGGTGACCCGATTTTTCAGAAGGGCGCTGATGAAATGTTGAATGTGATCAAAACCACCAGTCATAAAACTCCGGAAGGAATCATTTATCATACCCAGGAACCTCAGAAAGGAATCTGGTCAGATGCCACCTACATGTTACCACCATTTCTGGCTGCTGCCGGCGAATTTAAAGAAGCTTTAAAACAAATTGAAGGTTACCGGAAATACCTGTATAATGAGCAGGATAAACTTTATTCGCACATGTGGGACGATGAGAAAAAAAGGTTGAATCGTGCTGATTACTGGGGGGTTGGCAATGGATGGTCGGCTGCAGGCATGACGCGGGTGATTAAATTGTTGCCTGATTCGATGATGGACGAAAAGAAAAAATTGATCGGATACACAAAAGATGTGATCGACGGGTGCCTGAAATATCTCCGGAGTGACGGACTATTTCACGATGTGGTGAACCGCCCCGATACATTTGTTGAAGTCAATTTGAGCCAGATGCTTTGTTATTCGATTTTCAGAGGAGTAGCTGCAGGGTACCTCGGTTCGTCGTATCTTAAACCGGCTGAAATCATGAGGAAAGCCGCCAACAATAAAGTTGATAAGCTGGGTTACGTGCACGATGTCTGTGGGGTTCCCAGTTTCGACCGGCCCTATTTTGCTCCCGAAGGACAGGCGTTTTACCTGCTGATGGAAACTGCCGCAGCCGATTTAGCAAAGAAGAAGTAGGTAATCAAGGCGATCAGACTCAGTTAAATTTCTTTTTTTGCTCTTTAAAAGCTAAAGCAAGAGGCCGTCTCAACTTTGTATTGGGACGGCCTCTTATTCGTTTTGTTAACAGATAATTAGTCGGACACTCCTTGTGGATTGCCACCTGAGTCTTTCCACTGGAAAGAGTGTGGCCATTTAGCTGTCTGAGTTGAAATTTCAGTATGACAGGTATTACAGGCTATCTTTACCCGCGGATTTGCTCCGGCATGCTTTTCGGCAAAGTCTTTAATATTTGCGTCGCCACCACGAGAGCTTTTGTGACAAATACCGCAGCTACCAATCGATTTTACCGGACGGTTTGATCCCTGGTATTGCAAGGCCTGGTAGTTATCCTTGACATTCAGAGAAGGAACCATTGCATGTGGACTTCCATGGCAGGCAGAACAAAACAGATTACCATGACCATGGCTGTTTCTGAAGAGAGCAGTGCCGGTATCAATACCTGCAACATTTTTATGACAGCTTACGCAAGTTGGCTCACTGACCCATGGTATTCTTCCGGCAGCAATGGTAGAAGCTACATTGGCCATGCTTCCATGACAAGCGGTACAATTGCCATTTGCAGAAGTATGGCGGGCACTGCGGCTACATTTTGTTGTTGCACCCGGGTGACAGTCGTAACAACTGGCTCCTTTGGTTGCATGGAAACCATGTATTGCCTGTGACAGATATTTCCCTGAGCTGCCTGGAGATGTTGATCCCAGTGCTGGTGAACCATGGCATCCTGCACAAAGAACAGGTTTGCTGGTCATCAGTTTTGTCCCGTGAGCCTTATCATGCTTGGTCAGAATGTCGTCGAATGAATTGGAAGTATTGGATCCATGGCATTTGGCACAATTAATCTCATCAGATGTTGGTATCACCGCTTTTGTGGTAGCAACAATCTTACCCGTAGCATCCTTCACCGTAATTGTTGCCTGTTGATAAGGATCTTTGACCCCAGAATCATAAACCGGAACCACCGGAATACCTTCAGCACTGAAGAATCCGGTCTCTGCTTTCATTTTACCTGACAGACCATTTCCGGTCAATCCAATATTCGGTGCCAGTGTTACACCAAAGAGTTTCTGCGCATAAGTCCAAAACTGACCATAGTTTTGTTTTCCGACCGAATAGGTGTTGTTGTCGATTGAATAAGACACAGTTAAGCCTGTTGTTACAACAGTTGGAACCTTACCTCTTTTTACTACCTGTACTTTCAGGTTGTTATAAGGAGGAAGAATCACCAACTGGTCATAAGTAGGATTCAAACAATGCATTCCCAGATCATTCCATGCAAAAACAACATAGCTGTTGGTTCCTCCCAATACTACATTGCTGATATTTGTTGTTCCAGTTACAGGTTTATCTGTTAATCTACGTTGTTCCTCATCCCTTTCCTTCGAACATCCCCAGATTATCAATGAAACAAGCACTAAGACTTTCCACCCTGAATTAATCTTTTTCATATTCTTAAATTTAAAGTTAATAACTCCATTCCACATTGCCTGTATGTTATTGATAACAAGCATTTACGAATGAAAACTACATTTATTTTTTTCATTAAAATGAGGAATTGATATAGATCAACTATTTAAAAAATGGTTGACATATTTGTGTTATATGCAAGCATCTATATATGTTCCAATATATAAACACGATACAAATTTAAATTTTGAATTATTTTTTCTTTTTGGCGATGTAGTTTAGATTCAGAATAAATAAATTCTTTAAAATTATTTGCTTTTAAAACCATTGGATTGTATCAGAATACGACTTTATAGTTAATTTGATTGGAAAGTAATTCATGTCATATACTTTGTATATATGTTAATTATCAGGCATTTGGGGAAACATAAAAAGCTTGCAGATTATCCCTGCAAGCTTTTCCTATTATTTTTTGCACTCAAATAAATCAGTTCATCCTGACAAACTGAAACTGCATGTTGTAACTTTTCTTACACTATTCCCCTTTGTTTCTTGATTGTCTCCCAGGCTTCGTTCACTTTCTGGAATTTATCGTTGGCAGCTTTCTGGATATCTTCTCCAAGATAATGAACTTTGTCGGGATGGTATTTGATGGCCATTTTGCGGAAGGCTTTTTTCAGTTCCTCGTCAGTGGCAACAGGTTCAATTTCCAGAATTTTATAGGCAGCATCGGTATTGGCAACAAACATCGATTCTATTGATTGGTAATCTTTCTCGCTGATTCCCATTTGCATAGCAATGTGGGCAATCAGTTTGTGTTCTGATTCGTGAACTTGTCCGTCGGCAGCTGCGATGCCGAAGAGAAAATGCAGCAATTGCAATCTCGATGGATGATCCATGTTTTTCCTGATCTGAATACAAACATCATTTACAGGGATATTTTGGTTGAGTAGATCGCGTAAAATTTTGATGGCTTCACCGGCTGCAGCACTTCCGAATGATCGCATAAAAAATTGTTTGGTGTATTCCAGTTCCGACTTCAATATCTTGCCATCAGCTTTCATCACCGCCGCAACCAGCACCAGCAGACTCATCACATAGCCGCCTTGCGTAGTAGGCTGACCAGGCTGATAGGCTTGTTTCCCCTGAATTATTTCTGTATTGTCAAACAATGATCCGACCACGAATCCTACTATTCCACCGATAGGTCCAAAAAACGCCCATCCCAAACCACCGGTAATCCATTTTCCTACTTTAGCCATTTGATCTTAATTTTTTATCTAATTCCACAATCTGCGGAAGGATTAGTTCATTGTCATTGTTGTTGATTACAAAATCAGCCAATTTAATTCTTTGTTCATCTGTCCACTGGTTCCGAATCCGCTGCCTGACCTGTTCTTCTGTAATTTTGTTACGTTTCATCACACGTTGAATCCGTTCCGTTTCATCAGTCACTACGGTGATGGTTTTGTCCATCATTTTGTAAAACCCGCTCTCGAATAAAATGGCTGCTTCATGTATGATGTAAGGTGATTGCTGAATTCGGTACCAATCATCAAACGATTTTCTCACTGCCGGATGAACAATCGCATTCAGCTGTTGAAGTATAGATGGATTGTTAAAGACAATGCCTGCAACATATTTTCGGTTGATGGTTTGATCCGGAAGGTAAACGGCTGGTCCAAATAAGTTAATTAACTGATCTCTAATAGCTGTATCGGTGTTCATTAATTGTCCTGCAATGCTGTCGGCTTCAAAAACGGGGATGCCCATTATCTTGAAAACCTTGCAAACAGTGGTTTTCCCGCTTCCTATACCTCCGGTAATTCCAACTTTTATCATACAATCAGTTTTCAATCAGGTATTCAATTTCTTCCGGATTTATTTTTAATTCGTACAGGTAAGCCGGTGTTGATTTGCTAATAATTTTCAACCTCTGTTTGCCTTCTCTGATATCGGAAAAAGCGACAGAAAGTTTAAAGTCTTCCGGGCGCATCTCCTGAAAACGGCTTAATGCAACCAGAAAGGAGATTTTTACTTTTGCCGGAAATAGCTTGATGTTCAGATCTGATGGTCGATCTGCAAGAATTACAGGTACAGATAGCTGTGCTTCAGTATATTCTTCAACCGGAATGTCGATCACCACTTTCTGAGGTTCAAAAAAGGTATCACGTATTTTTTGCAGTGATACTTCAGATTGAATTAACTGATCAACATCGTTGAACTTCTGCATTTCTGTTAATGCAAGACGCAAAGTATCCAACATCGACTGCGGACCATTTATCACTACCGAATCGGGAGTCGTTTTAATATCTCCTGAAATCTGATATTGTTTTTTTAGGTTTACCTTCACCATTGCCTTCACCTTTACCAATTTCTGTCCCACTTTGTCAAATTTGAAATAAAGGGTATCAGGATTCATACTCAAAATTTCCATTTCATTGGATAGCTGATAGGATAATTTGGTCAGGAATTGTCTGGTAGAAAATACGAAACTATTTTTTTTTCTATCCATCAAACGGTTGTCAGTTAAATCGTTCACATCAAATTCCAAAGGCATAAAAATAAAGCTTAGTTGGTGCCTGAGGATGGTGAATCCATGCGCTTTAATTTTTAAATCGAACTGTGCAGGAAGTTGGTTGCTTAGCGTTTTATTGTTTGGCAGATTGACGTACTTTACCGGAACACTCATATCAACGGTGTAGGTTTTACTCAGGGCATTCAGAAACCAAAAACCTGTTGCAATACCAACGCAAACGACAAAGGCAGCAACCCGCCTGTCGTTTTTGAAATATACCTTTTTAAGATATTTTACAGTTTTATATACCCAATTTGTCTTCACGGGTTCAAATATAAAAAAAAGGACCCACATAGTGCCGGCCCTTCCCTAAATCATCAAGCGCTTCAATTATTTCTGAGCCTGAACGTCGCTCATGTCTTTAACGATAGCAGCTTTGTCAACCCTGAGTTTTACATTGTCGTCAACCTGAAGCAGAACTGTGTTGTCTTTTAGTTCAAGAATTTTTCCGTAGATTCCTCCAGTTGTTACAACTTTATCACCTTTAGCAAGGCTGCTGCGGAAAGCAGCTACTTCCTTCTGTTTTTTCATTTGAGGTCTGATCATAAAAAAATAGAAAACTACGATAATCAGAATCAGAGGAAGAAATGTCATGATCGGATTTGCGTCGGCGCCTTGTGCCGGTTGTCCCATTAATAAATAGTTCATGTGTAAAAATGTATTTAAATTAACTGTATATTTCAATCAACTCGTTTGTAATATTCGCCTTTATAAAAATTTGTTTTTCAGCATGTTCGGCATTCGAAAACAAAGTAATCGTTTTTAATTGCTTTCCTACTTCTCCTGCTGAATTGTATATCACTTCTATTTGTCCTTCCTGTCCGGGTTCGATGGATTTATTCGGAATCTTCACTTCTGTACATCCACAGCCTGAATCAACATTGTTAATGATCAGTGTTTTTGTTCCTTCGTTCCTGAAAATAAAGGTGAAAGATACTACTTCTCCGGCGTTCAGGGAGCCAAAATTATGCATTTCTTCTGAAAAGACAAATTTTGCAATTCCGGATTCATTCCCCTGATCGGCTGGCACCGCCTTCTTCGTTCCTGAATTACACGAACTGATCAACATGAGACAGAAAATCGCCAACGAAAGGTACAACCTGGAACTTGAAACCCGGAACTTGAAACTCATTTTCATTCTCCTTCTTCTTCACCAATTAAACCACGCCCCGCCTTGATTATTTTGTTGGCTTTTTTCAAATCTTTCAGTGCTTTATCCAAAATTCCGTTGATGAAATTCCGGCTTTTTTCGGTGCTGTAATATTTCGATAATTCGATGTATTCGTTCATTGTCACCTTGGTAGGGATGGACGGGAAATACAGAAATTCGCTTAATGCCAGTTCAAGGATCAGGTTGTCGATAAATGCAATGCGTTCGATGTCCCAGTTTACCGTATGCTGTTTGATCAATATCACATTATCGGCATGGTTCAGTACTACTTTTCGGTACAAGTCCTTGGCAAACTGATGGTCTTCGTCGTCCTTGAACATTGGGAGCAAAGCCTGGCGCTCATCACTTTCTTCTTTGAACTTTTTAAATGTTTTCAGGATCATACTCACCACAAAATCAAGGTCGTCGTTCCAGTAAATACTTTGTTCTTCCAGCAATGATTCAATATCTTCATTATCCAGAATCAGGTATTTGAAGATGTCCTCAACCAGTTTGCGGTCGTCAGTATAGGAATCCTGAGGCGCATGCATGTATTCTTTGTAAAAGTCCTGATCAACAAGGTTGAAGTAAAGTTTACGTATCAGTTCTTCGTTGTCGTTCCAGGTAAGTTTTGAAGACGCGAGATATTTGTTTAATGAAATGCTGTTTTTGAGCTGACTGATAAGCCGGTTGTTTACAAAACGGGTATTGGGAGTAAGATCATCGGTAGTTGGGCGATGCTTTTTCAGGCCCAAATCAATGCGTTCTTCAGCAAACTTTTGAATATCAACAACAAGTGCCATCAGATAATGATAAAGATCATAAGTTTTTTGCAGACTGAAAAAAAGTTCCTTTTCAGTGTTGTTGATTGACGTGTCGGGTGAAGTAAAGAACGCATACAATATTTGCAATACTTTTATTCGAATTATTCTTCTGCTAATCATTGTCTTAGAACTCGTTTAAATATGGGAGGGCAAAGTTATGATTTTTTCTTATACCATTTGGTTGGTGGAAAAATTTATCGTTCCCAAAGAATATTCTTAACCACATGGACATATAGGGAAAAGCTATTTACGATTTCATCATTTACAATTCGCAACTTCAATGAAACAAGTTAATCGTTAATCTTCAATCGTTAATCTTCAATCGTTAATCCTCAATCGTTAATCTTCAATCCTCAATTTTTTCTTCCGGTTCTTCCGGCTGGTTCCAATCTTCTTCTCCTGAATCCTCTTCCTCCGGTTCATTCTCCCAGGTGGCAGCCGGGCGTCCCGGTCCCTGAAAACGATAATAAAAAGCAAGCATTAATCCGCTTGCAGAGCCCCACAGGTGACTTTCCCATGAAATTTCAGGTTTGAGCGGAAAAATTCCCCAAAACATACTTCCGTAAAGAAAAACAACAATGATGCTGATGGTGAGTAGGTTGGCATCTTTCCTGAAAACTCCGCTGAAAAACAGGAAGGAGGCCAGTCCGTAAACGATACCACTTGCCCCGATATGATAAGATTCACGACCGCCAAGCCAAACACAAATGCCCGAAAGAATGTAAATCAGAAAAAGTATCCTGTATGCTAAATTCCGATAGAAATAAAATAAGGCAAATGACAGTATCAGGAATGGAAATGAATTGGACAGCAGGTGTTCATAGCTGCCATGAATAAAGGGCGAAAATAAAATGCCGGGCAATCCTTCCAATTGTAAAGGTAAAATACCGAATTTTGCCAGATCAAGGTTCAGAACATTCTCCGTCAGTTTTACTAGCCAGAACAATCCAACAATCAAAACAGGAAACAAAAGACTGTATTTGAAAATCTTCTTTTCCGTTTCCTGATCAACAGGTTCATGTTTACGCGGATAATAATCGAATAGAGGCATCTAAACCAGCGATTTTATCAGTGCTGCGAAATTGTAAATATCTTCTTCTTCGGTGTCAAACGAAGTCATCCAGCGAACTTCCGACCGGTGTTCGTCCCACATATAAAAAAAGTATTTTTCCTGAAGTTGAGGGATAATTTCAGGAGGAACAATAGCAAAAATCCCATTGGCATCAACATCCTGAGTAAGTTTTATTGCCGGTATTTTCATTACTTCCTGTTCGAGTAATTTTGCCATTTTGTTTGAATGGGTGGCATTCCTTTTCCAGAGATCGTTGCTGAAGTAAGCGATAAACTGTGCACTTACAAAGCGCATTTTTGAATACAGCTGCATACTTTGTTTCCGAATGTATTTCGAATCTTTCGAAAGCCCGGGATTGAAAAAAAGTACCGCTTCACCCAGCATCATGCCGTTCTTGGTACCGCCAAACGATAGCACATCAATGCCACAATCCACAGTAAAAGCGCGGAAGGGAAGGTTGAGTGCAACTGCAGCGTTGGCTAATCGGGCGCCGTCAATATGTACAAAAAGGCCGTACTCGTGCGCCAGAGTTGTGATTGCCTTGATTTCTTCAACCGTATAAACCGTTCCCAGTTCGGTAACCTGTGAAATGGAAATGATTTTTGGTTGTGAATGATGCTCAAAATCAAATCCATGCAAATATTTAATGATTCCTTCCGGAGTGATTTTACCTTTGATGGTTTGAACCGGAAGCAACTTACTGCCTGTAAATTTTTCAGGTGCGCCACACTCGTCGGTCTGAATGTGAGCCGTATCGGCACAAATCACCGAATGAAATGAATGCGTAAGAGTCGAGAGGCTCAGCACATTGGCTCCGGTTCCGTTAAATACGAAATAGACATCTGTTTGCTCACCAAACTCATGCTTGAACCGCTCGATGGCCATTTCAGTAATCGTGTCTCCGCCGTATCCAACAGCGTGTCCTTCGTTGGCAGCATAAATTGCACTTAAAATTTCAGGATGGATTCCCGAATTATTGTCGCTTGCAAAACCTCGTTTCATAGTATAAAATTTTAGAGCCCCCTCCAAACCTCTCCGCCAGCTGGCGGAAGGCTTAAAAAAAACAAAATATTCATTTTTGGTTTTATAATTATCCTTATTGTAGATGAAAAATTTTCATGTGCTTGTTTCGTCTGTTAAAATTGTAACTTTAACATGCAAATGATACCGGTATAAAAGAACTCAAAATTTCAACTTCAACAAAATGGATAATTCATTAAAGCTTAGTGAAAAGTTATTTTGCCTGGCGGTCAATCCTAAAAAGGGCGGTATTTTGATGAATGCTTCAGCAGCATTGAGCATTACACTGACAGGTTCTGTTTTTGTCGAGCTATTGAAAAAAGAACTTATTTCGATTGAAAACGGAGTCGTTCACCTCTTAAATCCAACTTTTCAGAACAACGAGATCCATGAATTTTTCATGAATCCGATCCGGCTTAGAGAAAAGGACCGAAAAATAAGAAACTGGATTTCATGGTTTAACGGGAGGTTGGGAAGGAAAATCAGGAAAATGTTTATCCGCAATCTGGTTCGTAAAAATGTTCTCAGAACCGAAGAAAAGCGTTTCCTGTTTATTCCGTACACCAAAGTTTACCTGATGGACCATGAACTGGTTGAAAACATTCGCAAAGAGGTTGAATCCACTTTGATGGGTAGAACCGAGCCAACGGACGAATCCGTTATTTTATCGGTGATGGCTGACAAAACAGGTTTAATGCCGCGTATTTTTCCTGAAAGGGCGCAACGAAAGGAAGCCGCCCGCAACCTGAAAAAACTTCCGGAAACTGACATATCAAAGGCAGTTCAGGATGCCATTCGAATGATGCACGCGGCGGTTATTGCAGCTACAACGTGATTGAAAAATGGAGTTATGTAAAATGTCGAATACAATAATACTCCAAAACCTAATTCGCTTACTGCCAGAATAAACTTTCTTCAAATAATCCTGTGCAAAAATTATTACTTTAGCCACAAAGAAAAATCATGATAAAATCATTTACTATACAGAACTTTAAAAGCTATGCAAAGGCAGAATTAAAACTTTCTCCGCTGACAGTTCTTGTTGGTGCAAATGCTTCAGGAAAAAGCAATGCTTTGGAGGCCATTCGTTTTTTGAGTTGGTTGGCACAAGGTCAAAAACTTTCATCCCTCCAATATAAAGTAAATCAAGATGAGCAAGTTGTTAGAGGCCATGTGAAAGATATTTTGAGATATGGGGCAGTTCGATTCACAATAGGTTGCAGTTTATCTGATACTTCACAGTCGAAATTATCTGTTTCGTTTGGATTCACTGGAGATGATGAACTGCGTATCAAAAACGAAACATGCTTTGTGTCTGATGTGTTTCTTTATAAAACGCTTAAACCATCAGATGGTTTTTCAACTGGTATTGCGGTTGAGTATAATAATTTTGCAACAGGGGGAAGAAAACCTCAAATAATATGTAACGACCAACAAGGTATTTTTACCCAAATGAGCAGTGCTGCACGTTTTGCTGACGGACATATTAAAGCAAAGAAAATGATCCCCAAGATTGCCGGTTCATTTGAAAAAATGTTAGCCAGCATATTATTTCTTGATCCAGTTCCAAACAGGATGCGTGACTATAGCTTAGCTTCCGACAAGCAATTGGTTGGCGACGGACGAAACCTATCTTCAGTACTTTATAGGCAATGGAACAATCCGGATATAAACCGAAACGATATTTTGGAGTTTATTAAAAGCTTACCTGAGCAGGATATTACTTCAATAGATTTTTTGATGGGGCCTCGAGGTGAGGTGATGATCCAATTAGTTGAGACATTTGGAAATAAGGAACGAAAAATGGATGCAAGTTTACTTTCTGATGGGACATTGAGGGTCTTGGCCATTGCCTCAGCATTGCTTTCAGCGCCGGAAGGAAGTATGGTAATTATTGAAGAAATTGACAATGGAGTACACCCAAGTCGCGCAAAACGATTGCTTGAATCTATCAACAGGATTGCGAATGACCGGAAACTAAATATCTTGATTAGTAGCCATAATCCGGCATTACTTGATGCTTTACCTTTATCTGCAATTCCAGATGTTGTTTTTTGTTATCGCGACAAAATTGACGGTACAAGTAAATTGGTTTCCCTTGAAGATATCCCTGATTATCCTGAATTGATTTCGCAAGGAAGTTTAGGCGATTTGGTAACTCAGGGTTTACTTGAGCGGTTTATTAAAAATGGAGATACTAAAAGTCTGAAAAAGGAAAAAGCTATTGATTGGTTAAAAGCATTGCAAAATGCCGAAACGATATGAAAAGTAAGCCTATCATTTGGATTGTTGATACCTCCGTTTTTTTGAATGTTCTAAAAGTTCCAGGTCTTAGCCAAGAGCAAGTTCAGGTATTTTCTGATTTTGAGGAACGGTTAAAACGTGATGATACTTTCTTGTTACCATATTCAGCTATTGTTGAAACTGGTAATTTTATTGCCCAACTTGATGGGAACTATAAATATGAATTTGCACTGAAATTTATAGAGAATGTAAAACAAGCAATTGACGGTTCTGTCCCATGGAAACCATTGAAGTTCCCAACGATAGAAGTGATTTCTTCATGGCTTGATAGCTTTCCAGAATTTGCAGGACGTGGAATTAGTTTTGGAGATTACTCAATTATCAAAGAGTGGGAAGAACAAAAGGAATTTTTCTAGGCATATTCTGTACGAATTTGGTCTCTTGATCATGGATTAAAGGGATATGAGTCATAGCAAAAAGTGTTGATTGGTTTTTATCTGTTATTCTGATAAATTTTATCTGTGATGTTGGACAACAGAGTAAACATATTTTGGTTTAGGCGCGATTTGCGGACAGACGACAATCATGGCTTGTTTGCAGCTTTGAATGTCGGGATGCCTGTTGTGCCTGTTTTTATTTTCGATCCGGCTATTCTGGTTCAGTTTCCCAATCCGAACGATCCGCGGCTGACCTTTATCCACAATTGTCTGACCGATTTGAACCGTGAATTTGAAAAGCATGGAAGCAGTTTGCAGGTTTACTTTTCATCTCCTGAAGTGGTTTTCAGGCAGCTGGCTGTCAAATATTCCGTTCAGTGTGTTTTTGCAAATACTGATTACGAACCAACTGCTGTTGAGCGGGATGAACAAATTGAACGACTCTTGAATTCGCTGGGTATCGGGTTTGAGGCTTTAAAAGATCAGCTTATTTTTCATCATAACGAGGTGGTGAAAGCTGACGGGTCGCCCTACACTGTATTTACGCCGTACAGTAAAAAATGGAAAGAAAAACTAGCGGAGGATGCTATTCCTTTTTATGATAGCGAAAAGCTATTACCACAGCTGAAACCAATGTCGGCCAGCTATTTTCCTGAATTGGCTGAAATTGGCTACCAGCCACAATCCACAACATTTCCGGAGAAGAATTTTGATCAGCTCCTGATTGAAAATTATGCCAAAACGCGCGATTTTCCTGCCGAAAGTGGCACGAGCCGGTTGGGAATTCATCTGCGTTTCGGAACCGTTTCCATTCGAAAACTCACTCTTTTTGCCCAACAGTATTCAGCGGTATTTTTAAATGAGCTGATCTGGCGAAACTTTTATATGGATATTTTGTGGCATTTCCCCTATTCAGCCAAAAGATCGTTTAAACCAGCCTACGATTTTATTCCGTGGCGAAACAATGAAGATGAATTCGGGCGCTGGTGTAACGGAGAAACCGGCTATCCGTTGGTGGACGCCGGAATGCGCGAACTGAACCGGACCGGATTCATGCACAATCGGGTTAGAATGGTCGTTGCAAGTTTTTTAACCAAACATTTGCTGATCGATTGGCGGTGGGGCGAAGCTTATTTTGCCGAAAAATTACTCGATTGCGAATTGGCATCCAACAACGGTGGCTGGCAGTGGGCGTGTGGTTCCGGCTGCGATGCATCGCCCTATTTCCGGGTTTTTAGTCCCGAACTGCAAACCAAAAAGTTTGATCACGATTTAAAATACATCCAAAAATGGGTTCCCGAATACGGTACTTCAGCCTATTCGCAACCAATTGTTGAACATGCTTTTGCACGCAACAGGGCGATTGAAACCTATCGGAAAGCGCTCAAATAATATCGAATTTAATCCTCAGGCAAAGGACTTATCAAATAAGTTACCTTTGCGGCCGTGATGAGAAAAATTGAATTGTTGGCGCCGGGTGGTGATGTTGATTGTATAAAAGCTGCTATAGCTGCAGGAGCTGATGCCGTATTTTGTGGTCTCGATAGGTTTAATGCCAGAAACAGCGCCGCCAATATTAGCTTCGACGATCTTCAGGGAATTTTAAGACTTGCCCATAAAAATAGCTGCGAAGTTTTCCTCACCCTTAATATCATTATTGTTGAAAGTGAAATCCCTGCAATCATTGGTCTGCTGAATAAATTAATCAATACCAGTATCGATGGCATAATTGTTCAGGATTTAGGACTTTTTTACCTGCTGTCGAACTATTTTAACGGGCTGAAAATACATGCTTCTACTCAGCTTACCACTCACAATGAAGGTCAGATAAAATTCTTGAGTAAGCTGAATGCAAGCCGTGTAAATCTATCCAGGGAGTTAAACCTTCAGGAGATAAAAGCTTTAACAGCCACCGCTCATGCGAATAATATCTTAACCGAAGTATTTGTTCATGGCTCCAGTTGCCTTTCTTTTTCAGGTATTTGCTATATCAGTTCCGTGCATGGCGGAAACTCCGGAAACCGTGGCAGATGCAGTCAGCCATGCCGGGACGAATATTTAACGTCTCCTGAAGGCAATCATTTTCCTCTCAATCTGAAAGATAATTCAGCCTATCTCGATTTGAAGGAACTGTCAGAAGCCGGGGTCGATTCGCTCAAAATTGAGGGACGTATCAAGAAGTATCATTACGTTTATTCGGTGGTTGAATCGTGGCGAAAGCAACTCCGGCGTTTGTACAATCACGAAAAGCAAAACGCTGATAATAGCGAATTGTATAAAGTGTTTAACCGCGACTTTACCAACTCATTTCTGAAAGGTGATATCAATAAAGATATGTTTATTGACAATCCCCGCGATCATTCAGCCAACCATTTATCAGAACAGAATGGCTCTTCGACCAATGAAAATCTGGAAATTGCCAAGAAATTTATTTATGATGAAAGAACGGAAATCATCCAGCACGTTCGATCTGAAATTGACCAATTAATTATTGCAAAAGCTCCTTTGATAATCAGCATTTCGGGTGAATGTGGTTCACCTTTAAAAGTATCGGTAAAAACTCCGGAACATTCATTTGTTGTACTTTCCGAAGTTTTATTGGTGAGTAAAAGCACAGAGACAATAAATTACGAGAGTTTGATGAAACGGCTGAAAGCCTTGAACGAAACCGAATATTACATCGATCAACTTTTGTTGGACCAACTTCAATCAGATCTTTTTTTGCCGTTTAAAGAATTGACTACCATAAAAAGGAAGTTGTTGTTCATCCTGAATGGTTCAAGAGAATTTGTCGATCCCATTGAAGTGCCGGTACTAAAGAAACAAGACAGGGTAATAATAAAACCTGCACTTTCGGTGTTGATTTCTTCGCCAAAGGATGTGCATCTTTGCGATGAAACCTCCGCTGAACTCTATTTTCAAGTTCCCAATAGTTTTAAAAAAGAATGTGCTGAGTTGACAGACCTTTTCAATGAAAATAAGAATCTAATTCCCTGGTTTCCATCAGTATTGATTGGTGAAGACTATACTGCAGCGGTTGAATTTCTTCAGCAGGTAAAACCGAAACTAATTGTTACGAACAATACCGGGATTGCCTTTGAGTCCTGTGAAAAAGGAATTCCATGGATTGCCGGACCCATGTTGAATCTTGTCAATTCTTTTGCTTTGTTAAGTTTGAAAGAAAATTTCAACTGTTCCGGCGCATTTATTTCGAATGAATTAAAGAAAAATCAGATTCAGAATATTCGCAAGCCTGAAGATTTCAAACTGTATTACAGTATTTATCATCCCATTGTGCTGATGACCAGCCGGCAATGTCTGTTTCATCAGGTTACAGGATGCGAAAGATACAGCATCGATGAAAACTGTTTTCAGCAGTGTGAAAAATCTGCCACCATTACAAATTTGAGGGAGGTGTCGTTTCTGATTGAAAAATCAAAGGGGAACTATCACAGCATGTATAATGAGACTAATTTTCTGAATACGGATATTGTGACCGATGTGCCCGACGTCTTTTCAGGTTTTTTGATCGACTTAAGGGATGTCAAAACCGGAACCAAATTAATGGCGGATAAACCCCGAATAATTGAGCTTTTTGAAAGTCTTCTAAATGGAAATCCTGATTCAAAGCAGAAACTTGAACAAATGATTCATCCTTCAACCAACACCCAATATCAAAAGGGAATCTAGCAGGTTGAGTTCCTGTCAATTAATTTATTAAACCTCGCCTGACCCAACTATCTTTGAGAAAGACCTTCTAACTTGGCCGCATGACCTTCGATGTTCAACGGATGAGCTTCGATGTTCTTCGGACCAGCTACAATCTTAGAGAAAGTCCTTCTAACTCAGTTCTATGGTATGATCGAGGATATTAAAAAGAAAAACGACATCATAGAATCATTGTTTTTTCAACTCGGAATAGAAAATACCTATAGTTAACGCATTGCATTTAGACAAAAAGCGTACTTTCGACCCAGAACCTCGAGGATGCCATCCACCAAATCGATTTGTTGCTGAACGACACCATTGATGTTTTGGTAAAACCATGGGAAACCAAAGAACCCGATTTTTTCAGGGCTTACAAAAATGCAAGGGTGATTGTTGAAGCGGCATCTCACAAAACTGCAAAACCGGAAGCGGCGCAATAACAGTCGTAATCAATAGATAAGATTGAACCGAAAAACCTTGTTGGAAGAAAAACCGGCAAGTTTTTTTTTATTGTGCTTTTCCTCCGACCACTAAATGAACCCAACGGGTTCAAATGTTTATAGCTATTATCAAATTCCAACATTGTACGACTCCGAAGGAGTCGAATTGGGAACTTTCGGCCCTTTTCTATAAACATTTGACCTCACTGAGGTCGTGTCAAATGAACGAATCGTACAATTGAATAAAATTGCCATTAATTGATTTTTTACATCCGAAAGCGTTGTAACTTTATAATACCAAAGTGAATTATTAATTAATCTAAAAGTTTGCCAGGTATAATGCCGATGGATAGAAGTGTTAGACCAATCGAGTATGCGAAGATTGGACTATTACACTTCTCCAATCGGTATAAAGTTAAAATCTTTAATACTTTGCGAATGGCAAAATCTCAAAAAATCATTGTAAAAGGAATTGAAATAACGATTTTAAAAGATGGTGAATCGGATTTCATATCATTAACAGATATGTTGAAAGCAAAGGATGGTGACTTTTTTATATCCGATTGGCTTAGGAATCGTAATACTGTTGAATTTCTTGGTATATGGGAATCAGTTTATAACCCCAGTTTTAATTATGGCGAATTCGCCACAATTAAAAGTCAGGCCGGATTAAACAGTTACAAAATAAGCGTAAAAGAATGGGTTGAAAAAACCAATGCAACTGGATTAAGGGCTAGCGCTGGAAGATATGGTGGCACTTATGCGCATAAAGACATTGCCTTTACCCAGATGCAATCGTTACTTGGGCACAAAAACCTGAAAAGTTTGAAATGAACTTTCCGCTATTGCGAAACGACTGCTGCACAATAACAGTCGTAATCAATAGATAAGATTGAACCGAAAATCCTTGTTGGAAAACCGACAAGGTTTTTTTGATTTGCTTATTATTTGCCTTTAAATAATTATAAACATACATTTGGGGTAACAAAACAACATCAGAACAACCAATAAACTGACAGACAAAGAATGAAATGAAAAGACAATTATTTAGCAAAATTGAAAGAAGCACCCTATTTGCATTATATTAGTTTTTACTATAATATACTTCAACTATGACTGAACTTTTCTCCGGACAAATATTGCAGTCGGTTAAGAATCAGATAAACAAATCTGATAAAAAAGATTTCTGGATGGGAATTTGCAAAGACCTGTCTACATTTTATTGCAGGAACAATAAACTTAGCATTGAGGACAACGAGCAAGAGCATCCAATTTTTTCAGTTATTGATAATCAACTTTCAAGAGGATTACCTACAATCCCAACAATAAACATTGAAAGACAGTTTGCGAAAATATTTGGTTTGACAGAAGAAGCTACTTCAATTATTGGCTCTATAACTTTTGATTTTATAAATAATGCAGAAAATTATCTGCGTTGTTTAGTTATAGCTGACAGCAGAGCAAATGAATTAAATAGCGAAACAACTTTTCAAACATGGGAAGATCACGGCGGAAGTGAATTTGAAAAAAAGTTTTTTGAAAACAAATTTCAGCAATTTTCAAACAAAGCAAACCAACTTTTGCAATTACAAAGAACAATAACATCAATAGTTGGAGGCAAGATAGCAGGGCATGATTCATTCCACGACCAGACGATGGATTTTTTACTCGAATTTCCAGCAGCTGATAATTTTACAAAAGGTTTAGTAATCGAAATTGACGGCACACAGCATAATGTTGAACCACAAGTGAGCAAAGACAGATTAAGAAACCACTTTGCAAATCAGAACGGCTACCAAACAGTAAGAATAACAACGGGAGAAGTAAATAATATTCCACCCGAAAAGAAAAATAAAATTGCTCAATACTTACTGCACCCATACTCTCAATATTTTTCACAAAACATTTCTAAACCTCTTTTCAATTCTATAAAGGATTTGGATTACTTGCAACTTTTTCTATCGCCTTTTGGAATTGCAAGAGTTCAAAAAGCATTTTTAAAATCAATCAAGAAAAACTTAATTAACATTACCTCAGAAAATCTTTCAATTGCGATCATAGAAAGAGATTTGCCTTGCGGCAAAATTGCAATTGATGATTTGCTTATTCAAATTGAAAATTTATCGTTACTTCAAATTGGAGAAAAGCTTAAGATGCCCAATATTGAAATCTCAATTTTCAATACAGCCGAGTATGCAAACGCAAAACTCAACGAAGGGAACAATACACAGCTATTTTCAAACGAAATTGATTTCAGTCAATTTCATTTAACCATTGATGTTTCTGTTCTCAACTATTCAACTTTCATAAACAAACCGACAAACAGTTCTCCTAACAAAACAATTGTGATTCGTTCCGCTCATCACACAGAGCAGAAAAGAAAATTCAATTTCTATCCTACGATTAAATACATGAATGCACCTGCAAACAGAGAGGACGAAAAAATAGAACTGTTAAACTTTTTTCTCCAATCACTTTTTAGAAAGAAAAGTTTTAGAGAAGGGCAAGTCGAAATTCTTTCAAAGGCATTGCAAAAGAAAAACCCAATTGCCCTTTTACCAACAGGTGCAGGTAAATCACTCACTTATCAAATTGCTTCTTTGCTTCAAGCAGGTTTGACAATTGTTGTTGACCCAATAAAAGCTTTGATGAAAGATCAAGACGAAAACCTAAAATCGGCTTCAATTGATGGAACTGTTTATATCAATTCATCTCTTTCAGCAGCAGAAAAGAAAGAGAACATTCAAAGATATTCGGAAGGCGAATTTTTGTTTGCATTCGTTTCTCCGGAGAGGTTTGTTATTAAGGATTTTAGAGATGCGATAGAATCAATTCCAAACTTCAAAAGAAATTTCTCATATTGCGTGATTGACGAAGCTCACTGTGTTTCAGAGTGGGGCCATGATTTCCGAACAGCTTATTTGAAATTAGGCGAAAACTCAAGACGGTTTTGCTTTTCGGGTAATACAGGAGAACACATTTCAACTATCGGATTAACAGGAACCGCATCGTTTGATGTATTAAGTGATGTAAAAAGAGAAGTCGGTTTGCAAGAAGATAATGAAACTGAAATTATTAGGCCAGACAAATTAGAGCGAGAGGAACTGAAATTTAAAATCAAAAACGTTACAGCAATAAATAATGGTCGGAATTTTATACAGGCAGTCCACCATGAAATCCAAAGAGTTTTATTTGATACGTTGAATAATGATCTGATGGCCGAGTTTGATGTAGATAATTTTCCAAATTTTATTAGAACAAATGGGGTCGATTCAAATTGCGGTATAATATTTTGTCCTTATGCCAAAGGTTATGAAATTAGTGTTGAGAGGATTGCTGCTTTTTTAAGAATTAGTTTCCCTGCGCTTAGAGATTCAATTGGCGAGTATTACGGAAGCGGAGACAATCTAGATAACACACAAGATATGTTTAAAGACAACAAGATTACACTACTTGTTGCTACCAAAGCATTTGGGATGGGAATTGACAAACCAAACATTCGTTTTACTGTTCATGTAACACATCCGATTTCAATAGAAGGATTTTATCAGGAAGCTGGTAGAGCAGGAAGGGATAGAAATAAAGCTGTTTGTTACATTTTGCATTGCAATAACTTAATAAATGGGAAAACAGCCTCAAGAAGTATTCAAGATAGTTTCCTTTTTAACGCTTTTAAGGGAAGGGATTATGAAAAAAGTATCACCTTTGAATTGTTAGACAAAATTACTTTTCCACATACACCAATCCTGAATCAGGTTGAAAAAGAAATAATTGAAGATAGTGGGAAAGAAATAAAAATGAAGCTATTTCCTTCTCCTCCACATACAATTTATATTGATGGAGAGCAATATGGCCAAAAGTACGGAAGTATAAATATTAATACGCTTATTTTTAATACTACCGGGTATAATATGTGTAATGAATTTGAAGCAGTTAATTTACTTCGAACAATTACCGACAAAATTAGCAATCAAAAACCTGCCAATGTTGGGCTGGCAATCTGGCTAGAAAGCACAGTCCAAACGCAACAACTAAAGGGGTTGGAAGAATTTATTCAAAACATTCCGGAGAATGAAACACATTCAATTACAATTGGTCGTGAAAATGATGGCATTCAAAGAGTAGTTGATTATTTGCAGCCACTGTTTAATCCTGTTTTTGATTACAGGATTGTTTTAGAATCAATGGCATGGTGTCAAACTGATGATGATTTTGTTCAGCATCTCTTGAATAAATACAATTATACAAATCCCAATAGAATAACATTTACAATACA
This sequence comes from Bacteroidales bacterium, assembly GCA_038248385.1. Classification (GTDB taxonomy): domain Bacteria; phylum Bacteroidota; class Bacteroidia; order Bacteroidales; family Prolixibacteraceae; genus Aquipluma. Next base: position 49,687 of record JBBRXN010000023.1, read on the forward strand.
GCAAATCACAGATTTAAAGCATCTTTACACCTATATTCGTCTTGGTTCAGACACGGAGAAAGCGATTTATCGTCTGTCAATTTTAGGCGTTGTTGTCGATTACACAATTCAATATCCTTCGTTTATTACTGTCGAATGCAAAAAAATACCAGATATCGAGATTTTAAATAACCTTGAAAAGTATGTGGAACGCTACATAACCAGAATCTCGGCACAAGCAGTTAGAGTCGATGTTCCTAATAGAAATATGGCTTCAATGCTACGCAATTGCGTTGATTATTTAGTTGATTTTACGTATGATAGAATTTTTATAAAAAGGAAGAAAGCTCTTGACAATATTGAAGAAGCAGTAGTTTTGGGATTAGCTGATAATGAAAAATTTAGACGAACTGTAAATGATTATTTTGATTCATTATATGTGGAAGAGCTTTTTATTGAAACTGAAAGTGGAAAAAAAGTTGATTTTGACATTCTTTTCGCTTTTATAGACAAAGTGGATGATGATAAGAATTTGCAGCAACAATTAAGAGGTTCAGCCAACAGGTTATTGGAGGACTATCCTGATAACCCTATTTTTAGTTGGTTGGGTTATTACTGTTCAGTTCTATTAAAAGATCGTATTAATCAGAAAAAACAAGAGTATTTCGAAAATGGGTTTAAGTATTATTATAACGAAGGAAACGGTTATAGCTATTCAGCCATTGATGTTGAAATTGAGAAACTTGGAATAGAAATTCAAAAACGTGATATTGAGAGTTATACAAATCATCTCCGACAAATCGAAACTTTACAAGCAAAGTTAACATTAGATAAATACAAGTCTTTCAATCAAAAATTTCTAAACAACTATGTTTAAAGAACTAAACGATAATTTGACTTCAATAGAAGGAGAAATTACAAAACTAAAAATCGCGGTAGATCACATTGACACAGCTAAATCGGCAGCCCAAGCAGCAGTAGACGCATCGAATACAACGAATACAGAGTTCAAAGAGCATCTGCAAAAAGTAATGAAGGCTGTAGATTCAATTCTTAAACCACATCAGAATTTAATCACAGCGACAGAAAACTTAACCAAAACAATTGAAGCTATTAACTTTCCTAAACAATTAAAACTGATTAAGATAATTTCAATTGCGACAGGTGTAGTTGTTTTAATTGGGACGGTACTAAGTCTGATGCTGTATCTCAAGCCCTAAGCTTACCCCCTAACCAGTAAGGTAATTTTTTGATTTTCTTTTTATGGTTGTTTCAAGTGAAAAGTAGTTGAATATTTGGAGTTGAATGGAATTGAAAACCGTAAATTATATATAAACCATGACCAACAACGAAATGCAACCGACCAAAAATTTCATACTCTATACCACCCCCAATGGAGAGGTAAAACTCGAAGTATTTATTCAGGATGAAACACTTTGGCTTACGCAAAAAGCGATTGCTGCTTTATTGGGGGTTGAGGTTCCTGCTATCAGCAAGCATCTGAAAAATATTTTCATGTCGGGTGAGTTGGAAGAGAATTCAGTTGTTTCCATTTTGGAAACAACTGCCTCCGACGGTAAGAATTACAATACTGCCTATTACAACCTCGATGCCATCATATCGGTTGGTTATCGTGTCAATTCGAGTAAAGCTACCCAATTTAGGATTTGGGCAACACAAGTTTTGAAAGAATACATTATCAAAGGTTTCGCCATGAACGATGCACGTTTGAAGCAAGGTGACAAAGCTTTTGGAAAGGACTATTTTCGCGAATTGCTCGAAAGGGTGCGTTCGATCCGTACCAGCGAACGGCGTATTTACCAGCAAATAACTGATATTTTTGCGGAATGCAGTATTGATTATGACCCAAATTCGGAAATCACACACTTGTTTTACGCTACCGTTCAGAATAAATTCCATTACGCGATTACAAAACATACTGCCGCAGAAATAATTTTTGATAAAGCCAATAATTCACAACCACTTATGGGCTTGTCAACGTGGCAAACAAGGGTATATAAAGCAATAAATGCCATGGAAAATAATTCTCAAATAATCATTTACCAAACCGAAAACGGAGAAACAAAATTAGATGTTCGATTAGAAAATGAAACAGTTTGGCTTACTCAAAAACTAATGGCTGAGTTGTTTCAAACAACGCCACAAAATATAACGATACATCTGAAAAACATATTTGAAGAAGGCGAATTAAGTGAACCCTCAACTTGTAAGGATTTCTTACAAGTTCGGCAAGAGGGGGGAAGAACAGTAGAACGCATTCAGAAATATTACAATTTAGATGCTATTATATCAGTTGGTTACCGCATAAAATCAAGTGTAGCTACCCGCTTTCGCCAATGGGCTACACAGGAAAAATGAACAATGCCATTGAAAGTGATTTTGACAAAATCATAAATAATATAGAAAAGCCAAAACACAATTCAGGCAAGTAATTACAAATAAACTAATGCCAAAAATAAATTGATCCGGATTTCCCATGTAAATTCGGATTATACTGCCCACTACCAGTCAGTTTATATCCTTCTTTATAAAATCCTTATACCTTCTCCATCAATTCTACCATGAACATTGAAATCGGGAAAATCTAATTTTTGATCCAACTCACAATTTTATCATCGTCGGGCTTTACTTTGGGAGGAACCATTTCAACCAGTCTGCCCTTTTCATCAATCAGATATTTCTGAAAATTCCAGGCGACATCAGAATCCATGACGCCGTTCTCGCTTTTGCTGGTCAGCCACTTGTATAAAGGATTCATATCGTCGCCTTTCACCGAAATTTTTGACATCATTTGGAATGTTACACCGTAATTTTTCTCGCAGAATTCAGCAATTTCTTCATTGGTTCCGGGTTCCTGTTTCATAAAATTGTTGGCCGGAAAGCCGATGATAGTAAACTTGTCGCCGCCAAATGCTTCGTAAATGGCCTGAAGTTGTTTGTATTGAGGGGTGAATCCACATTTGGAAGCGGTATTTACCACCAACACTTTCTTCCCTTTCAGGCTCGAAAGATCGAAATCTTTGCCATCAATATCTTTTACCTTAAAATCGTAAAATGTTTTTTGACTGTAAGCAACTGAAGCGAATATGATCAGACTTAAAATTAATGCAAATTTTTTCATGATTTTGTTTATTAATTTGAACTGAATATGAAACAATTCAGGATGACAAAAGTTTTATCAGATTGAAAATTGTCCTGAAATAGAGCCTGGCCTCAATTATTCCTGTTTCTGTTAATAAGTTTCGACTTTGCCATTGGGTCAGAATTTGTATATTTGGGCGTTCAATGAATAAATTTTTATGGAGAATTTTATTGTATCTGCACGGAAATACCGACCCGATACGTTTCAAACAGTTGTAGGACAGGCATCGATCACATCGACTCTGAAAAATGCGATCAAAAATAACCAGCTTGCCCATGCTTATTTGTTTTGCGGCCCGCGTGGAGTGGGTAAAACCACCTGTGCCCGTATTTTTGCCAAGACCATCAACTGTCAGAACCTGTCAGCCGAAATCGAACCTTGCAATCAATGCGAATCGTGCATGGCTTTTAACGCCAACCGGTCCTACAATATCAATGAACTGGATGCTGCCTCAAACAACTCGGTGGACGATATCCGCAATATTACCGATCAGGTCCGGATTCCGCCGCAAATCGGGCAGTACAAAGTTTATATCATTGATGAGGTTCACATGTTGTCTCCCTCGGCTTTTAATGCTTTCCTGAAAACACTTGAGGAACCTCCGCGCCATGCCATTTTTATCCTTGCCACCACCGAAAAGCATAAGATTATCCCCACCATTTTATCACGCTGTCAGATTTTCGATTTTAACCGGATAAAAATCAGCGATATATCAAGTCATTTATCATTTGTTGCCAAAAGCGAAGACGTTCAGGTTGAAAGTGAAGCGCTGAATGTGATTGCACAAAAAGCAGATGGCGCCATGCGCGATGCACTCTCTATCTTCGACCAGATTGTCAGTTTCTCCGGAAGAAGCATTTCATACAAAGATGTCATCACCAACCTGAATGTACTCGACTACGATTATTATTTTAAGTTGGTCGATTTATTCCTGAAAAACGATATCTCCGGAAGTTTACTGCTTTTCAATGAAATTCTGGATCATGGATTTGAAGGTCACCATTTTATCACCGGGCTCAGCTCACATTTCAGGGATGTGATGGTTTGCAAAGATCCGGTAACTATTCAATTACTTGAAGTTGGAGGCGAAATCAAGGAAAAGTACAAAGTTCAGGCGACTCACTGCGACAACGATTTCCTGATTGGCGCCCTGCAAATTGCCAGCGAATGCGACCTTCAGTACAAAGCAAGTCAGAATAAACGGCTATTGGTCGAATTGGCAATCATCAAAATTTCACAGCTTACCTTAAAAAAAAAATAGTTAACGAAACCGATGACGAAGCGCTTCTGCCGATCTTTAATCTGACCGGTCAGCCGCTTCAACAGTCCGCTGTTACTGCTCCACAGCCCGAATCAGATTCTGCTGGTGCCACTGTTTCCAGGCTCGAACCGGTCGAAAAACCGTCCACGATGAAAGTAATCCGGAAGGTTGGAAGCGCCTACACGCCGTCGATCAAAGATGCTCTTTCAGGAAATAATCAGGGCAATAAGGTGGAGGAAGATGCACACAAATCCAATTTCAGCCACTATGAAGAAAATCTTTTTGAGTCGTTTACACAGGAACAACTGACTGCAAAATGGAATGAATTTCTGCTGAAAATGGCTGACCGTCCGAGTCTTTGTTCCGCACTTTCAGCTGTTCCTGAATTAACCGAAGGCAATAAATTGTTGTTGAAAATCGGAAATTCAATTCAGGAAGAAGATATCAGGCTGATGAAACCTGAACTTGTTTCCTGGTTGCGCAAGGAACTGCGAAATTCAGGAATTGAAATAACCACCAGGCTCGAAAAAATTGAATCAGAACGAATTATTTTTTCTGAATCGGAGAAACTTCAGATGATGATGAAGAAAAATCCTGTTCTGAATGAATTGAAACAAAAGTTCAATCTCGATTTTAACGGTTGATTGTGAATTGTTTCTGAAACTTTTATAAGTTTTTTTTGTTCATTATCAGATTAGAGTTTGAACGGGTATAAAATTTTGTATTTTTATTGAAAATTGAAAAACCAATGGCTATGATAAAAAAAGAAGTATTAGAGGCAATCAATGAGCAGATTAATGCTGAAAGTTATTCAGCTTTTATGTATCTGTCAATGGCTGCATATTTTGAAGGTCTGGGACTTTCAGGTTTTGCAAACTGGATGAAGGTTCAGTATCAGGAAGAATCTGCACATGCATTGAAATTTTTCAACTACCTGACCGAACGCAACGGAAAAGTTGTTCTGAAAGCTATCAAACAAGTGCCGGTTGATTTTGATGGAATTGTGGATGTTTTTGAAAAAACACTGGCTCATGAAAATCATGTTACCGAACTGATTAATAATTTGATGAATGTAGCAATGGCTGCAAGCGATCATGCTTCCCAGAGTTTCCTGAAATGGTTTGTTGATGAGCAGGTGGAAGAAGAAGCCAATGTGGAGAAGATTCTCGCAACCCTGAATCTAATAAAAGGAGAAGGAAATGGTATTTTTATGATGGATCGTGAATTGGGTCAGCGAGTCTTTGTTGATCCGAATGCGGCAGTATAATTTAAACAAATAATAATTTGTATAAGGCTGCCGTTTGGTAGCCTTTTTTGTTGCCCGAAAGTTCCTATTTTTAACATTTTTATTTTTGTTATGAACGAAAAAATTGAAAAGGCTTTTACAGGCTTTTATGAAATATGCAAGACAAACATTCCTGAAAAAGATCATTCTAAAATTCAGGAGGCTTATGCATTTGCCTGCGAAGTACTTGGGGATAAAAGCTGGGAATCGGGTGAGATAATTGTAGTTCATTCCATTGATGTAGCAACGATTGTTGTAAATGAGGTTGGACTCGGGGTTGACACTGTCGTAGCGGCACTGCTGCACAATGTCTTCTATATCGATAAGTATGCCAACGAAATAGAAACCAGGTTTGGGAAGCTGGTTTCATCAATTTTGGAGGGAATGGCTAAAATTAATGCGCTGGGAACTGATACTGTTGAACTGCATTCAGAAAACTTTCGTAACCTGATGCTCGCCATGGCAGGCGATGTGCGCGTAATACTGGTAAAAATAGCCGACCGCCTTCAGGTAATGCGCCACCTTGATTCGCAGAGTGAAGCAGTACGTGCAAAAATATCAAGCGAAACCTCCCATTTATATGCTCCGCTGGCTCACCGGCTCGGATTGTACTACATCAATTCTGAGTTGTTGGACCTTTGTCTGAAATATCAAAATCCGGAAGCTTACAATACTGTTTCCCTGAGGTTAAAAGAAACAGATAGGGAAAGGGCAAATTTTGTTGCTGAATTTGTAAAACCCATTGAAAACAAGTTGAACTCCAGGGGTTTTTCTTTTGATATGAAAGCCCGTACCAAATCCGTCAATTCTATATGGAAGAAAATGCAGACACAGAAAGTAGATTTCGATGAAGTCTATGATTTGTTTGCTATCCGTATTATTCTGAATGCGAAGTTGGAAAATGAAAAATCGGATTGCTGGCAGGTATATTCAGTTGTGACTGAAGAATACCAGTCGAACCCAAAACGTATGCGCGATTGGATAACTATTCCTAAATCGAATGGATACGAGTCACTTCATGCCACTGTTTTAGGGCCAAACGATAAATGGGTCGAGATACAGATTCGTACCAAACGGATGGACGAAATTGCAGAAAAAGGTTTGGCTGCCCATTGGAAATACAAGGGCGGGACCGGCACTTCCGAAATGGAGAAATGGCTGGTCAATGTTCGTGAGATACTTGAAAATCCGGATATGAATATGGTTGATTTTATCGACGATTTTCAAATGAATATTTATGCCGATGAAATTTTTGTGTTCACTCCCAAAGGCGATCTGCGCAAATTGTCGGCCGGGGCAACTTTGCTCGACTTTGCCTACGAAATACATTCCGGAGTAGGTGACCGGTGTGTGGGCGGAAAAGTAAACGGACGCAATGTGACACTGCGGCATAAGTTGAAAAATGGTGATCAGATTTCGGTTGATACTGCCAATCACCAGCGACCTAAAATAGATTGGCTCGATTTTGTGGTGACTACAAAGGCCAAAAACCGGATCAAGGCCAGTTTAAATGAAGAGGTTAAACGGGAAGCGGAGAATGGAAAGGAAATTCTGCTCCGGAAAATGAAAAACTGGAAGATTGAGTACAATGATGAAAGTATCCGTAAACTGCTGAAGAATTATAAGCTTAAACTGGCGCAGGACTTGTATTTCAATGTTTCGACCGGGAAAATTGATCCGCTGGAAATAAAAGAGTTGCTCGTTGGTAAAAAGGAAGAGACAGCCAAACAATTGATTGCTGACATTTTGCCCAAAGAAAAAGTTCAGGATTTGGAATTTTCGGGAGGCGATGATTTTCTGGTCATTGATAACAACATCAAAAACGTAGTTTATAAACTGGCTCCTTGTTGCAATCCTATTTTCGGAGATCCGATTTTTGGTTTTGTCACCATTAACGAAGGAATAAAAATACACCGTTCGACTTGTCCGAATGCCCCGCAATTGTTCGAACGATATCCATATCGTATCATTAAAACGAAATGGCAGGAAACAAAGAAAAAATCATCGTTTCAGGCAACTATTCGAATTGCCGGAACTGATGAGTTGGGAATTGTGGGTCAAATTTCGCATGTTATATCCAAAGATATTGGTGTGCAGATGCGTTCGATTAATATTGATACCAACAACGGCGAATTCGACGGGACTTTGCGTGTTTTTGTAAACGGACTTGATCACCTTGACTTTCTGATGAATAAACTAAAAAGTATCAATGGTGTTATCTCAGTTTCAAGGGCTGAATAGCAGCTAATTTAAAGTTAAATGTCAAAAGTTTAAAGTCTTAATAATGGCAAAGAGGAATCTATTACAAGAAGCTAAATTACTTTTCGATCAGAATGAACTTACAAGTTCATTGGAACAAGCAACCATGTTTATACAAAATCAGGAATGTAATCCTGATGCATTTTTGCTGAGGGCTCGTATCTATTATAAGATGCAGAAATGGGGAAATGCAATCAATGATTATTGTTCGGTTTTGGAAATTGATCCCGAAAATCAGGAAGCTAAATCAGGAATTGAAATGGCCCAAAGTATTTTAGGATATTTTACGCCTGACATGTTTAATCCATAGGCTTTTACAGATTTTTATTTCATGATAGGCGAATGGAGTTCAAGAGAGAATATTTATACTTTTTATTTCCTGTGTTAATTAAATCTTAGGTTTTATATTTGGAATTGCTATTTTTGGCATGAACTTAGTTAATACAAATTAATAAATTAATAAAGTGATTAATAACCCTTTTAAAATTATAAGTATATGAAACGATTATTTTTAGCTATTGTATTGTGTTTTGGAATTATAGTAGCATTTGCTCAGGATGAGAAAACTGCAGTTGATTTTACAAATGAAGGTAATGAAGCTCTAAGGGCAAAAGATTATCCAAAAGCGCTTCAGCTATACGAACAAGCTTTGAGTAAGTGGGGTGACACACCAAAAGATACCGCAATGGTTTATCACATGGCAGTTTGTGCATATCAGACAAAAAGTTTTGATAAAGCAATCAAGTATTTGGATGAATCAATTGTTCTGGATTATAAAAAAGAAACAGCATTTCTCTATAAGGCCAATATCTATAAAATACAGAAAAATGACGAGCAATATTTGAAAACACTTGAAGAAGCGTTGGTGGTATCTCCGAACGATGAAAAGATCAAAGGGATGCTGGCTACTGTTTACCTGAAAGAAGCCAATGTTTTCTATACTTCAGGCGCCACTGTTCTGAAAAATGCTGCTGCTGACGTAGCTGCCGCAAAGTACAAAACAACTGACGAACCTTATAAAGCTGCTGCTGAAAAAGCAAAGGATGAATTTAAGAAAGCGTTGCCTTTGGTTGAAAAGGCATTGGTTATTGATCCTGAAAATGCAACAGGGAAGCAACTGAAAGCTGCTTGCGAACAGAATATTAAAGGATAATATTTCAAATACCTTAATAAAACGAGGCTGCCTGTATAGGTGGCCTCGTTTTGTTTCATACTAAGCTTTGCAATACAGAACTTAAAAACAAATTGAAGTCTAATTCGTTTTACCGTTATGACATATTTTTATAATATATGGCTTAAGACAAAGATGTTTCAAATCTTCATTTTGATTTCAGTCTTTTTTATTTCGTGCCTTGAAGAACCCGATTTTCGGAGTA
>JBBRXN010000024.1:0-58829 GCA_038248385.1 Bacteroidales bacterium
TTAGCCCAAATTACCATTTGCAATGGACAAAAAAACATTGTTTTATTTATTGCATTTTCATCTTGTCCTTGTATTTTGGGCTAAAGCCCAATTTCCTTTGCATTTTTATTCCGTAGCCTAAAGGCTACGGCTAATGATTCTACTTATTTAAATCTGTAAAATTTAGATCTGTAAAGAAAAATGGAACGAACTTTTTTTTGACCATGTTTCGATTTACGTCACCCCAGGCGGACGGGCTTTATTTTTTCAATTGACATCAACCGGAGGTGCGGGCGAGTCCAACCGGGTTCAGTTCAGACCAACCGGAGGTGCGGACAGGTCTTTTCTGAAGATAAGTATGTGGAATACATGAAACGAAGTAAACGGTTTATTCCTTTCATACTATAAACTCCGGATGTGTGAATAATACAACTTATTTTAAAACTTGTGTAAGGCAAACTGAATGTCGTCGCCCTATCTTTATCGTATTGTTAAAATTCACAGATACCTGTCCCGCCAGATGCGGCAATTACATAACTTATAAAAATGCAAAAAGATAAACTGGAAAAACTTGCAATCGAGAGAAGCAATCCGTGTGTTACTATTTCAATGAATACCCATCGGACAAAATCCGATAGCCAGAAAGACATAGATGAATTTCAAAAACTTATTGCAGAGGCACACGAGCATGTGGCCAATGAATTTGGGCACCTTGAGGTAAGCGATTTGCTTGAAAAAATTGATCATCTGGAACAGGAAATTGACTTCAACTATAATCTGGACAGTTTGCACATTTTCCTATCCGACTCAACAAAGGAAATTGTAAAATCATCGTGGCCAATTTTGAAAAATACGGTTTCAGTTGCTGAAAATTTTGTAATCAAACCATTGATTAAAGATTTTAATCGTCTGGAAGAGTATTATATTCTTGTGCTTTCGCAATCGGATGTTCGTTTGCTGCATGCCATTAACGATAACATTGCCGAAGAAATTAAGAGCGATGAATTTCCATTCGATAAAAACTCCTATTTCTTAACTGATCAGGAAAAAACAAGCGATGGGAAACAGGCAGATAATAAGATCAGAGAATTCTTCAACCAAATTGACAAAGCAGTGGTGAAAATTCACCATAAAACTGATATGAATGTTGTTGTGATCTGTACGGAAAACAATTGGAGCAGGTTGCTGCAGGTTGCTGATAAGCCATCCATATATCTTGGGAACATCAGCATAAACTACAACGACACAGCAAATCATTCTATCGCATCCGAGGCATGGCAAATTGTCAATGCAATTCAGAAAAAAAACAGGATGAAGGCCATTCAGGAAATGCAGGAAGCTGCAGGTCATGGGAAGGTGATTACTGACTTATTGGAGATATTTCTCGCAGTTCAGGCGGGCAGAGGTGATTTACTGATTACTCACGATGATTATCATCAATCAGTAAAAATGGATGGACAGTATTCATTTCATTTAGTTGATGATGTTACGCTGCCGGGGGTAATTGATGATATTACAAGCGATATGGCCTGGGAAGTCATCTCCAAGAAAGGTCGCGCCATATTTACCAGTGAGGAGGAATTTAAATCTCTGGGAAACATCGCTTTGAAAGTCCGTTATTAGCAGCCTGGAAATGTGGGAATGATGTAATTCTTTGTATAAGTTGTGTAACAATTAATTCAAGGAAGGTTATATTTTTGTCATACCTGAAAATTGAAATACAAATACGTTCCTATAAAAAGAGATAAAAATGAAAAAAATGACATTTACAAACCAAAAAAATTCATACTTATGAAACGAGCATGTTTAGAAAGCACTAACTCACATGTAAATAATTATATGCGAGTTCCATCCGGCCTTAAAAAATCAAATTATATTCGGATGAAAAACATTTTATTTGCGGTAGTTATCGCTGGTCTTCTGGCAGGATGTGCATTAAATATGGTAACAGGGCGCAACCAACTTAGTTTGGTTCCGGAGTCACAGTTACAGACGATGGCCATCAGTGAATACAACACATTTTTAACTGCGAACAAAGTATTAAGCTCAAGTAACAGTAATGCTGCAATGGTTGACCGCGTTGGTGCACGAATTTCAAGTGCAATTACGAAGTATTACAGTAACAAGGGACAGGGTGCAGTTCTGGAAGGATATAAATGGGAATTTAACACTGTTGAAAGTAAAGATGTCAATGCCTGGTGTATGCCCGGCGGAAAAGTGGTTGTTTATACAGGACTGTTGGCTGTTACCCAAAATGAAACAGCTCTGGCTATTGTTATCGGTCATGAAATTGCTCATGCAGTTGCCAAACATGGAAGTGAAAGGATGAGTCAGGGATTGGTTCAGCAATTGGGTGGTGTAGCTCTGGAAGTTGCGTTATCTCAAAAACCTCAGCAAACCAAGGACCTGTTTATGCAAACTTATGGTATTGGAAGCCAAGTGGGAGCTATGTTGCCCTGGTCGCGCCAGCAGGAAACCGAAGCTGACCAGTTCGGATTGATATTTGCCGCTATGGCCGGTTATAATCCTCAGGAAGCGATTCCTTTCTGGCAAAGAATGTCATCGGTTGGCGGAAACAAACCACCGGAATTTTTAAGCACACACCCTTCTGATGCAACAAGGATGAGAAAACTAAATCAGTTTATGCCAGAAGCCATGAAATATTACACGAAACGTTAAAAAACACTCACTCCGGAATTTACTAAAAGTACAATGGAGTTCAAAATCATCGACAATATTTCTGTTTGATTGATCCAGATAGTAAAACAACAAAGGCCACGAAATTTCGCGGCCTTTGTTGTTTTACTATCTGATTTTCTATTTCTCTTCTTTTACTGAAATAGTAAAGTCATTTTGAATTCTCATCATATTGACAGTATAAATCAGGATGTTCCTTGTTTCATTCAATATGCCAAGGACTAACATACTTGTTTTGGTTCCGACTTCTTTGCGTTTGATCATTTTAATCAGGTTCTTGCGTGATTCTTTGATCATCTCGATGATTTTTGCCTGCTCAGCTGTTATTAAATCCAGATTATCCTGACTGCTATTGTCAATTGAACTTAGCACCAGTTTCATGAATTTATCAAAGGCTTCTGCCATTTGTGTCAATTCAACAGCCTGAGAGGCAATCAGTGGTTTGTGGTTGTTGTCAACATGATTGTAAACAGGCTCGACCAAAAAGTTAGAGCAGTGGGCAATTTCTTTAAGGTAGTCGAGAACTAAAATATAATAATGAGTAGCTTCAACCGATTCTGTAACTGGCAGGGTAGGAATTGCCTGGTATAGCTTATTGCGTTTATTCTGGAGTTTTTCCTCCATTTGGGTCGAAATCTTCAGTTGTTTTTTTAATTCTTTGTGCTCTTCTTTAATCAGATAATCAATTGTGTCGCTAAATAATTCGTTTATGGTATTCAGTGTTTTGGTAATTCCGTTGTTGCATTTTTCGTACAATGATTTTGTTGAGCGGGTTTCTTCCACTTCTTCAGCGGTTTCAAGTTGGTCGTTTTCTCGTTTTTTATGGGTTTTATTAGATGTATAAAAAGAGAAAACCACAAAAGCAACAAGACTTATTACACCGATGATTTGAGCCCATCCCATAAATATGGACAGCAGAAAAGCAACTGAAAAAGCAGCGAGCCCCGTAATAAACCAGCCACCTATCACGGTGAACACTCCTGTGATGCGATAAACAGCACTGTCGCGCCCCCATGCACCATCAACCAATGATGTACTCATGGCGACCATGAAAGTGACATAAGTGGTCGAAAGCGGTAATTTGTAGGACGTTCCAACAGCGATCAGAATCGCTGCAACCATCATATTTACAGCTGCCCTTACCATATCAAACATCGGCGGATTAGAATCTTTTTTTGTCCTTTCTTCCATTTCAGTTGTGTCGAACCGTTTTCCAATTTTATCGACAATCGATTTTGGAATTACATGACTGAAGAATGTTCCTGTATTAACAACTTTACGTACCAAAACCCTGGAAAAGGCAGAGGAGCCAAAACGTTCTGTACCTTCTTCCTGACGGCTTAGGTTAAGTGAAGTTTCGATAACAGTTTGTGCTTTCCTCGAGAACCAAAGTACTATCAGCATAATAAAACCTGCACCAATCAGAAAATACGAAGGAGTGATAATATCACCAAGTAGCCCTCCCATAAGAAGATTATTTCCACCATTCGCTGCAAAAATCTTAAACGATTCGTAACCTGCCAATGGGACTCCGATAAAATTCACCAAATCGTTTCCGGCAAATGCCATGGCAAGCGCAAATGTACCAGCCAATACCACCACTTTTAAGGGATTGATCTCGAAAATCCAATTTAACAGCTGAAGCAATATCGACCAGAAAAGAAAACTCAATCCGATGATTAAAAGCGTGTTTTCCTTAATTGAGCTATACATTTCAGGAGTCATAAACGAAGCGTCTTTTACTCCTTTTATCAGCATAAAATAAGTGATGGCCGAAATGGCTACTCCACCCCAGATCGAACCGTAATACTTTATTGTTTTTTCAATATTAAAAGTAAAGATCAAACGGCTGATCCATTGAATGACAATACCAAAAACAAAGGAGAAAACTACCGATAATAAGATACTTGAGATGATTGTCAGTGCCTTTGATGAGTTGATGAAATCCCCGATCTGTGCAATTTTTTCAACACCCTCCACCATGATAGTTGCACCATCGCCCACTTTTAAGAAGGCCATTCCAACAGCAGCTCCCAATAATCCAAAAACCAATGAAACAGTAGTTGAAGTGGGCAATCCAAACGTGTTGAAGAAATCGAGCAATAGAATATCGGTAAACATGACCGCAAGGAAAATGAGGATAATTTCTGTAAAAAGGAAGTACTGTGGGAGGAATAATCCTTTTCTGGCCACTTCCATCATTCCGTTTGCAAACAATGCGCCGGTTAGAATCCCAACACTTGCAACAATCATGATCACTCTGCGTGTCGCAACTTTAGAGCCAATGGCCGAATTCAGAAAGTTTACAGCATCGTTGGCAACTCCAACCATTAAGTCGGATATGGCCAGGCAAAAAAGTACAACTAAAAAGAAAATGTAAATACTCATGTGAATGGTTTTGGTTTGTGGATTTTTACACTTTGCCAGGAAGAATTCCTGAAGTATTTATAATTTAAAGTTTTTTCATTAACTGTTTATTAATCAAATCTTAATCTTCTTGTAATTTTATTTCGGGGGACAAAAATACTGAAATTATCCTTTATACAATACTAAAATTTGAAATTATCAGGATCGGCGCCTATTCGGACAGGTTTATCCAGATGATCAATTTTGGCCATGTCTTCGGGGCTGAGTTCAAAATCGAAGATATCAGCATTGTGGATAACAATATTCAGGATACAGCCTATTTTATATCCGTCCCTTGTGTCATCGTAAAAGGAAAACTACACCCCTGAAATTCTCTTTTTGTATTCAGCAAGCGCATCTGTTAATCTATCGATAGCAGAATCATCGCCGGGAATATTATGAGAAGGGTGGATGTGCAATTTAACGCCACGTTCGGCAAGTATTTCAGCCACAGTGGTAACGGTCATCCAAACGGCGGTCATAAAACCCATTGTTGAAACAGGGCCTATCTTGTCAAAATGGTTTTTCAACGGAACTGAAGCATCTTGTAAGGGGACACAGGTATCAACCACGATATCTGCGAGTTCGAAGATGGTTTTGCCGCAACTGTGGCGGGTTTGCTTTCCTTCGGCTTCTTTTGCCGAGCCAAACACGATCACTTTCATCCCTTTTTTCCGCGCTTCGAGCGCTACATCAATATTCACCGCATTAATACCGGTATGCGAAAACAACCACATGCAATCCCGCGGGTCAAAGTTGTATCCTTTCATGATTTCCGTTCCATATCCTTCAACCCTTTCAAGAAAAATAAACTGATGAACGCTCATTCCGCCAACTATGTTGGTGAAAAATGTCAACGGAAGTTCAATCATTGGATGGAAACCGACAAAACCACCAATCCGGGGATACATTTCTTCGATGGGAAGGGTCGCATGTCCGCAACCAAAAGTATGTACCCATCGTTCGGCCTGAATGGTATCAGCCATTACTTCAGCAGCTTTAAGAATATTGCCCATCTGCGTGTTTTCAATTTCATCCATAATGTTCCTGGCATTATTGAGCCAAATTTTTGCTAACTTCATGATTTTAAGTTTTTTGTGTTTATTACTATTTAAGTTTAAATTCTCTTCGAATGGAATATAAGAATCCGGCCATAAAAAGAGCGCTGCCGGCAAGTATCAATGGAAATTGGAGAATTCCAAAATTTTCAGAAACAACTCCCGTAACATAATTCAGTGAAGTATTCCCAATCAGCGCAATAGCAATAATCAGGCTGAATGCCGTTCCTGACAAATCCGGGAACCGTTCGCCTGTCAATCCCAGAATAACCGGGAATCCGGCTGCAAACCCGACTCCAAGGAGTACCATGGCAAATAGAACAATCAGGTAAGAGCCTGCCCAGAAAAGCAATAATGATCCTGCAAAGATCAGGGCAATACATATTCCGAATGATTTCAACGGTGAAACAGTTTTTAACAGCCGGCTCAGGGCCAGGCGTCCAAGAATCAGGGCCACTATTTGTATCGTAAGAGCGTAGAGTGCGTCAGCAGTGGTAAATTGGGCCTCAGTCAAATAGCTGGTAGTCCAGTTGCTGACCATCCCTTCCAGCCCGCTTTCAAAGAAAAGGATCAGACCAAGAAGCAGTATGAGTGGTTGTTTTGCCAATCGAAGGCTTTGCTTCAACGGAAATCCCTGTTTTTGTTTTGGTTCCGGAAATTTTACTGAAAGTGTAAATAGTACAGGAATCAGGATAAAGCCTCCAATAACCGAAATGATTGCAGCGAAATCCAAATGGTGGCTCAGTATGCCCATCAATAAAGGCATTATAAGCGCCCCTATCCCGAAAAAAATACCAAGAAGGCTGAGTTTGGCGCTTTTTCCTTCTTCGGTGATGTCAGCCGCAAGCGCGTTTGTTCCTCCATTGAGAACCCCACCGCCAAAACCGATCAGGAAAAATGAACCCTGGATGAGTGAGAATAAACGGGCAAAAGCAATCACTTCCAAAGCGATCATTATCATCAAAGCACTGAGTGTAAGCAAAACTTTGTACCCGTAACGATCGGCAACGGGGCCGAATATAATAGAACCCAGCAACATGCCAAAGGGTAGGAAGGAAGCAAGCGATCCGGTTTTAAGTGCATCCAGGGCAAATTTTTCCTGAATGAATGTAGAGATGGTTCCCAGGGAAAGGAAGACTATCCCAAAAAGCAACATCCCCGAACAGGCAACTGAAAAGATTAAATCAATTTTGGTTTTTTTCATTATAGTGCAGGTTTATAATCAGGTTCGTCGGTTAGTGCCATATATGCAGATCCGATGAGTGCGGCATCCCCGCCAAGTTTCGAACCTTCAACCCGGACCTGTTTAATACTGACCGGTTGTGCCCATTTTTTCGCTTCGTCGGTTATTCTTTTCAGCAATTGAGCCCCCGGTCCGAAAACTCCTCCTCCAAAAATGATTATTTCAGGATTAAAAATGCTTATTAGGTTGGCTGCCACCATCCCCCATATTTCAACTGCTTCATCAATTACCTTTGTCGCAATCGGATCTTCCTGCGACCAGGCTTCAAACACATTCATTGCAGTGACCTGAGCAGGATCAATCGACCGCAGAATTCCCTGGTAGTCACTTTTCTCATTCAGATAGCCCCGCGTAACCTTGGCCAATCCTTCGCCCGAGGCATGGTATTCAAAACAACCACAGGGAATATATTTGTCATCGAAAGGTTTTTGCACGGCCAGCCAGCCAATTGCGCCGGCAATGTCATGCGAACCTCTGAGGATTTTGCCGTCAACCAGAATTCCGGCTCCTATTCCTGTTCCAACTGCTATGAAAATAGCATTTTTACTGCCATTGGCTGCCCCCTGCCAAATTTCGCCCCATAACGAACAAGCCCGGTCACTGTCGATCCGAACTTTTATTGAAGGATCATTCAGGAAATCTTTTAGTTCATCCAGAAGCGGGTAATTGTCCCATCCCGGAATGTTTGGAACCCATACCGTGCCTGCTTCCTGATTTACCGCTCCGGGAACACAACAGCCTATCGCATTTATTGGTATTCCTTCGGCCCTGGAATGCTTGAGTATAAGGTCCAGCATTTTTTGGATCAGGGCAAAAACATCTTTTCCCTGCCGTTTTTCCAGAAGGAGGATTTCCTTTTTATGCATGAGGCCGTTTTCGAGAAAAATAGCACCAGAAAGCTTTGTTCCTCCCAAATCAATTCCTATTACCGCCATGGTATATCGTTTTAAATCACAATCCTCCAAATATACTTTTGATGGTTCGGTGAAATTTATGAAATGAACGGACTGGCGCGGCATACATGAGAATGCACTTTTTGGTGACAACCGGCAAATTCAATTTGTCGATTGTTTGTTGTACTTCCTGCGACCAGGCTCCCTGTTGCAACCAGATGTTTTTGAGTCCGATTTCGGCTGCTTCTTCGAGAACTGAATTTACTTTTTGTGGGGGAATTGAAATCCAGACACCATCCACTTTCCCGTTTAAACTTTTCAAATCGGGATAACAAGTCAATCCATCTATTTCTTTGACTTTAGGATGAATGGGGTAAATTTCGTAACCCTTGGATTTCAATTCTTTGGCGGCATAATTTCCGAATTTTTTGCCCGAACGTGACATGCCAACCACGGCAATTTTTTTAGAACTGATAAAATTATCGATCAAGGGATTCATAAGAAAGTTGATTAAAGTTTCCCGTGAAGTTAATGTTTTTTCTGGTTGCCTATCCTTTAAGCATGTCTAAAACGATGGGTTTTAATCCGCTGAAAAAGAACTCGACAGCGATAACCATTACAATCAGTCCCATCAGGCGCATCATCACGTTGATACCTGTTTGTCCGAGCATTTTGATAATGCGCGATGAGCTGTAAAAAATGATGTAGGTAATAAACATGACAAAAAAAATGGTACCGAAAAGAATTATTTTCCGGGTCAGGTTCGTGGCATCTTCCATTAATACGATTGAGTTGGTAATGGCGCCGGGACCGCATATCATCGGTATAGCCAGCGGAGTGATGGAAATGTCATTCACATAAGTTTTAACTTCCGAATCCTTGATTTTTACTTGTCCGATCCGGGCCTGTAACATGTCCATTCCCATGATGAAAAAGATGACGCCGCCAACTATTCGGAAACTATTGACCGATATACCGAAAAACTTGAAGAGCAATTGGCCTGAAAATGCAAAAATGATAATGGTAATCAATGCAACAATTGTGGCTTTTTTGGCGGTTCGGTTTCGCTCTTTGACACTTAGATCAGCGGTCATAGTCATAAACACCGGCATGGTACTTAGCGGATTGATCAGGGTAAAGAACGAAGTAAAACACAAAAGTCCAAAAGCAAGAGCGTCGTTCATAATTCGATTTTTAGAGAAGGCAGTGAAGGCAAAATCTTGGATGAGCAGCAAAGTTAGGAAAGTTCAGTTATTCCCAAACTCCTGCTATTTTTTCGCCGCAATTTTTACATGCCCCCTTTTCAATTTTTTTTTGAAGGATGGAATATCCTTTCCTTTCGATGATTGTTTCGCCACAATTCGGACAATTGGTATTCTGAGCATCTGAGCCGGGAACATTGCCAATATAGACGAATTTCATTCCGGCAGCCAGCGCAATTTCGCGGGCCTGAATAAGGACACTCACAGGTGTGGCTGACAAATGTGCGAGTTTGTATTCGGGATGAAAACGGCTATAGTGAAGTGGCGCATTGGAAAGCCCGTTTTCGGCCAGCCAGTCGCACATACGCTTTATCATGTCCAAATCATCGGTCCAGTCAGGAATAATCAGGTTCGTAATTTCGAGCCAAACTCCGAGTTCGTTCATTATTCTCAGGGAGTTTAAAACAGGTTCAAGGGCGCCAGCACTCAGTTTCATATATACATCGTTACTGAATGATTTCAGATCAACATTGGCCGCATCAATGTATTTACATAGATTACGCAGTGGTTCCTCATTGATGTACCCTGAAATTACAACTACATTTTTAATACCTTCCTGCCTTGCCAGCCTTGCCGAGTCGAAAGTATACTCATAAAACGAAATGGGTTCGGCGTACGTGTATGCGATTGATGGACACCTGCTGGTAATGGCATCAGCAATCAGCTTATCGGGCATTAAATCATAGTTGTGTGTTTCTTTGGGGCTTACCTGCGAAATAGTCGAGTTCTGGCAGTTCATGCAGGCAAGGATGCAACCAGCTGTGCCTATTGAAAAGGTTTTCGAACCGGGCAGAAAATGATTCAGCGGCTTTTTCTCAATCGGGTCGATGTTCACTGTACAAGGATTTCCGTAGGCAATTGAATAAAGTTTACCATTGTGGTTCACCCGGTTGTGGCACAATCCTGATTCTCCTTCTTTAATTACACATTCGTTGGGGCAGATCAGGCATTTGACTCCCCGAGGAGTAGGCGACCAATAGTAACTTTCCTTACTCCATTTCCAAAGTTTTTCGCTGGCACCTATCATCGTTTAAACTTTTAATCAATAAGTGATTAGTATTTTGATTGAGTTCTCAACTTGTATTGCCCCCTAAATCCCCCAACCAGAGGACTTCTCAACCTGCAAAATCAAAAGAACTGTTCTTACAAGAAAAAATGTCCTGAACTTATTGTGCCAAACTCCCTTCCCTATTTCGGGGAAGGGTCGGGGATGGGGCTATTCTTCCTCTTCTCCAAAAATCAGCGCTTCGTAAATATATAACTCAGCCGTTTTCCAGCCTTTCCAGCCAATGCCGGCTTTGTCGCGTGCGCAATGTCCGAGCAATTCTTCTTTGCTCCAGCCTGTTTTGGTAGCTACCTGAGGTAAAAATGTTCCCGTATAATTTCCTTTCTTCATGTAAATACCGTTCTTACCCGGGATAAATTCATCAATAGACTTTATACGTTTCAACGGAGTAAGCACCGAGATTTGAATTTCCAATTGGCTTAATTCATCGGGTTCCACCTTGCGAAAACGATAGTATTGATTGGCAGCAGCCACGGCCATCAATTGTACCACTTTCCATAGTGGCAGGGTTGCATCGAAACGCCCAACGCAGCCCCGCAGTTTGTGATTGACATAAAGGGTAACAAACGCGCCTCGCGGCGTATTCAATGTTTCACTCAAACCGGTTGGATCAATATCACCCATCCTTCCTTTCTCGATAAATTCTGCGACAGTAACCTGTGCAAGGCTTAACAGATACTTTTTATCTTCGCTGCTGACCGAAAATTCATCAGGTACATTTTGCACTTTTACCTGAGAGAAAGATAGTGCATAATACCCAACTACCCGTTCTTTGTCGCCATACATCGAATCGCCCGAGTTTTTATACTGAATCAGGTCAACCTTCACATCGGGCATTTGTTCGGTCATGTACAACAAGGTCAGCACCGAACTCCATCCGCACAAACTGGTAACCAAGCCTGATATGTTTTTTTTCTCGTTGTTTGCAAGTGCAGCAATCAAATTCTCAGGGCTGTTGGTTTTTATCGCTTCTGCCGTTGCATGATCGGCATCACAGGCATCCTTATAATTCGGGTAATGCGAGAAGTCGCTGCTAATCACAAAGAGATTCTTTTCATGCAGGTAAGGTTTAAAAATCGAGGCAAGTTTTTTTGGCGTTTCAGCCGTAGAGGAACCAATAATTACCGGCACGATCTTAAAATCGCTGTGCAAATGATATTGCAAAAACGGGAGCTGAACTTCAAGACTATGTTCATGCAGATGGACTTCAGGATAACATTTTAAGAGATTATTTCCGGCAACCAACTGTTTGGCAAGATCCAAATCCACTTCAACTGTCCCCAGTGGTGTTTCGTAATCTCCGGAACAATAAACAGAAGCTCCCTGATAAGTAGCGGTATGGCTTGAACCGATTAAAAAAATACGCTCAAACTGATGGTCAGGATCAATTTGTTGATAGGCAGAAGCTGCAACCTCGCCACTATAAACATATCCGGCATGAGGGACAATGATGGCCAGTGGTGTTTTCTTCGGTTTTCCCGGTGAAGATTTTGAGAAAAACAGCTGCAACTGATTTCTTAATTCATCAGGCTTTTCGGTATAAAACCTCCCGGCCGCAGATGGTTTTCGGTTTTGCAAGATTTCCCGAGAGGAACCTTTTTTGGCCTGAAAACCTGCAAATGCCGCAATGATTAAATGCTTTGCTTGCATGGCTAATTTTTTTTATCTGCTTTATATTACTTTTACCATGTACAAAAAGATTCATTGTGAGCCAAAAAATTTTGCTGATAACGCCTCCGTTTACCCAACTGAATACGCCGTATCCTGCAACAGCTTATTTGAAAGGGTTTTTGAATACCCAATCCATTATTTCCAATCAGTGCGATTTGGGAATTGAAGTTATTCTGGAGCTGTTTTCTTCGGAAGGATTGAATGCACTTTTTTTGGAACTTGGAATCTGGAACTTGGAATTTTCCCCAAACGCCCAACGTATTTTCAATCTGCGCGAAAGCTATATCCATACCATCGATCAGGTAATTGCATTCCTTCATGGGAAAAATGAAGCGCTGGCTCATGTGATTTGCGACGGATATTTTCTTCCTGAAGCATCGCGTTTCAACTTAGTGGAAGATTTGAAAGGAGCATTTGGAACAATGGGAATGCTCGATAAAGCGAAACACCTGGCTACTTTGTATCTCGAAGATTTGTCGGACCTGATCGTTGAAACTACCGATCCGCATTTCGGATTTAGCCGGTACGCCGAACGGTTGGGGCGTTCAGCTTCAACCTTCGATGAACTTGATCAGGAATTAAAATCGCCGGATGGCTTGATTGATGGGATTTTACTACAACTCCTTCAACAAAAAATTGAAACTTATCAACCTACAATTGTTGCACTATCAGTTCCTTTTCCCGGAAATTTGTACTGTGCTTTTAAATGTGGACAATGGATAAAAAAATTTCATCCTGAAATAAAAATTGTAATGGGCGGTGGGTTCCCGAATACAGAATTGCGTTCATTATCAGATCCACGTGTGTTTGATTACCTTGATTTTATTTCTCTCGATGACGGTGAAGCGCCCTTGCTGAATTTGATTGAACACCTCGACGGAAACCGCGTCCTAACTGATCTGAAAAGAACTTTTACACGTCAAAATAGTGATGTGGTTTACCTGAACGGCTCCACTTCTGTCGATTTTTCGCAGTCGGAAGTCGGTGTACCCGACTATTCTGATTTTTTACTTGACAAATATCTTTCAGTCATTGAAATTGTGAACCCGATGCACCGCCTCTGGAGTGACGGGCGCTGGAACAAAATGACACTTGCACACGGATGTTACTGGGGACGCTGCACTTTTTGCGACACTTCGCTCGACTACATTAAGCGCTACGAACCAAACACAGCAAAGCTTTTGTGCGACCGAATCGAACAAATGATCATTCAAACCGGAGAAATCGGGTTCCATTTTGTTGACGAAGCCGCACCACCTGCATTGATGCGGGCATTGGCGCTTGAAATTATCCGCAGAAAAATTACTGTAGTTTGGTGGACCAACATCCGTTTCGAAAAGAGTTTTACCTACGATTTGTGTTTGCTACTGAAAGAATCGGGTTGTATCGCGGTTTCCGGAGGTTTGGAAGTGGCCTCTGACCGTTTGCTGGGAATGATTAATAAAGGAGTGAGCGTGGCCAAGGTTGCAAAAGTAACCGACCATTTCACCCGTGCAGGAATCATGGTACATGCCTATCTGATGTACGGTTTCCCTACACAAACCGCTCAGGAAACCATCGACTCGCTCGAAGTGGTCCGCCAGTTGTTCGAAGCTGGAATAGTTCAATCAGGATTCTGGCATCTGTTTGCCATGACGGCGCACAGTCCGGTTGGTCAGAATCCGGCTCAATTCAAAACAAAGATTGAAAATGAAAAGTTGGGAACATTTGCCAACAATGATCTGGTTCACGGTGATCCTACCGGGGCTGATCATGAACTTTTCAGCGAAGGGTTGCGTAAATCGCTTTTCAACTATATGCACGGAATCTGCTTCGATTTTCCGCTTCAGGATTGGTTCAATTTTAAAGTTCCCCGGACAACTGTGGCTCCTGATTTTATTCGGAAAGCAATTGATGACAATGATTTTGAACAAGCCAGCCCGAATGCGAAAGTGTACTGGCTTGGAGGATCGGTTTCTGTTCGGTATTATACCAAAAAGAAAAAGAACCAAACTTTTGAATTGGCAGAGCTGACTTTCTTCAATAAAAAAGAAAATTATATCATTCAACTTCCACAAAATGAAGGGAAATGGTTGTTTGTACAGATTCCTGATCTTTTGGTAAGAAGCAATAGATCAATTACTTTTGGCGACCTTGAAAAAAGCTTTGAGGAACAAACCGGAAGCGATTTTGTGCTTTTCTGGAACAGCACCGGCATGAAGAACTTGAGAGAAAATGGGTTGTTAGTTTTGTGAAGAAAGAGTCGTTTAAAGAGTTGAAAGAAAAATAATAAATTGCAACTAAATATTAGTTGCAATTTATTATTTTTGCCTTATGGGAACCATAGAGAAATTGGAACAGCGATTCAAATCAAAACCTAAAGATTTCACATTTAGTGAATTAACGAGATTGTTGAATTGGTATGGATATACTGAAGCTCAAGGATCTGGTTCAAGAGTTGTTTTCGTAAATGAAAAGTTGAGACATAAAATCAAATTACATAAACCTCATCCTGAGAAAATTCTAAAAAGATATCAATTGGATTTAATTGAGCAGGAATTGGAACTAAAAAAACTGATATGAAAAATATAATAACGCATAAGGGATTTATCGGATCTGTAAATTATAGTGCCGATGATAGAGTTTTTTACGGAAAAATAGAAGGCATTAATGACTTGGTCACATTCGAAGGAACAACTGTTGATGAATTGGAAACCGCTTTTAAATTGATGGTTGAGGAACATATCAAAGATTGTATTTCCGAAGGGAAACCTGTTTCGAAGTCCTACAAAGGGAGCTTCAATATTCGGATTAGCCCTGATTTGCACAAACAAGCTGCTCAAATTGCAAGTGTGGAAGGTATTACATTAAATCAATTGGTTCTAAGAGCAATTCAACACGAACTGGAAATAGATTGATGAATAATTCCAGAGCGATTATTTTGACTTTATTTTTGGAAGCTTATTTCTTGAAATAGCTATGCACCAATATTTTTCACCATTCTCATTATTTGCTCCGCTGTATTGGCCAATAATTCCGAAGCGCGGGCTTTCGATTCATCGAGGCTCATCGGCCGGTCTCCTATAGCAAAAACAGAAGTGATTCCCTGTTCGTAAAGTTTTGTCAGATCATCGGAAACTATTCCGGCGAGAGCAATTGCCGGAACCTTGTATTTTTTGGCAAGTCGGGCTACTCCGCTAACTGTCTTCCCGAAAGCCGTCTGAGAGTCAATCTTGCCTTCAGCAGCGAAAACCAACGAAGCCTGGCCAATGTATTTTTCTAAGTTGGTCAATTCACTAATCAAATCAAATCCTGAAACCATTTCTGCTTTGCAGAAAGCCATCAGACCGGCACCCAAACCGCCGGCAGCTCCTGCTCCTGAAATTTCTGAAACGTTTATTTTTAATTCCTGCTGAAGAATTCGGGAAAAATGCTCCATGTTTTTTTCGAGTGTTTTGAGCATTTCAGGAGTGGCTCCTTTTTGTGGACCGTAAACATTAGTGGCTCCGGAAGTTCCCAAAAGCGGATTCCGGACATCGCAAGCAACCGTAATTTTTGTCTTTTGAAGCATTGGATGACTATTGGAACTTTCGATGGTTTGAATTTCGCCCAACGAACCGCCTCCCAAACCAATCGGGTTATTGTTTTTATCCTGAAGTTCAAATCCCAATGCCTGCGCCATTCCTGCACCGCCATCGTTGGTGGCACTTCCGCCAATTCCGATAATAATTTGTGTAAAACCAGCATCCAGCGCGGCTTTTATAAGCAATCCGGTTCCGAATGTTGAAGTAATGAATGGATTGCGTTCTTCAGGCTTCAGTAATTCAATTCCTGAAGCTGCTGCCATTTCAATTACAGCCGTTTTGCCATCGCCCAAAATTCCATAAAACGATTGAATTGGTCGGTTCAAAGCATCTATTGAAGGAACTTGAATGATTTTGCCTCCAGTTGCAGTCACCAATGCTTCAACCGACCCTTCCCCGCCATCAGCCATCGGAATAAAGGTGATTCCGGCATTAGGAACAACTCGTTTAATTCCTTCAGAAATAGCCAGAGCCACCTGAGTGGCCGTCAAACATTCTTTAAAAGAATCGGGAGCAATAACAATTTGCATGATTAGAAGCTGAGTTGAAATTCAGCAGGAAAATACGGAAAAGTTTCAAGTTGCCGGCTGACCCTGAACAATTTTCTTTAGCAATCGAGTTTTATCCTGAATATCGTTTGTAATTCCGTAAACCGAAACCGTGGCGCCCGAAATGGCATCAATACTTTTCCCAATGGTGAGCGACCGGTTGCCATCATATCCCTGAAATTGTTTTAGCCAGCCTTTGTTGGTCACTTCCTGTCCGTGGGTAGCCTGATAATTATATACTTTTACCTGCCGAACCGAAAGATTGGAGTTAAAAATAATCAGATAGTCGAAGTATTCCGGGGTTTCTATGTTCAACGTTTCATTGGGGTTGGAACAGCCACCTTGACGGCAACTATTCACCCTTCCAACATAAACATATTTTTTCAGGTCATCGCTTTTCTGACCGGAAAGTATCAGGAACTTTCCCTGAATGGCATTTGAAACAAGAAGTGATTCCGGAACAGCTATTTCCTTCCAATCAGTATTATCGACTCCGCTTATTTTAAGGAGTTCATTCTGAAGCGTTTTATCCTCAAAATCAAAACCTTTGGTTGGGATAAATCCTGAAGTAATCCAAAGTACGAAACAAATAAAAAACAGTTTAAACATGGTTTTTTCCCTTATCCTGATTAAAACATAACTCCCAATCCAGCACTGAATACTTTTGAATAACTGCTTGTACCATCAGGTTTTACAAATTGAAGGTCAGTTTTCAAAACAGCTCCCTGTGCAAGTTTCAAAGTTAATCCGGCTGTTATAACATTATTCTTGTAAGATTCTTTTCTGGCAATTGTTGACGAAACTTTGGCATGTGTGTCGTATCCTTCGAGCCGCACGAACGGAATGAGTTCAGTTTTCAGGTTTTCGAACGGACGAAAAACATTGTATCCGGCTTCAATATAGTAGCCGTTCATAGCACTTCCCAAATCGTTGAGCGGACCTCCTTTTTTACCTGTAAAAAGGTTGTATTGATCTGTATTCGACAAGCCAACGCGGTACAACTGACCACGCAACTGCAATCCTTTCAATGTGTAACGTGCATCAACGCCAATCATTGAAACGCCGACCACCGACGAATCAGCTTTTGCCAAAGCGGCCTGGTTGTCTTTTGCAATTCCGTTGTATAATTTGCTTTGTGTATCACCAAAATATCCCGACAATCCGATGTTCAGCCCTCTGATTCCGTAGTATTCAACTTTCGCTGTAAAGTTTGGAGCGCTGATATACGATTCGGCCCCCTTCTGGCGGCCACTTCGCAAACCACTTTTTCCGTTCAGTTTAGCGGTTCCATCGTAACCGTTAAACCCGTTTACCAAATATGCCTGATATTTAAGAAATGCAGGTTGAATGTTTCCGGAGAGACCGAAACCAACTTCGCGCCAGGTCGTCGGCGAAATTTTATTATCCACCAAAGGCCGATCAACGCCGTTGAAAGTAGTTGGTTCGTGGTATTCATTCACAATACCCATTGGGATCAAAAGCAATCCGGCCCTGAAATTGATGAATTTGTTGATTTTGTGCTGAAGGAAAGCTTGCTCGACATACACTTCCGAAACATGCTCGAATTCAAGCTCGGTGACGAACTGGGTACGGTCGCTGAACTGATACCCGAAAAGCATGACCATTCGGTGAACATCGAGTTGTCCGTTTTGCCTGATCCCGGAACTCAAAGGTTGGTGATAATGCACTTCGCCGTAACCACCAATGGTGAGTTTATTATTTGATGTCAATAATTTGTCGGCGATATTCTGATATTCAGGTTTTATTTGTTCCTGTGTTTGCGCCTGCAAAAAAACAGTAACCAATACCAACGCAGCGGAAAATACGATTCGTTTCATATACTTTTTTCATTGAGTTTTTATACTGCCAAAAGTATATGCTCCGTTTCGGAGCTGAAATCCCTAAAAATGGGGATTTTTTAAGTACCGGATTACATGTTCCATATTCAGGTTTGGGTGCTGACTGAGACTGCCCGCTGAGGCTGCGACTGCGACTGATTAATTTTTCCTTATCGGTTTTCCCGTCATTCTTTCTGTTCTTCCGCAGTGAAAAACGACCAGGCCACAATGCGGCTTTGCTTCTGACCATGAGCCATTTCGATGGTTTGAACCTGTGTAGCATGTGCTTTTTTAAGCGCTTTATAAACGCCGTACAGATTTTCCTTTTTGGAAATCAGGCTTGAAAACCACAGGCACCGATCGGGAATTTCGGAACTTTGTTTAATCATCCGGCGAACAAATTCGGCTTCACCCCCATCGCACCACAACTCATTGTTTTGACCGCCAAAATTCAGGACAGGAGTGGTTTCTTTTCCTGAAGCCAGGTTTCGCGATTTACGATGTGTGCTGCCGGCAGCCTCTTCCGGAGAAGAATGAAATGGCGGGTTACAAATGGAAATGTCGAACACTTCGCCACGCTTGATAATTTTGCTGAAAATATTGGAGGGCGTGCTTTGCAACCTGCAATCAACAGCTCCACGGAGCGACGGATTGGCTGTGATAATCAGGTTGGCTGTGCGAATGGCAATGGGATCAATATCTGAACCGACAAAATGCCAGCCGTATGCTTTGTGACCGATAATTGGATATATGCAGTTGGCCCCGACACCAATATCAAGCACCGAAACTGATCTTCCTGTGGGAATTTTCCCGTCGTTGGACAAAGCCAGCAGGTCGGCAATGTGGTGAATATAATCGGCCCGTCCGGGAATCGGCGGACAAAGATAATTTTCGGGAATGTCCCAGACAGCTATGTCGTAAAACTGTTTCAGGATGGCCTTGTTGAGCAGTTTTACCGCTTCAGGAATAGCAAAATCAATTGATTCGATATTGAATTTGTTGAGTTGCACAAATGGCGCGAGTTCGGGACAAACACTGATCAATTGTTTGAAATCGTACCTGAAACGATGTGGGTTCCGCGCGTGCATGCCGGATTTTTCGCCGGAAGTCGTTATATCTTTATCAGTCATTGGAATCCTTGTTAAGGAGGTTGGATGAAGTGACAAAGATATGAAAGAACGGGATTAATACCGTCTCCGGTTACCAAAAGCTGAACCATTCAGGATGGGTTGTGTTTATAGTTAGAAAACAACGATGCATCCTGTTTTAGCTGAAAACATTGAAAAAATTGGAAAACCCTATTCCGATCTGTACTTTTTGCTTGAGTGTCTGGCCGAAGTATTGGAAGCAAATAACGAAAATGAGCTTGTCGCTTATATTCCCTGGAAAAACGCGCAGGTTTCCACGCCAAACCCTGAAAACCAACAAAAAACAATTCATCTGTATTCCATTTGTTTTCAGTTGCTTAATCTGTGTGAAGTAAACTGGGCGGTTCAAGGAAGGAGAAGCAAACAACAAAAGCAAGGATCACAAAGTGTAACCGGAAGTTGGGCCAATACATTTTCAGAGTTGAAAAATGCGGGATTTAACCAGGACCAAATCGTTGCAGCGCTTTCAGAAATTGAAGTTGAGCCGGTATTAACTGCCCATCCAACAGAAGCAAAACGAACAGTGGTGCTGAAATACTACCGCGAACTTTACCTTCAATTGGTAATGCTCGAAAACCTGATGTACACGAACCTTGAGCGTAACCAAATCCGATCCGGGATAAAAGAAATCCTGACACGACTTTGGTATATCGATGATATCTATCTTGAAAAGCCCAAAGTTGAAACTGAATTGAACAATGTATTGCATTACCTGACCAATGTGTTT
Organism: Bacteroidales bacterium; assembly: GCA_038248385.1. Classification (GTDB taxonomy): domain Bacteria; phylum Bacteroidota; class Bacteroidia; order Bacteroidales; family Prolixibacteraceae; genus Aquipluma. Next base: position 20,100 of record JBBRXN010000024.1, read on the forward strand.
CCCGACGTTTTTGATCTCCACGACCGACAATTGGTACAGTCCTGGAAGGAAGCAGGTTTTAAGCCACAGGCATTGCAAAACTGTAACAACATGCCAATGATAAGTCTGGGTACCTGGGTTGGTGGCGACCGGGACGGACATCCATTGGTTACGCCCGAAATTACTGCTTATACACTTGAAAGATTGCGCATCGAAGCTTTGCATTTGGTTCGTCAACGATTGCTTCAGCTTGCCGATAGTTTAAGCATTTATACTCCGAAAACAACTTTACCATCTGAATTTCAGGAGTATAAAGTTGTGCTGACAAAGCAAATACCGAACATTTCAGATAATGAGTGGTTTACCGCTGCATCGCGCGAACCGTTTAAACAGTATGTGCTATTACTTGTCGAGAAGCTACCCTTAAAACAAGATCGATTTTCAGGAAACAGTTCACTTTCCAATGCCACATGGACCTACACCCATTCCGGTCAGCTGATGAGCGACCTGAAAATCCTTCTTCAGGCAATTTCAGAATGGGGCGCCCCTACGCTGGCTGTTAATGAAGTACTCAAAGCACAGCGATATGTTAATAGTTTTGGCTTTCATCTGGCTCATTTGGATATTCGTCAGAATAGCGAATTTTACCAAAAATCATTATCCGGATTACTGGAAGATGTTGATCGGAAAAGTTTTTCATTAAATACCGACGGATCGCCCGATAAAACGTTTTTGCTGAACGAACTCAACCATTACCGTCCATTTACCAGATTCTACTCCGGAAATCAACCTGAAACAATCAACGCCTTGGGTTTTTTGGGGGTATTGTCTGAACATATCAAAAAATATGGCTCTTATGCAATCGGCTCATTGATTGTCAGCATGACCCGCAAAACCGAAGATTTGCTGACACTTTATTTGTTGGCCAGGGAAGCCGGATTATTTCAAAAAACAGCAGAAGGCCCCGCCTGCCAGATTCCAATTGTTCCGCTCTTCGAAACGATTGAAGATTTACATCGTGCGCCTGAAATTATGGATGAATTTTTGGCTCATCCGATTACCCGAAACACGCTGAAACTCCAGATGGATTTAAAGAGATACAAACGTCCGGTGGCAGAAGTAATGATTGGATACAGTGACAGTAACAAAGATGGCGGAATTTTATCGAGCCTTTGGCATTTGTATGAAGCGCAATTTGAATTAACCAAAATTGGCCAAAAACATGGAGTTGACATTCGTTTTTTCCATGGCAAAGGAGGCAGTATCAGCCGTGGCGCCGGACCGGTTCATTGGTTTTTGAAAAGCCTTCCGCCTTCATCGTTATTTGGAAAACTGCGGCTGACAGAACAGGGAGAAACCATTGAGCGCAAATATGCCAATAAAGTAAATGCAGCTTACAATCTTGAATTACTCACTTCAGGGACTTTGCGAAATACGATGTTGAACAACGACTTACAAAACACCGACCTGTTCGACCTTGTCGGTTTTATGGCGCACGAAAGTTTTAATGCTTACATTGCATTGACCCGTCATCCAAGTTTCATCCGTTTTTTCGAAATGGCAACTCCCATTGATGTGATTGAATCAAGCAAAATCGGTTCACGTCCATCGCGGCGCACCAATCAGCGTACACTCGCCGACTTGCGGGCAATTCCCTGGGTTTTCAGCTGGACGCAAAGCCGTGTGAATATTACCAGCTGGTATGGCGTTGGAAGTACTCTGAAACTAATCAAAGAACAACAACCTCAAAAATACGCGACTCTAAAACAATTACTGGTTTCAAATCCGCTGGTGCGATATATTCTGACCAACGTTGATTCTGGATTGGCAGCTACCGATCCAAAAATTATTGAACTCTATGCATCGTTAATAGACGATGAACAGATAAAAAAAGATATTTTGCCACTCATTTTATCAGAATACCACCTCACCAAAAGCCTGCTTGACGAAATACTGGTGACGCCTTTTAAAGAGCGAAGAAAAAATCATTATTATTCCACCCGGCTAAGGGCAGTGTCGCTTGAACTGATGCACCAAATGCAGGTGACGGCACTCCGTAACTGGAGAAGCGAAAAAGGGTCGGCCGACCAACAGAATGCCGATCATCAAAATATTATTTTACTGAAAACCATGAATGCCGTTGCAAATGCACTCGGATCTACCGGATAATCTGCTATATTTCGAAACGATATTCAACTTTTTGAGCAATCAAACCTAAAAGAATTTCCATGCAAAAAATAATAAGAAAGTACTTCGACGAATTCTCGACCATGTCGGAAGCCTCGCACAATGCGGTGTTCAATATTGCTGAACGTGAAGGCATTGAGATGAACAAGATCATCGTTGCCACTTCATTCTGCTTCGACGAATTAAATCACCAACATTCAAAAATGAACCTGCCATCGCCACAGGGCACATTTATCATGGGCGGTCTGGCCGGTTATCCGTTTGTTGGAAATATAGGTATGACCGCTTTTTACGATCACATTCCGGATGGAGGAGCTGCCTTATTTATTTTCGGATCACACATCGGCATATCGCGTACAGGCGAAGTGGGTAAAATCAAGCGCGTTGGTCAGCATCGGCATACCAATACCTGTGGGGCTTTGATGATGGTGCAGCAACATGTTTTGTCTTCGTCAATTCACGATGTTAATCCCGAAGATTATTCAGCGTTTCAACCCGAATTTCTTGCACACAAACTTATGCCAATGGCAGGCGAAATAAGAAAAGCAAAGATTCCGATCCTGAAAACCACTCATTTGGTGTATGATGAAATCGAAAATGAAATTCTCAAACTGATCATTAATCATCCAACTATGCAGTCTAATTTTCCGGTTTACATTTTGGGTGGAATCGTGATCAATACCGATGAAACCTTACCGAATTATTTTTCGCAGAAAGCATTTCGGAAAGTGCTGTAATTTGGTTTTTTACCTTCGCCCGGGTTAGCTATTTTACAACCTTAAATTTTGCCTTTCCGCTTCCAATACAACCACTAATGGCTATTCCCTGAACCTCGACAATAAAATCAGACAATACTTTTCCGGCAGTAACAGTAATTTCTGCCTGTCCGGTTTCATCAAGGTTAAGTTCAGGAATCCACAGCAGGGTGGTTCTGAAATCGCGTTTTGGATTTGGCAGCTCAGTAGGAAATGCGTTTGGAACCCGGTATTCGCCATTGTATTGATTGACAGGCTCTGTTTTTTCGGAAACTGGTAATGCAGGAGCTTTTTTACTGAATATTTCAATGAGCCCCACCGAATTAAGCCCGGTATAGCGTTGGATGTCCATCGGATTGGTCGAAACATTGATGTGGTCAACTTCCAGTGGCGATATATTCTGAATCACCGAAATGTCAGTTCCCATCTGTTGTCCATCCAATACAATCAATGCGCCGCCCTGATAATTAATGGAGTTTTCACTACCCATAAAGACAATCTGATTGTTCGTTATTTTGTAGGGTTTCATAATTTTGATCACGTCCAACAAACTGGTAGATGAACTTAGAAGTTTTTTCTGGTTATCTATTGCCACTGTATTTACAGGTATAATTCTCGGCGCCTTGATAAACAAATCAGGATTGTTCGTGAAATAAGATACATCGGCTATCATTTCATTGTTTAACAGTTTGTTTTTCAAGCTCATTTCAGCAATATAACTTGCTACCAAAACTTCAAAATTCATGTTGAAAGTGATTTTCAGTTCACGTTTACCTTCGGCATCAGTTGCCTTTGCAGAGAAGTCGTCTTTATTGGCAGGATTAAGGTTTGGAAATAAAAACATTCCATCCTGGTTGGTGATGGTGCTGTATAATTGCATGTTCCTGTTACTCACCAGGCTGACTTTGGCTTTATTTATTTTATTTCCGTTTTTATCGGTTACTGTGCCCGAAATACCATTTCCGGTATTGCTGTTGGTCGAGCTTTCAGGTTTGAATTGCATTATTTTTTGCCAGTCGAAGCCGGTTTGCCGGTTTGCAATCAGATATACATCCACCAGCACCGAGTTGGTGATCTGGCCATGAAACGATTCGGAAATCAGGCAGAAAGGAGTTTCCAACTCTGCCCCAGCCAACAGGCATTCCTCACTTTGAGCGGCTGTTGGCGAATTCCTGAAGCTGTCGGTAATCGAAACACTTACATTACCGCCAACAAGCTGATTGGTTTCATCAGTCAACCTGATTTTTATTTTCATGTTTCCGCCTTGCTTCAGGATGTTTTTTTCGGGTGTAACTTCAACTTTCAAATGTTGTTTTTTGTCAACAAATACCAACCGTTCTGATAACAATTTCCCTTCGCTGGAGAAAACCGTTATCTGATTAATTCCCTGTGGAAGATTTTCAGTTGGAATTTTTATCCGTCCCATTCCGTTAATTTCCATATCAGCCGCCCAGTTTAGGGTGCTTCTGCCGGTGGCTGTCAAAGCAATTTTATGTTTTTGTTTATCCGCGAATACCAGGCTGGCTGATATAAATTCAGGATCTGTTTTGGTCACCGAAAATGTCAGTCCGTCGGCTTTTGGGACAGGTAAACCGAAGCTCTGTTCCTGACCGGTTTTTCCTGAAAGTACCAGTTTCAATTTTTGCTTCCCGTCATTTTCAATTGGGAAGAGACCAAGTCCATTGGTAAATGTTTTCACCATTCCTACCTGTTTTCCTTCCTGATTAATAACAGTTCCTTCAACATTTACAGGCATTCCCCATTTATTATAGGCTGTAAATCCAATTTTCACAGGTACTCCCGCTACAATTGTTCCACCTTCAGGAAAAAAGTTGATTACCAAAGGATCAATGTTTGAAGGCAGAAAAATTTCCTTTTTCCATTCCTCTTTGTTATCGGCCAATTCACAAATAAAAGGTTCTCCATTCGACCTGGCGGGCAATGTAAAAGGAAGAACTGCTTTTCCGGCCGCATCGGTTTTAAGTTTACCTTTTTCGATTATTTCTTTGCCATTCATCAGTTGATAACGCAACGCAGTATTTCTTTCTACCTCACCTGAAAGATTCCGGAGCAAGATGTGCAATTCGTTTTTCTGGCCGGCAATTGAAATACTATCTCTGGCTGCAACAGCTGCAACCCATTGGTTATTGTATGCAGGATTAATATTCAGCATAATACAGAAAGCTTCCTCCGGGTAAATAAGTGCTGAAGTATAGGCCATCAGAAAATATTGGCCTGCAGGAAGATTATCCGGTATTTCCAAATCGCCGGGAGTGTTTAACTCATTCAGCTTAAACAGCTCACCTGCAACCGGTTGTCCCTCTTTATTATAAAGTCTTACCATAAGTTCCCGGCTAAGTGAAGCGGGTATTTTAGCGTTCGTCAACTTCGCACTAAACCATATCGTTTCACCCGGTTTGTAAAACTGTTTATCGGTTGAGAGAAAAACTTTCTCTTTTGGATAATATGTGAAATAATCTGTCATTTGCTGACTGATATGTGGAATTGGGCTCTCGTTTTGGGCTAATAAAGTGAAACAAGTAGTTAGCAAAATGGCCAATAGTGATAAGGTTTTCATGGTTTTGAAATTATTTATTAATTGGTTTAATTTCTTCCTTTTCGTTTTTTCTGAATAAAGTATCATTTTCCTGATAATACTTACTTAGCGCATCGCGTAGGGCTTCTGACGGCTTAATGGTGTTGTAGTCGCCCCAGTAACCTTCATCGTAGTTGGTAACGATTTCCGTAAAAATATCTTTCGGATTAAATAATTCATTCCGTTTAAAGTGAGTTTCGTCATCAGCTTTAAAATCGGTGATAAGCAATTCTGAAGTACTGTGAAATACAGAGTTGATTTTATCCTTTTTGCTCTTTACACGGAAATCTATGGAAGCCTGAGCATTGCTCAAATGCCATAAACCATCGGAACGCCGGTAACTCACCTGATAATTGACCTGAATGGGGCGGACATAAAAATCTTTGGGCTTTTTCCTGATCAGCGATTCGTGTGCAAATTTAAGTCCTGAACGGCTTAGTTCAAATTCAGCATGTACCAATGCAAACGACGACATGTCGATATATAATTTACCCTGATAACACGGATAGTCAATCTTTTCTTTTGGTTTAAACCGGACGACATAAGTATCGCGGTCATCAAATTCGACAATTTCTTCGAGTGAATATTTGTAAAAATCGCGGAATTCAGGATCAAGAAACGAATCAAGGGTTTTTACAACATCGAGTTTGGTAATATAATACGGTCCTCCCTGAATTTTGAAGTCAACATACTGGAAAGATTTAACATTCAGACTTTTACGACCTTTAATGTATTTCACTTTATCTTCGCTGAATGTATTTTCGTAGGATGCTTTTTTGATTTCCAGCACCGCTTCGGCAACGTCGATATAATTGTTGTCCTGTTTGAGCACTTCGCGGTAAAATGCAGTCATGATTTCCGGATCACCCGGATAGTTGAGCGGAATTTTTATAAGTAACCGTGCAAGAATATCTTGCGGATTGATGAATGTTACCTTAATTTCTTTGAGTTGAATGGAGGTAGGCTGAAGATAAATGATTACTGATTCATCGGTGATTTCACTGACTGGAATCCTGTATTGTTTGAACCCAAGACAGGAGACAACAATTGTATCTCCTATCATTTTACCGGGCATTTTTAACTCAAATTCACCGTCTATATTCGAGATCGTTCCAATGCTTTTTTTGTTAACTGAAATGCTGGTATAGGGCAACACCTCCTTCTCCTCACGATCAATAACCTTTCCCCGAAAAATAATTATCTTCAGTTCATCGTTGTTAATTTCAACTTCTTTTTTTTTAAGTGTTTCTTCGTCAGGTTTGGTTATAATAATCTGGTTGTCGAGTACACGATAAATGTATTTTGATTCGAAAAGGATGTCAAGGATTTCTCTGATGGTTTTGTCTGTAAGTGAGGCATCTATTATTTTGTCAGCATCAATCAGTGAGGCGTCATAAGAAAAATAAATCTGTGTCCGTGATGATATTTTATCTAAAAGGGTTGCAATAGTTTCATTTCTGGCTTCGATACTTATTTTCACATCCAGCGCGGAGCTGTTTTCCTTTTGCCCGAAGGAAACCTTCAACAACAAAAGGAAAACAATCAGGATAAGTCCGCGCATTTGATCCATTTCAGAACATTTTTTTCAGGAAAAATTCTGTTTTAATCTGTTCTCCATTTCTGAGCACAGTCATTTTAACTTTCTTGTCTTCATGGCTTTGAAACAGCAAGTTAATATCATTTAAAGTTAATATTTTATGGCTCGCATTGTTTAACGCAAGAATCTGGTCATTTTCCTGAAGCCCCGCATAGTACGCCGGCGAATTTTTACGGATATCGCTGATCAGGAAAATTGGTAACCCAGGCATCGGATTAGTCACTTCCAAACCACTCATATTGTAATTAAATTCGTCCTTCAGATCACTGTTTGGCCTAAGTATGAGCCGTTTATTCGGATAATCCATGGTAACGTAAAACCGGCGCAGGATTTCGGCTCCTAAGGTTCCGTTGCGGTCGTTTTTGCCGATAAGCTGATCAATCAGTTCATTATCAGGAAAAGCAACAATTGGTTCATATAGGACCAGCGGCCCCACCCAAATTGCACCGATCCGGCCTTTTTTGCCATACAAATCTCCGCTTAATCCTCGACCAAGGAAAGTTTCAATATGGTTTTCAGGAAGCGATATCCGGTTGTCAGAACTGGTTGATAACCAAAGCGCATCGCTGGCACCGGTGTCAACCAGTAATTTCACCGGCACATCCTGGTTTTTATCAGTTACAATACTTGTTTTTACAAAAGGTTTGTTTTGCTCAAAAATCAAAGGCATGACGATGTCTTTGTCTTTTTCCTTGTAAGTATAGAATTCGGGCTTGATTAATGTGATTTTGTGCTCGGAATAATCAATTTTAACCACATAATCTTTAAACAAGTTAAAGCCAATCATTCCATGTACCGGAATGCCCAGAATATGCGAAATCTGGAAATTTTCGTTGATCACCATGTGGATTTCCTGATCATAAGCCACCATTCCGCTGATATTGATCACATTATTGCCCGATCGGTAGGCAGTGAGCTGTTCTCCTTCTCCCAATCCTTTGATGTTGATGGGTTGAAGAAAATTCAGGCTAAGTTTGTTGACAAACGGAAGTTCGGTAATAATCGGGTAGCGTACTCCGGTATCAAGTATAAAATTAAGCGTATCCGAATTATTGATTGCCACCGGGATAATAATCAGGTTACTTGATGTTTTAAAATTTATAGTGACCGACTTTTTCCTGGGATTGTCAAAAACAAATCCTGTTTGGTCACTGTAATTCCTGATTTTCTTATCGTAATCAAGACTTTTATCCATCGGAACATAGTCTCTGATAACCAAAATGTTGTCTTCAATTTCAAAAAGAAGGTAAAAATCTTTCATCAACTGGTCAAGGACAAATTTAATTGGCTTATTCGAAACGTTCAGATTGATATTTTTCCCTTCAATAAGTTTCGAATTGTAAGAATAATCGAGGTTCAGGTATTTGCAAATACGTTCAATTACAGTTGCAAGAGATTCATTTTCAGCATAAATACTGATATTTTGATCAAGCACGTTGGGTGTCTGATCGTCTTTTTGTTCCTGTTTGGTATTTTGTCTGGTACTTTGTCTTTTAACTTGTTTCTGGCTAAAGGATGAAAGTGGCAACGAGAGGAACAATACACATGTTAGAATAAATAAAATTGGAGATATAATTCGAATTGTTTTCATGGCTTTGAAATTTCGAAATTTAGGATTTTGCTTTTAAAATATACTGTCCATTAACGTGTATTGTCTCTATCTGGAAAGTGGTTTCAATAACTTTCAGGATAAAATCGAGGGGATAATCGTTGAAATGGGCAGTGAGCAGAAGGCCATTTAGTTTTGGATCGTCTAAACGGATGTTTACTTTGTAAACTTTTTCAAGATGGCCAATTACTTCGCTGAGCGAAGTCGCCCTGAAAATCAGGTTGTGCGTTTTCCAGGCTAAATAGTTGGGATCCTGATTGGTGGTTTTCAGCAATGCATTGCTCGAATACACCAAGGTTCCCTTTTCGCCCGGATCAAGGATCAGTTCATTGTTTTGTTTAGTTTCAGTCACTTTGTTTAAAACCTGCACCTTGCCGGTTTTAACAATCACTTCCAACAATCCTGCACTGGGATAAGCACTTACATTAAAACTGGTACCAAGAACTTTAATCTGTGCATTTCCGGCATGAATGATAAAAGGTTTATTTTTATCGGGTTTAACTTCAAAAAAAGCTTCCCCTTCAATTATAACTTCACGTGTATTTTTACCGAACCTTTTGGGGTATTTCAAATGAGTATCGGAGTTGAGGCTCACCAAAGTCCCGTCAGGCAATGTAAATGTCTTCACAACTTGATTGGTGACTGATATTTCAATTTGTTTGTTTGATGCGGCCGGGTTAAAAAAAACATTATATCCGGCTACCGACAATAAAGCAGCAACCAATACCGTGGCGGCAATTCGCAATAACGGATTCGAAATAAATTTTCTAATTCTTGCTATTTTGCTTTGAGATTTTTCATTAATCCTGTTCTGAATTATTTCCCATGCATTTCCGGTAGGGTATTTTTTTAATTCAAAGTATAAATCAACTTTTTTTGCCATCCTGAGAAGCTGTTCTTTCTCTTTTTTATCAGAAAGTATTTCTTCAGCAGCTGAGTTGAGCGATTCGGTTGTCGGTTGCTGGTTTTCGTCATAAATTGATTTGGCCAGCAATTCCCATTTTTCTTCTTCTATGTTGTGATTTGTTTTCATACGACTTAATGACATTAGTGGGCATGTTTAACCCTTATTGGAAGGTTGCGATTTTTTAAAAAGCAGGAAAAGTGAGACCAGATGATTGCTGAATTCCTTTAATTCGTCGCGAAGGTATTTGAGCGCCAATCCCATTTGTGCCTCAACTGTCTTAACTGAAATATTTAATTTATCTGCAATTTCCTTGTATTTTAATCCTTGTTCGCGGCTGAGCCTGAAAATTTCCTGTCGTTTTGCAGGTAGCGAAGCAATACTTTTTTCAATTCGTTCAACCAAATCAACTTCAATGTAATATTGATCCGTATCAATTTCCTGATGCGATGATTCCATCACAATACTTGCATATTCTTTCCTGATTTTCTGATGTTGGAGCTGGTTTAAGCACTGGTTGCGGACTGATCTGAAGAAGTAATGTTTAAAGGATGTTTCGATGTTAAGAGTTGCGTGTTTTTCCCAAATCCGAACGAATAAATCCTGAATGGTTTCCTCGGCCATTTCATGATCTTTTAGAAATTGAAAGGCAAAATGACACATTGCTGAATAATATTTTTGAAATAAAGCTTTAAAAGCACGCTCGTCTCCTTCTTTAAGCCTTAAATACAATTCATTATCGTCGGTTTGATCCATGATTTTTCCGCATTTAGCTGTGGTTTTGAGCTTTCGGCTAAAGGTATAAAAATTTTGAAAATCGCTGAACAATATGTACTTCTTCTGTTTGCAAACCGGTTAAAAATGAAAAAAGAAATTTTTTAGGAAAAGCTTTGTTCAAAGGAATTTTCCATTATTTTTGCAGCCTGTATACAAAGAAGCCCGGATGGCGGAATTGGTAGACGCGCTGGACTCAAAATCCAGTAGTAGCAATGCTGTGTGGGTTCGATTCCCACTCCGGGTACTAAAAAGGAATTATCTGAATATCAGATAGTTCCTTTTGTTTTTAAGAAGAGCAAATGAAACATTGTCATTCATACCTCAACGCCTCCACAGGATTTCTCGTTGCTGCTTTCTCCCGAGTACCCGGGACCAACCGACCGTAAGCATCATTCATATCGTAAACTTTCTATTGGGTTTTTAGCAGCAGATTTGTACGATTGAAATGTCACTGTCAGAAAGGCAATTCCCATCGCCAGCACACCTGCCAATGCAAAAATCCACCAACTCAAATTGGTTTTGTAGGCGAAGTTTTCGAGCCATTTGTTCATCACGTAATATGCAATTGGTGTGGCAATTACAAAAGCGTTGCCTGATAAAAAAACCATCAGGTTTGAAGATTTGATTGACCGGATTAAAGTGCTTTATTCTTCGCTCGAAAACAGCGGCAAGGTGAAACTGATTGTCACAGTAAATCCTCCGAAAATGGAGATTTTGGCCTATGAAAACCAAATTTCGCAGGTATTGATTAACCTGGTTAAGAATGCATTGCAGGCCAATGAAAAAAATCCGGAAGGCAAAATTCAGATTGCAGCCGGATTCAATTCCGATCACCATCCTGAAATCAGGGTAACCGACAATGGCCCGGGAATTCCGGATGAAATACTGGAGCAGATTTTTGTGCCGTTTTTCACTACCCGCGAAAACGGATCAGGAATCGGGTTAAGCCTTTCCCGCCAAATCATGCGTTTACATGGAGGAAGCCTTCAGGTTCGCTCTATTCACGGCAAAGAGACCGTTTTTAGTATGATTTTTTAAGAATGATTGAAGCCAAAAAAGTAAAAGGCTGCCCATTTTCGGACAGCCTTTCCATTGTTTAATTCAGGGGAATCTATATAAAAATCGCGGCATTACTTTATAATTGTCGTTTCTTTCAGTGACAGTCCATCGGCAGTCATGGTCCAGAATTTCCCCACCATGTCGCCATCCCACATATTATTTATATTTTCGATATCGTATATAATTGATTTCATTTTTTCATTCATGTAGATCGATTTTCCTTCAGGAACTTTAAGTATCATGGAAACTTCCTGCTGCCGCCATTTGGCGTTATCTTTCAGAAAATAATAAGGATCTAACACAAGGGTCGAATCTTTCTGAGAGAAATTGTAATCAATCTGTTCCACATTCTTTTGGGCGTTTTCGGTATTGCTGCCACGTGCGCGTTTTTTTATCTGAAGCAGAAACTCGCCGGTGGTACTTTTTTCAATAGTAAATCGTGGATGTCCAAGTAACTTATCTTTCCCGTTCACTTCGGCTATTTTCATGCGTTCGATTGAAAGATGTTCATCAATCAACGATTCATACAAGTCCTCACTCATGTTTAGATAAATGGTATTGCACTGGTTGCATTCCACCTTCTGGGTAATGGTCTGGCTGGTTTGTTTTGAGAAATTGCCAACCTGATTCACTCCAACAATGATCAGTGTGATCAGTGCCAGCAACCAAACAGCGAAAGTTCCCATTCCTATCAACCGGTTATTGGTTTTATACCTGAATAAGAGTTTTGTTCCGATAAAGAGGAGTATCAATATTGGAATCCCTACAAGGAATGAAATTGCAATCATTGAAACAGTGTAGGCTCCGGGACTTACAAAGTGGTTGATCAAATTGGTCACACTTATTTCAGAATCCCACCCAAAGTTCCATGGGCCCTGGTGCATAAATGAATGTCCTACAGCCATTGAGGTTACGAAGCCGATCAGACTTGCAATTCCGATAATGATAAGTGCGGCGCCAAACAGCAGAACTACAACACGAAGTACTACCCTGAGAACACTTCCAACCACATCGCCAAAACTATCAAGGCGTGAAACTCCCTTTTCGTTTTTTGCATGAACAAACTTATTGTAACTTTCTCCAACTTCGTTCACTTCCTCCTTGATCGATTTCTCAATATTTGAAATCGTGGCTTCCTTTCCACGCATTTCGAGCCGTTGAGCGGTGGTTTTGGCTTTTGGTACTACAATCCAGAGGATTAAATAGAGAAGAATTGACGCTCCACCCATGAACAAAACCAAAACAAAAATTACCCGAAGTATAACCGGATCAATGTTGAAATAAGCGCCCAAGCCGGAACACACGCCTCCAAGCACACGATTATCACCATCGCGGTACAGCCGTCGGCGAATCTGCGGCTCCCCTTCCTGTGCAGCACCAGCTGCCTGTGCTTTTGCTGAAGCTTCTTCTTCACCGGGTTCCATAAAGTCTTCAGGCTTACCCATTCGGGCAATTACCTCGTCCACCATTTCATTGGTAATTACTTCAACTTTATTCCCGGTCTTTTCTATAAACAGTTCAGCAATGCGGGCTTCAATATCCTGAAGTATTTCCTGACCTTCAATGGCAGTGCCGAAATGTCGGTTCAACAATTGCAAATATCGTTGCAGTTTTTCAAAGGCATCATCATCGATGTGAAAAATGCTCCCGCTGATGTTTATTGTAAATGTCTTTTTCATTTTTTATAATTTTTTTTCGATTCGATTTTTTTATACTGAAAATGACTTATTTATGTTGCTTAATCATTCTTACTGCCTCGACCAATTCGTCCCATGAGGCACCCATTTCTTTCAGAAAATTGCTGCCATCTTCAGTCAGTTCGTAGTATTTGCGCGGTGGCCCCTGTGTTGATTCTTCCCATTTATAGGCCAGCAAACCATCGTTTTTCAGACGGGTAAGCAGCGGGTAAAGTGTACCTTCCACCACGATCATCTTCGAGCTTTTCAGTTCCTCAATAATGTCGCTTGCATACAAAGGTTTTCCATCGATCACCAACAGAATGCAGTATTCGAGAACTCCCTTGCGCATTTGAGCTTTTGTGTTATTCAGATCCATTGTTTTTCCTCCTAAATATTCGTTCAAAATTATCTCTCTCACTCGCTGGTATTAGCTGCCCCAGATTGACGCATCCAACATCCAGTCTTCCACTTCCAAGGCCGAATCTCCTTTTGAATTAGTAATTGTTCCTGAAAAATTTTCGTTGGTAAGCATCCAGTCTTCAACTTTTAATGATTCTTCCATTTCCACTTCAAAGCCGGCCATTTGAGAACCAAAGTATTTTTCGTTGGTCATCCAGTTTTCAATTTCCAGGTTTTTTTCTGCTGAAATTTCCTGGACAAAAGCATTGAAGGTATTCGAAACTTCTGATGAATGTGCAACAGCTGAATGAGTGGTGTATGCCAGAAGTTGTTCATTCTCCTGGCTCCCAAAGCGGCTCATTAAATTTCCGTCTGCACTTGCAGAAATGCTGAATACTACCAAACTAATAACTACTGCAAAGGTTTTCACTGATGAACTTTTAAATTTCTTGTTTTCTGTTTTCTGAACATTGTTTGTTGTTTTCATGTCTTTGAGTTTTGTTTCTGTTTTTGTTTTCTGTTTTCTGAACACGTTTTCTTGTTTTTCTGAGCTTTGTTTTCTTGTTTTTCTGTTAGTAAGACGATCGGTTTTTGATTTCGTTACAGTTGCAAGGAACTTTTTTTAAACCTCTACCTTCTCTTACATTGTTATTGGCTTTACAAACATACAAACTTTAAATGGTTCTATGCAACACAAAGTACTAAATTTTTTCGATTATTTTTAAACTATTTTTTATAGCTCTGATTAATAGATTTTTAACAATTAAGAAAAAATGAAATTTTTTTATACAGAAGAAAAAAGGCTATCGAATAGATTTCATTTTTTGTTTTTAAGCAATTCCAATATAAAAAGGGGGATTCAATTCCGTCCGAAAGCAGACTAATTCTTTGATGAACGATTTCCCACGGACGGGTTTCGCATTCTTTATAATCCATGTTACTAAGGTTTTTTTCAGGTGAAGCTCTGCCAAAAAACACCAATCATCAAATCCTCTACCCAAGCGAAAATTAAATTGTGTATAAATTGCACCCTCTTCAAAACGATCATTCCCCAGTCAGGATTTTATTTGTCTATTTTTGTGTGTGTTTAGTTGGTTCACCGAAGAAAATAATTACCGATCGAACCAGAAAGCAAGAAAACAACATGACAGTTTTTAAACTTACAGCAACATCGACAACAGAAATCCCTCCTGAAAAAAGAAGGATGCGCATCGCGGTGGCACTGGTTTATTTCAGCATGGGGCTTTGCTTTGCCTCATGGGCAAGTCGTATTCCCGATATCAAAACTGCACTTCATTTGAATGATGCGGCATTTGGCAGCATTTTGTTCGCTTTGCCGGTCGGTCAGTTCCTGATGATGCCTTTCTCCGGGAAATTAGTCACCCGTTACGGAAGCCGGAAAGTGCTGCTTTTTGCACTACCCGTTTATACAATTTGCCTGAGCAACATCGGCCTGGTTACCCAAGGCTGGCAATTGGCCATAGCGCTGTTTTTATTCGGAGTGTCGGGCAATACGTGTAATATTTCGATCAATACTCAGGGAGTTGCGGCTGAAAAACTTTATGAGCGGCCAATCATGTCAACTTTCCACGGTGGATGGAGCATTGCCGGATTTACCGGCGCATTGATCGGATTGGCAATGATTAACCTAAAAGTTGTTCCATACCTGCACTTCTGGATCGTCATTCTGGTAGTTTGGCTGATCGTATGGCTTAATAATAATTATCTGGTTCCCTTTAAATCAATAGTGAACCAGGAAGAACCCAAGCGAAAATTCTTTTCCAAACCCGACAGCACCCTACTTCAGCTTGGAATAATTGGCTTTTGCAGCATGGCCAGCGAAGGGGCGATGTTCGACTGGAGTGGAATTTATTTCAAAGACGTGGTGAAAGCACCGTCATCGCTGGTGATTTTAGGCTATACTTCTTTCATGATCATGATGGCTTTCGGACGTTTTGTAGCTGACCGGCTGATCGCGAAATTCGGACGAAAACACTTGCTTCAGGTCAGTGGGGTGATGATTTCCTCAGGTCTGTTTATTTCAGTACTCTTTCCATATCTAATTTCTTCCACAATCGGTTTTATGCTGGTTGGACTGGGTGTTTCGAGCATTGTGCCCACTGTTTACAGCACTGCAGGTAAAAACGGTAAGGTTCCGCCGGGCATCGCACTTGCAACCGTTTCAAGTGTCAGCTTCCTTGGATTTTTGATGGGACCTCCGCTAATTGGATATATCTCGGCAGCAGCCGGGTTGCGTTACTCATTCGCAGTAATTGGAATATTTGGCTTCTTCATTACTGCATTTGTTTCTAAGTTGAAGGTGATTCATTGAGCCGGCCATGTAAGACCTCTAATCCCAAATAATTTGAACCCCGTCTTCAGGAAAGTTCTCATATTTAGTAACAATGGTCATTTTCTCAACCAATGCATGTGTATCCATGAGTGAATCCAGCAAATAAATACATCCTTGCCCATCTTGATCACAAAACGTCTGGTGCTAATTTCCGTGTTGATTACAACATTACTCCTGAAATTTCAATTCAGTATTATGGAAGTCCCTTTGCCTCGGCAGGTAAGTATTCGGCTTTTAAAGAAATTACCCATCCACTTGCAGCGAGCTATTCCGACCGGTTTTCACTCCTTAACCCAGTGCTGGCCGGCAATGAATATCGGATTCCTCCAATTGGCGGACATCCTTCCTATTCAATTCAGAATACTGATTTTATTTTTACACATTTCCGGTCAAACCTGGTATTCCTGTGGGAATATCGCCCGGGTTTGCAACTATTCTTGGTATGGGGAAATGAACGGACAGGTTGGAGAAAAGAAAGTAATTCAAAAGTTGGCAATGCGATCGGCCAGTTAAACGATGCATTTCCCAACAATATTTTCCGGTCAAATTTAGCTACTGGTTTTCGTTGTAAAACTTGATAAAAGCTTTCATGTCAGGAACAAAAAAAAGGGCCTCTTTGCAGAGACCCTTTTTTGATAAACTAAACGTTTGTTAGTTAAATATGTAACGTATTCCAAGTTGCATGGAATATGTTGATCCGTAACCGATATTATCGCTGTGGGTTGATTGCAACATTGCGTTGTTGTAAGGATTAAGTTTCCATGTAGGTTTTACAGTACCATTGGCAACAACACTCGAGTTATTCGCTTGAACCAGAATGTTATTTTGGTTATAACGAAGTGCTTTTCCCCAATCTTTGTTTAATAAATTACCGGCATTTAATATGTCGAGACTAACTTGAAGGGTATTGCGTTTACCACCAACGTTAACGAAGAATTCCTGCATAACCTTTAAGTCAAACTGATTTCTCCATGGCATTACTGCACCATTGCGTTCAGCATATTGACCTTTTCTGGTTTTCAGGTATTTATCCTGATCGACATAAGCGAAGAATGCACTACTCTGGGCTCCGGCAGTCCAAACAACGTTAGCACCTGCTGCATCTTTAACTGTCTGATCAACAAAAGTAATTTCTGAAGCATCTTTAGGAACATAGATCAGGTTGTTTGAACCCGCTCCGTCGCGAACGATGTTGCTCGAATATACATAAGAGAAACGGCTTGGCGCTCCACCTTCATAAAACACTGAGAAGCTTGTAGCTCCATGTTTCAGGTACTCCAGTTTGTAAGAAATGTTTGCAATCACTTTATCAGGAGTAACGTAGCTGGTAAAGCTTTTTTCAACGCTGTTGGCGCCATTTACATTGGCATTACCATTCCATGCTGAAGAAGCCTGGTCACCGGCACCGTCAACCAGATTCTTAGCCTCACTGTGGGTGTAAGCGATCAAACCATAGAAACCGCTTTCAAATGATTTTTCGAGTTTTGCAGTAACAGAATAATAGTAACCACCTTTTTCGTTTGTAAGTACAATTGGTGATACTCCGTTTCCACCTGCAGGTAACCCAGTTGTAACAGCACCGGCAGAACTAATTGTTTGATAATATTTAGTACCATTGGAAGCAGTATTGGTTGATGGGTAAACAATACGGTTATCAGGATATCCTGCAATATTCAATGGAACGCCATCTTTCAAACCTTTATTTACAAAGAATGCGGTGTTGAAATCGCTGTTGTAGAGTCCCTCAAGGGTTCCTTTGATGCCCCATGGGAGTTTTGCATCAAGTGCGATACTTGATTTCCATGACTGTGGCATTCTGAAATCGTCAGAAATAATAGTGAATGTTTGGGGAACTATTGTTCCTGCGGCTGGCTGAGTGGCTGGGTAATAGGCTCGCGGATCCGCATTGAATGGTCCGGGAACTGTAGCTCCGGTATAAGTCTGAGTTGTTTGAATCATACCGGCATCACTCACCTGGCCAACAATCCATACAAAAGGAACACGGCCGGTGAATATACCTGTACCTCCGCGAACAACCAATGAACGGTCGCCGATAATATCGTAATTAAAACCAACACGTGGAGCCAACAGCAATCTTGATTTAGGTAAAGTTGCAGTGCTGTATTTATTGTCACCGAAAGTTAGAGTGGCAACGATTGGATGTTCGGCAGCGGGCTGCGAATAAGTAGGTAAGTCAACACGGAAACCCGCAGTTACTTTAAGTTTGGCATTCACGGCAATTTCGTCCTGAATATAGCCTGAATACTGGTTGAAATCGAAGCTTGGGAAAGCTTGTTCATAACCGGGAGTGTTAGAGAATGTAATTCCAAAGTTTTGTGGTTTAACTCCGCCTACAAAATCTTCCCACGATTTAAACACATAGAAGCTTGATCCGAAACGCATGAACCCGTTTTTTGTAGCGTTGTGCTCATACTGAAGTCCGGCAGTAATACGATTTTTACCTACTGAAAAAGAAAAATCATCAGTAATAGTAGTTGTTTTTACTTCCCTTAAGTTTCCGTAGGAGAAAACTTCAGTTCCGAATGAAGTGAACACTTTATTATCTTTCAGGATATCAACAAAAGGGAAGGTTTTACCCTCTGTGCTTCGGGGTTCGTCCTGAAAAGAATAGGTAACCCGAAGGGTATTGGCAAATTTTCCTCCGCCAAAAGTTGAATTTAACTCAGAGGCCAACGAACTGAAATTGGTTTCCTGATAGTAGCCGGCATTTTTAAACCAAATTGCATCCATAGCCTGACGGTTTCCGGTATAAATGGAAGAGAATGGAGAGAATGAAGTACTTGGAAAGCTTGGAGATTTGGCTCTTGAATCACTGTAACGAATATTGAATTTATGATTCTGGCTGATGTTCCAGTCAATACGAGCCAACAATTTACTGGCAGGACTTTCATTGGAATATCCTTGGTAAGGGCCGGTTTCGTAACCGTAAGTATCAAGCAGATATTTACTGATCATATCCATTTCAGTATTTAACGGACGTGCAATATTATTGGCATAATCAGCAGGAGCCGAAGATGTTGCTGCAACACGTGAAGATCCCGGAACTTCATTCTTTTCAGATTCATAGCTTACGAAAAAGAAAAGTTTGTTTTTGATGATCGGGCCACCCAAACGAACACCCTGCATCTGGTAGCTCGAAGGATTTTTAATAAAAGGAGTAGCATCACCCACTTTATTCCCTTTGTATTTTTCGTTTTGCATATAGGTATAGACTGAACCGCTGAATTCGTTGGTCCCTGAACGGGTTACAGCATTTACCGAAGCGCCGATAAACCCACTTTGTCTGACATCAAATGGGGTGATGTTCACCGAAATCTGATCAAGTGCGTCTAAAGAAATAGGAGAGCCACCGGCAGGAAGGTTTGATCCGATACCGAAAGCGTTGTTAAACTGGGCGCCATCAACGGTTATGTAATTCTGACGGTAGTTTCCTCCTCCAATCGTGTTACCGTTCGCTTGCGGGGTCAAACGGGTAACATCATTGATACTTCTGGAAATTGTAGGCATCATGGCAATCTGCCGGCTTCCAACATTAATTGAGGAACCATTTTTCTCAGAGTTTAACGACTGACCTTTTGAGCCCATCACAATCACTTCGTCAACATTAACACTTTCTTCTTTCAGTGTAACGTTTAATCCGTATGATTCACCCAATGAAAGGGTAATATCGGAATAAGTAGCCTTGTTGTAACCAACAAATGAAACTTCAACCTTATAAGGACCACCGGAACGCATTCCCGGCAGTGAATAACGACCTTCGGAATTCGAAATAGTTCCGTATTGGGTGCCCGAAGGTACATGAACTGCCAAAACGGTGGCACCGGGAAGAGATTCATTGTTCGCTCCGGTAATTTTTCCATTCATACCCGAGGTGGTGACCTGCGAATAACCGGAAAGACTTACCATGAAGAAAGCAAATAATAATAAAAAAACTTTTAGCATACTTTTCATAGAATAATAATTTTAAATTCTGGACAAAGAAAGTTATTTGATATAAAATTGAAATTGTTTTTTCTTTATTATAATGTTATCAATTTGTGTTAAAACGATTAAATGAGGGGAAATACCCTATTGTTAAAAAAGCATAAATATTAGATTCAATTTATCCTTGAAAATTACTATTAAATCTGAAGTGCCATAAGGAGAGTTATCAACAAGCAGGGTTCTGATAAAATGTTAATAAATATTAAATTCTTATTCCAATAATCATTTTATTATTCATTCAAAATGCTATTAACTTGTGGAGATCCTGATTATTTTATCAAAATTGGATAATTAGAAACAATTCAACTCCTAAAGTGTTTTGATTTCAAAAAAACCTATTTTTGCAACCTGAAATTTTAGCCGGAACTATAAAATTGCTTGCGATGGAACAGAATAAAATCATGCAAATGCTTGATGAGAAAGGATTTATTGATGAGCCGATTAGCCCGGAACTGAAACTGGTTGAAGAAATCAACCACCTGAAAAAGGAAAAAAATGCGGTCATTCTCAGCCATTATTATGTAGAGAGTGATCTTCAGGATATTGCTGATTATGTGGGCGATAGCTTGGGATTAGCGCAGGAAGCAGCAAAAACGACTGCCGATCTGATTGTATTTGTAGGCGTTCACTTTATGGCCGAAACTGCAAAAATCATTAATCCATCCAAAAAAGTGATTTTACCTGACCTGAAAGCAGGTTGTTCGCTGGCCGATTCGGCACCTGCTGAAGCATTTGCTGAATTTAAAGCCCGGTACCCCGACCACAAGGTGATTTCATACATTAACTGCACTGCCGATTTGAAAACAATGACTGACGTGGTTTGTACTTCAGCCAATGCCCTGAAAATTGTCAACAGTTTTCCTAAAGAACAAAAACTCATTTTCGCTCCTGACAAAAACCTTGGAAATTACATCAACAGCCTTACCGGCCGCGACATGGTATTGTGGGACGGCGCCTGCATGGTTCACGAAAAGTATTCGGTCGAAAAGATTATTGATTTAATGGATCAGCATCCTGATGCCGAGTTTATTGCCCATCCGGAGTGCGAAAAACCAGTTTTGTTGGTAGCCAAATTCATCGGATCGACCACTGCTTTGCTGAATTATGTGGCAAAAAGCACATCAAAAAAATTCATCGTTGCTACCGAAAGCGGAATTTTGCACCAAATGAAAAAAGCCTGTCCGGATAAAATATTTATTCCGGCACCTTCCATTGACTCCACCTGCGGCTGCAACGACTGCTCGTACATGAAACTGAACAGCCTTCAGAAATTATACATTTGCCTGAAACACGAACTTCCCGAGATTACGCTTTCTGACGAAGTGATCCGCAAAGCACAAATACCGATCTTCCGAATGCTGGAGATTTCGAAATAAAAGATAAAACTTTCCCTAAAAATACTATTTTTACATCGTGTTACCTTTTACTAAATTCATGCTACCATGTCGGTCAGTCGTTTCGGAATATCAATTGAACAACCTTTGTTGGAAGCTCTCGACGAATATGTCAAAGAGAACCATTTTACCAATCGCTCTCAAGCTATCCGCCAGCTGATTAATAAAAATCTGGTTGACCAGAAGTGGCAATGCAACAACCAGGTGGCAGGAACAATCACCTTGCTGTTTGATCCGAAAAAAAGGGAAATACTCAATCAGATCGCTTCAGTGCTCGAAAACTACCATTCCGAAGTATTATCATCGCAACGGTTTATGCTTGAACCCGATAAATGGATGGAAATTGTGGCAGTAAAAGGCATTGCCAGCAGATTAACTGCGTTGTCAGACGCGCTGATTTCGATCAAAGGACTGTTCCACGGCAAATTAAGTATGAGCCGGGCTGATTAAGTAAAAACAATTCTAATTTTAAAATGATGGAAGGTATTTCTTCACAATTATCAGATAAAATTCTCTCACTAGGAAATTGGTATGGCCAGAGAAAAGGGTCAATCGTTGCTTTTTCGGGTGGAATCGATTCAACATTGGTACTTTACCTTGCCCGGAAATTTCAGGGAAAAGAAAATGCCATTGGTGTGATATCCAATTCTGAAAGCCTTAAAAACCGCGACTTTCTGGAAGCCAAAGCCTTCTGCGAACAATTCGATATTCAACTGGAAGTAATCGTAACCAAAGAATTGGATGATGAACGATACAACAAGAATCCGATTAACCGCTGCTATTTTTGCAAGGAACATCTGTTCCACGATTTAATCCAAATCAGCGATAAGTATCCGGGATTCGAAGTGTTGAGCGGCACCAATGCCGACGATTTGGGCGATTATCGTCCGGGAATCGACGCTGCTAAAAAATTTCAGGTTCTATCGCCAATGGTCGATTGCAAAATAACGAAAGAAGAAATCCGACTGATTGCCAGATACTATCAACTTCCGAACTGGGACAAACCGGCAAGCCCCTGCCTGAGTTCGCGGATTCCCTACAACCAGTCGGTTACACTTAGTAAACTGAAACAAATTGAAGCTGCAGAAGAAATACTGAACAGCTACGGATTCGCCGATGTGCGGGTGAGGCATTACGGAACTTATGGTAAAATTGAAGTTCATAAAGAAGATTTGACAAAGCTGCGACTGGTTCAGCATGTAGTAGTTAAAAAAATCACCGCACTCGGCTTCGACCATTGCGAAATAGATCCCGAAGGATTGGTTTCGGGCAAAATGAACCGGGTATTAACTACCTTAAAAGGAGAATAAAAATGAGAATATTATACTACGACTGCTTTGCCGGAATCAGCGGCGATATGAACCTGGGAGCGATGATCGACCTTGGAGTTGATGCCGCTTATCTGGAAAGCGAATTGCAAAAACTTAACATCGAAGGATTCCATCTCGAAATTACCAAAGACCTCCGGCGAGGTATTTCAGGCACAAAAGCGGAAGTAATCGTTGAAAATCCGGATAACGAAAAGCACCGCCACCTGCGCCATGTAGAAGAAATCATCAATAACAGCACACTTTCTGAAACGGTAAAAACGAACGCGCTGAAAATATTCAAACTCATTGCTTTTGCTGAAGCCAAAGTGCACCAGATTGAGGTAGAACGGGTTCATTTCCACGAAGTGGGTGCACTCGATTCGATTGCCGACATTGTTGGCGCGGCCATTTGTCTCGATTTTCTGAAAGTTGACAAAGTCCTTTCCTCTCCCATTCAGTTGGGCGGTGGAACCGTAAAATGTGCTCATGGAATTATGCCCGTTCCCGCTCCGGCAACCGCTTTGATTGTCGAAAATGTTCCGGTAAAAACAGGATTGGTTCAGCACGAAGCAACCACGCCAACAGGCGCGGCTATTTTGGTGGCAATTGTTGATGAATTTACTGAACAAATTAACTTCCCGATTACAAAAACAGCTTATGGAATTGGTCACCGTGATGTTTCGGAAGTCCCAAATGTTTTGCGCGTATTCCTTTCAGAAACAAAAACTGCAGTTGGTGATTTGAAAGAAGAAACAGCAACAGTCCTGGAATGCAACATCGACGACATGAATCCCGAACGCTACGATTTTATTCTGGAACAACTGTTTAAGGCAGGCGCAAGTGATGCCTGGATGGTTCCGATCATCATGAAAAAATCGCGGCCGGCCATCCAGCTAAACGTTTTATGTGTTCCGGAAAAAGTCGGAAAAATGAAACACATCATTTTTACACACAGCACTACCATTGGCTTGCGTGAAACGACAATCAAGAAAAGTGTATTGTCGCGGATTGAAAAAGTAGTGGAAACTAAATTTGGGAAAGTCCGCGTTAAACAGAGCCTTTTTGAAGGAAAAGTTGTTCGCTCGAAACCCGAATTCGACGATTGCAGGGAAATTGCCCTTCAGGAAGAAATAAGCATTGAAGTGGTGGAAAGTGAAGTTTTTAAAGCTTTATAATATGACACTTACCGATATTTTCGAAAAATACAAACGTGGCGAACTGGACTTGCCAGAAGCATTGCAAATGGTCTCAAACAATGGAATCGACGAAATGGGTTTTGCAACCATCGACACCGACCGTTTACATCGAACGGGGTTGCCCGAAATGATATACGCTGCCGGAAAAACCACTGAACAGGTAAAACGAATTGCTGAACGATTGTTCCAAAACGGAATTGATGTGCTGGCAACACGGGCAACTCCTGAAATGTATGCAGCGGTTAAAGAGGTTATTCCGGATGCTGAATTCAACGAACTGGCGCGAACCATTAGCTACAGACATCAGATAGTTCAAAATACCAAAGGATATATTGCAGTAATTGCCGCAGGAACTTCAGACATGCCTGTGGCCGAAGAGGCTGCCGAAACTGCACGTTTTCTGGGGAACGAGGTAAAACCCATTTACGATGTGGGTGTTGCTGGTATTCACAGGCTTTTCCATAAAATGGACATCATAAGAGGTGCACGGGTAATTATTGTGGTGGCCGGAATGGAAGGCGCACTTGGAAGCGTGGTAGGCGGACTGGTTGACAAGCCGGTAATCGGAGTGCCAA
This sequence comes from Bacteroidales bacterium, assembly GCA_038248385.1. GTDB lineage: Bacteria > Bacteroidota > Bacteroidia > Bacteroidales > Prolixibacteraceae > Aquipluma. Next base: position 44,474 of record JBBRXN010000024.1, read on the forward strand.
CGAGTGTTGGTTACGGAGCCAATTTTCAAGGCCTGTCAGCATTGCTATCGATGCTCAACAGCTGTGCAAGTGGAATTTCGGTGGTCAACATTGACAACGGATTTGGGGCAGCCTGCCAGGCTTCTCTCATTAATAAGCTTTAATAAAATGAACGAATTAAATGTCCTTCTGATTACGGCCATTTCGCTCGGTTTTATTCACACCTTGCTTGGTCCCGATCATTATCTGCCATTCATAGTTTTAAGCAGAGCGCGTAAGTGGCCGCTTCCGAAAACGCTATGGATTACATTTTTCTCCGGAATTGGGCATATCGGTGGCTCCGTAATTCTTGGTATTACTGGTGTCGCGCTTGGAATCAGTTTAAGTAAACTGGAATTGATTGAAGCCAGCCGCGGCAATCTGGTGGCCTGGATGCTCATTGTTTTCGGATTGTTTTACACGGGTTACGGAGTTTTCAAATATTTAGAAAATGGACATCACCACCATTTACCCAAATTTCTGCTTCCAAAATTGATTCAAAAATACCGCCACCTACCCACTACTTCCGCAGAGGAAGAAAAGAAAGACTGGACCAAACTCACTCCCTGGGTCTTATTTGTGATTTTTGTTTTTGGTCCCTGCGAAGTGCTGATTCCACTTCTTATTTTTCCGGCATCCGAGCACAATTGGGTTGGAGTATTTGCAGTTTCCGCACTTTTTGGATTGACTACAATCGCCACCATGCTGATAACCGTTTTTATCGGTTATACCGGCACTTCGCTCATTCGTTTTAAACAGGTCGAAAAATACATGCATATTGTGGCCGGATCAGTAATTCTTATTTCAGGAATAGGTATCCGTTTTATGGGCTGGTAATAAACTTACCTGATGGTTTTCCGTTTTGTTTGTATATTTTCGCAGAAGTTTATTTAAAATCGCTTATGGATTATCAGACTTTTTCGATTTATAAACCCAAAATGGAATATCGCCGATTCGGGAAAACCAATGAAATTGTGAGCGTTGTTACTTTGGGCGGGATGCGTTTCAAACATGCCGGGGACGATCCTCGCGAATATATTCCGCAGGATACGCTCGATCAATGTCGCGACACAGTTGAAAAAGCTTTGGCACAAGGCGTTAATTTATTTGAAACTGCCTGGGGATATGGCAAAAGCGAACATGTTTACGGTCGTGTTCTGAACGATGAACTCAATTTAAAACGCGATTCGTATTTTCTGATGACCAAAGGAAATCCTCAAACAGCTGAAGAAACCCGAAAATTGGTTGACCTTCAATTGGAATCGCTTCAGACTTATTATTTTGATTTTTATGCCTGGCACGGAATCAATTCACTTGAACTTTTAGAAATAGCCTGCGCCAAGGGTGGTCCCGTTGAGGAATTGCTGAAATTAAAAGAAGAAGGAACTATCAGGCACATTGGATTCAGTACACACGCTCCTTTAGACGTGATTATTAAAGCCATCGAAACCAACCTGTTCGACTTTGTAAACCTGCACTATTACTATTTTTTCCAGCGGAACAAAGCTGCCATCGACCTGGCCGAAGAAAAAGATATGGGTGTTTTTATAATTTCGCCCAACGATAAAGGAGGGCAACTTTCAAGATCTCCGAAGAAACTGATTGAATTAACTGCACCATTGCATCCCATTCAGTTTAATGCCCGTTTTTGTCTCAGTCATCCGGGGGTGCATACCTTAACTTTTGGATTGCCGGTAACAGCGCAGTTTGATCATATTGACGGTATTTTCCCGGCTCCTGCACCACTATCTCCTGAAGATGAAATAATCAGACAACTGCTCGATGAACAGAAACTGCTTGTGCCATATACCGATTTCGATGGTTACAGTATGGAAAACGATCCTTCGGGATTGAATATTCCGGAAATTCTGCGGTTCAGAACACTTTGGAAATGTTACGACATGAAAGAATTCGGACTTTACCGATACAATATGTTTCAGGAAAAAGACCACTGGTTTCCGGGTAATTTTCCGACAGAAGACAATTTGAAAAAAATAGATTTAAGCCGTTGCCCTGCTGATATTCCACTGATTGAACTGATTAAAGAAACCCATCAAGGATTGTTCAGGCCAAAAAAGAAGAAAGGTTCAAAAAAGCTACTGAGAAAGTTTCTTAATTATTTAAAAAAATTCTACTTCGAGTTCATAACGACAGTAAAGGAGAAAAGAGGCGAACGCTAACGAGCCATTATCAGATTTAGGACTTAATTTTGAAAGAAACTTCGCAGATTAATTTGACAGAAAATCAAATTATTAAAACCGTTACGAAAGCTTTTATAACCGTTACTTTGTTATTTTGTAAATTATTCAACTTACCTTTAGCACTTTATAATAACTGGATTATTGAATGAAACAATTGATTGGCATACTGCTGTTTGCCGCTTTTATTTTAGGTTTATCGTCGTGTTTTGTTACCTCTGTGCCAAAACCGGACAAGCTAATACCTAAAGATAAATTTATGAAGATGATGGTTGACGTCTATCTTGTTCAGGGAATTAATACCGGACCGGCAAATGTGAAAGAGTTGGAGAAGGTAACTCAAACTGATTTATATTATTCAGTCTTGAAAAAATATTCGGTTGCCGATACGGTATTTATCCGTTCGCTCATTTATTACAGCAGTTTCCCGAGAGAATATGAGAAAATGCACCTTCAGATTATGAATGTCCTGAACGAATCGGAATTGCAATTCAAACCCAAAGACAAACTGGACGTGGGAAAAGAATGAGAAAATTTGCCGCCAATTACCTTGTTTCTGAATCCGGAATCTTTCTGAAAAACGGAATTGTAACTGCAACGGAAGATGGGACTATTCTCAGTATGATTGATACAAAAGGCGATTTAAGGGAAACAGAACAGCTCATTTTTTACAATGGAATACTGATAGCAGGATACTCATTTATTAAAACGAATGCAGTGACCGCAATATCCAAACCTGATCAGTCAATCAGCTCAATTGTGCTTGAGTCAATAAAAGAATCAAATCAAATTTCAATTCAAAACCTGAATGAAATAGGGAAAAGGGTTCAGGTCCAATTTCCGGAGATGAAAATTCCAACCATTCTGAATGAAATATCAAAGGTTTTGCAAACGAGCGGGGGATATACAAAAGAGAATTTAGCGGGAATTTACCTCCTGACCGGGGCAAATCTTATAGAATTGCGATTTACTCCGAAAAGCCGATTGAAAAAGATCCTGTAAATTAAGAATAAACTTATCCTCACTGCTTAACCTGGAATTTGAAACTTGAATTTTTACTATGTCAACATTTCTTTTTGATCAAATCATATTCGGACCGGTAAAAAGCCGGAGACTGGGAGTTTCGCTGGGTGTGAACCTCCTTCCTACCGACAGCAAAGTGTGTTCTTTCGATTGTATTTATTGTGAATGCGGCTGGACTCCCCGTAAACGGGAACAAAAAGTTGTTTTGCCTTCGCGAGAGCTGGTAAAACAAAAGATGGAGGAAAAGCTAAGAGACATGCTCGTGAATAATGAATTACCTGATGTGATTACTTTTGCCGGTAACGGCGAACCTACTTTGCATCCTGAATTTGAAGGCATTATTGACGATACGATCGAACTTCGCAACCAATTGGTGCCCAATGCACGGATTGCCGTTTTATCGAACGCGACCATGTTGCACAAATCCGGTGTGATACGCGCATTGCTGAAAGTTGAAGACAACATTCAAAAACTGGATTCTGCTTTTGAGGAAACCATCCGGAGAATTGATTGTCCGGTGTCGAATTTCAGGTTGGAAGAAGTGGTTCAAAACCTGAAATCGTTCAACGGACAAGTGATCATTCAAACTTTGTTCCTGAAAGGAAACTTCAAAGACGAAATAATCGACAATACCACAGAAGAAGAACTGTCTGCATGGATAAAACTGCTCATTGAAATCAAACCGTCGCAGGTGATGATTTATACCATCGAACGCGATACTCCGGCCAGTGGATTGGAAAAGGTGAAGTTGGAAGACTTGGAAACTATTGCCGAAAGAGTTCGTGCATTTGGTTTTGAGGTTCAGGTTTCGGGATAAAAAGTGAGCAGTCGCAGAATTAAGTGGACAGGAAAACGCCATTGATAGTCATAACGTCATTAGTGGTCATTAAAATTACGAATCGCGCAAAATAATGACCACCAATGACAATAAATGACTAATAATGAATTATTTGGCCACCTTGGTCCAGGCAGTTGATCTGCCCAACCACTTGATGCCTACCACATAACCCTTGAGGTTCAGCACGTTTGGATCATTATCGAACCATGAAAAACAATCATAGGTTTTCCCATTGTCCGGATCATAAATACGACCACCCTGCCATTCTTTGTCGGCCGAATTGTACTTTAAACCAGATAGAATCTGCAACCCTAATTTTGATCTGGACCGCAGTTTGGGATCAGGATTCTTTTCATCTTTTTCAGGCTGACCATTAACGTATTTCTCCGGATTAATCCAAATAACTGTTCCGGTGAACTTTCCATTTTCTTCTTTAACTTCGATTTTTGAAGTCTTTTTGTCATTCCACCAGATGCCGGCGATTTTCAGTGCATCCTGTGCAAAGGCCTGCGAAATAAACAAGCCAAGAAATAAAACCAATCCAATTTTTTTCATGTGTATATAATTTGATTTTTAATTGTCACATGGAATTCGCCCCGTGTCCTCGTGGCTCATTTCATACGCTAAATTTCTGCACCAATTTATGAATATTTTCTGAAAGACAATCGCTTTAATTCCCTTTCTCCATTCTACTGAGTCTTTCCTTTTATTTCGAACCCATATTCCAAGCAGACTTTTGTTATTTTTGCCGGTGGAATATCTTTTTCAAAGCAACGAGAAAATGGCAAAAATAAACTGGAAACCCGGAACGATGATTTATCCGCTTCCGGCGGTATTGGTAACTTGTGGTGAAACACCCGAAGAGTATAACCTGTTGACCATTGCCTGGACAGGCACCATCAGCAGCGATCCGCCAATGTGCTACATTTCTGTTCGCCCCGGCAGGCATTCGTACGAAATCATTAAGCGGACGGGCGAATATGTGATTAACCTGACCACCGAAGAACTGGCCCGTGCCACCGATTGGTGCGGTTGCCGATCAGGAGCAAAATACAATAAATGGAAGGAAATGGGATTGACACCGGCTCCGGCGACCATTGTAAAAGCGCCAATTTTGGCCGAAGCGCCAGTTAGTATCGAATGCAAGGTGAAACAAATCATCGAACTGGGAGTTCATCACATGTTTATTTCTGAAGTGGTAAACGTGATAGCCGACGATCGCTACATTGATCCCGAAACCGGCGCTTTCAGTCTTAAAAAAGCGAATCCGCTAATCTATTCACACGGGCATTATTTCAAAATGGGCGACCCGATTGGAAAATTTGGCTGGTCGGTGGAGAAAAAGAAAAAGAAGTAAGCAGGAAACAACAGGAATTAGGCCAAGAAAACCGACACAGAATTGGCTTTAAGTAGAATTAAAATTTAAAAAATATTTCAACATGTCGAAATACAAAGTTCCGCAATCCGATTCTTTCGCCCCTCCTTCGGAGGGGTTGGGGGAGGCTTTTAATCCATTACTAAAACCATTTCAGGGTATTCATCAAACAGCGCCGTTCGGCTTGATAAAGATTGAACATTATTTGCCGGCCATTGATGTGGCGATAGAAGAAGCTAAAATGGAAGTTCAGAAAATCATTGACAATCCATCGGCACCCGATTTTTCGAATACCATTGTTGCACTTGATCTGGCCGGCGAACGGCTCGAAAGGATTAAAGCCATCTTTTTTAACATGAATTCGGCTGAAACCTGTGACGAAATGCAAAAAATTGCCCAGGAAATCGCGCCAAAACTTTCAGATTTCAGCAACGATATCACACTGAATGAACAGTTGTTTGTCAGGATCAAAGAGGTGTTCAATCAGCTGGAAAGCTTGGTTTTAAATGCCGAAGAAACCACATTGCTTGAAAAAACCTTTCGGCGATTTGTGCGCAGCGGTGCGAATCTGAACGATACCGACAAGGAAAAGTACCGCGCCATCACCAAAGAATTGTCGCAATTGGGTCTAAAATTTCAGGAAAATGTGTTGACCGAAACCAATGCTTACGAATTGCTGATTACCAACGAAAACGATTTGAGCGGACTTCCGGTATCGATCGTCGAAATGGCGGCTCAAACGGCGAAGTCGAAAGACAAGGAAGGGTGGCTGTTTAATCTGCAATACCCGAGTTATGTTCCTTTCCTGAAATATGCCAATAACCGCAGTTTGCGCGAGCAAATGTTCCGTGCATCAAGTTCAAGGGCAAACCATGGAAATGAATTTGACAACAACGAAATCATTAAACGGATTGTTGAGTTGAGGCTCGAAAAGGCCAATTTACTTGGCTTTAAAACCCACGCCGAATATAAACTTCAGGAACGAATGGCCGAAACTCCTGAAAAAGTTACCCGGTTTTTAGAAGATCTTCATCAGAAATCAAAACATTTTGCCTCGTCAGAGTTTGCCGAAGTTCAGTGCTATGCTGAAAAATCCGGATTTGAAGGATTGATTCAGCGTTGGGACTGGGCTTATTATTCGGAAAAGCTGAAGCTTGAAAAATATGATTTTACTGATGAAGAGGTAAAACCTTATTTTCAACTTGAAAAAGTGATTGACGGCGTTTTTTCGCTGGCACAAAAACTTTACGGCCTTCATTTAAAGGAAAATAAAAATATAGAAGTTTATCATCCGGAAGTGACGGCTTACGAAGTGCTCGATGAAAACGACCAGTTTGTGGCCGTTCTGTACCTTGACTTTTTCCCGCGCGAAGGTAAACGCTCAGGTGCATGGATGACCGACTATCGTACACAATCGAATGTTAATGGGAATCAGATCAGACCACATATTTCGCTGGTAACCAATTTCTCCAAACCGACCGAAAGTACGCCTTCATTACTTACTTTCGATGAAGTGACCACTTTCTTACACGAGTTTGGTCACGGCTTGCACGGAATGTTGTCGCAATGTCAGTTTCCGGGAACCTCAGGAACCAACGTGTATTGGGATTTTGTTGAGTTGCCCTCGCAAATACACGAAAACTGGGCCTACGAAAAAGAATGGCTCGATCAGTTTGCGGTTCATTTTCAGACCGGAGAAACGATGCCCGAAGAACTTATTCAAAAAATACAGAAAGCACAAAACTTTCAGGCAGCATACATGATGGAACGGCAACTGAGTTTTGCCATGCTTGATATGGCCTATCATGGCAGAGTTGAGCCATTGGAAGGCGATTTGAAAGCCTTCGAAATGCAAGCAATTGCTGCCACTGATTTGTTTGAACCTGTGGATGGAAGCCTGCAAAGCACTTCGTTTTCGCATATTTTCTCAGGAGGGTACGATGCGGGTTATTACAGCTATAAATGGGCTGAAGTATTGGATGCCGATGCTTTTTCGGTATTTAAAGCAAAGGGTATTTTCGATCGTGAAACTGCGGATTCATTCAGGAAAAACATCCTGGAGAAGGGTGGAAGCGAACATCCTACGATTTTATACAAGGCATTTCGCGGACAGGAACCAACAGTTACGGCATTGCTGAAGAGAAATGGATTGGTGTAAAAAGTTTAGATAAATGTGATTACAATTCCAATGATCAGGAAGCCAAGTGTAAATCCGGCATAAACCTGGGCATTGGTGTGTTTTAAGAGAACCAGGCGCGAGGTGGCAACAATCCCGGCAATGAGTATTAATAGAGATAAAATCAACACCGGATTTTGCTGAAGCCGGAACGACAGGGCGCATACACCGCCGATCAATCCACCGATGGCGGCTGAATGTGCACTGATTTTCCATTTCAGGGAAACAATTATAAGTGCAATTTGAACCAGAATGGATGCTATCAGGAAGAGATTGTAAATAGGAAAAACCGGTAACCGTTCAAGTATCAAGTATCCGAGATAATAAAAAATTGAACTTAGTAAAAGTGGCAAAATCCGGTCGGTGCTTTTTCCCATGTTCAAATCGAATTTTGGGTTCATTGATAAAATCAGGATGCTCAGTGCCGGAAGGACACAAGTAGAAAGAAATACAGTCAACAGCATGAATTTTTTCACTGACCAGGGTAGAAGAGCGAAATAAAAATCTGAATTTAAAAGGAGCAGGAATCCAAATGTTGGAATCAGCAAAGGATGAAAAATGATGGAAGTGGTATGGGCAATCGTGGGTAGTATTTTATTTTCAGCCATTGTTTGTTTTAAAATGGATAAATGGTTAAATGGTTAGATGGTTAAATGGTTAGATGGTTAACAATTAACCATTCAGCTGTCTAACCATTACACTTTATAGTTCCTTTCGCATTCTGGCAACCGGAATTCCAAGCTGTTCCCTGTATTTGGCCACTGTTCGTCTGGCCACAACATACGATTTTTCTTTCAGGATAAATGCTAGTTTTTCATCGGTGACCGGGTGGCGCTTGTCTTCATTATCAATACATTCTTTCAATATTGTTTTTATTTCGCGTGTCGAGACTTCTTCTCCGGTGTCGGTTTGCATACCTTCCGAAAAGAAATATTTAATCGGGTAAATTCCGAAATGAGTTTGAATATATTTGCTGTTCGAAACGCGCGAAATAGTTGAAATATCCAGCCCTGTCCGATCAGCAATGTCTTTCAGGATCATTGGTTTCAGCTTGGTTTCGTCACCCTCCTGAAAAAATTCTTCCTGAAACTTGATAATCTCGGTCATGGTAACCTGAAGCGTCTGGTGGCGTTGTTTGATGGCATCAATGAACCATTTGGCCGAATCGAGCTTTTGTTTCATGAACAGCATGGCATCTTTCTGATCTTTGGAGGCGCCGTTTTTGTTCACAGAATAGGATCTCATCAAGTCGAGGTAGGTGCTGTTGAGCTGTAAATCAGGCACATTTTTCTGGTTCAGGCTAAGGTGAAGTTCGCCTTCAAGGTTGTCAAGTAAAAAATCAGGAACAATCACCTGGTTCGATTTACTTCCCGGATTGTTGTATGAACTTCCCGGTTTGGGATTCAGTTTCAGGATTTCATCTATCGCTTCTTTCAGTTCTTCTTCAGTAATCTCGAATTTGCGGATAATCTTGTCGTAATGTTTTTTGGTAAATTCCTCAAAAGTCTCCTGAAGGATTTTTGCCGCCAGACTCGTTGAATCTTTGCCTTTTTTCCGAAGAATCTGAAGCAGTAAACATTCCTGCAAATCGCGCGCACCGATACCGGGAGGATCAAAATCCTGAATGATTCGGAGATAGCGTTCCAGATCTTTTAACTTCACTTCAATGTTTCGGTGAAACGCCAGATCGTCAGCAATCGAGAGCAGATCGCGACGTAAGTAGCCATCTTCGTCAATATTCCCAATGATATATTCAGCTATTAATTGTTCTTCTTCATTCAGGTTGGCAAGCCCAAGCTGTTCATTCAGGGAATCATGAAAACTAATACCTGAAGAGTAGGGCATGTCAACCAATTTATCATCTTTGGAGTAATTATTGGCTGACAAGCGATAGCTGGGAACGTCTTCATCGTTCAGGTAATCTTCGAGTGAAAACTCATCATCCGACGAAGAAGAATCATCAGAATCATCGTATTTCTCGTCATCCTCGTTTGTTTCCAACATTTCCAGAATAGGATTTTCTTCCAATTCGCTTTTTATTCTTTGTTCGAGTTGAATTGCAGGTATTTCCAGCAACTTGATAACCTGTATCTGTTGCGGTGAAAGTTTCTGTAATAACCTTTGTTGTAAACTAAGTCTTTGGTCTGCCATTCTGATTCAACTTTTCCCAAAATTAAGATTTTAAATGGAACCTTGTATCTTCTGTTTCCAAAAAGAGGAAAAGCCACCAAACACAAACTGTGATTTAGCTTTCTGTACCTGAATAATTGTGCGGTTAAAAGATCAGGTTTTAGATTGATTGTGAAAAATCAATCCCTTTTTGCTGACTGGTCTTGTTTTCTTTTGTTTGTAAAAAGGCATATATTCCAGTGGTTCTTTGTATTTTACCTTCCCCCTGAAAAGGTAGAAACATGTTCCAAATGTTATTCCTGAAAACTCTGAAAATGATGGGAATCAGTATTCAGGATAGGGTTGTTGGATCAAACCGCTTTTTCGATCCTTTTTGGTTTTTCCGGGTCTGTAAAATGGATAATCACCAGAAGAGGAGTTTCTACGTGATTCTTTATTTTTGAACAGGTAGAAACAAGTTCCGAAAGAAAAACTTGCATAATCAGAAATGGAAGGCAAAAGGAAAGTCGCAATATTATCAGTTCCGAAGTAGATTTGTCCAAAATCTTTTTTAAATAACACAGCTATAGGTAAATTAAAGATAGAATTTCCAATGACTGAATAGCCTGTACTGATAGTAAGTGTTTTGTTGATATCTATATTGGCAGTAGCCGAAAAGCTATTGTAGCTCAGATCTTTTACCAAAATATACCTATCGGTGAAGCTGATGGTCAAATTAGGTTTTAAGCGGTATTTTATTCCTGCATAAATAGTTAGTGGCAGTGGCTTCGAAAATGAAGCAGGATTTGGATCTTCCAGGAGATAGGCGGGGAGTTCTTTGGAATATTTAAAACCATCCTTTTTGATAATTTCATTCGATCCCGACTCAGGGGCAATAAAGCTTGCTTCAGGAAGCTTGTATGGATCGAAATATCTGGTACTAAGGTTACTGTTCCAATTTATTTTACCCAAATCGATCACACTCATTGAAAGTGAAAGATTCGGGGTAAATCTGTAATTGATTCCCAGGTCAACGCCAAAGCCGGGATTACCCGTATTCAACAAATAGTCAACTACTTTCGATCCGTTGATTTTTGTAATGTCCGGAGCTCCGGACTCGGATGGATTGGTGGTTTCAGGAAATGACACATTTATTACTCCTGAAGTATTCATAACGTAGTTGCCCGATTCCTCATTGATTGACCCATAAAGCGAGGAAAACATCGCGGCTTTCCCAAAATAAAGTTTTGCACGGATTCCGGCTGAAAATTTATTCATAGGTGACTTGTATGAATACCCAAGGCTGTATTCCCTGTAATGAACTGCCTCTGAGGGCAATGCCTGGATTTGATCAACAAAGACAGTCTGAAGACTCTCTCTTAAGATGAATTTAGTGAGATCGCCTTTGGCTGAGGCAGTAAATATTTCGTTTTCCTTTATCCTGAAATTAAAAAATCCGACCTTTGAACGATATATGAAACTGAGTAAAGTCGTTTCAATATTTTGATTGAAATTGGCCTTATAAGCCATGCTTTCAAGAACATTCATATAATAGTCATCGTCAGGAACTTCTCCTGAGAGAATTTTAGTAAACAGATCTTTGATAATGGCCTGACTGTTATACCCTATGCTTGTTCCTCCTATGGGAATAATGCTGAAGGTAAATTTTTGAGGTGAAGTTAAAAAGGCAGGGTTGTAACCGGAAGAATTAAATTGAGCATCAAGTGGGTAAAAAGACAGATTGAACTGAGCTTTGGCCAATGAACTTATTACCAACATCAATGTCAGCAGAACTACTATTCGTTTACTCTTAATACCCAGCTTCATCAATCAGGATTATACTTTTCGGATGGTGTACTTGTAAATTGTCAAAGATTTCAGTTAAGTTGAGTTTATTAAACGTTGCAAACAGTTGGATATTACTGTTTGTTCTAAATTTTAAAAAATACATTGTCGCAAAAGTCTATGTTTTTATTACTAATTTGTTCTTAATCAATACCTTTTTGTCCTAATTTCCCAAAAAATTATTTTAGTGCCTCACAATGGTGGCGCATTTAAATTATTTGACATAATTAAAAATTCATCTGAATTTTAATTTTGCAAAAATAACAGATAAAAGTTGATTTGACGGTTATCTATTTGTTTGTTGAGAAAAATTTGTTTGTATGACGATAATCTATCGTCGAATATGTTCCTTACCCTTCTATTGCTATAAAAAAAAGTGGCTTGGTTTAAATCATGTTTCAGGCTTTCAATATCAAAGTAGCCTTGGGTTTTCCGATGAATAACCGTCACTTTCCAATATCCTGGCTGTGCGGAGATAATCTTTTTCGGGAACAAGAAGATCAGCAACTCCCATCATTCGCTCACCATAATCGCCATATAGTTTGTCCAACAGGTTTCCGGCACCTTTCAGAAAAATGGGATAAATCTCATTCTCATTCAGAACTTTAGTGATCTCATTGAGCTGTTTCAGGATTTGTTCGTTTTTGGATAGGTTTAAATCATAAATTTCTTTCAGAAATGCAGTCACCACTTCCGGCAAATGAATCCTTGCTGCTAAGGTTAAAAACAGAAAATAAGGTTATTAATATCTTCATTCTTGAACCCTCATTTTCATTGGGCAACTATTAGTAGTAATGGAGAGCCAAAAAACATCCAACCTTATTATGTCAATTGCAATTTCAAATTTTGATATTTTATGCTCAAACGGAAATTTGGCGGAAGCCAACAGCATGATAATTCTTACAGAATTTTGACTGGATATTATTATTCTGGAAAATTTAAACAACCTTATATATTTTTTGTTATATATCCTGAAAATTACACACAGTTTTCGTGTGTCAAAATTCAAAAAATTCAATGCCTGAAAATAATATTTAAACTTTTATTATAAAAAAATTGCTTTTTATGGTTGAGTTATTTATTTTTATCGGCATTGTTAACAAAAAATATTCTGATCCAATCTAATTAAACGAGTGTATCCTATGAATTGCAGGTAAATTCTTTAAAAATCAACAATTGACTAACTAATAAAAGGAGGTTCTAATGAAAAAACATCTACTATTTTTTGTCCTCATCCTTTCGATGAGTGTATTTGTAAATGGCCAAAGGTTTGTAACATTTGCCGGTGCAGGGGTGAAAAACGGATCAAATTGGCTAAATGCTTACGACAACACACAACTGCAACTAGCCATCAATGGCGGACCAGGAGAAGTTTGGGTAGCTGCCGGAACCTACATGCCCACAACAACAATCAACCGCAACCTATATTTCAATATGGTTAGCGGTGTGGCAATTTATGGCGGTTTTGCAGGGACCGAAACTTTAGTTACCGAACGAAACTGGAAAACCAATGTTACCATACTAAGTGGCGATATCGGAACTCCCGGGGTTAACTCCGATAACAGTTATTATGTGGTTTATAATAATTTAGTAAATAGTAGCGCTATCTTAGATGGCTTTACCATAAAAGGGGGATATAATGCTGATCTTGAAGTTAGTGGTGGTGGAGTGGCAAATTATAACTCATCACCACAGCTGACCAACTGTACGATAACAGGAAATTCTGCCGGGAATGGCGCTGGAGTATATAATAATAGTTCATCACCAACACTCACCAATTGCCTGATAACAGGAAATTCTGCATCAGGATCTGCTAATGGGAATGGTGGTGGAGTGTGTAATGCAAATTCATCATCACCAATTTTTACCAACTGTACGATTGCCATGAATTCTGCTTCTAATAATGGTGGTGGAGTTGCTAGTTATTCTTCCTCAACAACCACAATAAACAATTCGATTATTTGGGGAAATACCACAACATTTAATGGTAACCAAATATATTTTTCTAATAATACATCAAATATCATACTAAACTACTCCTGTTATGCAAATGGAACGAATGACGTTTATCAATCCGGTGGTACATTTACACTATCAGGTAGTATTTCTACAGACCCTCAATTTGTAAATTCCGGAGGAGGTGATTTTAGAATTTATAGCACCTCACCTTGTGCTGATACTGGAAATAGTGCATACAACAGCCAGACAACTGATATCCGATGTACTGGTTTTGGCAGAAAATTGAATAAAACCGATGGTGCGACTGGTACTATTGATATGGGAGCTTATGAATATAAATTTGGCACCGACCCTGTCGGAGGAACAACATATACCTGGACCGGTGCTACTTCTGATTGGAATACAAACACCAACTGGAGTTCTTCCATTGTACCAACAATTGCTGTTTCAGCAATCATACCTGCTAGTATGCCCAATAATCCAACTATCAGCGCATCTGGTAATATTTGCAACAACTTAACGATCGATGCAGTCGCCGTGTTAACTATCGGTGTCGGAGGTACTCTCACCATTAACGGTACACTTACCAACAACGCTGCATTAGGCTTGGTATTACAATCAAATGGTTCGGGTACAGGTTCGTTAATTGCCGGAACTGCCACCGGTACAGGAACAACAGTTGCTCAACGTTATATGACTACCGGTGCCTGGCACCTGGTATCATCGCCGGTTTCCGGACAAACTGTTGCTGATTTCTTAACATCAAATGCCAATGTTGCAACTAATGGCGCTGTCAGAGGCATGATGGACTATAA